>NZ_JAHLDL010000014.1 GCF_018861315.1 Clostridium bowmanii | reverse complement strand
TGGACTTACTAATTCTGATCCTATTTCAACTGAATATCGTTGGCTTAAACAAATAATAGAACGTCTAAACAGAACCTTTAAATTCTCCTATAGGGTTACAAATGGTTTTGGTAGTGAAGAAGGTTCCAACACGCACTTAGCTTTATTTGTAGCCTATTATAACTTTCTCCGCCCCCATAGCTACTCCTATTGGGGACCATTAAACTCTATTCCTGAGCTTGAGAAAATTCCAACGATGCCTGGCAAATGGCAAAAATTAATTGAACTTTCTCAACAACTTATAATTGAAAAGCAGGTTATATAGCTGGATTTACGATTTAGCTTTTGATATAAGCAAATTAGCTTCACCTTCAGTGTTCTGAAAAAAAAGGGACAATCTTAAAGGTGTATTTTTGCTGCACTTTTTTACTTGACAAGAAAAAAAGCCAAAGTTTTGTTGATAACAAAACTAATGTTTCATTACTTTTAGGTATATTTTCACTTTTCATGGTGCAATTTAAATCTTAAAATTTTTAATCTAGTTTTTTCATAGGTTAGTTAACACTATCAATTTAGTATTCTTTTGATAACATCAGTACACTTTGCTCCGAGTCATCAATAACATATATTTTAGTACTAATAGGCTTGTCTACTGCCACTAAGTAATGCTTCTTGTATAATGGCTCTTCCTGCGAGTGCACTATTTCTTGATTAAAGGTCTTACTATTGCTTATTTCCCTAAGCTCAAATACTTGTAGCCAGTCTATTGTAAAATCTTCTTTTAGCTTTAATAAGTCAATAAAGTTCCATAATAGTACTTGGATGGATTCATCAACTTCCTCATTTATTCCACTTGTAATATACCTAGCATTATCAAACATACCCTCAATTCCTCCTATAATATTCCTTTTTCTTTTAGACTACAATATTTTTCATTTCCAATAATTATGTGGTCAATGAGTGGTACCCCTAGTATTTCCCCACATTCTTTGAGCCTTGTTGTGATTTTTATATCTTCATTTGAGGCTGAAGGGTCTCCTGAAGGATGGTTGTGGAAAAGTATTATTGAAGCTGCATTGCTTAGAATGGCTGCCTTGAATACCTCACGAGGATGAACAATTGAGCAAGAAAGGCTCCCTACCGAAACTTCATTCAGTGCAACTGGCTGATTTTTCGTGTCAAGGCAAAGTAACCACAAATGCTCACGGTCTGAGTTTTCAAGGATTTTTTTCCCAAGCTCCACCGCATCTGCTGGACTCGTTATCTTTCGTATGTTATATAGGATAGTTGCTTCTCTTACCATTTTTATGGATACTATATTAATCCTTTTAGCAGGTGTATTTTTATTTTCAGCTGTTATCATTTCCTTTTTACCTTCGTCTATTTTATCAACACAATATACGCTCTTTGACATATTTCTACCTTCTTTCCATTAATTATTTTACATTCAATAGTACAGCTAAACTCTTTACAAATTCCTTTGAAAATACTGAACCTACTATTGCTTCCTTCATTAATTGCAATAGCTGTTCCTCTGTTACATCTAATGAACGTGGAACATACCTCTCTTTTGATTTTATAGTATCCTTATATAAGCTGAACCTAATCTCATCCCTCTTCTTGTCTTTAATAAATATCTTTTCGATACAATAGGTATATTCTTCATCAGCTAATTTCCCTTGATTCAATATCTGACAGTATTTAGTCTCCTTTATTATTTTTCTTGCCATAATAAACCTCCTATGTTTTTTGCCAAAAACAATAATAAAAGCCTTAATCACCGTTGTATCGGTAATTAAGGCTTTTAATCTATCATATAGTTTATAAGATTTTGCGGTGTTAATTCCATTGGAATTAGTAGTAATATTGCATAATCATTATTAGATAATATCAATGAATTGGTATAAACTTCACCATTACTACATACTATTTTGTCTGTATATTCAGTTATAGCATCATCAATATTAATGTACGTCTTATCCTTTATCTCTTTAAAGTCCTCTTTTCTCTCTACAACTATGATATACCCTCCATTGTCTTCGTATTTCCTTCTATCTGCTCCGTATTCTGAGTCTAGTATCTTCAATATGCCTTGGATTTTTTCTTGTACCTCCTGTGGCATATCTTTTAACTTGTCCATTTCTTTTAAATATGCTATCTCAATCATTAATACTACCTCCTAAATAAAATAAAGAAACTCTTATCCGTATTTTCATACAGGTATGAGTTTCTTTATTAATTATATATATTAAAACTACTTAACTTAACTACACTAAATATTTTTATGATTTACTACTTGTAGTCCATTCTATATCAGCCTTTTTTCTTAATTCATTTGTTTCTGTACAATCATATAAACTGTGCAACTTACTATTATTCATGTAGTCAGTTATCATTCTTTTATCAAAATCGACTAACTGAGCATCAAAATTTTCGTGCGAATATTTAATTGTAAACCATTCTATTAAGAGGTCATCAAATAATGTATTAAGACTTACTCTTCCGTTCCTATCTATATGATTATCAGCAATTTCCTCTAATTTAATATTAAAGTTAAAATCATTAAAAACAGTTTGATTAGTTGGTTTATTTATTAACTTTCTTACATTTATAATCAAATCTGTCTTTGGAGTTTCTTTTAACAACATTTGTGTAATATTTGGTGCTGATGCTTCCATTGGAACAATATTTATTAAGTGGAATCCGGAGTTTTTAAAGGCTCTAATTATTGAATTCCAAATTTTCAAGTCCTTATTAGCAAATGTTACCGTCATCCAAGCTCCATCCTTAAGTACTCTATAAGCTTCTTTAAATACCTCTGTTAGCTTAATTTCATAATGTTTCTCATCAAAATTACCTTCTCTGTAAGGATTAAATACAACTTCATTACTCCAATCAATTTTCTCATTAAAGTATCTCAGCCAAGAGTTCCATATAAAACTTAACTCTAAATACTGAATACCTTCACCTCCATATGGAGGGTCTGTGAAAATATAATCAACCGAATTATTTTTAATCTCATTTGAAAGATTGCTAGAAGATTTGAGTAAGAATTTGTAATTATTGTTATCTCCGATAAGCCTGTTTGTCTCTTCCTTTCCTTTTAGCATTTTCTTATATCTATTCCCAAAATAGTGCCATGCATTCAATTCCTGCCAGCTTTTAGGTAACCAATATGTGTTTATTTTCCACGATGGACCACCTGAATTCCCTTTATAGTTGGCAATCATTTTAGATGCTTGTGCTATCATTGAAGTAAAAGTAACAATAAAAATTTCTCTTATTGTCTTATTATCAATATTAACAATATAATTGAATATAGAACTTAGTGCATATAAGTTTCGTTTAGAGTATATATCACTAAAATCTTGTATCCCTGCTTTCTTAAGCTTTTTTGTTTCCCAGCCTTCAAACACCTTATCTTTTGGATACCAATACTTTATTTTTGTATTGTTAATTTCTTTGATTTTTTCTAAATCTAACTCATCTAATGATTTTATACCTTTAGCTTTACAATGTTTACATAAATACTTTATTTCGATAGGAGCATTATCTTCCCATATAGTTGAAACTATTTTACAAGGTTCACTACAGTTAGGACACTTAGTACTATATAACCATTCCATATCATTAGTTAATTCTAATTCCATCTTTTTATATTCATCTTTAAATTCTTTTAAATCAACATATTTAAGCATTGATTCACAAATATATTTTGATATAGGATTTATGTCTACGCCAATACCAACCCTATTATTTACTACTGCTTCTATTGTGGTGACTCCAAATCCTGAAAAAACGTCTAAAATAGTATCTCCTTCATTAGTGAAGTAATTAATATACTCAGCAATAACATTTGAAGGCTTTTTACCCCAATACTTATGAACCTCATATCTCTTTTGCCATGTGTCTGGTTTAATTATATGATTTATAGGAGATTCAATATTTTTCAATCAAAATTCACTCCTCATTAGCTTATTTTTATTCTACCTAAACTACCACTAGATACTTACTTATTAACTATTATTATTTTCAAAACAAAAACGAGGAAATTTCTCCTCGTTTTAGTATATACTATATTTGAATATTAATTAACTACTTTTTAGAAATTAGTTTATATTAATAAATTCCAATAACTTTAACGCTCTTATTCTTTAAAGTAATCTTTCAAGAAATTATATGCTTCCTCTTTTTCTTTCACTGTCACTGATTGTAATATAGCCTTAATATTCAACTTACCTGTCTTATTATTCCAAAAATTTTTCTTTACTACTTGGTGCCTACCACAAAGTGCTTGCCAATCATCAGGATTATCCATATCAACTACTTGTCCATATGAATGTGGCTGTAAATGGTCAGCAGTTAATTTAACTTTCCCACCGCCGATAGGGTCAATATCTCCCTCTTTTAAGTCACATATAACACCACCTTCTGACCACTCACAACAATTGTTTGCTCTCTTTAAAATCTTTTTCCAACATTCTTTTGATGGATAAACTCTTTTGTTTATCTTTTCTCTTTTTTCAATTGATACCAGCAAATATTCTCCAAGCTTCAATCCACACCTATCTCTTTGGCTTAATATTGTATACCCGTAATTAGTCCTTAATTCTGATAATCTCTGATGCCAATTCTCCGGTTCTTTACCAGTTATAGGGTCTTTTGCAACTTCAACCAACTGAGTATTCGTAACTATCTTACCTACATTATTTAAAAATAATGCTTCTATCCTTTTTATAATTGTTTTTTGCTTGTATAAATCCTTGTCAATTGTGGCATATTCTATTTGTTCCATAATTTCCACCCCTAATATATCATACTACATTAGGAAATTATGTTCAACTTGTCCTCAATATTCCAGGTTAAAAGGTAGTTAATCTGCTTATTATCTCACTTATGTATGCTAGCCATATCAACCTTCTATAATAAAAAGTCACCGTTACTTGTGGTACGGTTCTCCACTTATTATTCTAAACCCTCTATAAATCTGTTCTAGTAGCATAACTCGAAATAGTTGATGTGGGAAAGTCATCTTTGAAAAGCATAATTTATAATTGGCTCTTTCTAAAACTGCCTTGGATAAACCTAATGACCCCCCAATAACAAAAGCTATATTGCTCTCACCCCTTACTCCTAAATCCATTATGTAATTTGAAAGTTCCGCTGAAGATAGCATGTTTCCCGCAAGCTCTAGAGCAATTACAAACATATTATCCTTTATACTCTTAACTATTGCCTCCCCTTCTTTTTCTTTTATTATAGTTTCTTCTTTTTCTGAAGCATTATCTGGAGTTTTCTCGTCATTTAATTCAACAATGCTCAGCTTACAATAACGAGATAGTCTTTTTGTATATTCCTCTATAGCACTTTTTAAATATTTCTCTTTTATTTTCCCTACGCATATTACAGTTATGTTCATTCTAGGTCTCCTTTATCATATATCTATATCCTCGAACCTTAATAATACACTAAAGTGAAACATCACTTTAGAATTATCCTTAAAGCTTATTGTTTTTTAGTTTACTTATAATGTGATTATCACACATATAATATACCATTATAAGCTAAAAACAAATAGCATGGTTCAAAACCCCATGCTATAAACGTTTTTTCCAGATTACTAAATACTCAAATCTCTTTTTTTATAAAATACATATGTGATACAGATCATTACTGAAATAATTATAATTGATAAAATTACAAAACTCCATTGAAGGCCACCTCCAAACATCAAATCTTTAGCCTCATAGTATTTAAATGGCGTAAGATATTTTAAATTTTTAATCTTACTGTCTATGTCTATTGCTATTGATAATATAAAGGTAATTAATATCACCCCTGTAGAAATAGCTGTAGCAGACCTTGAATTTTTGCATGCAGCGGCTATGGCTGTACCAATAAGCATAAACATAAGTTGCAGAATAAGCATTCCAACCATGAGAACTACAATGTCTGCACTCACCGATTCACCTTTGCTATATTTTCCTACAATAATTATTGAAGAAACCAAAGTTACAATATTAAATATTAAAATATTCACTGTACCTGCTAACAGTTTTGATGTTATGACTTTATTTCTTGAAATAGGTTTTACAAGTAAAAACTCTGCGGTTTTATCTCTTTCTTCCTTTGAAATTATATCAGCGCCTAGCATAACAGCATGAATCGTTGCCATAAGCACTAAGTATAAAAAAAGCATTCCATAATAACCACTAGCCTTTGATAAATCTAGAGTACCTATACCAAGCATGGCTAGCATAGATTTTGGCATCTGAGCCAATAGCTCGTTCATAGATTGGCCTGAGGTTGATAATGCTGCAAATTTTCCCATGCCAGCTCCAACCATAAATATTATACCAAAAGTCCATATAATAAGACTTTTCCTATGGGCCTTCATCTCTACAATAAATATATTCATAAACTAACCTCCGTATATTCCTTATTAAACCCTAAATAGCTTTCAACTATTAGTAATCCTTTAATCGTAACCTTCTGTGCTTAAATATCTTTAAACGATGTGGACATCTCTTTTGTCATATACAAAATAACTGGCATAAATTGCTATAATAATAAACACTATTTCAATAACAATATATGAACTCTCATAACTAGAATTTTTCATAATATAGTTTGTGTCAAAATATTTAAAGGGAGTAATATAACGCATAGCAGTATCCCCCGTAGTTGATGAAAACATTCCAATAATAAAAAATGTAAATACTGTGCCTAAAGAAATAGGTAACACAGATTTTATCTTGGAAGCCACCACAGAAATTAACCCCCCCAGTGATAGAAACATAAGCTGGATGAAAAACAATGTAATAGAAAGCATAAAGAATATCTTATAGCTATAATCACCTGTTTTTACAATAGAAGCCATAAAACTAGCAACCACTAGGTAGACTACATTTGTAATTACTAGGCATGTTAATGCAGCTATTAGCTTTGATGTCATAATATTCCTACGAGTAACTGGTTTCGTTAAAAGAAAATCTGCTGTTTTGCCCTGCACTTCCTTTGATACAAGTGAGGTTCCTAGGTTCATAGCTTGAATTGCACCACAAAGTGTTAAATATAAAAATATATAGGAGTAAAAGCCTAAAATAGAGGACATACTCTCTACAGATAGTCCAAATGCTTTTCTTACTGGCTCTGGAAATCCTTCCATTAACTTTTTAAATGCTTCTGCTTCCTTTGAAAAAGCAGGATACATTGATAAGAAAACCACAACTAGCGCAACTAAGGAACACGTCCATATGATGGTTGATTTTCTATAAGCCTTAAGTTCGTGTAGATACATATTCATAGCTCTTAGTCCTCCTTTTCATAGTAATGCATAAAAATCTCTTCAAGATCTGGCTCTTCAATCCAAAGATTATTGATTTCTATTTCCGAAATTTTTTTCATAATAAAATTAATATTGCCTCTAAATAAAAAGCTTATTATATTACCTTTTATTTCCAAAGCGCTTACCCCACTTATGTTAAAGTAATTATCTTCTATTTTTGATTTAACTTCAATTTTAAATTTTTTATGGTTACTTTCTTGTAGAGTACTAATTTTTTCAACCTTTATGATTTTACCCTCTTTAATAATGGCAACACGATCACATAACCTCTGGACCTCACTTAAAATATGAGAAGAAAGTAAAATGGTCGCACCTTTTCTATTCTCCTCCTCCAGAAGATCAAAAAACTTTTGTTGCATAAGTGGGTCAAGTCCACTTGTAGGCTCATCAAGTATAATAAGTTTAGGTGAATGAAGCAGTCCTTGGACAATGCCAACCTTCTTTTTATTACCATATGATAAATCATCGATTTTCTTATTAAGATCAAGATCCATTATCTCAGATAGTTCTGTAATTCTCTTGCTACAATCTTTCTTGTAGAAACTTGCTGAATACTTTAGAAGGTCTATAACTTTCATATTGTCATAATAGAAAACCTCTGAAGGTAAATATCCTATTTTCTCCTTTATCTTAGGACCATATTTTACACAGTCCATTCCAAAAATCATAGCACTACCACTGGTGGGATAAATTAGTGATAATAGTGTTCTTATTGTTGTTGATTTTCCAGCACCATTAGGTCCAATAAACCCAAAAATCTCTCCTTGTTTCACATTAAAACTCACATCTGTAATTCCTCTTGCCTTACCATAACTTTTGGTCAAATTCTTAATTTCAATAACATTCATTTTTTAACCTCCCATGTAATTTTTTTGTACTCACTTAAAGGTGTTTTTGGAAGCTTTATTACTATTTATAAAAGCTATTTTTAAATATATCTATATAACTATCCATCTCATGAAAAACTTTTTCATAGTCCATCTGTTTAGCTGCAGATGCTTTTGCCTTTTTAAGTTCGCTTGTTCCAAACCCGTCAAGTGTCCACATTATAATATTGATGGCCCTATTTACATCAACACCCTCACGAAATTTTGTTTTATCAATATTATTAAATACTTTACTATAGTTACTCTCAGCAAGTTCTTTCTTTCTTTCTTCTATTTCACTTTTTACCTCACTACATTCCTCACCTATGGCACTTTCAATAAATTTAAAAATACTAGGATATTTGTTCAAGAGCTCCAGTTTAAATGATGCTATTTGACGTAATTTCTCAAAAATATCACTTTGTTTTTCATCAACTTTTTCAAAAAACTCATCCATACAAACTTCCACGCAGTAATCAAACACAAATAAAAATAGCTTTTTCTTGTTTTGAAAATAATGAAATAAAATTCCCTTTGATATCCCAGCTTCTTTTACAATCTCATTTGTGGATGCACTTTCAAAGCCTTTATCTGCAAATTCTTTTATTGCTGCCTGTAATATTCTCTCTTGCTTTTCGGTCTTTAAATTTAAAAACTTTGAAAACATAATTTCACCACACTTCCTAGTTTATTATTGTTTAAATGTTATTATAGTATTTCAATAATGTTATTATATCATTATTGACCACCTTGGTCAATATACTTTTTATGTATTTTGCTCTCTTGATTTATTATATTACAAAAAAAGTAAAACCTTACACAAAGAGTGTAAGGTTTTACTTTTTATAACTTGTTTGTAATCATTCAACTATTAAAATAATTTTAATTTACTTCTATCATGAAGGTTGCTTAAAATAGTGGCTAAATAGTTATGATTACAACAAACTCTATTTCCCACAACATTTTTTATATTTTTTTCCACTTCCGCAAGGACATAAGTCATTTCTTCCAATCTTCTCAGTATTAACTACTGTTTTTGAATCTTTATAAGTTTTTTGAATTTCTTTTCTTTTTTCTTTAGAAAAAATCCCTTCCCATTGAGGAAGCTCATACAGATAATCTGCTTTTGCGTCTAGCATATTAAAATAAAGTTTTTCATAGTCTATCTTAAAGTCTACCTCAGTACCTGCCTCAGTTTCTTCTAGTACTATAGTTTCTAAAAGACTGTCGTTTATTCCATCAGTAAATCCCATAAAATAAATTGTAGATACATCAAAATGTTTTGCAAGTTCTTCTATGGTACCCTTAACTTCGTCTTTATGGTTTGATAATAATTTAGTGTATATGCGTTTTTCTACTTCCCCGTATTCTTGCCAAAATGCAGGCTCTCCTCTACGTTTAACATAGTCAACCACCATATCTGTCCACTCTTTATATAAACTCATGCTCTAGTCTCCTTCGAATGATAATGTATTTTGTTATATAACGTTATTATAATAAATATTTCATTAATTTTCAACATTTATGTTTAAAACTCTTAAATAAAATGCATTTTTAGCACTTTTTAAAGCTAAATCCCTATTTTTTGATAGATACTATTTCCCCTTTATTAAAGGGCTTGGATATATTAAAGTTTCCACCTAAAGTATCTACATCCTTATTTTCCATTGTTATTTTAACTTTTTCTACAGATGGCAATTGAGTAAGTGACGTAGCTATACCTTCTAAGCAGCTTTTTTCTTTTGCAACTGACATAGTTATTTTTGCTTCTTTACTTAAATTAACATAGGCAATACTGTCTTTAATAGAGAAACTTAATAGCCTAGTTTCTTTAGATAGTATTGGTTTTAGCCCACTTTTTATACTAGGTCCTTTTATAAGTTCTTGCATAATAATTTCCCCAATAAGCTCTTCTTTATTAATAATTCTCTCTTCTTTAACTACTTGTGCATTAGAACCATCTTTAGTACCATCAAAATAAATGCCTACTTGGATGAAGTCATCTTTTTCTAGGGGAAGTGTTAGATTTTCAAGTTTTTCTTTATTTGTAACACTCTTTTGATCTTTTTTTTCACACCCAAAAAATGATACCGTTGAAATAATTAGCAATGAACATAATAATATTTTTATTGCTTTTTTCATATTTGACCTCTCCTTTAAAAATCAATTACATCACTTGGCATGTCCCTTCTAGCTAAATTCAAAGAAATGTCCCTACCGATTTCAATATAATTATCTTTAAGTATATTAATTACTGTCTGATAGGCTAAATCAGGGAAATTATTTGTTTTACTTAAATGACCTAGAATAATATGCTTTTGCTTATCATTAATTATATCTACTATTGCTTTCCCACATGCATCGTTTGATAAATGACCCACATCACTTAATATTCTTCTTTTTAAAGGATAAGGATATGGCCCAAACTTCACCATTTCAACATCATGATTACTCTCCAGTAGTATTACATCTGCATCTTTTATTATATTCTTTACTTCATCAGAAAAATAGCCTAAATCTGTAGCTATGCAAGCCTTCTTGTTTCCACTATAAAAAGCATATCCTATAGGTGCTGCAGCATCATGTGATATATTATAGTTTACTATATGCATATCATTTATATCCACAAAATTACTATTAATAATTTTTATATTATGTTCCTTTATATTGCCTATTTTACTTTCCATAGCTTTCCAAGTGTCTTCATTTGCATATATTGGTATGTTATATCTTCTAGAAACAATTCCCGCACCTTTTATGTGATCAGAATGCTCGTGAGTAATAAAAATACCATCAATATCATTAGGATTTTGATTAATATGTTTAAGCGCACTTTCAATACTTTTCCCTGGCATACCAACATCCACTAAAATTTTTGTGTCTTGTGAAGCTACAAATACGCTATTTCCACTACTCCCACTATATAATGGACAAAAAATCATAATTGTCTCCTTTAATTTTAAATTGTTATGCCTTAACTCTACTTATATCTGCACCTATACTCCTGAACTTTTCTTCAATATTTGGATATCCTCTATCAATATGTTCTATGCCTAAAATTTCAGTAGTACCTTCTGCTATAAGCCCGGCAATAACTAATGCTGCTCCAGCTCTTAAATCTGATGCTATTACCACAGCTCCAATAAGTTTATCGACACCATCTACTGTAGCAACACTTCCTTCAACTTTTATGGAAGCCCCCATTTTTTTTAATTCATCCACATGTTTAAATCTAGCTTCCCAGATGCTTTCATTTATTATGCTTCTGCCCTCCGAAACACATAACAATGTATTCATCGGTTGTTGTACATCCGTTGGAAATCCAGGGTAAGGCAAGGTCTTAATATTTACAGCCTTAAGTCTTCCACTAGCTTTAACCGTAACACTGTCTCCACCTTCATGTACTTCTGCTCCCATTTCCATAAGTTTTGCAGAAATTGATTCAAGATGTTTTGGGATAACATTATTTACAGTTACTTCTCCACCACAAGCAGCAGCTGCTATCATAAAGGTACCCGCCTCAATTTGATCTGGAATTACACTATAAGTACATCCTGTTAATTCTTTTACACCTATAATCCTTATAACATCAGTACCTGCGCCTTTAACATTAGCTCCCATAGAGTTTAAGAAGTTAGCTACGTCAACTACATGAGGTTCTTTCGCAGAATTTTCTAAAATAGTTGTACCTTCTGCAAGTGTTGCAGCAGCCATCACATTTATTGTTGCACCAACACTGACTACATCAAAATAAATGCTAGTTCCAATTAGTCTATCTGCCTCAACATTTACAGCACCATTCTCAATAGTTACAGTTGCTCCAAGTGCCTCAAACCCTTTTATATGTTGATCTATAGGTCTTACCCCTATAGGACATCCCCCTGGAAGGTCTACCTTAGCTCTTTTAAATCTAGCTAAAAGAGCACCAATCAAATAATATGATGCTCTCATTGCTCTTACATCTTCTGAATTAGCATCCATGCTATTTATGTTTGTACTATCTATAGAAACTGAATCTTTTTCTCTTTTAATTTTACAACCTAAACTCTCCAATATTCTTTCGATACAGTTTACATCTTCTATATCTGGAATATTTTCAATTATACATCTACCCTTACTTGCAATTATTGCTATTGGTAAAATTGCTACTGCTGCATTTTTTGCACCGCTTATTTCTACTTGACCAAGTAGGGGTTGACCTCCGTTAATAACCAATCTATCCATATTTGTATCATCCTCACTATATCTTATATATTAAATTATTTTTATTTTTATATACGCATATATTATACCATACCTAGATTATATTCTAACATTTATTTTGAAAATGTAAAATGGTATTTTTTCATTTTTGTTTTTTTGTTAATATTGATAGGGTTAACAGCCAGCGGATTATTAGGCTAAAGTAATTTATTAAGTATGTATGTTATTTTACGCAGAGAAAGGCAATGGGGGTATTAGAGTTATATGAAATAATAGTTATAAAATAAATATAGAATATAAAAACCACCCGCTAAAAAAGCAGGTGGTTTTTATATTATTATGACATTTTAAAACTTGCGCAATCTGTGCATTCTGGTGTTTTAGCAACACTTTCATGTTTTATAACTTCGATTTTGTTTAAAGTACAATAGTTATCATCATGACAATGGAATTTGCATTCATCTACTGTACAACCTATACTATCATTATGTTCCATGTGAAAAGCACCTCCTTAAATTTATTACAAAATTATTATTAACTTAAATGATATTAATTATGCTAAAAATGCTTATACATAAATTTACATAGAAAATACAAAACTCAAAAATTATGTTATAATATAGTTATAATTTAATCAAAATAATGTTAACCATTCTTGGTTATTAATTTTATTCGGAGGAAGAATATGAAATATTTTTTAGTTGCTTTATTTGATGACGGATCTAATACTATAATACAAAATATACAAAGAGATATTTGTAGAAAATATAAACTATACAAAAGTTCCCCTAATCTTTATATATGTATAAGTTCTATAACTAACCCGGATTTAGAAAAATTAGATGTGGTTATTTCTAAAATCATGGTTCCTTATAAAAATTTCAAGGTTAACATAAATAATGCTATTAATTTAAGTGAAAATTTTAGTCAAGTTAATCTTAAGATTGAAGATAAAGGGTATATTTATCGTTTAGCAAGAACTATTACAGATACCTTAGATTTACATGGGTTCAATGTTAAAAGTGAAGACGACAATATTGATTTACGTATTTTACTGGCTAATGCCAATCACATCATTAAAAAATCATATAATGGAGGATCAATTTGTATTGATTCTACTTTAGATAAGGATGATTTTTTTAAATTTGCAAAGGTTACTAGGTTTGAATTATGGAAACAGGTTAGTAATAAAAAAGAAATGGTAGTTAAAACTTACAATCTAAGAGAATACTAGAATCCATAAAATATGTTATAAATTTAAGGGTGATAAAAATGATTTACTACTTAGTTGGATTATTTGATAAAGTTTCCTACAAATATATAGAATTATTTCAAAAGTCAATTTGTGAAAAGTATAGTCTATATAGCCCTACTACAGATTTACCTAAACTTCATATAACTCTAGAAATAATAACTGATCCAGACCTTGAGAATTTGAATGTTTCTTTAAATGATATCCTTTTAGACTATGCTGAGTTTGAAGTTGAATTAAATGGTGTAATTTGTTTTGATCCTCCATATAAATCTGTAAACTTAAATATTCAAAATAAAGGTACGGTGTATGAATTATCTAAAAACATAAACTCTATTTTAAATTCACAAGGATTTGTGGTAAGGGAACATATTGAAAATTGGAATTTACATATTTCACTAGCTAATACTAATTTTGCTGATAGAGAATGGTCTGATAGTGAATATTTAGCCGCTTGCCATCTAGCTAAGGATGAAAGTTTCCCAAAAACTATAAGGGTTAGTTCTATCGAATTATGGAAGCCTATAAATAATAATGATGAAATGGTAGTTAAAAAATACACTTTGTAAAATGAAAATGCATAATCCAATGAAAAGGCGGTCTAAAAATGAACTTACAAAAATTGTTTGAAATGCAAGATGCTTTAGATAAACGAATTGAATCAGAACATTCCCTTGCTGGAATTCCGTTATTACGGAAAAAAGTACTATCTCTTCAAGTAGAACTGGGCGAACTAGCAAACGAAACTCGTTGTTTTAAATTTTGGAGTACAAAACAGCCCTCAAGTAATGATGTAATTCTTGAGGAGTATGTAGATTGTATACATTTTATTTTAAGCATTGGCTTAGAAAAAAGCTTCGAAGATATTACTTTAAATGTAAAACACATTGATGGTGAATTATCCGAGCAATTTTTAGATTTATATATAAATATTTCAGACTTTGTAATTTGTTCTTCATTGGACAACTATCTTAACATTTTTCAGAATTTCTTGTGCTTAGGTGAAAATTTAGGATTTTCCAAAGAAGATATTGAAAATGCATATTTATATAAAAACAACATTAATCATGAAAGGCAAGATAATGGATATTAAATCATCATTACTTAATATCTTATAACTATTTTTTTAATATTACATCACATTCTGGGTAAACTAACCTAGAGGAGTGTGATTGTAATTGGGGTTAATATTTTCTATAATTGCAGGCATCTGTATGAGTTTTCAAGGGGTTTTTAATACAAGGGTTAGTGAAAAAATTGGGCTTTGGGAAACTAATGCTTTCGTTCAAGGAACTGCATTAATTCTCACCTTAATAATACTCCTTGTAGTTGGTAATGGTAATTTTAAAGCTATAAAAGATGTAAATAAGTTATATTTACTAGGAGGTGTCCTAGGTTCTATAATTATATTTTCTGTTATGCAGGGTATAACAAACCTAGGACCAACTTACTCCATTGCAACAATATTAGTTGCACAACTTTTAACAGCTAGTATAATTGATAGCTTTGGAATGTTTGGTGCTGATCAAATTAAGTTCGCCTTATCTAAGTTTATAGGCATTGGCATAATGATTGCAGGTATAGTAGTATTTAAGTGGAAAGGGTAATAAGCTCTTTCTATTTTTTATCAGTGTTATTTTTTTAACTTGCCTATTGAAATTAACTATAAATACCCCCATAATTATAGATGAAAATCATTCATGTTAAACTTTAAAAAGAACTAATATTTATATATATTGAATATGCAAGGAGGACCCTTATGGATTTCAAACAGATTGAAGCTTTCATTAGTGTAGCCAGGTTTAAAAGTTTCTCGAGAGCTGCTAGTACAATTTTTTTATCTCAACCCACAATAAGTTCTCACATAGCTAGTTTAGAAAGAGAATTAAATGTTCAACTTTTTGACAGAACTTCTAAAGAAGTTTACTTAACACCTGCCGGTAAATCTTTTTTAGAATATGCAATTAATATAGTAAATACCCGTAATAATGCTATTTCTAATATTTCTAATTTTAATACTGTAATATCTGGAAATTTAAATTTATCAGCTAGCACTACTCCATGTAACTCATTAGTTCCAGACCTTATAAAAAATTTCAGCCATCTTTACCCAGATGTTCGTTTTAATATTACGGAACAAAGTTCTGGAAATATAATAAAAGAAATTTTAGATCTTCACTGCGAAATTGCAATAGTTGGCACCACAATAAAAAATTGTAAAATTAAAAGTTATAAACTTACGGAAGATAATTTAGTTTTAATATCTAGTACTGATATGAATGTTCCTGATGAAATAACTTTAAAGGATTTATTGAAATACAAATTTATAATCAGAGAGAAAAATTCAGCAACTAGAAATACCCTTGATGCAGCGCTTGAATCAAAAGGTATAAATCCCGATTTGTTAAACGTATTTTGTGAAGTGAACACGTTGGACAACCTTCTTCAATTTGTAAAACTAGGAACAGGAGTATCTATTATTTCCGAGAAAATATCTTTTGATTATATTGATAGTAGTAAAATAAAGATTAGTAAAATTACAGATTTACTATTAAAAAGAAATCTGTATTTGATTATCAACTCAAAACGCACCCTAACCCCTATTGCTAATGCTTTCTTTAGCATGTGCAAGGATATGTTTTCACTAATAGAATATGAATAATAAGAATTATAATTCTTATTATTGAAACCCTTAAAAAAGTATATATTGCTGAATTTTATTTTAGTAATATATACTTTTTTGTTAAATCATGCCCTTCTAAATTACTTATTATCTTCAATTCATAAATATTGTTAACATATTTTAAAAAGATACATATACTATAATAATGTAACAATACATTAGGGGGCATACATGTTTTCCTTTAAAAACAAATTAGATCCCAGTTTGAGACATGCTTTGATAAGTAACCTATATGAAAACTATAGGGTAATAATATACTGCAAATCCCTTGAAAGCAAAACCATAGATAAGATTAAATCCTTAAAATGTGATATTCTAAGGCATATTCCAGGAGTAAACTGTATTTGTGCTATTTTAACCTCTGTTGCTATTGATAGATTACTAGAATATCCACAGGTATCGTATATAGCTTTTGATTGTTATGCATATTTATGTGGTAATAGCATCTTGGCCTCTAATGGTATATCCTTTCAAACTAACTATGACCTCACTGGAAAGGGCATTGGCATTGGAATAGTTGATAGTGGTGTGTATCCGCATTCTGATTTATTGAATCCTGTAAATAAGATTAAAAAATTTGTGGATGTTGTTAACAATTCAATCTATCCTTATGATGATAATGGTCATGGCACCTTTATGAGTGGATTAATTTGTGGGAGTGGCTATGGATCAAAAGGTATGTACAAAGGGGTTGCGAGTTCTAGCCATATTTATATGATTAAGGCCTTTAATAAATTAGGAAAGGGCTTTATATCTGATATTTTATTTTCAATAGATACTTTAATTAACGAGTGCACTGACTTTAATATTAAGATTCTTCTCCTTCCTTTTGAAACTATGGAAACTGATGAATTCGTTCTTTCATTGTTTTCAAAACTCTTTGACGTTGCAATTTCAAAGGGCCTGGTAGTAATCCTACCTAGTGGAAGTAATAAAAATATTAAAAGTTCCATAAGAGGCATAGCAACCCTTAGTAATTGTATAACTGTAGGTGGCTATGATAGTATAGGGATTCCAAAAATATATGACTATTCTTCCTGTGGTCCTTTTAAAAAACAGGATAAGCCAAATTTAATTTCTGCCTGTGTTGATATTTGTTCTTTGATATCAGACACAAAATTTGTTTCTGAAAAAAGCGGTATGAAGCTTTACCCTGCTCATATCACTAATCTCTATACCACCTACACAGGAACTTCATGTTCAGCTGCTTTTATAAGTGGAATATGCGCTCTACTCTATGAAAACAATAATAATTTATCTTTCAAAGATACTCTGGCCTTACTAAAGGTCTCCTCCAGTTTAATAAATTCTCCAAAATATATGCAAGGTGCTGGGATTATAAATTTAGAAAGATTGCTTCCTTAAATTTTCCTTCTAAAAGAAATATATTAATATATTTTGAACATTTGCTAATAATATATACAGTGTAATTTATTAGGTGTATAATAAAGTTATTCTTTAATATTAATAATTAATTAGAAATAATTATTAATACCAAACAGTATTATATACTATTTAAAATACACGTTTTAAAGGGCATAATTATTATTTTGTGCCAAAAGGAACACGAGGAGGATTATTATGATAAGCGAAAAATTACTCTATGAAATAAACAAGCAAATAAACTTCGAATTTTATTCTGCACACCTTTATTTAGCTATGGCTGCTTACTGTGCCGCAGAGGATTTTGATGGCTTTGCTAATTTCTTCAAAGTTCAAGCTGAAGAAGAAAAATTTCATGCTATGAAATTTTATAATTATGTAAATGAAATGAATGGAAGGATAGTATTAGAAGGCATGCCAGACCCTCAAAATGATTATAAATCACTTCTTGATGCTTTTGAAATATCCTATGCTCATGAAAAAATTGTAACTAGCAAAATCTATAATCTTACTGATATTGCTACGCAGGAGAGAGAACATGCTACAATAAGCTTACTTAAATGGTTTATTGATGAGCAAGTAGAGGAAGAAGCTAACTTTAGTCGCATAATAAAAAGACTCCAAAGAATTAAAACTGACCCTACAAGTCTTTATCTCCTAGATACAGAAATGGCAGCAAGAGTTTTTGTTCCACCCGTTACTACTAGATAAAACTTATAAATTCATAGAAGTAACATATATAACTAAACTAAATTAGTTTAGTTATTATTTAAGGCACATATCAATTTTGATATGTGCCTTTCATTAACATGTGAGTAGCAGCCAATATAGCTTACAATTGTAATTTATAATAGTTCTCTTCTAACCCAATCTAAAAGCTGCATAGTTGCTCTTTCTCTTATTTTCTGCCTATCACCAGATAATTTAAACATTTTTGTTTTAACTTCATCCTTCATATATAGACCTACATACACAAGTCCTACTGGTTTTTCGTCGCTTCCACCATCTGGGCCTGCAATTCCTGTGGTAGAAATCCCAATATCAGTGCCTGCAGTTTTTGCTATACCTTGTGCCATCTCTGCCGCCACCTCACTACTTACTGCACCATACTTATCTAAGGTTTCTTTGGAAACTCCTAGTCTACTCATTTTAGCTTCATTGCTATAGGTCACGGCTCCATCCATAAACACAGAAGATATTCCTGGGTAATTTATAAGCTTTGTTGCAACCATACCTCCTGTACAGGATTCAGCAGTGGATATGGTTAGCTTTTTATCTATAAGCATCCCTCCAAGTACATTTTCTAAGGTTGTATCCCCTTCTCCATAAATATTACTGCCTAGTCTACTCCGTATTATGGCTTCCATAGGCTCCATGAGCTTTACCCCTTGCTCCTGCGTATTGGCCTTTGCTGTTATTCTAAAAATCATTTCTCCATCTTTAGCATAAGGTGCTACAGTTGGATTGCTTTGATTATCTAATATATCTTCAATCAATTCTTCAGCACTGCTCTCTCCTACTCCAATAACTCTAAGCACCTTTGAAACTAGTACACCCTGCTGATACTTTTGAAGATAAGGAACTACAGTCTCCTCAAACATAGGCTTCATTTCTCTAGGTGGTCCAGGTAAAAGTGCAACCATTTTTCCATTTTCCTCAATTATGCATCCTGGTGCTGTACCGTTATTATTAGGAAGAATCACTGCATCTACTGGAAAATATGCCTGTTTAACATTACTTTTAACCATTGGTCTATTCATAAATTTAAAATAATTTTCAATAATTTCTAAAGAGGGCTTATGAACTACACTTTGTTTCCCAAAATACTCAAAAGCTACTTCCTTTGTTAAATCATCCTTTGTAGGTCCAAGTCCCCCAGTAGCTATAACTAAGTCAGCTCTACTAAAAGCTAGTCTGTATGCCTCCAATAACCTTTGTGGATTGTCTCCAACTACTGACTGATGATAAACTGATATGCCTAAATCCGCAAGTCTCTTAGCAAGATATTGTGAATTCGTATTTACTATATCACCTAATAATATTTCCGTTCCTACTGCTAATATTTCTGCTTTCATAACTTCCTCCTTCTGGTTCCACCCACGTGGCAAGTTTCAAATAAATGCCACTAGTCCCACGTAATATTTTAGTACCCTTTTTTTAAATTTACTACATTTATTAACTCTTCACCTTGTACATATTTTTTCATATTACTATAGATAAGATCAAACCTTCTCTCATTTCTCATCTCTGAGATCCATGAACTATGAGAAGTTAGTATAACATTATTTAGATCCCATAATGGGTTATGCTCTTTTAAAGGCTCTTGTTCAAACACATCTAAAGCAGCCCCTGCTAGTTTACCACTTTTCAAGTTTTTAATTAGAGAAACTTCATCCACAATACTACCTCTAGCTACATTTATGAAAAAAGACCCTGGTTTCATTTCAATAAATCTATCTTCATTAATTAAATGATGGGTAGTTTTTGTATAGGGTATAGTACCCACAACTACATCACATAATTTAAGCATTTCGTCAAGCTCGCGCATAGCATAACATTTATTGAAATATTGAATATCTCTACCATTTGTATTTACACCCACTAGATTTACACCAAATCCTTGGAATCTTTTAGCTGCTTCCATTGCTATACTACCTGTTCCTATAAACCCTATAGTTTTACCGTATAACTCCATAATGCTTGTATCTATTTTCCATTTTCTATTAGTTTGATTTTCGTATAGCTTCTTACTATTTTTAAAAAGCTCTAGGGTTTTTAATACAATCCATTCCCCCATAGGTATACTGTAGCCACCTTTATTGTTACTAATTATGATAGAAGTATCTTTAACATACTCCACCGGCAGTTGATCAATTCCTATGCTAGATAATTGAACCCATTTTAGGTTTTTCATTTTTTCTATGTCTAAGGTTTTAAATGGATCATAACAAATTAAAACTTCTACATTGGAAAGTTCATCACTGTAAATTAAATCTTCCTCTTTGACTACTTTTATATCATAGCCAAAAGATTCTATATCTTTAATTTTCTCCCTACCATAGTTGTATGTGAAAAGCGCCTTAATAGCCATACACATCCTCCTTTACATTAAACTATTACTCCAGTTGGTGACACATTGCAAAAAAGGCGCCCCAGGGCACCTTTTTATTATTTAAATACATTTACTAAACTGGTGAATATGTCTTTACTCTCTTTAAGTTTTGTCTCATTTCCCAGTACGCAAAAACAATTTTCTTTTATAATGTCATCTAATAGTGATTTAAAAGACTTAATATCCTCTGCCTTTGTGCTTAATACCTCATCTCTTTCCATTTGTCTTTGTGACTCAGTAATACCTCTTATATAATATGCTGTAGCCCGCTCACCCTTCATAGAAGGTGATAAAGGTGAATCAAGCTCACTTATTGTTCCTATAATATATTTGGTCATTTCCCTTTCTGAAGCTTCAAAACTTCCTATATAGTCACATATTCCATCATAAGCCGCTAATGTCTCTTTCACATTAGGATCTCTATAAGATACAAAGACTATGTTACCACTCCTAGCTAAGTTTGCAAAACCACCATAGGCTCCACCTTGCACACGTACTCTATTCCATAAATAGTCTAAACTTGCTATAGTTTTAAGCACTAACATCTTACCTGAATAAGAATAACCCTGCTTAATGAAGTTATAGCCTTTAGCTACATACTGAACATCTGATGAAGATAATAATCCTTCATTGTTTTTATTAAGATCAAAATTATACTCTGCATCTGGCAATTTTTCTTCTCCCAATATGCTTATAATCTTAGGTAATTCCACAGCGAAAGCAGTATATACATCATCTTCTCCTGTAACACTTATCATAAGATTGTTCTTGTTAAATATAAGCTTTGATACCTTTTTTAAGTTTTCAATGATTTCTTCGGCTCTATTATCAAAGTCTCTTTCGATTTCACTTATAAATTCATAAAAAGATATTCCTGAAGTTTTTTCTATATAAGCTGAAGCTGGAGAAAAGTAGGAAGTGAGTCTTCCAGCTGCTGCCATATGCCCTCTATCAAGGATTTTCATTTCTTGCCTTGATTTTAGTTGCTGTACTAGTTCCTTCAAACGCTTCTTATCATCAAATACAGTGGTATTAATTATCTCTGCCATAAGATCAAATAGTTTAGGAAGTTTTGGAACTAATGCTTTAGTTTTTACTACGAGCTTTGGACTGTATTTTTCAAAATTCTTATTATCTCCATATATCTCCGTTGTAAAATGAATTCCACCTGTATGGATATTAATTTCATTAGATAAATCGGAATAATTAGTATTCTGAGTACTTACTCTTCCTAAAAGAGTTGATAGCAAGGTTACATAAGGTAATAACTTAATATCCACTTTTTTAGCATCAAATAACACATTTATATAGGCTATTTTATTAGTAAATATATTATGAGATAATACCTTTACTCCCTTCTCATCCATTTCCTTTAAAGGTAAGTGTTCTACCGGAACTTCAATATCTGAAAGTTCAAGTAGTGGTATGGTTTCAAGTACTTCCACAGTATCTGGTGTCATTTGTCTCTCTTTAAGAGCTTTCGTCCCTTTTATTATTTCATCTATTTGTTTTTCTGAAAGACTCGCCTTATACTTAGCTAGCTTTTCTTCTACTGCCCTTGTCTTTTGCTCTGCTAGGCCCTTTTTACCATTCAAAATAACAAATGAACTATGTGCATTATTTATTAGGTACTCCTCTATAAGTTTTTCAAAATAATTAGTTGTTAATGCAGCTTTTATTTTGCTTAAATAATTTTCATATTCTAAATGCATAGTTGGATCTTTATCATAAAGCCAACTGTCCATACTAGTTATATAATAGAATAATCCTTTTGGAAAACCTCCTAAATCAGCTTCCCTTAACTTAAATTCCGTAATATTTATACATGCTTCTATTAGCTTTTTATCTAAGCCTTCTTTAACTAAATTCTTTAGTGTTGTAAACACAACTTCCTTGAATTTTTCTTTTTGGCTTTCATTAGAGTTTTTTACTACTATACTAAACATTGGTTGCAAGATGCTATTATCAAAGCTTCCAAATACATCTTTTCCAAGGTCTGCTTCTACAAGCGCTCTTTTCAAAGGTGCTGCTGCACTTTCTAGCAATAAATATTCTAAAATTTCAAAAGCCAAATGATGTTCTGGCTTACTAATATTATCCCCGCATACAAAGTTCATACTCAAGAAGCTTTTGTCTTTCTCATCATCATCTGATGAAATAGGATATTCTATTTTGAGTTCTTTCATACTGCTAAACGGTTTTTGAAGGTCAATAGCTGAATCTACGTAAATTTTATCAAAATCATTTAAATATTTTTCACTAATAAATTGTAGCTCTTTATCAATATCTCCATCTCCATATAGGAATATATAACTATTTGAAGGATGATAATATTTTTTATGAAACTCTAAAAACTCCTCATGAGTCAAATCTGGTATAAACTCTGGATCTCCACCGGATTCTACACCATAAGAGGTTTCTGGAAATAGGGATTCTTGAACCTTACGCATAAGGCACCCCTCAGGAGACGAAAAAGCACCCTTCATTTCATTATAAACTACACCTTTATAAGTTAGTTTATCTTCCTTTTTTTCTAATTCATAATGCCAGCCCTCTTGCATTAATATTTCCCGTTTAGAATAAATATTAGGATAAAAAACTGCATCTAAATATACATCCATAAGGTTAAAAAAATCTTTCTCATTTTTACTAGCTAGAGGATATATTGTTTTGTCAGAAAAAGTCATAGCATTTAAAAATGTATTTAAAGAACCCTTTATGAGTTCAACAAAGGGTTCCTTTGTTGGAAATTTTCTTGATCCACAAAGTACTGAATGCTCAAGAATATGTGGAAGTCCATTACTATTTTTGGGTGGGGTTCTAAATCCAATAGAAAACACTTTGTTATCATCATCATTTTCTAAATGCATTAGTCTAGCTCCACTTTTTTCATGTTCGAATACTCTTGTAACTGAATTTAACTCTTCTATTTTTTTCTCCTGGATTAATTTAAAGCCATGATATATATTGCCAATGGTAAACTTCATTTTTTTCTCCTCCTTATATTTCCTTTGAAAATATGAAACACTTATTATGTGTTTCATCTCCTAAAACTTGAACTTGCCATATGCCACATGAACGATGCCTACCGATACCAAACTTGCCACCTGGGTGACAACTATCATTTAATAATCATTATACACCACTTTATTCCATACTACTAACAACATGAATACTTTCGTATATCTATATTTCCTCATTTTTATTCTGTCTATACTATAGTATTTGAACTATTATCTTTCCCAAAGTATTTACAAAATTAAAGTCCTCAAATCCAAACTCTTTTGTAACCGTTGATTCTGTTAAGTATAATACTGCTTTTACTACATCATCTTGAATCAATGGGATAGCTATAACCGACTGCCAATTTGGAACACCTGTAACTGTATCATACTCAGTTATTGTATCCCAATCTATCTTGCATACTCCCTGTTTACTATTAATTACAAATTTTATTATTTTTTCATTATAGGCATCTATATCCATCCATTCATTTCTGAAAATCTTTCTTGAGTATTTATCTTTAATTTCCTCATTGTCCATAATAAACAAAGTGCCCTTTTGTGCTTCTGTGATTTCAATAATTCTCCCTAGTAAGCTATATATTTTATCTTCTCTTTCGCCCTTTATATTTATAAGCTCAATTAATTCTATCATGGCAAGTACATTTCTATGATCTTGAATCGCATTTCCAGATATTATTCCAGTAAGTTTATCTGTTCTTTTAGCCTTTTTGGAATATTCACTGTTCCAAACAGCATACCTATTTCTTCCTTGCTCCTTTGCCACATATAGGGATTGATCAACTCGCTCAACTAATTCCTCTTGCCACTCACCATGAAGGGGGTAGGTGGCAACCCCCAAGCTTACTGTCACATCTCGCCTATTGTCTAGTATTTTTTCTTCTTCAATTTTGCGACGTAGTTTTTCAGCTATAAGCTGGGCATCACAAATACCCGTCCCTGGAAGAATGACAATAAACTCTTCGCCACCATATCTACCTACAATATCCGTTTCTCTTAAATTGCTCATAACAACATCACAAACCCTTTTTAATACATAATCTCCTGTGCGATGTCCAAACTTATCATTTACTAATTTAAAATGATCTAAATCATACATAATAAGAGAAAATTCACTGCTTGTTTGGCTGGATACTTCAATTTGTTCGCATAGGGCCTCCTCTAAATATTTTCTAGTAAGAGTTCCTGTCAATTTATCAATAGACGCACTTAATTTAAACTTGTATTTTTCAATTATTATACCTATAACTTTGCTAAGCTCCATACATTTTTTCATGCTATCCTTATTAAGATTATTTAATTCCCTTTGCGATTCTATATATACATATCCAATTACATGCTTACCATCCTGCATGTTTTTTCTTCTTTCATTTTTAATAAACCCTTTTTCATTGGTGTTTTCCATAACAATAGGAATACAAATAAAAGCTTTTAAATTATTATGAATATTATTTATATGGCCATTTATATTTCTCTCTAGAGAATAGTCCGTTACTAGAACTGGTGTCTGCACACTTAGAATTTTAGATAATCCTTCTTGGTCTTGTGGCAACTCATATCTTCTATCACTAGATGCAATAACTTTATACTCTTTATCCTTGTCATCATCATTTATAATAATAGTTCCCCTTGTTGCTAGGGTTATATAGGATAAATAATCCAGTATAAGCTCTAAGTTTTTCGAATTATCCCCTTGTAAATTTTCTAGCACATCACTTATGTCATGAATATCTTCTTGAAGGGAAGAAGAATATATTTTTTTTATAGACTTTATGAAGTTTTTATTTTTTAAAATATCTTTATGATTTACCTGCTCCAATAAATCCAATAACCCACCTTCATCACTTACATTAACTGGTTCAAATTCTAGCATTGAACTATCTTTATTACTCTTATAATAATTATTAATGATTAAAAATTTATTGAAAGGCCTCAATGCATTATTTAGGTTAACATAAGTTAATCTATATTCTACTGGTAGATTAAGAATTATATCCTTTAATATACCGCAAGCCTCAAAATAGTAAATTACTGCATACAAATAATCTTTTTTATCAAAATAGTAATCCCCCATTGAAGTGTATATTCTCCAATATATATCTAATTCTTTGTATTTTTTCGAATATTCTAAGGCTTCATTGAAAAATTTAATATTCTTCTTCTTCTTTTCAATTAACCCATCAACATATAATTTTTTAACGTAAACTCTACTATCTTTTAAATCAATATCAATTTTTTTAATTTCACTAAGAAAAACAGGCGCATATTCTTGTTTGTCATTTTCATATAAATAAATTACTACCTCGTAGAATATGTTAAGTCTGCTACTCAATGAGGCTATTTTACCTGCTATAGTTATAATATTTCCGAGATTTTCAATTAGTTTTTCATCATTTTCTTCTAAATGAAATTTTATATATTCATTTAAAACCTGTGCATTCCATTTAAAAATACATTCATCATAACCATATATATCTAATGTCTTATTTATATAAAATTGGGCCTTATTCAAATCCCCAAACTTATAGTTAATCTGGGAAGCTCCTAAGTAAAATTCACCTATTTCTTTTCCTTGATTTGGATAATCATCTAGTTCTTTAAGGCAAAGTTTATAATATTTATATGCATTGTCATAATAACCCAATTTTAAATTTGCACTACAAATTGAACTATAACAATAAAAAACATGGAATTCATCATCATACTTTTTGCATGTTTCTAGTGTCTCCATAAAATACTGTAAAGATATTTCATACTGTTCCATTGAAAAATATGTAGCACCTATGTTTATCAAAGCAAGTACGACCTCTGAGCTCATATTATTTTTTTCACAGATATCCTTCATCTTTATAAAATATTTTATGGCTTTATTATCATCTTGATAATAATCCCCATAAATAACCCCTATTCTATTTAAAGATTTTATTATCCCCCTAATATTATTATATCTATTACATACTTCTATATTTTCTTCAAAAATCTTCAATGCCTTGTCAGCTCTACCACTTCTTAAATAATATAAGCCCTTATAGTTGTAAAATTTAGTTTTCAGTTCTTCATATTCCCCAGTGCAAAGCTCTAAACAAGTGTTGCAGATAGTTTGTACGCTTTTATAATCCTGCTTTATGTCATATACAGCAGCTAGGATTCCTTCACATCTGAGCATCCCTGAAACATAATCTACTTTGGAAAGCATAACCTGAATTTCTTCAATATAATATACAGTACTATCTATATCATTTTTATTTAAATATACTTTTGCTACTTTAATTAAGCTATCTATTATATATTTATATAGCGCTGCATGCTGCTTATACTTTCCTATTGATAAATAGTATTTTATAGCTAAATCAATATGTCCTTCTTGTTCGTGTAAATTGGCAAGATCCATAATAAGCTTTATGTTTTTAATTGAATCAAAAGAATAGTCTAATATAGATTCAGCTTTAGTTAAATTCTTTATTGCATCACTTCTGTTTTTTAGAAGTTTCATTTTTTCAGCATTTTCAATGCAATAATCAATAATTTTTCCCTCTTGATTCGATTTTTCTAAATGATAAATCAATTCGTCAACATATTCTGTTCCACCCTCTTTATATTGACTTTCAATTGCTACTGAGGCTAACCTATGCATAACCTTTCTATCATCAGACCTGATTTTCTCATACATAAGGCTTTTAAGAAATTTATTGTAAAAATCAAAAACAAAGCCTCTGTCCTCTATTTTTTTACATAATATTCCTGAGGAAATAAGCCCTTCGATAGCTTTCTCTAAATCATTATTATCATTTTTAATAAAGCTCTTAATTACTTCTAAAGACACAGCACTATTAAATATTGATATTACTGTTAAAATATTGTAATTCATTTCTCCCATTTCTTTAACTTGGTTTAATAATACACCATGCATATCTGTTGGTACTATGAATTTAGAATATTCATAATCCCTACTCCAATTTCCCTCTTCACTATCTACATAAATATACTTTTCATTAAAAAAACTTTTTATAATTTCTTGCACAAATAATGGATTTCCCTTTGTCTTTTCGTATATACTATCTGCAAATTTATAGGGTATCTTAGGCATACATAAAATGTTTTGAATCATCTTCCCTACTTCTTTTTGACCTAGTTCTTTTAAAAAAACATTTGTTTCGCCACTATTATGAGCTATATTTTTTGTAAATTCTATAAATTTCTTATTTACTAAACACTCTCCATCACAATAGGATAATATGGCCATTATATTTTTATTGGATAATGTTTTTCTTATAAGATATTCCATTAGTTCTATAGTAAAATCATCTGCTAAGTGAAAATTATCAATAATTATAACTATAGGCTTACTTTTTATACACTCTTCTATAAATCCAGTTGCTGAATGTATAAGTCTAAATTTTTCTTTATCACCACTTAATGGTTCAGATGGAACTATGTTTTTTTTACCACCTAGTTCAGGTATAAATTTAACTAATTCCGACTCATATCTTTCTAACACTTCCCCTGGACATTCAGAAATAAATTGCTTTAATATATCTATAAAAGCCTTATTACTATCTTTAGTAGATGCATCTAAAATAAAGCTGCTATAAACATTTACTTTTTTTAAAGAAAAAAGATATTTTAGCGAATCAAGAAAACGAGTTTTACCAATACCTGATTCTCCATGGATTAAAATAGTAGAGTTATAATTATTTTTATTTTTAATAGATTGGTAAATGTCCATAATTTTATTAACTTCTTCATCTCTGCCTATCATTTTCAAATTGAAATTCAATTTTTCTATTTCTTCTTTTCTATGTGGTACATACTGTTTATTAAAAATAGTATTTATATCCATTACTAGTTCTGAAATACATCTATATCTTTTGTCTGCATCACTATAAGTCATTTTTTCAATAATCTTTTTAAAATTCACATTGAAATCTTCATTACTATTAAATATTTCTTCAAGTTTTACATCATCGAAAGATTTAATTTCATCATTAACAGAGATGTTATAATCTCTATTTTTCATATACATAACAAATAATAATATTCCCAGAGAATATATATCGCTAAAAACACTACATATTTCCCCACGTAATATTTCTGGTGCCTTAAAATAATCCACCTTATTTTCATTCTTCCAGAACTCCTGATTTTCAAGTTCAACTGTTGCGAAATCTTTGAATTTAATAGAAATTTTTTTATTAAAAGCTGTATTTGAAGCTATAATATTAGATAAATTAATATTTCCATAAATAAAACCTTTTAAATGAATATAATTTATACTCTGGCAAATCTCTATAAATAAATCTAATAATTCTTCACTTCCCATGTGCCCTGCAATATCCAAAATACTAGTGTTATTTTGCACGTATTCATTTGTATAAAAATACACTTTATCGTTCAATTTTTTATTATCTAAAAGATTAACTAAATCAAAATCATACACTGATATCATATTTTCACAGGTCAGGTTAGTTAAGCTCATAAACTGTTTGGTATAGAATTCTATTAATCCCTTTTGCAAATATTCTGAATTAAGAATATTTAATTGTATAGTATCATAATTTTTTATTATGTCATTAACTGCATAACTGGAAACTACTCTGTTTTGTTTTATACATCTCACTACTCTGTACCTATTATTAATAATCTCCATTTCAATCACTTCCTCAATATCAATTAAATATTTACATTAATTCAAAAAATACATCTAATGGACTAAGCTAACATATAACATATTCCTTGTATTTCATTATAAATTAAAATAAAAACATTCTATTTTTTTCTATATTTTATAATCTCTTTAAAATTTGTACTTATCTATCATTATACCAAATTACTATGTACTTTATCTTTTTTTATTATATAACGTCAAATATCAATACTAAAACAACATTTACAATGATATTGTTACATGAATAAAAAAGAAAAAAAGTATATATTACGCGTATTGCAATACGACTAATGCATTCACTCCGCTAAAAAATATAAACTCGCTGCCTCGCTCAAACATATATTCTTCTTTGCTACTAAAAACATTTGTTAGCAAATGTTTTTTCATATAACGAATTTAGCACCCATAAATATACTAAAAACACCTCCAATAACGGAGGTGTTTTAATATGTAATGCTGAATTATGTTAGTATTTCATATCCAGTTTCAGTAACAAGTATGGTATGTTCCCATTGAGATGATAATGAACCATCTGCTGTAACCGCTGTCCAATCATCTTCAAGTACATCAGTTTCTGGACCGCCAATATTGATCATTGGCTCAATGGTAAAGGTCATATTAGGTAATATTATCATGCCTTCTCCCTTTTTGCCTATATGAGGTACAAAAGGTTCTTCATGAAACTCAACCCCAACTCCATGTCCGCCATAATCATATACTACAGAATATCCAAGGCTCTCTGCATGCTCTTGAATGGCATTTCCTATATCTCCAAGAGTATTGTAAGGTTTTACCTGCTCCATGCCGAGTTCTAAACATTCCTTTGATACACGGACTAAATCTATCGCTTCTTTAGAACCTTCTCCTATTATAAACATTCTATTGGCATCCCCATAATAGCCATCTAGTATGCAAGTCACATCTACATTAACTATATCACCATCTTTTAAAACCGTGTCATCAGGTATGCCATGGCATATTACATCATTTATTGACGTACATACACTCTTAGGGAAACCACCATAGCCCAGTGGTGCTGGATATGCATTATGCTCAACAGTATACTCATGCACCCAAGTATTTATCTCATTTGTAGTTATTCCAACTTTTATTTTCTCCCCAACCATGTCAAGTACCTCATGGGTTAGTTTACAACATTTTCTTATACCATCTATTTGTTCCTCTGTTTTCATGATATCCCTAGGTATTTTATAACCTACTTTTTGTTCTATATTACTTATAAATATATCCTGATCCATGTGACATTTTTTATATTTTTTACCACTGCCACACCAACAAATATCATTTCGTGTTAAACTAGTCATTATATTTCCTCCCAATTAAAATTATTCAAAATATCAATTTCAACTACATTTATTTTTATATACTATTAAATATGCTTATTTCTAAGCAATTACAAATTTCAAGATTTTATGCTATATTGATATTCTCACCCTTAATTATAGTTTATAATTGCAAGTATTCAACCTTATTCTAACTTTTATTTATAATTCACCCTAAGATAACTTAGAAACGTGAACAAATATGATAAACCCGCCACCGCAATTAACTTAACATACAATTACAAATGCGCTATTTAATTCATAACTTCTTTTGCGCCTGCCTCTAATATTTCCTTACTGCCCCCCATTAGCATTCTGGTACTCTTCTCAGAATTTTCAGCTCTCCATGCCGATTGGCTCTCATTAAGATTATATTTACCTTTGCTTGCTAGTGCATCCGTTAAGGGTAAAACTTCATAAACGAACTTATTATTATCAGTATATCTGTGTACCCAAGTAGGTATATAGGAAACATCGCTTATTGTGATATCCTTAGATAATTTACTCTTCTTAATTTGTATATTTACAATAACCCCATCCTCAGTGTATCTATTATTTGTTCTTTCATATTGCTGATTGGAAATAAAATTACCCATTGAGTATACAACCAAGGATCTTTTACCTGTTTTTTCAGAAGTTATAAATTCCATAGTTTGAACTACATGTGGATGACTTCCTAAAATTACATCTACTCCATAATCACATAGTGCCCTTGCAATACTCTTTTGATGAACATTAGGTACTCTCTCGTATTCATTTCCCCAATGAATGAAAAATACAATTGCCTCAGCTCCCGCACTTTTCATTTCATCAATTTGTATTTTTATTTTATTTAGATCTTCATCAATATGTTCATAACTAAAAGTATTTAATAGATTTACAACATCACTAGGAATTTCTATTGCGTTTAATGTCTTACTTGCTCCCTTTCTTGGTGTTTCATAACTATAGCTTATAAAGCCCATTTTTATCCCTTTTACATCTTGTATTAGGTAGGGCTTTTTATCTACATTTTCCCTTGCTCCAATTTCTTTAAGGCTTCTCTTTTGAATCTCTGACATAGTGCTAAAAACACCCGCACTACCCCTATCTATAGTATGATTATTAACTATAGACAAAATATCAAAGCCACTGTCTACCATTGCATCTGCTAAGCTGCTAGGCGAATTAAAGGTGGGATATCCTGTATATTTATTCTTTTCTCCAGCTAATGTAGTTTCTAAATTTGCAAGAGCAATGTCCGCCGAAATTATATGTGACTTTACATATTTAAAATTATTATAAAAATTGTATTCCCCCGTATTCTCATTTAATTGTGCTTTTAGCTGGTCTTCATGAACTATTATATCGCCTACCGCTACAATGTTTGCCTCCTTGTATTCTAAATTTTCACTTGTAGTTGAATTCTCTTTAATCTCTTGCTTTTTAATATCCTGGTTTTTGCTAATTTTATAATTATCACCTTGGATGTTAATAATTAATGTACTGATAACCGAAGCTACAAAGATGCATATAATTATTAGTATTTGACTTGATTTTTTCATAATATATCACCACTTTACAAATTAATTAAATGAAAATTAGTTATAATCAATATTATACCATTTTATACAATAAATGTATTATTTTTATAAATACATTTATTTCATATTTAAAACAGTATTGTATATATTTTTACTATAAAATACATTTTTTGTTTTAAATATATTTTATGTATTCTATTTGTAATTAATAGTGTAATTTTCAGTCTAAATAGTGTAAAATACATTTAAGTGACTTAATTATTTATGTTGAGGGTGTGATATTTTATGCGGCTTGTACCAATTGAATTTGCAAAACCAGGAAATTATTTGGCCAAAACTATATTTGATAATGATGGACGAATTTTATTAAGAGAAGGTGTTGTACTAACCGAAATTTTTTTAATACGAATTAAACGTTTACGAATTTGTTCTATATACATTAGTGATGAGTATAGTGAAATTATAATTGAGGATGTTATAAAACCTGAATTACGTCAAAATGCTATAAAAGCTATAAAAGAAACCTTCTATAGTTTTGAAAAATATAATTTATATTCAAATAATATAAATTTCAACGAAAAAAAATTTGCGAAAGAAAACCATGCCTATTTTGAATCTATAGGAAGTATTGCCAGAGATATAATTGACGAAATTATAAGTAAGAAAAATGTAATGATTAGTTTAGTAGACATTAAAAGTATGGATAATTACACCTATCAGCATAGTGTAAATGTAGCTGTAATATCTCTAGTGTTAGGTGTTCAATTACAGCTAAATCAAAATGATCTTTACACTTTATGCATGGGTGCATTAATACATGACATAGGTAAAGTTCTTATTCCAATAGATATAGTACTAAAGCCCGGCCCCTTAACAAATGAAGAATTTGAAATAATAAAAGAACATACTACAAAAGGCTACGATTATTTAAAAGGTTGCTTAGATATATCTGCCCCCTCTAGAATCGTGGCGCTTCAACACCATGAAAAAATGAATGGATGCGGATATCCAGAAAATATAAAGAATAAATCTATAAACAGATTTGCGAGAATTGTTGCTATTGCAGATGTTTATGATGCGCTTACTTCAGACCGTCCATATCGAAAAGCCATGAATCCTAATGATGCTGTAGAATACATACTTTCCCATGGTGATACTCAATTTGATTATGAAATGGTTAAAGCATTTTCAAAGGCAGTTGTTCCTTACCCACCTGGAACACTGGTAAGACTAAGTACTGGTGATATAGGCGTGGTAACAGGTATATTCCCTAACTTTGCTTTAAGACCTCAAGTTAAAATTATAAAGAAAGGAACCACTGTCAATACACAAGAGATTGGTGAAACTGTTTCATTGATAAAACAGTTAGATATTGTAATCGAAAATATTGAATTTGTCATTTAATATTATAGAGGATATTCTGATACTTCAGAATATCCTCTATAATATTAAAAATCATTAATTAACTTGCTTTACTATATACCATTGATTATATAATTCTTTTAAGATACTCATATTTATTAGTACCTGCATTAGCTACTAAATTATTATTAGCTATTTCCGTGGCTTCTTCCATATTTTTGGCCTTAAACATTATAGTTCCACCATTTTTATTGTACCTTCCCCCGCAAATTAAATACTTAGAAGAATGATTTACCTTATCAGTACTCGCAGTATATGCTATTGATAAACTATCACTACCCTCTTGCGAATAATTTATCTTAACCCATAAATCCTTTGTTTCCATATTGTTTTACCCCCAGTTAAATAATCCACTAAAGTGGTACTTTTAAAAATACAGCTTCTCTGTAAATTCAAGCTACTATAAAATACAATATCTATATATTTAAAATACTTTACAGGTATTTTTACTTTTAATACTATATTTATATTATAGCGAACGTTTGTTCGTAAGTCAATAGATTTTATAAATTTTTAAATAATAGTGAATGAAAATTAATGGGTACAGGTTTAGAGTATGTTTTATACCCTAAGCCTGTACCCAGTTCCCCAAACGGTTTCAATATATTGAGGAACAGATGTAGATACCTCAATTTTCTCTCTAACTCTACCAATATGTACTGTAACGGTTGCAGTATCTCCTATAGCATCAAATCCCCAAATTTTTTCAAATAATTCCTCTTTGCTAAATACTCTATTAGGGTTTTCAGCTAAATACAGTAATAGCTCAAATTCCTTTTGTGTTAAATTTATTTCAACACCATTCATAAATACCTGCCTGCAATCTTTTCTTATTTCCAGACCTCTTATTATAACTGTGCTATTGGGGGCTCCACTCTTAAATTTATTTTTTATTCTTTCATAATTTCGAAGATGTGACTTAACTCTAGCAACTAATTCACTGGGATTAAATGGCTTTGTAATATAGTCATCCGCACCAAGACTGAGCCCCTTTATTTTATCAATATCCTCTTTCTTTGCAGAAACCATCAAAACCGGAATGTCCTTGTCATCTTTAAGACTACGCAGAATAGTATATCCATCAATTTTAGGAAGCATAGCATCAAGAATTAACAAGTCAAATTTGTTTGTTTTTAATGCATTTAACCCATCCACACCATTGTTACATATTTTAACTTCAAATCCCTCAATCTCTAGATAGTCTTTTTCAAGTTCAGCAATACTTTCATCATCTTCGACTATTAAAATTCTCTTCATATTAATCCTCTACCCTTCTGATATTTTTCCGAATGATATCAAAATACTTGTACCCTTGCTTTCATGACTTATAGCCCATATTTTGCCCTTGTGTCCCTCTACAATTTGTTTTGCAATGGCAAGCCCAAGTCCGCTCCCCTTAGCTTCACTCCTTGCAGAATCTGCTCTATAAAACCTGTCAAAAATTTTATTTGCATCATTATTATCAATGCCGCAGCCGTTATCTCTTATTTCAATAATGATACTAGAATTAGTTTCCCTAAGCAGTATAGTAATTTCGCCTTTCTCTTTATCCATATATTTACGAGCATTATCAATAATATTTAGTATAACCCTCATAAGTCTCTCTCTATCAATCTTAATGTATTTTGATCCTTTCAAGTCATTTATCAAAGAAATTTTTATATTAAATTTTTCAAGTTCAATTGTACTTTCATGAATACAGTAATTAAAGTAATCTATAATATCTGTTTTTTCAAAGTTAAAAGGAAGCTGACTCAAATCTAATTTGGAGTATAAAAGCAAATCATTAATCATAACATCCATACCCTCCGCTTTAGAATAAACAGTCTTTAAATATCGTTCTGCTTTTTCAGGGGTATTTGCCACTCCATCTAAAACACCTTTAACATAGCCTTTTATCGAAGTTAAAGGTGTTTTAAGATCATGGGATATACTAGAAACTAACATTGTCCTATTATCATCATACTTTTTTTTCAAACTAACAGCATCCTTAAGTTGTATTCTCATCTTTTCAAAATCAGCGCATAAATCCACAATTTCTTGGTCTCCAGCTTCAATTATTTCCAGACTTAAATCCCCCTTACTAATATCTCCAACCGCTGCCTTTAAAAGTGACAAGGGCTTTATTATTCTTTTTGAAAATAGATAGGACATAAATATGTTAACTCCTATAAAAGTAATAAGGAATACCCCAATGATAAATATAATAAGTTTTTCAAGAATACCTGCATACTCAAAAGTTGGTGCCAATAGTATGGCACTTCCTAAAGCTTCATCCTTGAACCTAAGTGGTGCTACTTCAACTATGTAGTCTAAAGTATCAATTTCAACTACTTTTCTTTGGGATTTAACTTTAGATTCTAATAAACATTTTTCTATATCTATTTTATTTATATCCTTAGATGTGAAAATAACAGTATTGTTTTTAAGAATTATGAGCTCTCCATCTATATTGGACAGCTTTTGATACAAATACTTCTGATAGACTGGATCTTCCATATCCTCAGAATTTTGTTTCCATATAGTACTTTTAGTATTAGACAGCTCCGTTTTTATAAACATAAATTTTTTAAAATTATCATAACTTACATCCTTATTAAAAATCGTTGAACAAACAAAAACAAATAAGAAAGATGCTATAATTGTAACAACGAATGGAATCACTATAGTTATAGTATTAGATAGAATTAACCGCTTTTTTATATTCAACTGCATCACCCCAGAAATCCATTAAATTCGTTTAAGTACTACCCTTAAAATTCTTTTTTATCAAATAAGTAATATCCTGCTGTAAAAAATATTATAGCATAACTGAGCATCATCATAAACTGAAGAAATATTTTAAAAGTAGGAATAGTCTCCATAAGAAATAGTGTATACCAGCTCATCATAGATGTAATAAATACTCCAGCATATCTATAAAAAAGAATTCCTAGTCCTTTAAGTGTAACAAAAACAAAAATGGACAGAAAAAACACCCCTATTCCACTTCTAATTATCATTGTAAAAAATGCAATAATTATTGATAATATCACCATAGGCACTAGTGTTACCGCATAAGAAAGTAAGATTTTAAAAAGACTTGCTAAAGTAAATGAATTTGCATTAAAAAGGCAACCAGCAAGTATTGAAAAAATCATTACAAATAAAAGGTTAGAAAGTATAAATAACATAATGGCAGTCAACTTTGCGCTGTAAAACATAAGTCTTGAGATAGGCCTAGTAAGTGCAATCTTCATAGTATTTTGCGAAAATTCTCCTGAGAAACTTTCTATAGTAACAAGCGCCGTAAATAGTGGCAGAATGGTATTTACAACTACTGAAAGCACAAGTATAGGAAAATCCATACTAGAAACCCCACGTAGTCCAAAGCCAGATCGTAGTACCACCATAGATAACTGTCCTATTATGATGAAAATAAGTGATATAGTCAGAGCAACTAAAACTTTTTTTCTTTTATACAATTTTTCGACTTCATTTGTTAAAGCAGCTTTAAATTCTACCATTTCTTTCTACCTCGCTAACAAAATAATTTTCCAGTGTGGCATAATTATTTAATATATTTTTCATAGTATCTACATTAAGCATCTTCCCATTGTATAGCACTCCAATATTGGTGCAGGTAAGCTCAATATCGTGAATAAGATGGCTAGAGATGAAAAATGTAGTATTTTCTTTTTCTACTAAGTCTTTTATTATATTCCTCATAGAAATCATGCCCTCAACGTCAAGCCCATTTAGTGGTTCATCTAAAATAATCACTTCTGGCCTTGATAAAATAGCAGCAGCAATTCCTAGTCTTTGTTTCATTCCAAGAGAAAATTTTCTTGGTTTTTCACTTTTATATTTTAACATTCCGGTAAGTTCTAGTACTTCATCTATTCTCGCATCATCAACATTTTTATAATATCTTGAAACTTGTTTTAAATTCTCGAAGGCAGTCAAATAAAGATAGGATTCTGCGGTTTCAATAATGCAGCCTACTTTTCCCATAGCCTTTTGATATTCCTGCGTGATACTATGTCCTAAGATTCTAACATCTCCACTGTCTGGTTTTATAAGTCCTGCCATAACTTTCATAGCAGTAGTCTTACCAGCACCATTAGGTCCTAGAAACCCAAAAATTTCGCCTTTATGTATGTCAATATTGATATCCATTATACCTCTTCCATTTTTATATACCTTGGAAAGGTTTTTAATTTCAATAGCTTTCTCCATTTGTATACCCCCAAATTTAATTTAATAACTCTTACAACTATAGATTCATAGTTGCAAAAGTTATCATAAGGTCCCTACCTTTAATACTAATAATCTTATTTATTATTAGTTAAATATTTTACTATATTGATCATCAAAAATCATATTTCCGTTTGTATTTTCACCTGTGTTAAAGTATATTTTTGCTGAACCTGGGTTTATAGATATATTACCTTGGGTCACATTATTGGAAGAGTTTGCAGCATTTATAGATGCATTTAACCCATCTTTTTCAAATTTTGCATTAAATTTAAAGTCCTTCTTGTTTGTTGCATATTCTTCATATCCCACAGCATATTCTTCATAAAATCTTCCACTAATACTCTTGGTATCTACTGTGGTAACATCTATGAATCTTTCACCTATTTTCTCGAATTTTCCGCCTTTATCTATTAAGATATCAGTTTTATATTTTCCTATATATTTTCCAGGATTAGTTATTTTGCTGTAATTTTGTTGTACATTTTTCTCTACTTTCTTACCAGTAAGATCAGGTTTACTAACCTTAGTTGAATTAACACTAGTTATTTTTGCTAATAACTCAAAGGTTAGTTTATGTTCTGTGCCACTTTCATCTTTACCAGAAATCATTCCGCTGCCGAGAACACTTTGTATAAAGCCCTCTTTAGTTGTTACCATATTTCCTTTAACTTCTTTTACAAATACATCTTTTGTTATTTTGGGCAAGCTACTCTCTCCATTAGGATTATTAGACCTATTACCAAATTCATTCTTTGATTGAAAAGAGACAACTGCATTAATTAATGCTGGTATTTGCGATTCACTTAGTGAACCAGATAGTGTTTTTGTTCCATCTGAATTTTCGGCTACTACAACAGCATCTTTTAAATTGCCCACAAGAGCATCTGCAATTTTTTCAATATCATCAGCTCCTTCTTCTTTAAAAGGATTGCTAGTAGCTGTATTTTCAAGCGGACTTGCATATTCACTTACATAATAAATGTTTTGTTCACTGTTTTTATTTATAGAACCTTTTTTGTCAGAGTAATTATAATTTTCTGACTTAGTTGACCCCTCTATTCTAGTTGACACATCTTCCTTAGCTCCACTTGCTACATCTACTTTATTAAGAGAATTCCCTGAATAAATAACAGTGCCATTGTCCTTAAGACTAAATGATGTATCCATAGTATAATTTGAAAGTTTAGTTGTGCAATTCTCTGCTGTATATTTTACAGAATCTTTAAGCTGGTCATATCCACTTTTAGCTACTACTTGAGCAATAGCTGTTGTTGTAAACATTACCGTACCTAACGCAAAGCTTATAATTATTGCAGATTTTTTATTTAATTTCATTTTATAAAAACTCCTTTTTATTTTAATTTTCTTTTTAGCAGGAAAGTCTTTCCTAGTTCTATTTTAAGGTGCATGTCTCTACTTTTCATAAACAAATTATAAACAAAGTATAAACTTTGTTCTCCTTTATAGCAAAGGAACTCTAGTTCCTTTTATAAATATTCTAAATAATAATTTAAAAAAATATAAAGTATGGATTTAAATAAAAATGTAATAATTACTATATTCAAGAATATAGTATAGAAATAATACAAATTACAACCGTAATTTAAATGGAAGGTGGTATAACAATGCCTGAAATCCCTAGAATATCAAATGCAGAATGGGAAGTAATGAAAATAATATGGAGTAATTGTGAAATTTCATCAATCAATATTATACAGCAGCTAAAAGATAAATCCCAGTGGAAACCAGCAACAGTTAAGAGTCTGATAAACAGATTATTAAATAAAAATGTAATTGGATTTAACAAATTAGGTTATGAATATTTCTATTTTCCTTTGGTATCAGAAGATGAGTGTATAAAATTAGAAAGTAAGTCCTTTGTGAATAGGGTATTTAATGGTTCTATTAAATCTATGCTTTTAACCTTCGCCCAATCTGAAGAAATATCTGAAACAGATATTGCAGAATTAAAAAACATACTAGAACAATCAAAAAAAACGAAAGGTTGATGTGTATGCATTTATTAAATATTTTTAAGATAATTACACTTTCATCTTTAACTGGCAGTGTAATTGTACTATTGATATTACTTACTAAAACAATATTTAGGAATAAATTAAATTCCACTTATCATTATTATATGTGGTTAATATTGCTCATAAAATTAATTATCCCTCTTGGACCACAAACACCTTTAAATATTTCTAATCTATATAAAAATTATTATGTGCAGTCCACAATAAATGAAAGCACACAGAAAACACAAATTAATTCTTCAGAGCAATTTGTTAATTCTAATTTACGAGATTCAATATCAATAAGTGCTTCTGCGACTTCAAATAAAAGTGTAATTAAGAGTTCTATAAATATACCTTCAAACACAAAAAATAATATTAAGGAATTATTTTGTACAATATGGCTCTTTGGGATTGCCTTATTACTAGGTATATTATTTGCAGGGCATCAAAAGCTTAGAAAAATCATTAGAACGTCTATAAAAAATGTAACTAGCGCGCATAAAAAAATTCTATATGACTGCATGGAAACTATGAATATAAGAACTGAGGTAGCATTATCATATTCTGCAAAAATAGTCAGTCCTTCCTTATGTGGATTAATTAAACCAAAGATATTAATTCCATTGAGTGTAGCGGTTAATGTTTGTGATGACGAATTTAAGTATATAGTAATGCACGAATTAACCCATTTGAAAAACAAAGACCTGTTTATAAATTGGGTTATAACTTTGTTATCGATTTTTCACTGGTTTAATCCAATTTTACTCTATGGCTTTAATAGAATGAGACAAGACTGTGAATTTTCCTGTGATAGTGGAGTGATTTCACTTTTAGATCAAGGTGGTCACCTGGAATATGGAAATGCATTAATAAGAGTATTGGAGCTGGCTTGCAGCAGTAATAGACTTGTTGGGACTACTCCAATGGTTATGAATAGTTCGGAAATAAAAAGGAGGATTACTATGATTTCAAAGTATAAAAAAATAAATATTAAGGGTATATTACTTGGCACTTTAGTTGTCATCATTATAGGAAGCCTGGGAATTGCACTAAACACTTCAAATGTAAGCTCAGATAAAAATATTACTAAAGCTACAGTATCAAAAGTGGAAACACCATTGGTGCCTTCTAAAATTACAGTTAATAGTACACCAAATGCAGCAACAACTACTATAAAAAAATCATCAAATGCTAACATAAAGCCTATAGTACCATTTTCATCTGACATAGTGATTTATAATAGTCACGCTGATGAAGGTTACCCCTCTGGAATGAAAGTAACTGATGTAGGTGCTTTACTCAATGATAAGCTTGTTAAAGAAGGTTTTAATAGCCATTTCATAAAAATTGACCCATCTACAGAATATAATAAATCATATCAAACTTCACGTGATTTAATAATAAAAAATGTAAAGTCATATTCAAATACTATTTTATTAGACATACATCGTGAAATAACAGAAAAGGACAAATCCAATGCAAGAAAAATACTTTTTGTCCTTACTGAAAAGAGCCCTCACTATAAAACAAATAAGAAATTAGTAGACAGCCTAATGGCCAATATAAAAACTACAAACGGAATTGAATCAGACATATACTTGTATACCTTTGGAATATCTTATTACAATCAAGATTTATCCAACAATTCAGCGCTTATTGAGGTTGGAAATGATAAATCTAGTGACAGTGATATTCAAGCTTCTATAAATGCACTGGTTTCTGCATTAAAGAGTACTCAAAAGAGTTCACCTAACTAATTGTAATCTATCAATACGAATCATATAAAAACAAATATTATTAGCAATATCTTGTATCATTAGGGGGGATAAGATGAGTAATGAAGGTATAGGTTTTAAAGGCATGAATAATACTATGCCTAAGCACACTATTAAAAAAGATAATAATAGTAGAATGTTTTTAACTATTTTCACATTACTCATTATTTTTTTATTCGGCGTTATTTTACCTAAAAGAGCAAATGCAAATAGTGAAGGAACCTATCTAAATTATTTTTATGTTAATGTCATTAATAATGTATTATCTGTAATTAAATGCTCAAACAAAGAAGCTCAGTCAAGAAGCAATGAAAATAGCATGAAAATAGCTGCTTTATCATTTTTAGGAATAGACATTTCGAATCCTATATCAATAATAATAAAAGAGATTGCATATTTAGATAATAATGAAGACAGTATTGATATAAGTGTAGCCGATCATAGCAATGGTATAGAAAAAATAAAAACATTTATTCTTAACCCCTTTAACTTAGATGATAAGCAGGTAAGTAAATCTGAAGATAAAGTTGAAGATCCTAATGTTACTTCCGACCTCTATAATCCTAAGTTAAAACAAACTCTAAATAAAACTAGTCCAAGAGTGCTTATATATCATACTCATACCTGCGAAGCTTATCGCACCTCAGACAAGGAAACGCTTAAAACTACCAATAGTTTAGATCAAACAAGAAGTGTATGTGCTGTAGGCGATGTAATATCTGAGGAACTAGAAAGTAAATATGGAATTGCAGTTTTGCACGATAAGACTGTGCATGATAAAGGAGATTATAATAATGCCTACAAAAAATCTGGAGTTACTTTAGATAAGTATTTAAAGGAATATGGAAATTTTGATTTAATTATAGATATACATCGAGATAGTGTAGATAATAAGAATTTAGTTACGACTAAAATAAATGGTGAAAATGTTGCTAAGTTTCAGTTTGTAGTAACAGATGCAAACCCTAGATACGTTAAGCAGAAGAAATTAATCGATTCTATGATAGGAATATCAAATAAATTATATCCAAATCTTTTAAGAGACCACCCGATATTCGCTTATCATAGGGGGATAGACTTTTATAGTCAGAATAAAAGTGATAATGCAGTGCTACTTGAAGTAGGCACTTATACTAATGATATTGTGGAAGTGGAAAATACCGGTAAGTATTTAGGAAGAATTATTGCAGAGCAATTAAATGGCAAAAAATAAATAGCCTTTTCAATATATTAGAGGTGTAATAATTTTATTACACCTCTAAATTTTGGGTTATGTAATATTATTTTTTTCCCATTTTAATTGCTTTTTCAGTGCAACTCTCCATAGCTGAAATTACTGAGCCCCTAAAATTATTTTTTTCTAAAGTATATACTGCAGCTATAGTAGATCCCCCTGGTGAGCATACATTATCTTTAAGTTTTCCTGGATGCTGATCAGTGTCAAGCACCATTTTAGCTGCCCCTAGCACCGCTTGGGCTGCCATTCTATATGCTTTATCTCTTGGCATACCTTGAAGCACAGCGCCATCGCCTAATGCTTCAATAAACATATACACGTAGGCAGGAGATGAACCGCTTACCGCAGGAACTACATCAATAAGATTTTCCTCTAATATTTCTATTTTACCAAAGCTTTCAAATATATCTACTACCTCTTGTAATTCTTCTTTAGTTACATTATTATTAGCACACAGTGCACTCATTCCCTCGCCTACAAGCGCAGGAGTATTTGGCATAGTTCTTATTACCTTGGCCCCGTCTCCCAACTTACTACTCATATGTTCTAGTGTTATCCCTGCAGCTATAGTTACTATAATTACATTCTTCTTTAAATATGGTTTTATTTCATCAATAACCTGAAAATACTTATCAGGCTTTATAGCCAGTATTACTATATCCGCATACTTTGCTACCTCTACATTATCCTTAGTTACTAAAATATTATATTCTTCTTTTACTTTATTTAAGCTCTTATCTGATGGATTACTTGCTATTACCTTTTCACTAGAAACTAAATTCGATTTTACTATCCCACCTATCATAGCTCTCGCCATATTCCCACAGCCAATAAATCCTATTGTTTTGTTCATATAAACACTTCCTCCTAACTAATTTTTCAAAATAATACTAATTATATCATTAAATAGTACATTTAAATAAATAATAAATCATCAAAATAATCTATCTATTAAATTATTACTAAAGCATATTTTTTTGTATATTTATCATAAATTTGGTTATATTATTATTGAAATGTAAAATAAAAAGGGAAATAACAATTAATAATTGTTTACTACCCTTAAACGATACAAGGAGGTTTATTCAATGTCACATAAAGATAATAAAAACAGCAAAGATAATAAAAAGGCTAACCCAAAAACAAAACAGGAATTATCTAAAATGAAAATGGAAACTGCCAATGAAATAGGAGTTTCTAAAGAATCTAAGAAATTAGGAAAAGAAACAAAATAGTTTTAAAGGGAGATGTCTCGCTGGCATCTCCCTTTACTTTATTAAATAAAATTATAATTGCGATATTCTTACCCTCAATATAATGGTCCCTATCTTTCATCTGCTATAAAATATAATCCTAGTATTTCTGGTCCTGTATGAGATCCTATTGCTGTTCCTACATAGTTTAAAATAACGTCTTCCACATTTCCATTCTCGCGAACCAAGGCCTCTAAAGCTAATGCATCGTCAATACAATCCCCATGGCCTATTGCAATAACTTGTTTTACATTTGGATCTGTTCTTTCTATAAATTTTTCAGCTAAGGTGTGTATTGCCCTTTTTCTTCCTCTACATTTAGAAAAAGGAATTAGTCTCCCATCATTGTTCATAAACAAAACAGGTTTTATATTAAGCAAAGTACCAACCGTTGCAGCAGAACTAGATATTCTCCCACCTCTTTTTAAATGGTTTAAATCATTAACTGTAAACCAGTGGTTAATTCTAAGTTTATTTTCCTCTAGCCAGGTAACTATTTCATCTTTTAATTTTCCTTTTTTTAACATTTCATAAGCATAATAAACTAAAAGTCCTTGCCCAAGACTTGCACATTTACTATCAACTATACTTATATTAGCCTCTGGGAACTCTTCACGTATAGTTTCTCTTGCTAAATTCGCACTATTTATAGTTCCTGATATTCCAGAAGACATAACAATATATATGATAGACTTTCCTTCCTTAACATACTTTCTAAAAACGTCTTCATATCTTTGGCTATTTATCTGTGAGGTAGTGGGCATTTCTCCTTGCCTTAAAGCATCATAAAAATCCTTACGAATAAAATTTTTACCAAAGTCATCCTCTATTGCTTCACCTTTAAAATTGCATACTAAACCTATGGGTACTATATTCTCTTGCCTTATATAATCTAAAGGTAAATCGCATCCTGAATCTATTACTAAAATTGTATCACTAAGTGTTTTACTCATAACTTAATTCCCCTTTACCCTTCTCATAAATATTATTCTCCCCTCTATTATGTATGATTTATACATACACTTCAATACCAAAAAAAAGAAAAGTATATATACTTTTCTTAAACACCTCAAAATTAAACTTTTTATTCAACCTTTAATCTTATTAATTATTCTACAACCTTGCCAATCTTTCTAAATTTGTAGTATCTCTTAGTAAGTAATGATTCTATAGGTTCCCATATTAATCTATTAATTGACTCCTCTAGATTACGTTTAATACTTGCCGCCATCTCATCTACGTTAGTATGGGCTCCACCCAGCGGTTCTTTTATAATTCTATCTATTATTCCAAATTCAATTAAATCTTGAGCTGTTATTTTCATTACATTAGCTGCTTCTTTAGATCTACTGGCATCTTTAAATAATATAGAAGCAAAACCCTCTGGTGATAAAATAGAATAAATTGCATGTTCTAGCATCCAGACCTCATCTGCTACTGCCAAGGCTAAAGCTCCACCACTTCCACCCTCTCCTATAACTATTGATACTATTGGAGTTTTTAGTGTTGACATCTCCATAAGATTTCTAGCAATTGCTTCTCCTTGGCCTCTTTCTTCTGCACCAAGTCCACAATATGCTCCTGGAGTATCCACAAGGCAAATAACGGGTCTGCTAAATTTTTCTGCCTGTCTCATAAGTCTTAAAGCTTTTCTATATCCTTCAGGACTAGGCATACCAAAGTTTCTTTTTATGTTTTCCTTTGTGTTATTTCCCTTTTGCTGAGCTATAACAGTTACAGGAATACCATTTAAATATGCAATTCCACCTACAATAGCAGAATCATCTCCATAATATCTATCTCCGTGTAGCTCAATAAAAGAGTCAAAGATAAGGTTTATATAATCAAGAGCAGTAGGACGTTCCACAAGTCTTGCTATGCTTACCTTATCCCAAGCAGTTAAATTTTTATAGGCTTCTTTTTGCATATTATAGAGCTTAACTTCCATCTGTCTTATTTCTTTTTCTAAATCCAAGTTTTGGTCTGTTGCTAAATTTTTTAATTCATCTATTTTACTTTTAAGTTCGTACATGTGCTTTTCAAAAGGTAAAGTTACCATAAAATTTCACTCCCAACGCGTTACTATTAACTATGAATGAATTTTTAGTATCTCCGTTAAAGTATCCTTCATAGCTTTTCTATCAACCACCTTATCTATAAAACCCTTTGCGAGCAAAAATTCTGCCCTTTGAAAGCCCTCAGGCAATTGCTCTTTTATTGTTTGTTCAATAACCCTTTTACCTGCAAAACCTATTAATGCATTAGGCTCAGCTATTATTATATCTCCAAGCATTGCAAAACTCGCTGTAACTCCTCCGGTAGTTGGGTCTGTAAGAACAGTTATATAAAGGCCACCCATTTTATTATGCCTTGCAATAGCTGCACTAGTTTTCGCCATTTGCATTAGAGAGTATATGCCTTCCTGCATCCTAGCCCCCCCTGAGGCCGTAAATATAATAATTGTTTTTTTGGTTTCCGTAGCTTTTTCAATAGCCCTTGTAATTTTTTCACCAACAACAGATCCCATACTTCCCATCATGAAATTACTATCCATTACTGCAATTATAGTATCCTGACCATTTATTTTTCCTTCTCCAGTTATTACAGCTTCATTTAATAATGTTTTATCTCTTAACTCTTTAAGTTTTTTTTCATATCCTTCAAAATCTATAGGATTATCTGAAATCATATTCTTATCGTATTCTATAAAAGTTCCACTGTCTATGGTGTAATTTATTCTTTCTCTAGAACCAATTCTGAAGTGGGTTCTACAATTTTCACAGGTCATTATACTGATTTCTAAATCCTTGCTGTAAAGTATCTTACCGCAAGTTTCACATTTAACCCACATTCCTGAAGGAATATTGGGTTTTTTTTCACCATCTTCATTTTCTGTGTTTTTAACCTCAATATATCTACTCTTTTTAAATATACGGTTAAACTCAAACATATAATTACCCCTTTCTAAAAACACACTACACTACCTACAGTGGATATATGCATTTAGCTACTTTTTAAAGATTCTTAAATTCTTTACTTATAAAACTAGTATCAAATTTGCCTTTGATAAAGTTTTCATTATTTATTATTTTAAATTGGAAATCTATATTAGTATCCACACCTTCTATTATAAACTCTCCTAAAGCTCTTCTCATTTTACATAGCGCCTCATTTCTATCTCTTCCATGAACAATAAGCTTCCCTATCATAGAGTCATAAGTAGGAGGAATTTTATATCCTTGGTATGCAGCACTATCAATTCTTACTCCATTTCCTCCAGGAAGATGAAGTAATTTTATTTCACCTGGACAAGGCATAAAATTCCTATGAGGATTTTCTGCATTTATTCTACATTCAATAGCATGCCCCTGAATTTTTATGTCTTCCTGTTTATAAGTAAGCACTTGTCCCGAAGCAATGTTTATCTGTTCTTTAACTAAATCTACTCCAGTTATCATTTCTGTTATTGGATGCTCCACCTGTATACGTGTATTCATCTCCATAAAATAATATTTTCCATGCTTATCTAATAAAAACTCTATAGTTCCAGCATTTTTATAATTAATAGATTTAGCCGCCTTAATCGCAACCTCACCCATCTGTTTTCTAAGTTTCTGCGTCATTGCAGCTCCTGGCGCCTCTTCTATTACCTTCTGATTCCGCCTTTGAACAGAACAATCACGTTCTCCAAGATGAACAACATTCCCATGCTCATCTGCAAGTATTTGAAACTCTATATGTCTTGGCTCTTCAATGAATTTTTCCATGTACATCGTGTCATCACCAAAAGCTGTTTTCGACTCTGCTCTTGCGGTATTATAGGCAGGTATAAGGTCTTCTACTTTTGTAACAACTCTTATCCCACGTCCGCCTCCACCTGCTGAAGCCTTTATCATTACAGGGTATCCTATTTTTTCCGCAGAACTTATTGCATCTATTTCAGAGGCAACGGCTCCATCTGATCCAAGCACTACTGGCACTCCAGCTTTTATCATAATTTCTCTTGCCTTTAACTTGTTGCCCATATTATCGATATTCTCGGAACTCGGCCCTATATATTTTATATTACACTCCTCACACATCTGTGCAAACTTACTATTTTCAGATAAGAACCCATAACCCGGATGAATTGCTTCTGCACCTGTAAGCACAGTAGCACTTAAAATATTTTGCATGTTTAAATAACTATCCTTAGATTTAGCAGGTCCAATACATACAGCCTCATCTGCCATTTGTATATGAAGGGCAGCTTTATCGGCCTCAGAATACACTGCCACAGTTTGAATACCCATTTCATGACAAGCCCTGATTATTCTTACTGCTATTTCGCCTCTATTAGCAATTAATATCTTCTTAAACATATTATTTACCTTCCCTGCACTCAAAATTATTATTCAATCCCTACTGCAAACGTAATTTCGGCTTCTGCAACCTTTGCTCCATTTACTGTAGCTACTGCTTTTCCAATTCCAACAGGTCCCTTCATTTTTATTATTTCTACTTCAAGTCTTAGAACATCTCCTGGAACAACTTTTTTTCTAAATCTAGCTTTATTTATACCACCAAAGTAAGCAATCTTACCTTTATAGTCTTCCATACTTAAAAGTGCTACTGCTCCAACCTGTGCTAGAGCTTCAATAATTATGACTCCTGGTAGTATTGGTTCCTCTGGAAAATGACCTTGAAAGAAATACTCATTCATAGTAATATTCTTATATCCTACAGCTCTTTTTCCTGGCTCTAATTCCTCTATTTTATCCACAAATAAAAATGGATATCTATGAGGAATAATCTCTTGTATTTGTTTTATATTTAAAGTAGTACCTTTTATATCTTCCATATACATTCTTCCACCTTTCTAACAATTAAATCAATGGACGCTTGATATTTTAAATTGACTTTAGGATTTATTTTTTACGTATTTTAAATAATGGCTGTCCGTACTCTACCATATCTTCATTTGATACTAACACCTCTACAACTTCTCCATCTACTTCACTTTCAATCTCATTCATAAGCTTCATAGCTTCTAATATACAAAGAGTGTCTCCTTTTTTAACAAGAGAACCAATTTTTACGAAATTTTGTAATTCGGCGCTAGGTGAAGAGTACACAGTACCAACAATAGGTGATTTAACTATAAATATATTTTCTTCTGGTATTATCTCAGCTACATTTTCAATAGCACTAACTATTTTGCTGTCTAGATTTTCTGCTGGCACTTGATTTGTAGCTATATTTTTGCTAATCAATGAGTCCCCAACAAATGATTCAGCAGGTGATACAGGTGCAGGCACTCTTTCTAGTACTACCTGCTTCTCTTTTTTCTCCATCTTTATTTTAATACCCTCTGTCTCAATTTCAAATGATGTAAGCTCTGAATCACTAACAGTCTTTATTAACTCTTCAATATTTTTATAATCCATAATTATTTACCATCCCATTTTTCAAGTAATATTGAAGCATTGTGACCGCCAAAGCCTAGTGAATTTGACATTGTATATTTAAGCTTCTGCACTCTTCCAGTGTTTGGAACGTAATCTAAATCACAATCTTCATCTGGGACACTATATCCTATAGTAGCTGGTATAAAACCCTCTTCTAATGCTTTTATACATACTATAGCTTCTATTGCTCCTGATGCTCCAAGAAGGTGTCCAGTCATAGATTTTGTTGAACTTATGGGTATTTTATATGCAGATTGTCCAAAAGCAGATTTTATAGCTACAGTTTCAAACTTGTCATTGTATGGAGTACTTGTTCCATGTGCATTAATATATGATACTTCACAAGGCTTAACATCTGCATCTTTAAGCGCCATTATCATTGCTCTTGCAGCACCATCCCCATCTGGTGATGGTGAAGTAATATGATAGGCATCGCAAGTTGCACCATAACCCTTCATCTCAGCATATATTTTTGCATTTCTTTTTTTCGCATGCTCTAAAGATTCAAGTATAACTATACCCGCTCCTTCTCCCATAACAAACCCAGATCTCTCTTTATCAAAAGGAATAGATGCTCTTAGTGGATTTTCACTTTTAGTTAAAGCTGTTAAAGAAGTAAACCCCGCAAGTGCCAGTGGTGTTATTGATCCTTCTGCTCCTCCAGCTATTATTATATCTGCTCTTCCATCTTGAATGAGGTGAAAAGCATCTCCTATTGCATTAGTTCCTGTAGCGCAAGCGGTAACTACACTTGAGCACATACCTTTGGCACCATACTTTATTGCAATGTTTCCAGCTGCCATATTGCCTATTATCATAGGTATTAAATATGGTGATACTCTGTTAGGTCCTTTTTCCATAAGCTTTGCATGCTCTTTCTCAATAGTTCCAATTCCGCCTATTCCTGATCCAACTATTACTGCTAATTTTTCACTATCTATAGCTTGCAGATCAAGTCCAGAATTTTTAACTGCTTCATCAGCTGCAACCATTGCATACTGACAGTATTTATCCATTTTTCTAGCTTCTCTTTTGTCTAGTGCAACAGTTACATCAAAGTCTTTGACTTCTGCACCCAGTTTACATTTATATTCTGAAATATCAAAAGACTTAATTATATCTATGCCACAAGTGCCTAGTTTTACATTATTCCAAAAATTCACTACATCATTTCCTATAGGAGTAACAGCTCCCATTCCTGTTATAACAACTCTATTTTTCATAAAATAAAACCTCCTTTAATTATCACCTAGAAGTGAACAATCACATAAAAGTGCTTCGTCACCTAAAAGTGCTATATTAACTGTTTTTTCTATTGCATTACCATTCCGCCATCTACATTTATAACCTGACCTGTTATGTACGCCGCTTCCTCTGAGGCTAAAAATGCTACTGCATTTGCTACATCTTCTGGCATGCCAAGTCTCTTTAGTGGAATAGTGTTCATTATAACATCCTTTACTTTCGCAGGCAAAGCCTTAGTCATGTCTGTTTGAATATATCCTGGTGCTACCGCATTACAAGTTACTCCACGACCCCCAAATTCTCTAGCCACGGCCTTAGTCATGCCTATTATCCCTGCCTTAGCAGCGCAGTAATTTACTTGACCAGCATTACCTGTAAGCCCAGATACTGAGGATATATTTATTATCCTTCCACTTCTTTGTTTAAGCATTATGGCTGATACATGCCTTGTGCAATTAAAAGCGCCCTTTAGATTAATATCTATAACACTGTCAAAGTCTTCTTCCTTCATTCTCATCAAAAGGCCATCTTTTGTTATACCAGCATTATTAACTAGAATATCTAAACTTCCGAATTCTTCAATACATTTTTTCATCATAAACTCTACATCACTATAGCTACTTATATCGGCCTGAAGCGCTAGAGCTTTAACTCCTAAAGCTTCTATTTCTTTAACTACTTCCTGAACCGCATCTATACTATTTCTATAATTAACAACTATATTCGCTCCAAGTTTTGCCAGCTTTAATGCTATCGCCCTTCCAATGCCACGACTAGCTCCTGTAACTACTGCTGTTTTTCCTTTTAACATATACCCGTACTCCTTTACATCTTTTATAGCGACCTTGCTTCTTAAGAAGCTTTTACTGCTTGAGTATTTGTACTGCTTTTTCTAAAGACGCCATATCCTCTACATTCACTACTGTAAGTTTTCTATCTATTTTTTTAACAAAGCCACTTAATACCTTTCCCGGTCCTATTTCTACAAAGGTATCCACTCCATCTTTTATCATGTTTCTTATAATTGTCTCCCATAAGACAGAAGTCATAACTTGAATTTTTAAATTAGCTTTTATATCATTTTTCGACTTTATATAATCACCAGTAACATTTGTCAATACTGGAATAGCGATATCATCTAGTTTTATATTTTGAAGTTCAATCTCTAACTTTTCCGCTGCCGGTTTTAACATTGATGTGTGGAAAGGTGCACTTACCGATAAACGCATTGCTTTTTTTGCACCTTTTTCCAAAGCATTCATACATGCAAGTTCTACCGATGCTATTTCCCCGGCAATTACTATTTGACCTGGGCAATTTAAATTAGCGATTTCTACTATTCCAGAACTTCTTGCCTCACTGCAAGCCTCCTGGACTAAATCAGCACTAAGTCCTATGATAGCAGCCATGGTTCCTATTCCTACAGGCACTGCTTCTTGCATAAATCTTCCACGTTTTTTTACAAGCTTTACAGCATCCTTAAAATCCATAACTCCACTACAAACAAGAGCTGAGTACTCTCCAAGGCTAAGCCCTGCAGTTACATCACATTTTATTCCGCGCTGAGCTAATGCCATTAAAGCTGCAATACTAGTAGTTAAAATAGCTGGTTGAGTATTCTCCGTAATATTTAACTCTTCCAGCTCACCTTCAAAGCACATTTCACTTAATTTAAAACCAAGCTCTTTATCTGCTATATTAAATATATTTTTGCAAGATTCTATATTCTCAAATAATTCCTTGCCCATTCCAATATATTGGGCTCCCTGTCCCGGAAAAATAAAAGCAATTTTACTCATAATTTTCCTCCCTTATTATCATCTATGTGAAATAATATAATTATTTTTTATCTTAGTTTTTTTATAGTTTCCTCAGCCTGCGTAAACATCTCTTCAATAATTTCTTTGCAGCTTTGTTCTTTTTTTACAAGACCTGCAATTTGTCCTGCCATAACTGATCCCATGTCTATATCGCCTTCTCTTGCTGCTTTTGGTAGACAGCCTCTTCCCAGTTCCTCTAAAGCCTCCACTGGAGCATTTTCCTTCTCTAGCTTTTGAAATTGTCTTGATAACTTATTTTTTAAAACTCTAATAGGATGGCCTGTGGATCTTCCTGTAACCACTGAATCTATATCCTTTGCAGATATTACTTTATGTTTATAATTTTCATGGATTGTGCATTCATTTGCTACTAAGAACCTTGTTCCAACTTGTACTCCCTGCACTCCAAGCATAAATGCTGCTGCCACACCACGTCCATCACCTATGCCACCTGCTGCTATTACCGGAATATTAACTCCATCAACAACTTGAGGAACTAGTGCCATAGTTGTAAGTTCACCAATATGTCCTCCAGATTCACAACCTTCTGCAATAACTGCATCCGCTCCTGCTCTCTCCATACGCTTAGCCAGTGCCACAGAAGCTACTACTGGTATTACTTTAATCCCATGTTCTTTCCAAAGTTCCATGTATTTACCTGGATTCCCTGCCCCTGTAGTAACTACCTTAACCCCTTCTTCACATACAAGATGTGCAATTTCTTCTGCATTATCACTGAGTAGCATTATATTAACACCAAAAGGTTTATCTGTTAACTTCTTTGCTTTTCTAATTTCATCTCTTATATAATCAGTGGGCGCATTTGCTGCTGCTATAATACCCAGACCCCCTGCATTAGATACTGCAGATGCTAAGCTACTATCTGCAACCCAAGCCATTCCGCCTTGTATTATTGGATACTTTATACCTAAATCTTCAAAAAATACAGAATTAAACATTTTACCCCTCCTTTGATTCCTTAAACCCATATAGTTAGGGCTAGATAATTATAGAAAAAAAGTATATATTACTGGACTACACTTATTGTAATATATACTTTTTAACATACTGAAAAAAACTAAATTTTATTTTACTTAGTAGTTCAGCTCTCTAATCATCTAACCCACAATTTGTACTATTTAAGTTTTGCTTCTATATATTTAACAATTCCCTTTACATCATTAATATTTTCTATATCTTCATTTGGTATTTCAATCTCAAAAGCTTCCTCAAGTGACATTACAATTTCAAATATTTCAAGAGAATCTACTCCCAAATCATCTGCAAAATTTGCCTCCATTGTAACCTCTACCTCATCTATTCCTAATTGCTCAACTATTACCTTTTTAACTTTTTCAAATACCATTATTAATTCCTCCTAATATTTTATTTGTTAATTGTCCATTCTATTAATGAAGCTCCGTAGGTTAATCCACCGCCAAAGCCTACAAGTATAATCTTATCTCCAACTGTAAGTAAATTTGTTTTATTCATTTCATCTAATGCTATAGCTATACTTGCTGCTGAAGTATTTCCATACTTATCTAAATTTACAAAGAACTTATTTTTATCAGCCTTCAATCTTTTAACAACAAAATCTATTATTCTGAAATTTGCTTGATGGCAAACTACATACTTAATATCCTCTAAAGTATAATTATTATCAGTCAAAATTTTATTTATGCTTTTCACTATCGTATTTACTGCAAACTTAAAAATCTCCTTGCCGTCCATACTTATTGTTGCTTTAAAATCTTCATTTCCACTTGTAAAAGTATTTTTTACATCTACAGTTGGACAAGTTAAAAAATGAGACTTTTGTCCTTCTGAAGCTGAATCCACAGAAATAACTCCTCTAGTGCTTCCTGCTTCAAGCACTGCTGCTCCTGCACCATCTCCAAAGAGTATGCAAGTATTTCTATCTGTCCAATCAACGATCTTTGATAATACCTCAGCACCTATTATTAAGGCTCTTTTTCGGTTACCTGTTTTTAAAAATTGCATTGCTATATTAAGTCCAAATATAAACCCTGTGCAAGCTGCTGATATGTCAAAGGCCATAGCATTAACAGCACCTATATTACCTTGAACTATGCATGCAGTAGCTGGAACAAATTGATCTGGCGATGTGCTTGCAAGAATTATCAAATCTATATCTTCGGCTTTAATATTAGCATCTTTTAATGCTTCTAATGCAGCCTCTGTAGCTAAATCTGAAGTATTCTCCCCTTGTGATATATGTCTTTGCTTGATACCAGTTCTTGAAATTATCCATTCATCAGAAGTCTCTACAATTTCTGATAACTGCTTATTAGTCATTATGTTTAGAGGAGCATAACTTCCTGTACCAATTATTTGTACCTCATTCATTACTAGCGCTCCTTTCATTAACCTTCTAATTTATATTTTTCTTTAAAGAAATTATTTAATTTTTCAAGAGATTTTATTAATATCTCTTCTTCTTCATCATTAAGACCGTCTATAGTTGCGAGCACCATATGTGAATGAAATTTTTCATGTATTCTATAGGCCAGTTTTCCTTTTCTAGTAAGAGCAATCATTACTGATCTTCTATCTTCTTCGCCTCTTTTTCTATCTACATAACCTTTTCTCAGAAGTTTGCTTACAGCTGTAGTAAGAGTACCTAAAGTTATTTTAAGATTCTGGGATACTTGTGTCATAGTTCTAAATTGGTACATTCCTATAGCATCAATAGTGTGAATTTCTGTTATTGATAGATCATTAAGTACCCCTTCTTTAAGAGCCTTCTGTTCTATTTGCATTATGTCATTAAAGGTTTCTACTAGAAGTTCATTGACAACTCCAACACATTTACTCATGTTTATCACCATTTCCTATACTTTGATTTTCATATACTTTGATAATCAAAGTATATCTGTGTACCAGTTATTTGTCAATATTTTCACTTCAAACATAAGAACATTCCCAATTATTCAAAATTTTAATCTCTCTCTGCAGATATATTGTTAAAGGTTAATTTCTGCTTCTGCCACAAGTTCACTCATAAGTTCTTTAACAGAAACAATCTTATCTACCTTTGCCGCGTTACTTCCTACAAAAATAAGTCCCCTGTCTAAGTTGCCTTTTACTGCTTGTATGAGCGCTTCTGTAATACAATAAGGGGTTTGTCTTGGATCACAGTCTTTAATACATAAATAGCATTTATCTACCTTACAACCATTTTCCTGAACACTCTTCATAAATTTATTATTAATAGCTCTTCCAGGCATGCCTACAGGGCTTTTTACTATCTTTATATCTTCTTTTTTCGAATTAATATATGCCATTTTAAATGCTAAACTAGCATCACATTCATCAGTGGCAACAAATCTAGTAGCCATTTGTACCCCTGCAGCACCAATTTTTATAAGTTCTGCAATATCAGCTCCAGTATAAATTCCACCAGCAGCTACTACTGGGATTTTTTTATTATACTTTTCTTCAAAAGGCTTAATTGCTTCAATAACTTCTTTAACTATGTCCAATAGGTCTTGAGCTTTGTTTTCTATAAGTGACTCCATAGAAAAACCAAGATGTCCACCAGCTTCTGGCCCTTCTACAACAATTAAATCTGCGGCGCATTGATCTTTTCTATCCCACATTTTTGATATAACTGTAGCTGCCTTTGCTGAGGATACTATAGGCGCAAGTTTCGTTTTAAATCCTTTAGCTATTTTAGGTAAATTAAGTGCAAGGCCTGCACCAGATATTATTATATCTATGCCTTCTTCTAAAGCAACTGTTGTTAATTCTTCATAATTATTCATAGCTACCATAATATTTATTCCTATAACACCTTTAGGACTTAACTCTCTAGCTTTTATAATTTCATTTCTTAATGCTCTTTTGTTTGCCTGCTTTGCATTAGTTCCAAAGTCTTTTTCCCTATACCCAATTTGAGCAGTAGATATTATCCCAATTCCACCTTCATTTGCAACTGCTGATGCTAATGAGGAAAGAGACACTCCCACGCCCATACCACCTTGAATTATAGGAACACGTGCTATTAATTCTCCAATTTTTAAAGGAGGTAACTTCATAATTATCCTCTCCCTTTGCTTTGATTTTCAAATAGTTTGATAGTCAAAGTATATATATTTTTATAGTATATGTCAAGATAAAAGTATTTTATAACTATCTTTATAAATTTTATTATAATTGAGTTTTATCTTTCCATACTTCTTAGTATTTACTATGTTTCTAAAATTATTTATTGGTTTAATATTTTAATTGTTTTTAGTACTTATTGTATTATAATTAAATTGTCATGAATTAATTATGTGCTTATTATCTCATAACTAAAAAATTCAGTTTTAATATGTATAAATATTTGTATTAGTAATAAAAGCACTATAGAAAGGATGGATTTATTTGATTCGCGTAATAGCCATTACAAAAGATTTAAAGATAGTTTATGATTTACCTTTAGAGGATTTATCAAAAGATAACATACTGTGGTATTGGATGGATTTTAATAATCCTACTGAAGAGGAAATATCCTTATTATCTACCCATTTTCATTTTCATCAGTTATCCATAGAAGATTGTGTTTTTTCATTCAATAACCCAAAGCTAGATTATTATGATAATTATAATTATTTTGTGCTTAATGCGCTAAATCAAGATACTTTAGATCCATTAGAAATCTCGCTCTTTGTAGACAATTCGTACATCGTTTCTTATCATAGTACTGAATTAAATGAACTAGATGAAGCTTGGAAAAGTGTAAAAACAGATAACAAAAATTGGGATAAAGGTCCTTCTTATATTGCCCATAAAATATTAGATAATATAGTTGATTACTTCTTCCCCGCTATTAATAAAATTCAAGACAAATTAGATGAAATCGAAAATAACGCTTCAAGAAAGCATATTCGAAGCCTTATGGATGAAATTTTTGAGATCCGGAGCGACTTGTTAAAGATGCGTAGAACTATAAATTCTATGCGTGATTTATTATATAGAATAACAAACTCTGAAAGGCTAATAGGATTCCATGAACATAAATTATATTTTTCTGATATTTATGATCACTTAGTTAAACTATCGGATATGATAGCTTCTAATAGGGAATTAACCTCTGATATGCGTGATAATTACTTGTCCATTAATTCATCTCGAATGAATAAACATATGATGTTTTTAACTGTAATATCGAGTATATTTATACCCTTAACGTTTATCGTCGGGGTTTACGGTATGAATTTTGAAATCATGCCTGAACTTACTTGGAAATATGGTTATTTAGTAATTTTATTAATCATGGCTATTATTGCAATAGAGATGTTTTTTTGGTTTAAACGTAAAGGATGGTTTGATATGTAGCTTATTTTCTAATAAATCATAAAATTCTATGAATTTATATGTTCAAGTTACATATTATAGGTTAAAATGTAATTAAAAATTCAATTTATATATTAGAGATGGAGTGTGAACTATTATGAAGAAATATGTTAATTGTCAAAGTTGTGGAATGCCTTTAAATAAGGATGAAAAATATGCAGGAACTGAAGCTGATGGTAGCTTAAATGAAATGTATTGCCTTCATTGCTATGAAAATGGTGAATTTACTTTACCTGATATAACTGTAATTGAAATGAAAGAAATGGTAACTAATAAAATAATAGAAATGAAGCTTCCCAAATTTGTGGCAAAATTCTTAACAAGAAATACTTGTAAATTAAAAAGATGGAAAACTGTAAAACCACCTAGAACTGCTACAAAGAATTCTAAAAAATAAAGTGTTGCTCTAAGTTAGATTTTAATATATCTTAGAGCAACACTTTTTCTATGCCTAGTTTTTATAATACAAAAGAGTGACACACTTCACCAATTACCAAAACCCTTTAGGTATAAAATCGCTCCTAAATAAATATATTATAAAATATATAGTTATAATATTTTTTCGACTAAGAACTCTATTAAAATATTATTAGAAAGGAAGATAATTATGTTTAATATTTTCAAAGTAAACGGAGAAAAAAACATTATCGCTCTTATTATTAGCATTCTACTGACGCAAGGTGTAGGTTTTTTAAGTGGATTTTTGAGTATGACCGCCTCTAGTGATTATAAAAATTTCAATAAACCACCCTTTTCACCCCCCGGCTTAGTTTTTCCTGTAGTATGGACAATACTATTCTTTTTAATGGGTGTAGCTGCTTATCGGACTTGGATGAAAGGCAAAGCAGGGGAAGATGTATCAAAAGCATTAATTTTATATTGTTCTCAGCTATTTTTAAACTTTCTTTGGTCCATTGTATTTTTCAGATTTAGACTATATGCAATAGCTTTCTTAGAATTACTTCTATTATTAGTATTCATTCTTTTAACTACTTTTGAATTTTATAGGATAGATAAACCATCTGCTTATCTTATGATTCCTTATATAGCCTGGGTATCCTTTGCTGGAGTTTTAAATTATGCTATATGGATGATGAATTAAATTATTTCCTACGCATTTCAAGACTGCTTTCTTGAGAATACAATTTTTACTTATAATCTGAAAGTGTGCCCCATAGCTCTAGACGATTAAACACAGGATAAGCCGAATTAAATTTAACATAAATAGGTGCTTTGTATAAATGTCGGTTAGTCTTTAAAAGCTCCCTATCACCATAAACAATTGCCTCTAATGCTAAGGGGAGCTCTTTTACAAAGATATCATTACGGATAGCTGACATTACTGGGTTCTTTTCATTATCTACCATAACATAAACCATCAAAGCATAATCTTCACTGGTCATAGTCCACTCTGCTAGCACTTCATCCCTCATATCAGTGATTTTCTCATAATCATATCTTGCTTCAATAGTCAAAAATAACTCTCCAGTAATATCTGAATGAGTAAGGGTATATTTTCTAGGAATAATTGGTTCTGTCTTACTTGTCCCAATTCCAAAATTAACGTTTAAACTTTCAGAATTTAATTTTTTCAAAACATTCCCTCCATAATATAAATACGTTATGTATATTATGAAGATAAGTATTGTTATGTTCTGTTTTAATTATAAAACCTTCTATCTATTCTTTATACTGAGCAGATTTTAAGATGTCACCTTTATCTCGGGGCATAATGACTTTGAATGCTCGCTATCTCATTAAAGCATATCTCTTTTGGAGAATTACAAAGGATTTTTTTACTATTTGTAGAATAGTTCTATATAAAATGGAATTTCAAGGCGAAAATCGTCATGGCATATGCTAATTGTGGTAGTGAAAATATTCAAGTAAATTGTTTTCCTGAGATGCCATTCTAAAGTAGTATGTTACGGTATTAAACAGTACCTATAATAAGTATATTTAACAAAAATTATTTCAGCAACAAGGAGAACATTATGCATGAAACAGAGGTAAAAGGTATCTTATCAGCTCAAAATGGAATAATATATACCGTGGCTGTACTCATGGCTGTATTTATTGCGATTCAAGGAGCAAATGCTATCAGCTGCATCATGATTTTGAAGATATAGCAGTAAAGCTTAATGCACCAAAGGTTTTAGAGGATGGGCTCCGAAGGAAAAGAAAGAAGTGTATGATAGGAACTGGGGCAATGAGTGATCCATACATTCACTTAGAAGAAAAACTGGGGAACACCAGAAAGTGTATTGAACTTATTCATTCCTATGAATTTGGACTGACCATAGCTAATCCATCTGAAAAATTGAATACAGTTATATAAAATTAAAATTTTTCTCATTATAGCAAAAATTTCTTTGATTAAAAATTAATTGTTTAGGGGGAGCTTTTCTTGGTAAAAAACAATCTAAAATCATTATTAATACATGTGGCAATAAGTATTATTTCTATGTTTATATTTATGATCTTTAATATGGCACAAGTAAAATGGGCATCTGAAGAAGCAGCAAGAAGCCATCACTATAATATGATGTTTGTAGCAGTTATTACAATTGTTGTAGCAGTTATAATTGCACTTCGGCAAGTTCTTAATGAGAATGGAACATTAATAATGCCTGCTCATAGCGGAGAAATCTCTGATCCAGCAGAATGGGAAAATCCACCAGTTCCTAATGAATGGTTACAACCAATATATGATAGCATGCCAGCCTTTGATGTAAATCTCACACAAACTAGGGGAATGGGTAGTGTTGCTGAATTATTCAGAACCTTACCTGAGGTATATAGGTACAATCACCCACAGGTATCATTTGCATCTCAAGGAAAATTCGCCAAGGATATTACAAATAATCATAAATTGACACCTCAATTTGGAATGGAATCCCCCTTAGGTAAAATGTATAATTTAAAAGCAAAAGTACTTTTACTAGGAGTAGGATATGATTCTTGTACATGCTTTCATCTTGCAGAAGCACTAAATAAAAAAATGCCAACAACAAAAATGGGGGCGGCAATTATAGAAAATAATAAAAGAACTTGGAAGTGGTTTGAAGATTTCGATTATAATTCTGATGATGATTTTAAGAAGCTAGGCAAGGCATTGCAAGCAACAGACAACGTAATACTTGGTAATGTTGGTAAGGCCCAATGTAAGTTGTTTCCTATGAAAATAGGGGTTGATTTTGCAAAACAGTGGTTACAAAGTAATAGATTTAACTAAAATCCTGTTATTAACTTTAAACACTAAAAAATATAAAGGAGAATTATATATGTTAAATGATGAAAAGATTGAAGCAATGTTATCTGAATGCACGGGGTACAAACTAAAACCCTACTACTATTTTTATTGTGTTATAACTGCTAACTTTACCAAGACAATGCTTCTTGGAAGCCTGGCGGGATTAGCAAATAAATCTTATATTGTGGGTCTTAATGAAGACGAGTTAGTACTAATAAATTTGAGTATGTCAGGCAAACCAAATGGTTCTAGCATTGTACCAAGGTCATATGTTAAATCAACAAAAGTATCTAATTGGATGTTTGGAATAGGAAAAAAACTGTATTTCACTTTGGAAGATGGTACAAAGTTAAAATTGAAGGCCAACAAAGTTTGTATGGGAATTAAAAAACAAAAGGAAAATTTATTATCCATACAAGGACTTGTTAATAGAATGGGTTACGGATCTCAAATGTAAGTTATTGTTTTATTCAAATTGAGATAATCACGAGTAGATTTTAAATATAAATGTACTAAAGAAAGGTAATGATTGAACTATGAATTCAATTTACAAAGTAAAACAAATAACAAGTCTATATGATAGTTGTAACACATGCGGCTTACCAATTATAAATTGCCTTTGTGATAGTGCGCCTAAGATAAAAACTGATGCGAAAATTTGGATTCTGTCAACGGAAAAAGAACTTTACAGACCTTCTAATACTGCAAGGCTATTAGAGCTAGTTAATCCAAATTCCACTGAAATTTTTCTTTGGGAAAGAACAAAAACACCTGAGACGTTAATATCAAATTTAAATAATGAAATATATGAACCTTTCTTACTTTTTCCTATAGAAAATAATGAGAATAAAAGCCGTAAAGTTAAATATAAGAATACAAGAAAAATACCCGCATTTATTATTATAGATGGTACCTGGAAAGAGGCTCGAAAAATATTTAGAAGAAGTGCTTACCTAGAAAAACTACCAATCATTTCATTAGAGCCAAATTTCAAGTCTAATTATGATTTGAGACGAGGTGTGGTAGATGGTAACTTATGCACAATAGAAGTCGCAATGGAAGCATTGAAAATAAATGGAGAGATTGAAAGTTCACAAGTAATAAATGAGTTTTTCAATCTATTTTTAAAGAGCTATAAGGCTGGATCAAGTAGCCACCAAGTTAAGTAAAAATGCCATCCAAAGGGATGGCAAAGACTAACTATAATGTAATTTAAAAATTATTATATTTTTAGCTTTATAGTAAATTATTATTCATATATAAACTTAGAGCCTTATTAAAATCAATAATTATATTTATTTTCTTGTAATACATAATAATCTTTAATTTCTATATATACAATCTATAACGATTTTATGTTAAAATCATCATGTTACTATTTATATATTTACTGTGAACCATCTAAAGTTTATTTACGATTGGAGTATGACAAATGAAAAGATTCAAAAAATTTTATATAGAAATTACTAATGCATGTAACCTTTCTTGTAGTTTTTGTCCACAAACTCGAAGGCCTCCTGAGTTTATGACCTTAGAAACCTTTAGCAAAATATTAGATGGAATAAAACCTCATACGGAATATATATATTTTCATGTTAAAGGAGAACCACTTTTACATCCGAAACTAGATGAATTCTTGGATTTAAGTTATGAAAAAGGTTTTAAGGTTAATATAACCACCAATGGAACACTAATAAACAAAGTTCGAGACAAAATAATTTTAAAGCCCGCCTTAAGACAGATTAATTTTTCTTTGCATAGTTTTGATGGCAATGAAGGCGAATCTAATAAGGACGAATATGTTAATAATATTATTTCCTTTGTGAAAGAAGCCCTTAATATAACTGATACTTTGTTTTCCCTAAGGTTATGGAACCTTGATGTAGATAATACAACAAATCTTCAGGCTAATAAAAATCGTTACTTGCTGTCTGTAATTGAAAAGGCTTTTAATTTACCTTACAAAATAGAAGAAGAAATACACGCAGGTCACGGTATTAAAATTTGTGATAAAGTTTATTTAAATCAAGACCATGAATTTCAGTGGCCAGATTTAAACGCCCGAGAAGACAATAGCCCAGGTTTTTGTTATGGTCTTAGAAACCAAGTGGCCATATTAGTAGATGGCACAGTAGTACCCTGTTGCCTTGATGGAGAAGGTGTAATTAACCTAGGCAATATTCATAAAACTCCATTTTCTGAAATAGTTGAAAATCAAAGGTCAAACCACATTTTCAATGGTTTTTCTAGGCGAGAAGTTGTTGAAGAATTATGCAGAAAGTGCGGCTACAGAAAGAAATTTAACGATATTTCAAAGTAGAATCATTGATTAAGTACCTATAACAAATTTTCGATAAAGAAACACACAGGCCAATTTTCATAAATTAGCCTGTGTGTTTCTTTAAAAAATGATTTATTTTTTATTAATAACAGCATCCCCCGAAATGGTCTCTACTCTAATAGTTTTCTTACCATTTCCAACAGTTCCCTTAATATTTTGCTTTTCTACTTTTCCTTTTACTACTAAATGAAAATCGTTATCTAATTCTCCAGATGTACTACTAAAATCAACCATAAATTCTGAAGTTTTTGGAAGAATTAAATCTACATCTCCTGAAACAGTCTCTGCTGCTACCTCATTATTAAATGTATTATATGATGCTGTTATGCTTCCTGAAACTGAATTTGCACTAATATCTCCATTAATGGCTTCAATTTTAATATCACCTGAAGTTGTCTCAAATCCGTTTGCTTTAGCAGATAGTGATTTTATATTAATGGTACCCGAAACACTTTCAAAATCTGTTATATTGGCTACAATAGAATTTATATTTACATCTCCTGAAGTTGAACTTACATCAAAGTTATCCGCCTCAAGCTTGTCAATATTTATTTCCCCTGATACAGTTTCTATATCCATAGATTTTTTGTATTTTTCTGGAATATACAAATCTAGTTTTGTGTTTAAGTTAAAATTAAATATAGATGTAATTTGATTTGGATATTTTATTGATATATCTAGTTTGTCTCTACTTAAACTGGTTTCTAATTTAGGTGCCCTACTCAGGTCAGAGGCTGTACCATAAAAATGCACCTTTATCTTATCACCCTTCCACAAAATTATGTTAACATCAGAACTTACTGTATCCACCATGACCTTGCTTATGGGCACTATATCAAATTCCTTTATTTCGTTAATACTTCCATTCCCCTTTGATACTGTAACTTGCTTGCTTTTTTCTAATAGGTTTATTCCCTGGATTTTTGCAACTATAAAAGCAAACCCTATTGAAATAACTATTATAAGTAAAGTTATTTGAATTATTTTCTTAACATTAAAATTACTCATTTCCCCCTCCTGCATTACATTATTTACCATGGTATCATTTTATCATAGGCTGATGCTTATTGTAATATATTTTATATAATATCAAAAATAAAAAAATAAGGATATAATATGAAATCCATATTATATCCTTATTTATATTATGCAGGCATATTTGCTGCTTGTTCTTTTCTATCTTGTACTAATTTCTGCACTTTATCTGCATGACCCTTCATTATTATAGATGTGAATAAGAATACAAATAACATAGCAGTAAGCACTATTACATCTTTTGTAAACACCGCATAATCAACACCTGATACTACTTCCCTTAATCCAGATACCGCATAAGTAAAAGGCATAAATGGATTTAAAACCACAAACAGTTTAGGTACAACTTCTATTGGAAATGTTCCAGCACAAGAAGTTAGTTGGAGAATTAATAATATAATTGATATTAATCTTCCTACTTGTCCAAGTAAAAATACCATACATTGAATTATAGCAATAAATACACAGGATAAGAAAATATTAAATAAGAAGTATAGCAATATATTATTTGGCCTAAGACCTAATAACATTACAGCTCCACTTGCAAGAACTGCCTGCATAAATCCTATAGCACCATATGATAAAAACTTTCCTGCCACTACAGCCGATGGACTTGCTTCAATGTCCTCATCCACCTTGTCTGTAATTACAAAGAACATCATTAGAGCTCCTACCCATAAGGATAGTGGAATGAAATACGGAGTAAAGCCTTCGCCATAAGTTTTAACAGGATTTATTGCTTGTTGATCCATAACTACTGGTTCTGCGAAGGTAGCTGCCATAGTTTTACTATCATTTTTTAAGCTACTACTAAGATCCTTATAGCCCGCTTCAAGCTTTTCATTAAGTTCTTTAGAACCATCTGCGAGTTTAATGGCACCATCGTCTAATTTATTAACACCATCATATAACTTATTTACCCCATCTTTCAACTTAGGTAATTTACCGTTTAAGGTACTAATTCCTCCTGTAAGCTTCGCTGAACCTACATTTAGTTTTGAGGTTCCATCAGCTAGAGTTGGCATTTTATTATTTAACCCTGATAATCCACTTTCTAAAGCCACTGAACCGCCTGTAAGCTTCGATACACCTGCTGTTAATGCGGGAACACTTTCACTAAGCTGTGAAAGCCCACTTCCAAATTCCCCATTCATAGCAGCATATAATTGATCTAACCCACTACTAATTTGAGTTGCGGCAACCACTGCTGTTCCTGTTTTTTCTCCAAAACTTCCCGCGCCTTTTGAAAACTGCTCTGATACACTTGCAAAAATAACGGTGCTTTGTGCGAATTTCTGTGAACCATCCACAAAGGCTGATGACCCCTCTTCTAATTGATTAGCTCCAATTGCTACTTTGTGGGCACCAGTTTGAAGCTCAATCATCATTGCTAGATTCTTCTCGTCCCCAGAAATTTTATTTAATGCTCCAAGTGTAGCTAAAAAGCCTTGCATATTTGGATCTTTCATTGCTTCAGGATGAGCTTTTAAGTATGCTCCCAGCTGGTCATCTACTCCTTGCTTCAAGGATGCTTGAGATTTTTTACTGTTATCTATTAAAACATCTACTCCACCAGCAACTTTTTCACTTCCATCTTTAAGAGAAGTTATACCTGGCTTCATTTGAGCATATCCTGCATTAAGTTTTACTGAGCCATCTGTAAGAAGTGCTGAGCCATCATTTAGCTTTGTTGCCGCTTCTGACAACTGAGTCGCACCTTCTTTTGCTGCTCCCAGACCTATTGCAAGCTGATTTGCCCCATCTTTAAGTTTTCCAGTTGAGGGTACAATTTGAGTTTTATATGCCTCATTAAGTTTTTCTACCCCTGCTGCCATAGTTGGCACTTGATTATTAAGCTGTGTTAATCCATTGTTTAGCTTATCTGCACCGCCATAAAGCCGATTAACTCCACCTACCATTATAGGTACCTTAGAATTAAGCTCACCTAGTTTACTAGTCAATGTATTAGAACCTGCTAATAATTTCTCTACACCATCCATCATTTCTGGAACACTGCTATTAAGCTGACCCGTTCCATCTTTTAACTTACTAGTACCATCTTTTGCAGTAATAAGCCCTTCAGCTAATTCTTTACTTCCTTCAGAAGCTTTTTTCATACCGTCTTTAATTTCATACATACTATCAAATACCACTGTTGTATATTCCTTTGACATATTTTTTGTTAACTCTGATTTAAGCTGATCTAAAACTTTACCATTAATTTGTGCTGCTAAAAAGTTTCTCTTTTCATTTGCACTATATAATATTTTAGCTTGCTCCGTTTTACCCTTAGTGACACTTAGAGCATTCTCTGAAAAATCTTCAGGGATTATAAACATTGCATAATAATCTTTCCCCTTAACTCCTGCTTCCGCTTGCTTCTTTGTAACAAACCTCCAGCCTACCGCTTCTTTTTCTTTAAGATTATTTACTAAATTCTCACCGTAGTTTACTTTTTCTCCATCCTTTATGCTTCCTTTATCTTGGTTTACCACAGCTACAGGCATATCCTTAATCCTTGCATATGGGTCCCAAAAGGCATCAAGGTAAAGTAGACTATACAAAAGTGGAACTATAATAATTGCTATTACTGATACTCGTATGAATCTATTTTTAAATATGCTTGAAATATCTCTCCCTGCTACTTTTAAAAAATTCATATTATCACCCCATCCTTTACTTCTATTTATTTTTTACAACATTGTTATCAACAACAATTTGTCGACTGACTGGTCAGTTATATATCTATTCTACATTTAATTTTCATAATGTCAATATATTTTCGCAAATAAAAAAAACACACCATAAGATATTCTATTTTATAGAATGATCTTTCGGTGTGTTTCTATCTTATTCCATTCAATAAGTGATTCATGAAATTATCTGTGATTTCATCTAATTTCATACTGTCATTTTTTATAACATTATAAACCGCTACTGATGCTAATGTTCCAAAATACGTATATGTTAAAAAAGAAGAGTCACATTTTTTTATAGTACCATCTTCCATGGCCTTTATTAAAAATTTCTCTATATCCTCCATATATGATTTTAGCAATTCTCTAAGCTCAGAGTGTCTTATTTTGCCACCCCATGCTTGGCTCATTATAACCTTAAATAAATCCCTATTATCATATACTAGTCTTAACTGATTTTTACTTAATTCTCTTAGTTTATATGCATAATCACCTTTTCCTACATTAATGCACTCCATTTGTTGCCGTAGTAAACTTACCCCTTCAGTAATTATGTATTTAAAAACCTCATCCTTACTTTTAAAATAATAATAAACTGTACCTTTAGCTACCCCAGCACTTGCTGAGATCTCGTCCATAGTAGCTCCATCATAACCATTAGTAGAAAACGTTTTAATAGCCGACTGAAATATATTTTTTTTTGTTTTATTCACAAATTCACCCCAACACATCAAGAAAGTTATCTTGCTATTTTAATTTTAAAGCTCTCAAATAAGATGTTCAACTTTTGATTAAACTATATCCACAAAATGCACAACGGACTATATAAATGTCTATTGTTAGTTTATACCTGATTGTAATATATATCTATATCAAAGTAAATATAATTTAATAATTGTACAAATACTTTAATTTATATACATAATAATTTAATAAACATAACTATTAATAATTTTCTAAATATATTTATATTGTAAATCTTATAAATAACATGGATTTATATAGTAATAATGGATATACTATGACTTATATATTATAAAAAAATTCATAACTAAAGGGTGATAAGATGAGAATACCAAAACATATTGGAGTAATTCCCGATGGAAATAGAAGATGGTCTGTAGACAATGGGCTATCAAAAGATAAAGGATATACTTTTGGATTAGATCCCGGTTTATCACTATATAAGATTTGCAAAGATTTAGGAGTAAAAGAAATAACTTATTATGGTTTTACTACTGATAATACAAAAAGACCCCCTTTGCAGAGAGAAGCTTTTGTTAAAGCCTGCGTCGATGCAGTAAAGCTTTTAAGTACACAAGATGCTGATTTATTAGTAGTAGGAAATAGTGATTCACCTATGTTTCCAAAAGAACTGCTTCCTTATACCACGCGAAAAACCTTTGGAAAGGGCGGAATAAAACTAAACTTTCTTGTGAACTATGGTTGGGAATGGGACCTGAGTAATTTAAGCAAAAATAAAAGTAGTAAAAGAAGCAGTATATTTGATTGTATAAAAACTAATGATATTTCTAGAGTGGATTTAATTATTCGTTGGGGTGGGAGAAGGCGTCTTAGTGGATTTTTGCCGCTACAATCAATATACTCTGACTTCTATGTTATAGATGATTTTTGGCCTGATTTTAAACCCGAACATTTATCCACAGCTTTAACTTGGTATAACGACCAAGATGTAACCCTTGGAGGTTAGTTTAACTTCATTATTCTATATTAGATATAAGTTTTAAATAACCTATATCTATTTTTTTATTCACTAAAATATGTTATTATTAAATTGATTTTCAGGGCTTTATTTTCATATATGCAATTTTACTAAAGGAGTCTTCTATGATTAACGAAAAAATAAATTGTTATAAATGTCAGTATTACTATATAACTTGGGATGCCGCATTCCCTAAGGGTTGTAAATTTTATGGTTTCAAATCTATGAATTTACCTTCAATCCTTGTAAAGCAATCCTCTGGTTTATCTTGTATTAAATTCACACCAAAGCAAAACAGAGCACCTAACTAAAATTTACAACTAAGTTATATGCTCTGCAATCCTATGTACTACTAGTCTATAAATCCTTTGTTTTGCTCAACTATCTCATATGCGTAAGGCTCAATTTTTTCTTCCCTTATAGTCCCATCTTCATTAAGACCTGTAATTATTGTAGGTATATTTACTAGCTTACTGTGCATTCCTTGAATTTTAGCATATCTATCTAATACATCTATATCCTTAACGCCTTCTTCGTTACTTGATTTTATTCCCTTAAATCGCATGAACTTATCTCCCCTTTTAAATATTATGCTATCCATATATAAATGCATATATACTCTTAATATTCTAAAATAATTTTAATTTCAATAAAATTTAAGTAACAAAAATCAAATAACGCTAAAAATGTTGAAGACATTCTTAACGTTATAGAATTTAAAAAACTATTTTGATGATACATATGTTTTACATATTTTACCTTATTGTAATTTGATTTACTCCTAAGGTACCATCATATTCTAATCCCTCAATAAAATTATAGGTATACTTTTCATTAGAACTTTCAATAAATGCTTTTATCCAATTATGCCTAAGATTATAAAATACATTTACATCTCCATTTACTATTTCCCAATATTTTTTATGAATACAGCTTGTAGTTTCCCATTCTAATATATTATTTTCAGATTTTATAATCCTTGTAACTCTATCGCAAGGCATACCTTCTAACAAATAAATATTAAGTGCATTAAATAATTCTTCTGGACATCCTGGCATTTCACTTGCCTTTAAATTTTCTCCAACAGTTTTGCCTTGCTCGGTAAAACATGCCATAGCAATAGCTTCTGCTCCTTCTCCACACTCTTTACTCATTTCTGTTATTGTAAATGCTGTTCTAGTTTCAACCTTGCTAATTTTATCTTGTAACCACCCATGTATATTTGACTTATCAATTATATCTTCTATATTTTTCGTAGTATCTATTGGGATGCCATAATCTAGTGATTTATCATCCACATTTTTTGCAATTTCACCATATTTATTTATATAAACTTCTTTTAATCTTTTTTCTAATTCCTCTGCCAATAAAATCTTCTTAAATAACCAAGTGTGAATAGGTGCTAAAAAAGCGCTCATTATTATTCCTCCAATATTTGTTTAGTTTTGTTTCTATACACTAATAGTAATATATTAAAACTAAAATTACAGTAACTTATGTTACCATATAAAATATTACTAGTATTAATCATAGATTTTATTCATACATTTATTTTAATTCATATAATCCTGAGGATTTATAGCCTCTCCATTTTTTCTTACTTCAAAATGTAAATGAGGTCCTGTACTATTACCGGTACTCCCTACTTCTCCTATTTTTTCACCCGTTTTTACAACTTCACCCTTTTTCACTTTAATAACACTACAATGTGCATAGGTAGTTTCTATTCCATCCCCATGATTGATTTTAATAACATTACCATATCCCTCCTGCCAAGCTGCATAAATAACTGTTCCATCTAATGCAGCATTTATTCTAGCCCCAAAATTAGCTGCTATATCAATTCCTTTATGCATTTTTCCCCATCGCATACCAAAGTTTGAACTTATACTTCCTCTAGATGGACTATTCATATATGTCGTTCCAAGTACCTTTTGTTTATAATTTTCCACATATATCTCTTTGCTTTGCGCTGGGGTTGTAATTTCTGTATTTAAAATTTTCTCAGATAAGATTTTATTATTTAGAACTATCGCCTCTAAAGTAACTTTTTTAATTCCGTCTTTACCCTCTCGCATAATTTTGCTAACACCATTCATTAGTGTATTGGAAGATTTTATAACTGTAGTGGCAAATATGGTTTGTTCTTTACTTACATTACCTATTACCTTAACAGTTATAAATGGTTTTTGTACTCTATTGTTATACTCTATTAATGCTTTTACAATTTCATAATTTTCATACAAACTCCCGATTTTTACCATCACAGCCTCATAACTAATTTTATTTATCACTTCCACTTTTGTAATACCATTTAGTTTTGACCCCTTAGAGTAATAATCTTTTAGGGAGTTTAAAATTTCTTTTCCTTGATTATCATTTACCACATATGCCATTTCTTTATTATCTGATTTCATTACAAATGCATTTACTACTATATTGAATTTCTTAAACATTATTTTTCTAAGATCATTACCACTTATAAACATAGCAATGTCATCCACTTTCACCTTTTTTAAAGTGAAATCCTCTTTTGTAATTACCTTGCTATATTTAGATTTAGCATCACTAAGTAACTCCATATATGCTTTATTAAATTCACTCTTACTTTTTACAAATGTTAAAGCATTATTCCCTATGGAAATACTATAACCACTGTACTTATAAACATTGAAATACATAATAGCGGCTGTAAGTATTACTGTAATCATTATCACAGCTATCTTGATTTTGTTTCTTTTTAAAATGTTCAATATTATACCTCCTATGGCACTTACTTAATATACCCTTTTTATCTAATTTTAAACATTAATGAAATATATTTTTTTAATTCTATGTTTAAGTATATGGTATACTATAGGTTGAATAATGAAATTTCTATATACTAATACATTGTGTATACTATATTAAATACATTATATAAATAAAGGGAATATAGATAGACTGCGGTTTTGCAGTCTAAAATCATATTTCTATAATATAAAAAGAAAGGTAGTGACTTTATGAGTACTTTCATGTTTAAAAATGAAAATTATAGATATACTCCTGTGAGTAATATTTTTATAGATAAATTTATGCCAAGAGCCAGGGGAGAATTCGTTAAAGTTTACCTCCTTGGTTTAAAGTATTGTACCTCTGGAGAAATAGGTGCCACCTCTTCAGTTATAGCCAATACCCTTGGACTCCTAGAAACAGATGTTGTTAATGCTTGGAACTATTGGAATGATGAGAACCTAATTAAAATGACTCCTATTGATAATATGGGCAACTTTAATATTGAATTCTTGGATTTATTAGATGTCCCTGATGAAAATATTCGAAATATAAATTTACTTGAAGAATTAACGAATTCTTCAATAAAGGGTATGCTTCAAGATATTGAAAAACTATTAGCCAAACCTCTTTCACCAAAAGAAATGACAATGTATTTAAGCTGGCAAAAGGATTATAGTTTTCCTCCTGAGCTAATACTTCTGTTAATTCAATATTGTGTATCAAAAGGTAAAGTTGACTATAGATATATTGAGACCATAGCAATTGCATGGCATGATGCTAATATTAAAAATATTGAAGATGCCCAATCCTATATAAAAAAACATGAGGATAAATGGATAAATATTAGAAAAATATTAAATTACTTAGGAATAAAAGCCCCTGAAATAATGAAGCCTCAAGAGCAAATATTAGATAAATGGATAAATGTTTATAAGTTTTCTTTAGAAATCATATATAAAGCTTGCGATATCTGTTTTGCAAGACTTAACAGAGCTGATTTTAAATATATAGACGGTATTTTAAATAGTTGGTTTAAAGATGGAATAAACTCTCTCGAGGATATTGAGAAAAAAGATAAAAAACGATTGCTTTCTACTAAAGGCGTTACTGCTGGTACAAAGCCTGCCAAAGGCAGTTTTAACGATTATGAACAAAGAGCCTATGACTTTGATGAGCTAGAAAAAAAATTACTAGGATGGGATAATAATGATTAAAGGATATCAAACTAAAATATTAGATTTGTATGATAAAATACGACAAGAAGAAGAAGCCGACTTTAGACAAAGAAAAATTCATATAGAAAAGACTCATCCTGAAATTATTGAACTTGATCACAAAATAGGGAAGCTATGTATAGAATTATCTATTAGCGCTTTAAAAAGTATTATTAATAGAGATCAATACTTACATGATCTGCGAGAAAAAATAGTAGATCTAAGAGTTAAAAAATCTGAACTATTAGTTTCTAATGGTTTTGATATGGAATACTTAAATTTACATTATAGATGTAACAAATGTAAAGATACAGGTTTTATTGGAAATACTAAATGTACCTGTTTTAAGCAAAAGGTTATAGATGTTTATTACACAGGTTCTGAACTTAAAAATATGTTAAAAACTCATAATTTCGATAATTTTAAATTGGATTACTATCCTTCTAGAAAGAGTGAACATGCTTCAGAATCTCCTAAAAAAAATATGGAAAAGATTTTATCTACATCTATGAATTTTTTGAAGAACTTCAATGACTCTGATGAAAACTTGTTATTCTACGGAGGTCCTGGCACAGGAAAAACTTTTCTTTCTCATTGCATTACAAAGGAATTAATGGACAAAGGCTCTTTTGTAGTATATAGGACTGCTGAGGAACTTATAAAAGGTTTAAAAGAAATTCGCTTTAATGGTGATAATTCTTTAGAGGAGCTACTAATAAATTGTGATCTACTTATTATAGATGATTTGGGCACTGAGCAAATTTCAGATTTTACTAAAATGGAAATGTTTAATTTGCTTAACACAAAGTTATTAAAACAAAAGAAGATGCTAGTATCCACTAATTTAACTCTTGGAAATTTAGCAAACACCTATTCTGAAAGAATAACCTCAAGATTACTTGGTAATTTTACTGCTTGCAAATTCTTTTGTGAGGATATAAGAATAAAGAAAAATTTGAGTAAACCAAAATAATATTAAGCTTTGTACATTAATAAAAAAGCACATATTACTAAAAATGCGTAAGTCTTACTTAATCCTAAGACTTATTCAAATGCATTTCATATAATATGTGCTTTTTTAAAGCAAATAAAAAAAAGTACTAAACAAAAGTTTAGTACTTTTTTTGGAGCTGGCAATAGGAATTGAACCTACAACCTGCTGATTACAAGTCAGCTGCTCTACCGTTGAGCCATGCCAGCAAAAATATGGCGACCCAGAAGGGACTCGGACCCTCGACCTCCGCCGTGACAGGGCGGCACTCTAACCAACTGAGCCACTGGGCCATATATGGTGGGAACAACAGGGTTCGAACCTGTGACCCTCTGCTTGTAAGGCAGATGCTCTCCCAGCTGAGCTATGCTCCCATATATGTTTTATTGGTGACTCCTAGGGGAATTGAACCCCTGTTACTACCGTGAAAGGGTGGTGTCTTAACCTCTTGACCAAGGAGCCATGTTAATCTATTAAGTTTTTTTTGGAGCTGGCAATAGGAATTGAACCTACAACCTGCTGATTACAAGTCAGCTGCTCTACCGTTGAGCCATGCCAGCGAGAAAAAAAATGGCGACCCAGAACGGACTCGAACCGTCGACCTCCGCCGTGACAGGGCGGCACTCTAACCAACTGAGCCACTGGGCCATATATGGTGGGAACAACAGGGTTCGAACCTGTGACCCTCTGCTTGTAAGGCAGATGCTCTCCCAGCTGAGCTATGCTCCCATATATGTTTATTGGTGACTCCTAGGGGAATTGAACCCCTGTTACCACCGTGAAAGGGTGGTGTCTTAACCGCTTGACCAAGGAGCCATACTAAATTGTTATTTATTCATCATGTGCTTCCGTCTCGCAACCCAACATAAACTATAATACATAATTTTTGCTGAAGTGTCAACATGTTTTCTTAATTTTATTTATTTATTTTTTTATAACAGCACAATAATCCAGTGATTTCAACGGTTTGTCTTATATAAAAAAATTAGTATAACTTTGGCAATATTTTAAACTTAACCAAATAATTATAAATAAACCATATACTTTTTCATAGGATAAAATAAAAGTCATATTAAACCTAAGTGTTTTAGGGTAAAATCATAGGAGACACACTTAATATTACAAATATAATTTATTTCTCGAAGGGAGAGATTTTCTTGAAACATTCTCTTATAATAGTTGGCGGAGGTGCCGCTGGTTTAACCTCTGCACTTATAGCAAAAGATTTAGGAATAGACGTAGCCATAATTGAAGGCTCCGACAGAGTAGGTAAAAAAATATTAACCACCGGTAATGGAAGGTGTAATATCAGTAATACAAATATAAATATAGATAGATATCATAGTGAAAATCCAAATTTCTCTAAAAATACACTAGACTCTTTCACCATAAATCATACTATAGATTTTTTTGGTAATTTAGGTATACCTCTAGTAACTTTAGATGGCGGTAAAATGTTTCCTATGTCATTACAAGCTTCATCAGTGCTTGACATACTGCGCTTTTCTTTAGAAGAAAAAAATATTCCTGTATATATAAATACAAAAGCTAAACAAATCATAAAAAAAAATAAGTGCTTTAAAATTTTAACCGCAGACGATATTACATATGAATGTGAAAAACTAATTATTGCTACCGGCGGTAAATCTTCCCCTAAGACAGGTTCTGACGGCTCCGGATACACATTGGCTAAACAATTAGGGCACAGCGTAATATCTCCTGTACCAGCTCTTGTACAGCTTAAATTAAACTATGATAGACTAAAGGCACTATCTGGAGTGAAATTCGACGGTAATGCAGAAATATTCATAGATAATAAATCCATCCAAAAGGAATTTGGAGAAATACTCTTTACTGACTACGGCATCTCCGGACCTCCAATTCTACAACTTAGTAGAACTGCATCCTATGCCTTAGCTAAAAACAATAAAGTATCTCTACATATTGACCTGTTACCAACAATTTCTGCTGAAGATCTAAAAATATTTTTAGAAAGTCATTGGTCTATATTCAGGGATAGATCCCTTAATGATTCACTCATTGGAATAATTAATAAAAAAGTAATTCCAATAATTTTAAAACATGCGAAAATAGAAGATATTCATAAATCATGCTGTGATCTTGAACTTACAGAAAAAAATTCTATATATGAACTATTAAAAAAATGGAAATTTGAAGTTTCAGGAACTAATTCTTTTTCCAATGCGCAAGTCACAGCGGGTGGTATTAATACAAAAGAAATCAACCCTCAAACTCTAGAGTCTAATATTGTTCCAAATTTATATTTTGCTGGAGAAATTTTAGATGTAGATGGCGATTGTGGTGGTTTCAACCTTCAATGGGCCTGGAGCTCTGGCGCTATTGCAGCGATTAATGCTTCCAAATAGGAAATAATCGTTCTATTAATAGATAAATCTTTTTTCTTGGAGTATGCTATAACTAAAAGTATATGTTGCTGGAATGCTTTCACGTCGCCAAGTAATTCTAAACTTATTTTATTGAAAAATACTAAAAAGTGCAAACTCGCTTACGCTCAAACATGCACTTTTCTTAACGTATCTTCCGTTAAAATAAGTTAAGAATTACTAAGGCTTATTCAAAGCATTCTACGCAACATATACTTTTGTTAGCATGCTCCAAGAAAAAATACCTAATTTTACGAATTATTATTATGAGGAAATAGCAATTTTTAAGAATCAAGCCTCTCAAAATAATTAAAATCCACATTTATTCCCGAATTCAATTTTATACGATTCATTACAGCTAAGGGGTTGAATATGATTTCAATGAAGTATCAGACATTTATAAGAAGTTTTCAAATAATTTTCAGTTTAATTTCAAGGATAGTTATTATAAAAATCATTTTAGGATTATATTGTAAAATGATACAACAAAAACCGACTCCTCTAAATAGATAAGTCGGTTTTTATATGACTATGACCTCAATATTGTCTAACATAGCCTTATTAAAAATTCCTAAATTACTTTAACCAAGTACTTTCTAAAAGGGTAAGCTCAGTTCCCTCTTCATTTACGATTTTGTGTCTACATATTACATTATTTTCTGCTCTTATAATTTCCGTACTTACCTTTATGGTTTCTCCATAAGTTGTTTCTTTTTCGTAGGTTACTTTAATATTCTTTAAAACATAATCTAAAACTATGTCCTTAGGCATTGTCTCTAGTGCCCAAGCAACATATTTTACATTATTTACGTGCACATTAGTATCAATGTCACTATATCTAACTTGGAAACTTTTTTCGCTGTCTACTGTATTTATTTCCGGTATATTAGGAATATCTAAAGAAGCATTATTGCTATTATCTATACCATAAGCCACGTACATATCTTCAGTAATTCTTATGGGCCTTCTTCTATTTGTATTTATTAGAATCCACACAGAATTGGCATATCCTATCTTATTTCCTTTAGAATCAAGAATTTCATACTTCCTATATGCATAAAATTTTCTGAATGAATGTGCAAAAGTTTTCACCTTTATATTTTCATTCAATAGTGGATAGGACTCCATTGTTATGTCCCATTTATATAAAACCCATGCCATGTTATTCTCTTTAAGGTGTCCTATACCCACTCCTAAAATTTCACTTTGATACATTGCCATATCACCGAGATAATCTATAATGCTTGTAATTAAAGCTCTTTTATGGATATCTACTTCATAGTAATGAATATTATAATCTCTATCCGTAACTGCTGGAATTCTAATCATATTTTGCCTCCTATATTTAATATTAATAAACAATTTTTATTATTCTTATGTAATTTTAGTTTCTTTGTGTTAAAATAATATCAAACTAAATGACTAAAGTAAGCCTTTGTTATTTTAGCCATTTATATCTTATTCTACTACATACTTAAAGAATCTTACAAATAAAAACGTATTACCCTTATGATTGTATTAAGCTATATATTAAGTTTTAAAAATTTTTTTTATCTATTTAATTTTTGTAAAATAAGTGATAAAATATTGTTGTCGGTATTCGTTATGAAACTGAACTATAAATGCAGATTATCAATATAATCGACTTATATCCTTATGGAATAAGAGCGGAGGGAAATTATGATTAATAATTCTATGAAAATCAGAAGAATAAAAACAAGTCAATTAACAACAATCGGTATGCTATCAGCTATTTGTGTAGTCCTTGGATTAACTGGATATGGGTTTATTCCACTTCCTGGTGCCAAAGCTACCATTATGCACATTCCAGTTATTATAGGCTCAATAATAGGGGGACCTATGGTTGGAATGACTATTGGATTAATTTTTGGTGTTTTTAGCATTATGCAAAATATTATGGCTCCAAATTTACTATCTTTTGCTTTTATAAATCCTCTAGTATCCGTATTACCAAGAGTTCTTATTGGTCTTACTTCTTACTATGTTTACAAACTAAACTTCACTAAAAATGATAGCCTAAAAATTGGCCTAGCTACCGTAATTGGTTCTTTAACTAACACTTTTGGTGTTCTTACTATGATATATATTTTATATGCAGCTAAATTTGCTGCTTCTAAAGGCATAGACCCGTCTATTGCTGCCAAGACCATTTATGGTATAGCCGTAATAAATGGTGTCCCAGAAGCTATAATAGCTACTATAATTACCATACCTGTAATCCTGTCAATTAAAAAGATAAAAAAATAAGAAAAAAGACACCTAGCATTTTTGCTAAGTGTCTTAATTTTTCTATGCGTTTAATTTAGCCATTAATGCTTCTAAATCAAGACCATGAACCATTGCTGCCTCTTCTATTGTTTCAGCTTGTGCTGAAGGACATCCTACGCAACCCATTCCAAAACCCATAAGTACTTCAACTGAATCTGGATTTGATCTTACAACTTCACCAATTGTCATATCCTTAGTTATTTTCATATTATCTACCTCACTTTTTTTAAATTTAAAATAATTATATCAGACTTTAACTAGCAATTAAATAAAAATATTTATTTAACTTTAATTATCATTCTCATTATATTTTATATACTTCTATTTTACAAGTACGCACTTTTTTAATCTTAAGTATATACTTGTATACCTATATATCATATTTCTACACTACTTATAATTCCCTATAATATATAAGACATACATATTGCAAAGATAATATTTACAATATGTACGTCTTATTTATTTCTATATTTCAGTTAATACCATTGTTTGGTCTCTTTTAGGTCCTACTGATACTATAGAAACTTTAACTCCTGTAAACTCTTCAATTTTCTTTAGGTATATTTTTGCATTTTCAGGAAGTTCATCATAACTTCTTGCCTCTGCTATATTTTCATCCCAGCCGTCAAACTCTTCATATACTGGAACGCAACTCGCCAAATCCTCAAGACTTGCTGGAAAGTAATCTATTATGCTTCCTTCAAATTCATACCCTACACAAATCTTGATTTTTTCAAGACCTGCTAAAGTATCTATTTTAGTTACAGCAAAACTAGTAAGTCCTGATATTCTTGCTGCAGTTTTTAGTATAACAAGATCAAGCCATCCGCATCTTCTTGCTCTGCCTGTTGTTACACCAAATTCAAAGCCTTTTTCGCGAATCCAATCTCCTACTTCATCATTAAGTTCTGTTGGAAATGGTCCTTTTCCTACTCTTGTAGTATAAGCTTTCGCTATTCCTACAGCATTTGTTATCATAGTAGGTCCTATTCCAGCTCCTATACAAACTCCACCTGCAATGGTATTAGAAGAAGTTACAAAAGGGTATGAACCATAATCTATATCAAGTAGTGTTCCTTGTGCTCCTTCAAATAAAACATTTTTTCCTGATTTAATTGCATCAAAAACTTTAACCGATATATCTTTTACAAAAGGTCTCATTTTTTCTGCATACTCTAAATACTGATTGTATATTATATCAAAATCTAAAGCTTTTCCACCCAAAACTTTTGTTATTATATCATTCTTCATTGCTAAACTAGTTTTAAGTTTTTCTTTAAAAACATCTTTTTTAAGTAGGTCACATACTCTAATTCCGCTTCTTTCAGCCTTATCAGTGTAACAAGGGCCTATACCTTTTTTAGTAGTTCCAATATCATTTGTACCTCTAGCTATTTCATATAAATTATCTAACTCTTTATGATAAGGCATTATAACTTGAGATCTATCACTAATCATTAATCTCTCTGGAGTTATTTTTTCGCCTAATGCTTCTAAGTAGTCCATTTCTATAAATAACGCTTCTGGATCTACAACCACACCATTTCCTATTACATTTAATTTATCTTTATATAATATTCCTGATGGTATTAAATGAAGTTTATATTCTTTTTCCCCTACTACTACAGTATGACCTGCATTGTTTCCGCCTTGAAATCTGACAACAACGTCAGCTCCCTCTGCAAGATAATCCGTCATCTTACCTTTACCTTCATCTCCCCATTGGGCTCCTAAAATAATAAATGCTGACATATAAATTCCTCGCTTTCTTTCATTTCGCAATAAAATACTACAATTCTTTAATTGTTAAATTACTGCGGTTGTGAATTTTTATTGCTCATATGTACTTACCTTTTGAATTATACTCTTTTAATATTAATATAACCAACCATTTCAGTTAATTAATCACAGTCTTCTTTATCTGATATATCTCTTGCTACAATTACACCAGTTGTAGATGCTTGCATTAGACCTCTAGTTATTCCTGCTCCATCTCCTATAGTGTACAAATTACCAATAGTTGTTTCAAATTTGTTATTTGTACTAATCTTACTAGAATAAAACTTCACTTCTACTCCATATAGTAATGTGTTTTTGCTATATAACCCTGGTGCTATCTTATCAAAAGCCTTTAATGCTTCTACTATAGAAGTTAAGTGCCTTTGTGGCAGTACAAAGCTTAAATCTCCTGGCACCGCTGATTTTAAAGTAGGAACAGTGGTTGATTTAGCTAATCTGTGATAATCTGTTCTTCTTCCCTTTAGTAAATCTCCCAATCTTTGAACCATTATACCCCCGCCAGTTAACATGTTCCCTAGCTGAGCTATATATTTTCCATAATCAATAGGTTGATTAAATGGCTCTGTAAAAGTAGTAGATACAAGCATTGCAAAATTTGTATTAGTTGTTCTAAGCTTTTGATCTGAGTAACTATGTCCATTTACAACTGCAATCTTATTATCATCATAATATTCTGCTGATACCACTCCACCTGGGTTCATACAGAAGGTTCTAACCTTACTGTCAAAGGTATCAGAGTAATATACTAATTTTGCTTCATATAAATCTTTTGTTAAATGATCCATAACGGAATTAGGTACCTCTACGCGAAGTCCAATATCTACTGCATTATTAGTAACCTGGATATCATGTTTTTTAGCTTCATTTGAAACCCATTCTGCCCCACCTCTACCTGGTGCAGCTACAACGTACTTAGCATTAACCTTAACTAGACCGTCTTTACTTTTTAATAATACCCCAGTAGCTTTATTATCTTCTATCAATATTTCTTCCACTTCACTAAGTTCAACAAACTCCGTATTGGTATTATCCATTAAATGATGGTACATAGATTTTAAAACTTCATAGGCAAGTTCTGTTCCTAAATGTCTTACAGGGCATTCAATAAGACGAATATTATGTTTACTTGCTTCATATTTAATTTCATCAACTTTATCACTATTAAGTCCATATACCTTTTCATTTGCTCCAAATTTTATATATATATCATCACAATACTTTATTAATTTTTTTGACTCTTCTTCAGAATAATATTCAAGAAGTCTTCCACCCACCTCTGGGCTTAGGGAAAGCTTACCATCTGAAAAAGCTCCAGCACCTGACCATCCAAATGTTATCCCACAAGGATTACACTTAACACATTTTCCATTAGCTCTAGCTGGACATTTTCTTTTCTCTATACTTCTTCCCTTATCAATTATAAGTACACTAAGTTCAGGTTTTTTATTTGTAATTTCTAGTGCCGTAAATATACCCGCAGGTCCGGCTCCTACAATAACTACATCGTAAAAATTTTTCATTTTACATATCCTCCTTGTACTACTCTAGGGTAACTAACAATGTTTGTTAGCCTACTTAATAATATCAGAGCTACCTACCACAGTCAATATAAAACGCGAATATTAATATTTTATTTATAATAATAGTTCGTATAAATTTCTAGTTTTCATTCCCCCTATTAGATAAATTCTATTTTTTATACTACATCATTTAAAACTTTACGGTACACAATATTTTGCATAATTAGCATTTTATTTATACATTAAAATTAAAAATACACTTATTCACATTGACTGAATAAGCGCATTTTTTCATACTAGATAATTTTAGTTTTCCCATAAATCCTCTGTCAATTTTTCAATTTCTTTTCTTCTTTTACTAGTTTCGTCTATGTTAATAGTTATATTTTCTGATATCTGTATAACCATTCCCTCCTCTACTCCTAGTGGTAATCTCTTTTTATTTATGTTAACCATTTTTCCATCTTGAAGCTCTACTACCGCATACTCTCCTTCAAATCTATCTACTATTCCCTTCATTTTTATCACCTTTTACCAATGATTTTTTTCTATTTATTAATAAAACTCTTATAAATACTTAGATTATCTAGGGACCATATTCTTTCTGAAAATTTACCTTGCTCTGTATCCGTTAATGCTTTATTCATATCATACATTCTTGCATCCATTATATCTAAATGATGTAGCATTTCAGCTTCCGGTATCATAGGTTTCTTGGGGCTTCCATAGTCCGCTTCATAATGATGTGCAAGCACCATATGTTGTAATAATATAGTTACTTCCTTATCCGCCTTAACCTGAAGACTTGCTGTTTCTATCATTTTAATTCCTTGAACTATATGGCCTATAAGTTGACCTTCTACTGTATACTCGGACACAATACCAAGCTCGCTAGCATTCATTTCATATATTTTGCCAATATCATGAAGTATTATACCTGCATATAGTAAATCTGTATTTAGAAAAGTATAAATTTCACTTAATTTTTCTCCTGCCTTAAGCATGGTGGTAGTGTGATATAAAAGTCCTGACCTTATAGCATGGTGGTTAGACTTAGCAGCAGGGTAATGCATTAGCTTTTCTTCATTATCACTTAGAATATTTGTAACTATATTTTGAATATCTGTATTTTTAATTTTAGATAGATAATTTAGAATATCATCATACATTTTTTCCGGTGAATAAGGTGCCACTGCAACATAATCGCAAATATTAACCTCATCTGCTTCTTCTGTAAGTCTTATCATTTCAATTTTTAATTGAAGTTTTCCCCTCCACTCATTTACGGTACCTTTAATTTTGACTAGTATATTCGGTTTAAATTTACTTTCTAATTCTTCATTTGATTCCCAGAGTTTTGCATTTATATCCCCTGTAGCATCTCCTAAATTAAAATCTAAATATTTATTTGTATTACTATTATTGGTAACCTTGCTATCTACAGATTTTATAACAAAAAAACTTTCAATCCTATCACCTTTTTTTATTTCGCTTATCTTCTTTATTTCCATATTTATCTCCTTATATTGTCGTTAATATTATTATATATATTACATTATGCTGATACAAATCATCAATATTTCATTATATATTAAAAAAAATTACACAACTTAAATGCACACTTCAATTATACATCATTATTGTTTTTCCTCCAATATTATTATTTTCTAATTAATCTTACCTTTAAATTCCATTAAATATGATAAATGAAGTTACCCTAAGTTACATAGGTTTGGGAAAATTTATACTTTGTACAAAATTAAAAAATCCTTCAATTAAAAAGGATTTTTTAATTTTCTCTTTATAATATGAATTCTACATAGTCTATTTTTAAATATATCAATATCTTCTTTTTTAATGTTATTTATAAATCTAAATATTACTTCACTTAATAATACAGCAAATACCAAATCTAATACCACATGCTGCTTAACAAATTGAGTAGATATAATTATAAGCACCCCTATTATATTAAAAACAACCCCCGTAACTGTATTATTTTCAGTATGATTAATCCCCTTAATTATAATATAAGTTGTTGTGACATGCATACTTGGGAAGCAATTGAACGGATTGTCATTTTTATATATCATATTTACTAATTTAGATAACATATCTGCACCAGTAACTATTGGCCTAGGTACTGTAGTTTGAAAGATAACATAGATAACATAACATATCAAGATGCCAAGGTTTAAACTAATAAGAGAAGTATAATAATTCCTACGATTTTTCATGCATAAGTATATTAACCCTATAGCAACATATCCATACCAGGTTATGTAGGGCAGTATAAATATTTTAAGAAATGGTATTGCCTTATCTACATTTGTTACTAAACTATTTATATTCCCATCCCCATTATTTAGAAGTTTATAAAAAATAATAGAAAATATAATAGATGCCATAAAACACAATGCCATTAAGTCTTTTTTAAACTTTTTCATATTATATCATCTCCTAGTGAGGTTTAATAAAATTCCATTAAATTTAAACTTTGACCTATACACATTTTCTGCAGTATATGGATTAATATACATCTTTTTTAACTTTATATGAAAAATCTCCTAATAGAAAAAAAGCCTAAGTATCACTACTTAAGTTCTTTTCTATATTATAAAATTGGAGCTGAAAAAGGGGATCGAACCCTCGACCTACGCGTTACGAGTGCGTTACTCTACCAACTGAGCTATTTCAGCATATCTAAAGAGGGGTTATCCTCTTTAGTAATTATACATGTTTCTATTTAAATGTAACCCATCTGCATCAGTAAATGAATTAGTAGCAATTAAAATCAAATCAACTAATATCCATATTCCAAAACCACCGCCAGTTAAAATCATTAGAATTCCAGTACCGGTTTTGCCTACATAAAATCTATGAATACCAAGTGCACCTAGAACAACACATAACAATAGTGCAACTAACCAATTTTTCTCACTAATAGTCCTCGCTTCAGTCTTATTAGTTTGAATTAACATATTAATACCACAGGTTTTACAAAAATTAGATCCATCATCATTTTGAGCTCCACAATTATGACAGAACATAAAATCACCCTTTTCATATTATTTTAATGCTTATTTACATTTTATCATATGTGGCAACATTTTACTATATATATGATATTTATTCAAACTATAAGGACATATCTTTCACACAATTAAGTTTTTTCCTATAATCACTTTCAATAGCATCAATGTCCATCTCTTGCTGTTCTTTCTTTATTCTTTTAGCACCATTTGTATCATTAACTTGTGATATTGAATTTGGTGCAGCACTTTTAAAAAGCTCTCCAACTATATTACCTATATATTCTTTAACTTCAGGATTATCTAAAATATTTGCAATATCTACTGTATCCAATTGCTTAACTTTATTCCCGTAGTCCCTATAAAATCTTAAAGCCTGCTTTATGAGCTTAGAATTATTGATACCCTTCTTCTCCATATTGCTCACATAAGTAATTAAGTCTTTATCTGTATCCTCACCTAAGTTTGAAGATACAGTTTTACGGAGGGTTCCCATAATTATTGTCCCGCTTCTGTAGTTACAGCAGCTTCTTTATTTCCATCTAAATACTCAAGCACTAATAATTCTTTATATCTTTCAGCAAATAATATAGCATTAGCGCATTGAGGATCTTTACTATCTATCAGTTTCGGCTCAGTTTTTTTGAACTCATTTTTTAAATATTCCAGTAATAACTCTGCAGGCCCACCTATTATTCTTATATCTTTACAAGTATTGGGTTTAAATGAACTATTGATTGAACTAATTGCTTTCTCTGCATAGGGTCTTAATACCAGGTCTTTAATGTCTTGTAGGACATTTGTCTCTCCAAATGGTAGTTCATTGTCTTCTAAGTATTCTATTGCATCTGATATATCATAATTGCCATCAGATCCTTCTGCAGAGTTAAACTTAGTAAGCAATGCTTCAATTGTTGGCTCAAAACCATGTTGGGCAAAACTACTTGCCTTTGTCATTCCTAGCACCTTGTTACCAAATTCATCTTTTTCATATTTCCATTGAGATACATCTAAAGTACCACCACCAAAATCAAGTAACAACATTGGGTAACTAAACATTTCCATAGTTTCAGCACTTAATGTGCCCCCTTGTTTAAATACTTGTACATCTAAAATTTCTATATCATATGTTATATTATTTATTGTTATAGTTTGCCTCTCCATCTTCTTAATTTCATTTTTAAGTTGGATACTGTGATCTATATAGTATTCCGCAGGAAGTCCAACCGCAAGTCTTACCTTTATCTTAGTTATGCCTTTAAAACTTAGTGCAATAGCATTGAGTAGATTCAACTTATAATGATCTGACATGTATTTGTTAGACTCCATATTAAGCTTACCTTCTTTGTTTCCTACGGTATAAAATTTTCCATTCCAAGTGACGTTACTTATCCCAGTAGCCCTTGAACCATGCTTACTTACAGAAGATACTCGACTAGCAAATATTACATTGGTACTTGTTTTTGTAAAAGTATTTCCTATGTCTACAGTTAATACGGAGGCCAATACTTTTTTTAGCACAGGGTATTTTTTTGATATATCAGTTAAGTTCATTTTTATTTCCTCCTAGTTTTTTCTTTTTATGGTTTGTATTTATATATTCTGTATTTTAATGTAAATCCCTTCTTTTAGAGCAATATTTTTTATAAACATATATCTACATATATTTACATATATGTGTAAACATTTATATATCTACTTATAAATATAAATATATATATCTACAAATATTTATATATATTTACTAAATCAAAGATAGGATAAGAAAACTTATAAGGTTCCCTTATCCTATCTTTGTGCCATCTTTGTTGTATGTTCTCTTCTTTCATCTCATAATTATAATACTAATTATATATAAAAACGTAATAAGATTACTATCCAGCTCAATAAATCATGATTATCTAAGATAAGTTCTTTGCTCTTCCAAATTAACTGCTTTTTTAATGCTATAAATATGTGTATATCTTATAAACATATACATATTTATTTATCTATATCTATATTTGTAAATATATATATATCTACATTTATATATATTTATACAAATGTAGATATATATACACTAGCTTTAGCCCGCTTATCATCTCATTCTTTACAGGTTTATCTAATTAATAATATTCTATATATATGTATTCACTTCATAAAAAATAGACGTTAAGTAAAAACTCACCAACGCCTAAATTTTAAAATTACTTAGCGAAACGAACGCATTTCTAGCGACATATACTTTTAGTTATAGCATCCTCTAAAAAAAATTTTCAGTCTATATCTAATCCCTATGAATAACATCCAATCTCGCAAATTTACTGAATTGACCTATCCATGCAAGTCTTACTGTTCCTACCGGACCATTCCTCTGTTTTGCTATTATACATTCTGCTACATTTTTATCTTCTGTTTCCTTATCATAATACTCATCTCTATATAGGAACATAACGATGTCAGCATCCTGCTCAATGGACCCTGACTCTCTAAGGTCAGATAGCATAGGCCTATGGTCTGCTCTTTGCTCTGGCGCACGTGAGAGCTGTGACAACGCAATAACTGGGCACTGCATCTCTTTTGCAAGGGCTTTAATGGATCTTGATATTTCTGATACCTCTTGTTGTCTACTTTCTGGATTACTGCCAGACATAAGTTGAAGGTAATCAATAACTATCATGTCGATGCCATGCTCCATTTTTAGCTTTCTACATTTTGAACGCATATCCATAACAGAAGTTCCCGCTGTATCATCAATAAATATTTTAGCAGCCGCTAGTGGACCGGAAGCTTTCGCTATATTTTCCCAATCCTTATCTTCTAAATTACCATGTCTAAGCTTTGACATATCAACATTTGCTTCTGAACAAAGTAATTTATATGCAAGTTGCTCTTTAGACATTTCCAGTGAAAATATAGCTACGTTTTTTCCTTCCCGAAGAGCTGCATACTCAGCTAAATTTAACGCAAAGGTAGTTTTACCCATAGAAGGCCTTGCAGCAATAAGAATCATATCTCCCTTTTGGAATCCGGCAGTTTTATCATCCAGTTCTGGAAACCCACTGGGTATTCCAGTAGTTTCGCCTTTATTATTAAAGATTCTTTCTATTTCTAGGAATCCTCTCTCAAGTACGGTATTCATTGGTTCAAAGTCACTTGTATTCTTTCTCTCTGCTATATTAAAAACCTTTTGCTCTGCAAGATCCATTACTGCTTCTACATCGTCTTGTTTATTATAACAATTTTCCATAATATCGGTAGAAGCTCTGATAAGCTTTCTTAAAATAGACTTATCATCTACAATTTTTATATAAGAACTTAAATTAGCAGTAGAGGGTATTGAATTACTTATCTCTGTAATATAAGTAATTCCTCCTGAAGCTTCTAATTTTTCAGAAGAGCGCAAATGCTCCAGCAGTGTAATCATGTCAATAGGTGTGTCCTTTTGATATAAATCAAAAATAGCATTAAATATAACTTTATGAGAATCTCTGTAAAAATCATCGCCTTTTAAAACCTCCACTACTCTCGATATGGCGGTTTTATCTATTAGCATTGATCCAATTACTGATTGTTCTGCTTCTAAATTATAAGGCAGGCTTCTAAGAGGTGTATCCATTTTATTTCATCTCTCCTAAAATAATGTTTATACCCTGCTAAAATGATTTAACAGGGCAATTAATTATAGTTAATTGTATTTTTATTCGAAGACTACTTTCATTAGTTCTTCAATGGTTGATACAGCTTTTGTTTCAATATCCACAAGATCAATAGGTACTTCTTTTTCATTTTCTATGGGAAGAATAACCATTTTAATTCCTTTTCTTCTTGCACCATAAATCTTTTCGAATATACCGCCAACTGGTTTTATAATACCACGAAGGGATATCTCTCCTGTTACAGCAATGTCCTGCCTTAAAGGTTTATCTAAAAGTGAACTAATTATACATACAGTTATAGCAGCTCCAGCAGAAGGTCCATCAATCTTACCTCCACCTACTATATTTACATGTATGTCATAATCCTTAATATCTTTATTAGTTGTTTTTCTTATTACTGATGCAGCATTAAACACTGAGTCTTTCGCCATACTTCCAGCAGTATCATTAAATCTTACTTGACCCTTACCTTTTTCCTTGGCCTCAAATACTGATGTTTCTATTTCTATAGTTGATCCTATATAGCCCGATACTCCAAGTCCATAAATATGACCAACTTCAAATTTAAGTTTATTATCTAATTCTTCATAAGTAGTAAGTCTACTTATAGATATAACATCCAAAAGGTCCTTAAGCTCAATTTTAATTTTAGAACTCTTATTTGATTCTCTATTATGCAATACATATCCATAAGCATCTGCTAAAATGTTTACAGCTTTTCTTCCTTCAATAGTATATCTACTAATTGTCTCTGCAACTCCATCTGCAACTTCAACTTTTAATTTATGGGCAGCATTTATTACTATAGTTTCAATATCTTTCGCAGTTAATGGTTCAAAGTAAACTTCAGTACATCTTGATCTAAGTGCTGGATTTATTTCTGATGGTTCACGGGTTGTAGCCCCTATTAAAACAAAATCTGCTGGAGCACCTTTATCAAATAAATATTTTATATATTTAGGTGTATTTTCATCTTCAGGATCATAATAAGATGATGAAAACTCAACTCTCTTATCTTCTAGAACTTTAAGAAGTTTGTTTTGGAGTATATTATCAAGTTCTCCTATTTCATCAATAAATAATATTCCTCCATGAGCCTCGGTAACAAGACCTGTTTTTGGTTCAGGAATTCCAGTTTCCGCTAAGTCCCTTTTGCTTCCCTGATATATTGGGTCGTGAACAGAACCGAGTAGAGGATTTGTTATTTCTCTTGGATCCCATCTAAGTGTTGTACCGTCCACTTCTATAAATTTAGCATCTTTATCATAAATGGTATAACTTAACTTTTTAGCTTCCTCTAGAGCAAGCCTAGCTGCAGTTGTCTTACCAACCCCCGGTGGTCCATAAAGAATAATATGTTGAGGGTATGGCGATGCCATTTTAGATAGCAGAGATTTTATAGCCCTTTCTTGCCCAATTATTTCACTAAAACTCTCTGGTCTTAGCATAGCTTGTATATTTTTTGTCAACTTTCTACTATCAAGTTCTTCAAGCTCCGCATATTTTTTAAGTGTTTTAGCATTTTCAGGGCCCTTTTGTTTTTTAATTATGCTAAGTCTTACTTCATCAATATATTTATCTTGCTTTTCCATAAGGTTTTTTTCTACTTCAGTTTCAATCTTATTTTGTACATATCTTTTAGCTATTTCTTCAGTAAGATAATTGTTAGTTTTATCTAACACCTCATATACATTCTTCTGATTGGGTACTACATCTATTCCCTTACCGTTGCTGATAATTTTATTTAGTGCGTACAATCTTTTAAATATATCTTCGCTTTTTATATATTTTTGGAGTTTAAATTTTATAGTTTTAGACTTTATACTACTTTCATCTATTACGTTTCTCATTATTTCATACAAAACATCAATTTGCGTATTTATTGGTAATTCATCTTTTGCGTCCGGTTCTCCGAGTTTATTAACAAGTAATGTCTTCAAGATCAATCCGCTTTAATAAATAACATTATCAATTTATTTACTAAAGCGTTTCCTCCCTTCATTTTATATGATTATTCCTCACAAACAAGAACTTTAATCTTAGTAGATATTTCTGGATATACTTTTATTTCTACTTCATAAGTTCCTAATAATTTTATTGTCTCTGTTACGATTTTCTTTTTATCAATGTCTAAATTACATTGTTTATTTAGAGCTGTTGCTATATCTTTATTTGTAATAGCTCCAAATAGCTTCCCATTTTCTCCAGCTTTTCCAACTATTTTTACAACTTTATCTTTAAGATCATTAGCTGTTTTTTGTGCTTCTTCAATTTCAGTTGTTTTCTTTTTTCTTTGGGTATCATTCTTTTTATTTAACATATGCATATTTACGTCTGATGCTTCCTCAGCTAGTTTCCTAGGAAATAAAAAATTTCTCGCATACCCATCTGCAGCATTTATAACGTCGCCCTTTTTACCTACACTTTTAATATCTTTTAATAAAATAACTTTCATTATTTTTCACCTTCCCTTAAGTATTCATCTATAGCTTCATTTAATTTCACTACTACTTCTTCAAGCCTTAGTGAAGTAAATTTTGTACCAGCCATAGTCATATGTCCTCCCCCACCTAACGTCTCAAGTATCAACTGTACATTTATTTTGCCGAGAGACCTTCCACTAACAAATACTTCATCCCCTATTTTAACAATAACAAATGATGCCTCAATACCCGTAATATTTAGAAGTTCATCCGCTGCTTGAGCAGCAAGCACTGTATCTTCTACTGCTTTCGGACAAACTGCTATGGCAATTTCATTTTCAACTTTTGCAGATTTTATAATATCCGCTCTTTTTAAATATACATCCAAATCGTCAGAAAACATTTTTTTAACATCCATAGTATCAGCCCCATGACGTCTTAAAAACGCAGCAGCCTCAAAGGTTCTAACTCCAGTTTTAAAATAGAAATTTTTTGTATCTATACATATTCCTGCGAGTAGACACACTGCTTCTATATGTTTAAGCTTTGGCTTATCTACCATATATTGAATCATCTCAGTAACTAGTTCAGCAGTAGATGACGCGTAGGTTTCCATATAGCTTAGCACTGCCCCTTGTATGAAGTCTTGAGATTTTCTATGATGATCAATTATAACCATTTTTTCTACATCTTTAACTATTTCTAAATTGAGCACATAACTTTCATTATGAACATCTACTATTATAAGCAAATTATTGGAACCTTTAACACTTTTAAATTTTTCACTTGTTATAAAAGTATTTTTATATTCGTCATCTTCCTGTAATATATCCATCATACTTTTTATGCCAGTACTTATTCCTTCGAGAATAATATAGCATTCTTTATTTTGGCTTTTAATAATACTATATAGACCAATAGCGGCACCTAAACAATCAGCATCAGGGTTTTTATGTCCCATAATAAAAATTGCATCACTCTCATTTACTAAATCCATTAATGCATGAGCAATAACTCTTGCACGAACTTTAGTTCTTTTCTCAACTTCTTTTGTTTTTCCACCAAAGAAAGATAATTTATCACCTTTTTTCACTACTGCCTGATCACCACCTCTACCTAAAGCAAGTTCCTTAGCAGAAATAGCAAATTCGTAGTTTTTAAGTGGTGTATCTTCACCCCTACCTATGCCTACACTTAAAGTAACTGCAAGTTTGTTACCATTACTTATTTCGCGTACACTATCTAGTATGTCAAATTTCTTTTCTATTTCTTTTTCAATATACTTGTCTTGTACTATAATAACATATTTATTTGATGTATACTTTTTTACCACAGCATTTACACTCTGTCCATAGCTGTTTATTGTTCGCTCAATATCCGCTACAAGCATAGGTGCCTTGTCTTCTTCTGTAGTCTTAATGACATCATCAAGATTATCAACCTCTACTAGCATAACACTTTCTCTATTACCATTAATACCCTTTATTAAATTGGTCTTTTCAGTTATATCATAAAAATATAAAAGCATAATTTTATCTTTAACATTTTTATTTTCGTTTGTATCTACAATATTAGTATAAATTTCATAGAAATTATCTTTTATTTTAATATTTGGGAATATATTTTTCTTACCCTCTAAAACTTGCTTTAAATTGAGTTCCACAATTATATCTCTAATATTTTTATTTAAAAGATCTTCCCCTTCTAGCATTGTAGTTACACTTTGATTGTACCATAAAATGTTTCCCATATACCCTATTATTATTAATGGAAATGGAAGCTTTACTAAAGTACTTGTAGTTGCTATATCAAGTTTAGAAGAAAAATTCTCAATAAATTTCTTCCACTCATTTTTTTTAATCTTTGAGTTGTAGATATTATACACTACTAATATAGCATATATTCCTAGCATTAGTATTCCCACTTCAAGATGCCCATAATAAAATATTATACATATGAATAGGGCCATAGTCACCATATATATTTTATTATTGACATTAAAGTAATTATATTTATTATCCATAATTCGCCCCCAATTATTTTCTTTTAATTCTATATGGGTCAAGCTTTCTAAAATCAAAAGCCATTTCCATGAGTCCTATTGAAAAGTAAACATTACGTAGAGGCGAAAGCATTGTTAACCCTAAAATTAGTACTACTACAAGCTTTGATAAATTCCTTTTAATTCTTAGAAAATATGTACTTGCCGCCAGGCCATTAATAATAAATACACACTGAACAATAAGCTGAGATGTACTTAGTATATAATTGCCGCCAGCTATTTTTTTTGCTGAGAGTATTATTCCTATGCATACTATGCCTATGAGTATTGCTCCTACTATGTTCGAAACATAAACTTTTCTAAACGGTAATACTTTCTCCATTTTATAGTTTAACTTGTTTAATATTGCTCTAGACACTATATAATTCAAATAAGCTGATATAAAAGCTCCCAAAACAATAGCTGCAGGGATTATTGCCAAAACCATAGAAACATCCATCTTTTTTATCATTTCAAAGTTGTCATTTAAAAGCTTCAATTGTTTTTCAGTTATTCCAGATTTTAAATAAATCGCTTTCACTTGATTCAAGGAAACATTCATTGATCCTTTAAAAAACTCTAATTTATCTGTAACAAAATTCATAAATCCTGTTTTTTCTATAAATAACATTGAAAAAGCTATAGTTAATATATCAGCTATTGCAGACGCAATGGTTAATGCTAGTAGTGTTATAGATGATTTTTTATTTTTCTTTACGCAATAACCAAGTGCGATACCAACACTACTGCAAGTTATAGATGAATATATTGCCATTATTGGATTATATACCATGGATGTTAAAATTATACTCAAAAGTATAGCGGTGATAGTTATTTTGATATTATGCCTTATATAAAGTATTGCCACTGGAATTGGTAATATTAATATTCCTATAAATGATACAAATGGCAAGTATCCTATTATAATCATTATTACTGAAATTATAACAGATATGAGAGAAGCCTCTACAATTGCCCTTGTACTATAATTCTTATTGTCCATTTTTTCCTCCATTATTTATCTTCCTTTTATGTGCATATATAACCTGCTTAGATCTTTGCCATCCTTTTCTATATTATCTCCTTCTACTATTCCAACCTTTAGTTTCTTTTTCATACTTTCATCAACAGCTACATTGGAGTATCCTAACCTTTCACCTAATATATATAAAAGTATTATGGCCGCTGAAATGCAATCTAGTATAGCATCTTGAGCAACATTGCTTCCTTTACTTAGCAATTTGAAGAAATCAGCTATTATACATAGTAGCTCAGCCTTCAAATTTTCAATTAGCTTAACGTTAGACATTATATTAAAATCATCTCTTTTCATAGTATATCATCTCCCCTTGTAGGCTTATACGTATAACTCTATTTTAGTTATTCTTCTGAAATTATGCAACTAAAGTTTATTTATATATAGCTAATATATAATAAGCAATAAGTAATTAAATATTTAACACTTTTCAACGTTTACATTTTTTGGATTGTAACTACAATTATACTACAAATCCTACCCAATCATATATACTTTTATAATTTTATTCTCAATATTTGTTAAAATATTTTTTTTCATTTTTAAAAAATAAAAGCAGCTACCATAAGGCGCTGCTTTCAGTCATTTACTACTCTGTAGTAACTGCTTACTATTTATTAGTAAGAGTTTGCTACTCTGTAGTAAATGGTAATAATGCTATGTTTCTTGCTCTCTTGATAGATACAGTAAGCATTCTTTGATGTTTTGCACAGTTTCCAGAAATTCTTCTAGGAAGAATCTTTCCTCTTTCTGTAACATATTTTCTCAATTTGTTTATGTCTTTATAATCAATTGCAGTTGCTTTATCCATACAGAAAGCGCAAACTTTTCTTTTCATTCTTTTTCTGTTTCCGCCAGCAGCACTTCCGCCACTGCTTCTTTTACGATCGTTCATTGCCATGATTTTTTTTCCTCCTTACCTAATATTAGAATGGGATGTCTCCATCATCAATTGGTGTTATATCGCTACCACCACTGAAATCATTAGATCCAGCATTTGACCCGCTATTATTTCCACCTTGATTAGTATTCGCTGCTGATTCTTTATTGCCTCCCCATTCAAGGAAGTCAACTTCATCAGCAATCACTTCAGTAACATATCTTCTAGTTCCGTCTTTAGCCTCATAATTTCTAGTTTGAATGTTTCCAGAAATGCTTAACAATTTACCTTTACTCATATAATTAGCAGTAGCTTCCGCTGTCTTGCCAAATACAACTACTGGTATAAAATCTGCTTCTGGTTGCCCTTCTCGCTTAAATCTTCTATTAACGGCTACAGTAAAAGTGGCTACAGCTGTTCCTGTTCCTTGAGCAAACTTTAACTCAGGATCTTTTGTTAATCTACCAACTAAAACAACTTTATTCATAAATGCACCACCTATTTTTCTGGATTTATTATGATATGTCTTATAACACTGTCAGTGATTCTGAATACTCTATCTAATTCTTTTGGTAAATCGGGATTTGAATTGAAATTGATTAATGTATAGTGGCCTTCACCAACTTTTTGTATTTCATAGGCTAATTTTCTTTTGCCCCATGCATCAACATTTTCAATAACTCCACCATTATTTTCTATTACACCTTTAAATTTTTCAACGTTAGCTTTAACAGCTTCTTCGTCTAATGAAGGATGTAATATGAATATAGTTTCATATTTTCTCATTAATTTCACCTCCTCCCCTCGGACTAACGGCTGCGCACTGCACAGCAGGGATTACAAGAATAAATTATATCACTTAATCAAACATAAATCAAGTAATTATTCTTTTTCGGTTACATTCTCTTTTCTGGGTAGATTTTCTTTTATAATCTTCTTCACAGCTGAATCAAATTTAATTCTTGGAAGCATAACTATTCTAGCACAACCTAAACATTTTATTTTTATATCCGCACCTAATCTGACAATTTGCCAGTTCTTACTACCACAGGGGTGCGTTTTTTTCATTTCAACAATATCTCCTAGATTAAATAATTTCACTACTTATCCCACCTTCAATAGCTTTTACACTTTCTCCATCTCGCAGGAAAATCTTTTTTACTCTTATGTTTTCTGATTTTATAAGTTTAAAAATACTTTGTATATTTTCTTCTTCTATTTTTAAACTAATCCCGCAACTTTTAGTTATATAGGTAGGCGTAGGAATCACAACTACCTTAATTTGTTTTTTTATAGTTTCTCTTTCTGCCTTCATGGCTTCAAGTGTATTTTGAAATGTTACTATATAATATTTATTCAATGTTTTTCACCCTATCCTATTCTCTAAATCATCATCCGCATAGCCTTATAATCTTAAAATTTCAATTTAGTTACATCTTAAATGTAGTTAAACCTTACCAGTATTCTTTTATAATTTAATAGTGTTATTTGCATTATTCATAAGTTGTACAATAGTATACATATTAGATATTTCTCCAACAGAAAGTTTATCCTTTATATTATAAAAATCAAGACAAACTCCACAAACTAAGATATTAGCACCTCTTTCTACTAATTTCTTTAAACTTCCTAGTACTGGTGAATCATCTACAGTAAGTTTTACTCCTCCATTGATAAAAAGTATGTCATTAGGTATTAAATCTGCTTCCGATAATGCAAATACATAACTTTTCATAAGTATATCTCCTAAGTTATCATCGCCTTCACCTAATTTATTAGTAGAGACTACCAATGTGAATTTTTTATTTTCTTTTACTGGTGCACTCACTACTTCATTATTTTCTTTAGTTATTTTTATATAATATAATTCTTCTTTTTCTTCTACAACACTTTTATACCCACTACCCTCAGCAAGTTTTACTATATTATTTTTAGCAACTAAATTATCTACAATGACTGTGCTTTCTCCATTTTCAATTGATTCAAAATATTTTTTTGTCTTAACCACCGGTAATGGGCATTGTAACCCCTTGCAATCTATTATATTAATCATACTATTTCCGTTTTAAGCTATTTTTTTACAAAACTAGCCCAAAACTTTCACACCCCTTTCTTTATTACATTCTTATCTTAATTACCGCAATATTAAAGGCTTCTAAAATTCAGTTAAATTTTTACATTTGATATACATTTAGATAACTTTAGCTTATAATATTGTATCATGTGTTAATTTTAAAGTAGATTCTTAAAATAAAATCATATTTAGTTTTTGTCTTATAAAAAATTTATTTATTCTTTTGCTAAGATAAGTATAAACTATTTATTGTTTTAATAATATCAAAACAAAATTTAACTTGTTATTGATAATATTAATAGATACTACATCCTCTATAGAATGTAGTAATACTATTATTTATTTTGTAAAATTGGAGGATATCATGAAAATATATTTAGATAACGCAGCCACTACATTCCCAAAACCAGCGGAAGTATATAATTCAATGATGAATTATATGATGAACATAGGTACAAATCCTGGGAGAGGTGCATCCACTTCAGCCCTTGCAGGCAATAAAGTTATTTTAAATTGTAGATATGCAGTAATGGATCTTTTTCATTTTGATAAGGTTGAAAATGTAATTTTCACACCTAATATCACTACCTCTTTAAATACCATTATAAAATCTGTTGTTAAAAGTGGGTGGCATGTAATAACTTCATCAATGGATCATAATGCAACCTTAAGACCTCTTAGTTCTCTTTCTCAAAAGGGTATTATAGAATTAGATATTGTTCCTTGTTCTAAAGAGGGCTTTATAGATATATCTGATTTTATAAATACACTTAAGCCCAATACTAAATTAGTAGTTTTATCACATGCTTCTAATATTATTGGATCAATACAACCACTAGAAGCTATAGGAAAAATATGCAAGGACAAGGGTATTTATTTTGTTATAGACACTGCTCAAACTGCTGGAGTATTACCTCTAGATTTTTATAAATTAAATTGTAATGCACTAGCTTTCACAGGTCATAAAAGTTTATTAGGCCCCCAAGGTATAGGCGGCTTTTTAATTGACGATAATCTAAATGAAGCATGTTCTGCATTTATAGAAGGTGGCACTGGTAGTCTATCATCTAGTATTATTCAACCAGATTTTTTGCCTGATAAATTCGAAAGTGGGACCTTAAACGGCCCTGGTGTAGCAGGACTTTTAGAAGGAATTAACTTTATTAATAAGCAAGGTATAGGCTCTATTCGCCAGCACGAGGAAGATTTATGTAAAAGTTTTATCGAGGGCTTATTAAATATAAATTCTGTTAAAGTTTATGGCTGTACTGACGTTTCTAAAAGAACCGCTACTATATCTGTCAATTCTACAAAAATCGACAATTCCGAGTTAGGGTTTATGCTAGATACACAGTATGGTATTACAACAAGAACTGGTCTTCATTGTGCTCCACTGGCACATAAAACCATAGGTACATATCCAACCGGGTCCTTGAGATTTGGCATTGGACCTTTTAACGATATTAAGGACATTAATTATACCCTAAGCTCTATAAATACTATTATTCGAAAGGTGTGATATATTTAATTGGAAAATATTCTTAAGAAAATTGATAAACTATCTATCTTCTTTGTTTTGTATACCTTTGTTTTTATAATATTTTTTGGAACTATAGGTTATACACTTCCTTTTGTATTAGCTCTTATTTTAGCCTCACTGCTTAAAATACCAACAAAATTTTTAATGAGAAAGTTAAAGATTAAAAGCGCTATGGCCTCATTATTCACTACCACCATCTTTTTTACATTGATTATTATATTATTATCTTTAATAATAACAACTATAACTTCAGAATCAATACAACTAGGGAAAAATATTCAATCCTATTTTTCCCTTAACAAAAATAATATACTAGATTTTTTTAGTAATATGCAAAGTTACTATAAAAATTTAGACCCCAGCATACTTACTAATATTAAATCAAATATTTCTAACTATATTACCAAAACCATAAATATTAGTATGGATGCCTCAACAAAAATATTTTCACTAACCCTGGGTTTCATGTCTGCTATTCCATATACACTAATGGTTTTATTATTCACTTTACTTACCACATATTTTTTCACAAAAGATTTATCATCTTCAAGCAAAAAAATATTTGATTTGATTCCTGCTAAAAATGGAGATAGAATTCATTATATATTTGATGAATCAAAAAAAATGGTTAAAAATTATTTACTATCATACTTGCTTATAATCACAATAACCTTTCTGGAAACATTAGTTGTTTTTTTAGTTTTTAAAGTTAAGTATGCCGTAACACTAAGCATATTATGCGGAATATTTGATTTACTTCCCATTTTTGGTATAGGGTCCATATATATTCCTTTAATAGTAATATTTTTTATATCTGGCAACTATGTAGCTGCTTTAGGCCTACTAATATCTTATGTAATTATCACCATAGTAAGGCAAATTATAGAACCTAAGATTGTATCCTCATCGCTAGGAATTAATCCTGTGGCAGTTCTTGCTGCTATATTTATAGGATTAAAAGCAAACGGTCTTATTGGAATGCTATTTTGTATGTTTTTAGTAGTGTTTTACAATATTTTGAAAAAAGTTGAAGTTTTATAGAATAAAAAACCTTCTACATGGATAAAATCCAAATAGGAGGTTTTTTTTATGTTAGATAAAGTTATTTTAGATTCTATGTCCCGAGATTGCACTTTTAAGTTAAGAGATATTATAAGTCAGTATATTTTTCCCATTGTTAAATGCTCACGTCCTATTGTTGTTTTGTGTATTGGTACCGACAGATCTACTGGTGACAGTTTAGGACCTTTAGTTGGAAACAAACTCAAATTTCTAGTTAGAAATAAGATTCATATTTATGGAAGTCTTGAATGTCCTGTACATGCAAAAAATTTATGTGAAACAATTGATGAAATTAACTATTCCTATACTAACCCTTACATCATTGCAATTGATGCTTGCCTTGGAAGTTTACAAAATGTAGGTAAAATAATTATTGAAGAAAAACCCTTATGCCCAGGTGCTGCTTTAAATAAAGATTTACCTAAAGTAGGTGATCTTAGCATAACGGGAGTTGTAAACATATCTGGTGCCTTTGAATTTATGGTGCTTCAAAATACAAGATTGTACACAGTAATGATGCTTGCTGATGCTATATCAAATGGTTTATATCATTCTGTACTTAAGACTTTAGGTGGAAGAAGTTTTAGTTATAACTATGATGATTTCAATATAAAAGATGTTGAAGGTTAATTTAATCACATAAAAAAACAACAAGATTATAAGCTTGTTGTTTTTTTAAAATATTAAACTATATACTCTATTACAAAGTATATATTCTATTTCATCAATAGTCCTGCTTCCACTATCAATAATCAGGGTTCCTTCTCTTCTTATATTATTTTGCATATTTAGATTCATAAGTCCACCATCTTTAAGATCACATATTATTACATCACAATTGGTATTATTATCTCTATTATTTATAACTGTATATCCCCTTTTAACTAATTGTTCTTGTAAATAGTTAAGTTCTTGTGAAATACATATTACCATAAAAAAACTCCTTTGTTTTTAGTGTTCCCCAACGAGATTTTTTTATCATAATTTTTCAAATTTATTTTTATAATTTTTTTGATTACCTAAAAGTGTATTTCATTTAATTTCCGAAATTTATAGCTCCTTGTAAAACCTTATTTTCTTCCTCAGATAATTCATACCTAGACATTCCTTTATCTATTGGTTTAGCATAAGTTGTACTCTCATTTCTACTATAAATACTTGTTAATATAGCACCATTATTGTTGCCATCTAAAAATGCTATAGAGAAACTTAAATCACTTCCAACATCTTCGAAAGCCCTATATCTTACCATTGAGGTCTTTTGAACACAGGTTTTTAGTTCAGCATTTATTTGCTCATACATTTGCTTCATAATATCATTTTCTTCTTTAACACCATCAATTTTATCCAAATAAGCTACAACCATATCCTCTAAATTTTTATTGTTTACGCCTCTCATTAATTTTCTATATTTTCTCTCTAATTTATTTAAAGATGAATACGTCATTATAATTATTATGATTAAAATCATTACAATTACCATAAGTGCTATTGTTATATATAACTGTGCACTGTTTATAAAATTAAATATACTTTGCATTTATAATTACATCCTCTCCATTATGTTTCACGTGAAACATTACATGTTTAAAATTTCCAAAATCCTTTCAAAATCCTCTTCCGAATAATACTCGATTTCTATTTTACCCTTTTCTTTGTTTTTACAATTTATGAGAACTTTAGTACCAAAACGGTTTTCTAATTTACTCATTATATCTTTATAATATATATTACATTGAGTTTTAGCTACTTTTTCTTTTTTTTCATTTTCAAAGTTCTTTACCAATCTCTCTGTTTCTCTCACATTTAGATTCTCATCAATAACCATTTGAGCAATTCCATATTGGATTTCCTTATCGACGAGCCCTAGTATTGCCCTTCCATGACCCTCTGAAATCACACCATCTATTATGTAATCTTGAACTCTTTCATCTAAATTTAATAATCTCATACAATTTGCTATAGCTGTTCTTGATTTACAAACCTTCTTACTAATTTCTTCCTGAGTAAGATTAAAATCCACTAATAGTTTTTTGTAAGCTATCGCTTCTTCAATAGGGTTTAAATCTTCTCTTTGAATATTTTCTATTAATGATATTTCCAATACTTCCTTATCATCTATGTTCATTATAATTGCAGGCATTTCTGAAAGTCCAATACTTTTAGCTGCTCTAAATCTCCTTTCACCGGCTACAACCGTGTAAGTATCATCTGCTTCCTTATTTACTATAATAGGTTGAATAACCCCATGTTCCTTTATTGATTGCGCAAGTTCTGATATTCTTTCAGGATCAAAGCTTTTCCTTGGCTGATCAATATTAGCTTTAATCAAATTCATAGATATTTTAAGAACCATTGAACTTTCCTCTGTAATTTCTTCCTCAGGTATTAAAGCTCCAAGTCCTCTACCTAGCCCAAACTTCTTATTCAAAATATATCCCTCCCTTGTCTATCTAAAAACTCATTTGCCAATGCTTCGTAAGCTTCTGAACCTTTACATTTATCATCATACAACATAATGGGTAATCCAAAACTCGGAGCCTCAGCCAGTCTTATATTCCTAGGTATTGTAATTTTATATACTTTATCGTTAAAATATTTTTTAACTTCTGATACAACCTCATTACATAATTTTGTTCTATTGTCATACATACTCAAAATTACGCCCTCAATTTGTAATTCTTTATTTAAAGACTTTTTAACTAATTGAATAGTATTCACTAATTGTCCTACACCTTCCAAAGCATAAAATTCACATTGAATAGGAGTAAGTACACTACTCGCAGCCGTAAGTGCATTTATAGTCAAAATTCCAAGTGACGGAGGACAATCTATGAAAACATAATCAAATTCTCCTTCTATTTCTTTAAGCTTTTCCTTTAGTATATTTTCACGATTACTTCTACTAATCAATTCTACTTCTGCGCCTGCCAGTTCCATTTTAGATGGTACTATGTACAAATTGTTTACTAATTCGCATTCTTTTATAGTATCCCTAATGGAAATATCTGATGTTAATAAATCATATATAGATAGTTTTATTTTTTTCTTATCAAATCCTAAGCCACTTGTAGTATTTCCTTGAGGATCAATATCTATCGTTAGAATTTTTTTACCTTGCATAGCTAAATAGGAACATAGGTTTATGTTAGTAGTAGTTTTACCTACGCCCCCTTTTTGATTAAAAATACATATGGTTTTCATGACTACACCTACCCTTCATAATATTATTCACCTTTACATAAGGTACATAAAAATAAATAACAACTCAAATATGCTAATACATATACTTATTAATTATTTAAATATGCCTAACTAATTTTACTATATAGCTTATTATATAGATATGTTAAATATTTTAATAGTATTTTCTTCATTTTTTGAAAAAAAATAAAAAGAAACAGAATGTTTCACGTGAAACATTCTGTTTCTTTTCTATTTTTTAGGTATTCTTATTGTTACTTCTATACTATCTTCTAATTCTCTAGATTTATATTCTGCATTTATGCCATACTTATCAAAAACTTGTTTTATAGTATTTATGTAAACTCTAGGTGCAAAAATGCCTTTTATTTTTTTCTTCCCATCTACAGCTACTTCATCTCTACATAACTTCAATAATTCTTTTTCAATAAGATCTTCTGTATTTTTAACATTAAGTGATCTATCAACGATTATTTTAAGTACCTTTCCTTGAAGGTTTATATCTGTTAATTTTAATAGTGCTCTAGCATGTCTCTCCGTAAGCTTGTTCTCTATCAAAACATTTGCAATCTCTTTATCCAATTTTAGCAATCTTAATTTATTAGCAATAGTTGATTGTTTTTTTCCTATTATTTGTGCTAATTTTTCCTGTGTGTAAGAATGATCCTGAATAAGATTATAGTAAGCTGAGGCTTCTTCCAAAAAATTCAAATCTTCTCTTTGTAGATTTTCAAGTAGTGCAATTGCTGCGGAGTCTTTATCTGTAATATCTATAATAATTACTGGAACCTGCTGGAGTCCTATTTTTTTTGCGGCTCTTAATCTTCTTTCTCCTGCTACTAATTCATATCTACTCTCCCCGCTTTTTCTAACTGTTAGGGGCTGGATTATACCATAAGCTTTTATTGACTGAGAAAGTTCTTCAATAGTTTCTTCATTAAAATGCTTTCTAGGTTGATAAACATTTGGAGATATTAATTCTATAGACACATATTTTACATCATTTTGCATAATATACCATCCCTTAAATTTTTCCTTTTATTAACAATTCTCTGTTTTTATCTTATTTCCTTCTTTTTTTTATATTTTTCGTACAACAAATTATTCCATTTATAGTTGAAATTTTACACTAAAGGACTTTTGGCAACCATCCCTGCTTTTCTGGGATATTTCTTATGTGTCCCTGAAATTTTACTTATTATTACTAAATTATGGTCTAAATCACTGTCTTCAATTTGTACCTTCTCAATATGTTCTATACGTCCACCTAGCATTCTAATTGCATTTTTTGAAGCCTTAATCTCTTCTTCAACTGCAGGACCTTTCATTGCAACAAAATATCCACCCACCTTTACATAAGGTAAACAATATTCACTAAGTACTGTTAAATTAGCAACAGCTCGAGATACAGCTACATCAAACTTCTCTCTATATTGCCTATCTTGTGCAAAATCTTCTGCCCTACCATGAATAGCTTTAATTTTTTCTAATTGAAGATTTAAAATTACTTCATTTAAAAAATTAATTCTCTTATTCAATGAATCTAATAAAACTATATTTATTTCAGGTTTAATTATTTTCATAGGGATACCTGGAAATCCTCCACCAGTTCCTATGTCTATAACCGTTTTTGCATTTTTTAGTCCTTGAAACTTAAAAACTTTCATAGAATCAATAAAATGTTTTTTTATTATTTCTTCGTCTTCTTTTATAGCAGTTAAATTTACTTTTTCATTCCATTCTTTTATAAGGTCTTTATATTTCATAAATTGCTCATACTTTTTTTCGTTAAATTCTAGGCCTTCATTTCTACTAGCCTGGTTCAATATGTCAAAGTATTTCATCTTTCACCTCTAGGTTTTATTATATTTTATTAAATAATCATCTTAATTATCTCTTAATCTATTCTGCTGTTCAATATATATCATTAAAACTGTCATATCTGCAGGTGATACTCCTGATATTCTAGAAGCTTGACCTATGCTAATTGGTCTAATTTTACCTAGTTTTTGCATAGCCTCAATCCTTAAACCTTTTATATTTTCATAAATTATTTCTTTTGATATGATTTTGTTTTCAAACTTTTTAAATTGGTGAATTTGATCTAATTGCTTCTGGATATATCCTTCATATTTTGACATAATATTAACTTGCTGCTCAATATATTTATTTAATTTAGGTCTATCTTTATCAAGTTTTTCAACTTTATAATAATCAAGTTCAGGTCTTTTTATAAGCTCATATAAACTAATAGGTTTTTTAAGTGGTGTAGAATCACAAGAAATTAAGAATTCCTCAATATCTTTTTTATTTGTAATTTGTAAATGCTTTATTCTTTCAATTTCTTCTTCTAGTTGCTCTTTCTTTTTACAAAATATTTCATATCTATGTTCTTTAACAAGGCCTACACTATGTCCAATTTCAGTAAGTCTTAAATCAGCATTATCTTGTCTTAATAACAATCTATACTCTGCTCTTGAAGTCATCATCCTATAGGGTTCATTAGTGCCTTTAGTAACTAAATCATCAATTAAAACTCCTATATATCCATCGGATCTTTTTAATATTAAGGGATCCTTATTTTGAATACTAAGTGCAGCATTAATCCCTGCAATAAGACCTTGCGCTGCCGCTTCTTCATATCCTGAACTACCATTTATTTGACCCGCTGAGAATAACCCTCCAATATTTTTAAACTCCAAGGAAAGTTTTAAATCTGTTGAATCTATGCAATCATATTCTATAGCATATGCGGTTCTCATAATTTCTACATTTTCAAGTCCAGGAACTGTTTTTAACATTTCCACCTGAATTTCCTCAGGAAGTGAGCTAGACATGCCTTGTACATACATCTCCTGGGTATTCTCACCTTCCGGTTCAATGAATATTTGATGCCGTTCCTTATCTGCGAACCTCATTACCTTATCTTCAATAGATGGGCAATATCTTGGTCCTATACTTTTGATGGATCCATTATATAGTGGAGATCTATGAATATTTTTCCTAATTACATTATGGGTATTTTCATTTGTATAAGTTAGATAACAGGAAAGTTGATTACGACGTATATCTCCACTAATAAATGAAAATGGCACTACTTCAGTGTCGCCGCATTGCTCTTCCATTTTAGAAAAGTCCACTGATCCTCTATTTATTCTAGCTGGAGTCCCTGTTTTAAATCGCCTTAAGTCTATCCCAATTTCAATTAATGACTTAGAAAGTTCATTAGCTGGAAGTAATCCGCTTGGACCTTCATTATAACTTTGATCTCCAATTATAACCTTAGATTTTAAATATACTCCAGAAGCTATAATAACAGCCTTTGTTTTAAAGTATGCACCATTTTTTGTAAGAACTCCATTGATTTTTCCATCAGTCACATCTATGGATACTACTTCCAATTGTCTTAACACCAAATTTTCTTGTGTTTCTATTACATTCTTCATTCTTGCGCCATATGCTTTTTTATCCGCTTGAGCTCTTAATGAAAAAACAGCTGGTCCTTTGGACGTGTTTAGCATTCTTGATTGTATATATGTATTATCAATATTCACTCCCATTTCACCACCAAGAGCATCTATTTCCCTTACTAAATGACCTTTAGCAGTTCCACCAACATTAGGGTTACATGGCATCAAAGCCACACTATCTAAATTTATAGCACAAACTAAAGTCTTGCATCCTATTCTTGCAGCTGCAAGCGCTGCCTCGCAACCCGCGTGACCAGCTCCAATAACTACAACATCGAAATTTCCTGCCAAATATTTCATATTTATCCCTACTTTCCCAAACAAAATTCTGAAAATATCTTATGTATAATATCTTCGTCTAAAGCCTCTCCAGTAATATCACCTAAATCAGTCCATGCATTCCTTATATCAATGGAAGCCAAATCTATAGCTGATGTATATTCTATTGCATTTAGTGATGATTCTAAGTTTTCTTTTGCTCTTATTAAAGCTTCCTTATGTCTATTATTTGTAACAAATACTCCTTCAGTTTTAATTTCACCTTTAAAAAATAAATCTTTAATTTGTTCTTTAACTTTATTTAATCCTTCACCGGTTTTAATTGATATATTAGTTATATATTTTGATTTTAAACTTTGTAATTCTTCTCTCTCTATTTTACCACCTAAATCACTTTTATTTAACAATACAATATATTTTTTTTCTTTAATATATTTAATGATTTCCATATCTTCCTTACTTAGCTTATTGCTCCAGTCTAATATCAATATGACTAAATCAGCCTCATCTATCTTTTGTTTTGATGTTTCTACTCCTATTTTCTCAACAATATCTTCGGTTTCCCTTATGCCCGCAGTATCTACTATTTTAACTGGTATACCTTCTATACTTATATATTCTTCTATGGCATCCCTTGTTGTGCCAGGTACGTCTGTAACTATAGCTCTTTTTTCTTTAACAAGAGCATTAAGAAGTGAAGACTTTCCTACATTAGGTTTTCCAACTATCACAGTACTTAAGCCTTCTCTTAGAATTTTACCTTCATCCGCTGTACTGAGTAATAAATCTATCTCTCCTATTATTGAGGTAACGTCATCTTTAACTTCTCCCGCTGTTACTTCTTCAATATCCTCTTCAGGGTAATCAACAGTAACTTCTATATGTGCAATTACATTAAGTAATTTATTTCTTATTTTCTTTATTTCCCTGGAAATCGAACCTTCTGATTGCATAAGGGCAGACTTCATACTAAGCTCTGTCTTTGCTGTTATTATATCCATAACCGCCTCAGCCTCACTTAAGTCAATCCTGCCATTTAAAAATGCTCTTTTAGTAAATTCTCCTGGTGCTGCCATTCTTGCTCCTGCCCTGATAACTTCTTGCAGAATTCTATTAGTTCCAATTACCCCGCCATGACAATTTATCTCAATAGTATCCTCTGCCGTAAAACTTTTAGGACCCTTCATATAGGAAATAATAACTTCATCAAGTTTAATACCCTTTTTATCAATAATATGACCATATTTCATGGTATAAGTTTTAAAATCATTAAGTTTTCTATTGTTTTTACCTATAAATATACTGTCTACTATATCTTTAGACTTATCTCCAGATACTCTAATTATAGATATACCACTTTCCCCTATACTAGTTGCTATTGCAGCTATAGTATCAAATTCTTTCATTAAATGTTACCTCCTAATTTTAGTTTTGTGAATTTAAAAAGAAAGCCCTTAGGCTTTCTTTAAATCAACTACAACTCTTCTATAGGGCTCTTCACCTTCACTAAAGGTATAAACATATGAATCATTTTGAAGTGTAGAGTGTATTATTCTTCTTTCATATGGGTTCATTGGTTCAAGTTTTAATACTCTACCACTAACCCTTACCTTATAGGCAATTTTTGATGCAAGTCTTTTTAACGTTTCTTCTCTTTTTGCCCTATAATTCTCAGTATCTAATATTACTCTTTTATACTCTTCATCATGATTTTTGTTTACAACTAAACTTACAAGGTATTGAAGGGAGTCTAGTGTCTCACCTCTATATCCTATTAATAGTCCCATATTAGGTCCAATTAAATCAATCCTAATTTCATTATTTTCATCTTTTAGTTTTACTTCAGCTTTCATACTCATAGACTGCAATACTTCCATTAGAAAATTTTTAGCTTCATATGAACTATCTCTTTTAACTGTAACTCTAACTTTTGCAGGTTTTACCCCTATAATATTTAAAAACCCTTTACTACCTTCGTCTAAGGTTTCAATTTTTACTTTATCTCTTGTAACTTTTAATTCCTTCAATGCATTATTGATTGCATCTTCTACATTCTTCCCCATGATTTCTATAATCTTCATACAGTAAGACACCCGCCTTTCTCAATATAAAATTAGGCAATTGTGTTAAATCTGTTTTTTTACAACTCCAGTATTCCCTAGTTCCATTTTATTTATAACTAAAGTTTGGATTACTTGTAATACGTTGTTTATTACCCAATATAATACCAATGCACCTTTGAATTTAAGACTCATAAATCCCATGAAAATAGCCATTCCAGTGTTCATTGTTGAAGTTTGTTTAGATTGAGCACCGCCACCTGGTGGTTGCATAAGCTTTGATGAAAAATACGTTGTAACGGTAGACAATATTGGTAATATATAATATGGATCAGGCAATGTTAAATCTGGCATCCATAAGAATCCAGCGCCCTTCATATTTAACGTGTTAAACACAGCAAAGAGTGCAAATAGAATAGGCATCTGAACAAGCATTGGCAAACACCCGCCCATTGGATTTACTCCATTTTCTTTATAAAGCTTCATTACTTCTTGCTGAGATTTTTGTGGATCTTTTTTATATTTTTCTTGCACTTTCTTCATTTCTGGTTGAATTGCGCCCATTTTAGCCGTTGATTTAGTTTGTTTAATACTTAAAGGTAGCAATAATATCCTTATTATAATTGTAAACACAATTATCGCTAGTCCAAATGATATATTTTCAATTGGTATAACTGTATGAATGCCACTATGTATAAAGTAAAAGAACTTTTGAAGCGGCGAAATTAAAAACTGTAATTTCGAATACAAAAATAAAACCTCCCAAATGGTTATTTAACCGGATCAAAGCCGCCCTTATTGTAAGGATGACATCTCAATATTCTTTTTATTCCCATGATAGATCCTTTAATTGCTCCATACTTTTCAATAGCTTCTAAAGTATACTGAGAACATGTTGGATAAAATATACAACAAGGCCTCTTAAGAGGTGATATATATTTCCTATAACTCTTTATGCCCAGTATAAGTATTTTTTTCATTATTAATCAAACCTGCCTTTTTAAGCAAATTCTTCAAAGCATTTTCTATTTCTTTATAATTCTTACCATTAGAAGGATTCCTTGCAATAAACACCAAGTCATATCCTATCTTTAATCCCTCATTGTTGAGCCTATAGCTTTCGCCAATTAGTCTTTTAACTCTACTTCGAGTTACACTTTTTCCTACCTTTTTACTTACTGATATTCCACATCTATTAATATCTTTTCCATTTCTATAGATATACAACACTAATAATAAGTTAGAAAAAGATTTTCCTCTTCTATATACTGTTCTAAATTCAGTATTCTTTCTAATCCTATATTTCTTCACATCAATTTTCATATTAGCCGCCCTCGTTTCCGCAAATTGCAGAAAAAGGCCACATTAGCGGCCTTTATGCTGTCAATCTTTTTCTACCTTTTTGTCTTCTTTTTTGAAGAATGTTTCTTCCAGAAGCGGTTTTCATTCTCTTTCTGAATCCGTGTTCTTTTTTTCTTTGTCTTTTTTTAGGCTGGTAAGTCATGAACATATCTACTACACCCCCTTTTTTTAAACCTTAAATTATATCAATCATCTTACAATCGCATATTTATGGTTTTACTATTGTATTATATATTCACTATCGCATAATGTCAAGATAACCATTTTTATTCGTATTGTTGATATTTAAAATATTTATATGATTATTTGTGGATAACTTCTTGAACACCTTGTTATTTTTTGATATTATATAAGATAGAACTGTTAATAACCTAGTTATACATAAAGTTATTCACAACTTGTGGACAAAATTGTGAATAACTACTATAATATTGTACAAAACTGCTTTTTACTTATCTATTTTTAGCTACGTCAGTAGATTTATTACAAATTTAATATGTTAATACTTTTTTTTTGTAACTGTTAATAACTAAAACCATATAAAAACTGTTAACATAGTTATTAACATGTGAATATTTTTAAAGCTATTTATCAACAACCTATGATGTATTTATTTATTGTTTATAACTCTGTTTATACATTGTTTGTTTTTACATAAAATATTTTTTTTATTTGAACTGGAGGGTAGAAAATGAGCACCCAAATTAAAGATATCTGGGAAAAAACCTTAAACATAATAAAAGGCGAACTTACAGAAGTTAGTTTTAATACTTGGATTAAAAGTATAGAACCTATGGCCTTAGATAATAATAATTTTAAATTAGGTGTTCCTAATAATTTTACCAAAGACATTCTTGAAAATAGATATAAGGATTTAATAATGAATGCTGTTAAATTAGTTACTTCTAAAACATATAAAATTGAATTCTTTATATTATCTGAGGAAGTCGCAGAAATTGAAACACCTAAAGCGAAAAGGGAATCTGAAAGAAATAACCTAATAGTTAATGATGAGATGTCTGCAACACTAAACCCAAAGTATACCTTTGACTCTTTTGTCATTGGTAATAGTAATAGGTTTGCTCATGCCGCGTCCCTTGCTGTAGCCGAATCACCTGCAAAGGCCTATAACCCACTATTCATTTATGGAGGGGTTGGTCTTGGAAAAACACATTTGATGCATGCCATTGGTCATTATATATTATCAAATAACCCAAAATCTAAAGTTGTTTACGTTTCTTCAGAAAAGTTCACAAACGAACTTATTAATTCTATTAAAGATGACAAAAACGTAGAATTTAGAAACAAGTATAGAAATGTAGATGTACTCCTAATTGATGATATTCAATTTATTGCTGGTAAAGAACGTACACAAGAAGAGTTCTTCCATACATTTAATGATCTACATGAAGCAAACAAACAAATTATTTTATCTAGTGATAGGCCACCTAAGGAAATACCTACTTTAGAAGATCGATTACGTTCTAGATTTGAATGGGGTCTTATAGCTGATATACAACCACCGGATTTTGAAACTAGAATTGCTATTTTAAAGAAGAAAGCCGATGTAGAAAATTTAAATATTCCAAATGATGTATTAGTTTATATTGCGACTAAAATAAAATCTAATATAAGAGAACTAGAAGGTGCTCTTATAAGAATAGTAGCTTTTTCATCTCTAACTAATAAAGAGATTGGTATAGATTTAGCTTCTGAAGCACTTAAAGATATTATTTCAAGTAGAAATTCAAAGCAAGTAACTATTGAACTAATACAAGATATAGTTTCTAGCTATTTTAATTTAAAAGTCGAAGATTTCAAATCTTCAAGGCGTACTAGAAACATAACCTTTCCAAGACAAATTGCAATGTATTTATGCCGAAAGCTAACAGATATGTCTCTACCAAAAATAGGTGAAGAATTTGGCGGTAGGGATCATACAACAGTAATACACGCATGTGAGAAGATATCTAATGGTCTTAAAGAAGATGAAAATCTACAAGATAATGTGGCTGAACTAACTAAAAAAATAAGTCAAAAATAATATATTCCTTTTACTAACAAGTGTTGATACTATTTATATATAGTCCTGTGTATAAAATAATACATAAAGCACAGCTGTTGATATTGTGGATAACTATGATTTTTTTTTGCATACTTATCCACAATTACTTTTACCAATGATTGTTGCAGCTTAAAGCCCGCGATAGGTTTTTAACATATCAACAGCCCCTACTACTATTACTACTATTTTTAGATTATTATCTTACCTATCTTTAACTAATTCCCCATGTGGATAAGGAGGTCGTTTTTAAATGAAATTTATATGTGAAAAAAATATATTACAAGAAGCTATTTCAAATGTTCAAAAAGCTATTACTGGTAAATCAACTATGCCTGTATTACAAGGTATCTTGTTAATCGCGAAAAATAGTGTAGTAACACTTATAGGATCTGATATTGATTTAAGTATTGAAGCTAAGATTAATGCAGATGTTATGGAAGATGGAAGTGTAGTTTTAGATTCTAAACTTTTTGGTGAAATAATAAGAAAATTACCCAACAGTGCAATAGAGATAACTTCTGAGGATAATAACTCTATTAAAATAGTTTGCCAAAAATCATATGCGACTATAATACATATGAATGCTGATGACTATCCTAGTCTACCCAATATAATAGAAAATATGATTTTTTCAATTTCTCAGAAGGTATTAAAAAATATGATGAAAGGTACTATTTTTGCAGTTGCTCAAGATGAAACTAGACCAATACTTACAGGTGTTTTATTCGAAATAAAAGATAAAAAGCTTAATCTTGTAGCACTAGACGGATATAGAGTTGCATTTAGAAGTGAACCGGTAGATAACGATTCTAATATAAATGCTGTAATTCCAGGTAAAACATTAAGTGAAGTAGCAAAAATATTAGAGGAAACAGACGAGCCAGTAAATATAACCTTCACAGCAAACCATATATTATTTAATATTGGGAAAACAAAGGTTATATCAAGATTACTAGAAGGAGAATTTATAAAATATAATTCAATAATACCAGAAGAATATAATTTAAAAATAACAGCTAAAAGGTCTGAATTATTAAGTTGTATAGAGAGGGCTTCTCTTATGGCAAAAGAGGGAAATACTAATTTAGTCAAATTTAATATTGAAGAAGATAATTTGATAATTACATCGAATTCTCAATTGGGAAAGGCTAGAGAGGAAATAAATATAATTTTGCAAGGAGAGCCACTTCAAATTGCATTTAACTCAAAATACCTGATTGAGCTGCTAAAAATAATGGAAGAAGAAGAGATTATTATGGAATTTTCTAGTGGTGTTAATCCTTGTGTAGTAAGAAATAAAGAAAAAGATAATTGCACATATATGGTTTTGCCAGTAAGAATAAGAGCTACAAATAATTAGAAAAAAGTGTTTATAATAATATTTCAGAAAAGAAGGTTTTAAAATGAATGAAATAAAAATAGAAACAGATATAATAAAATTAGATTCTTTCCTAAAATGGGCTGGAATAGCTTGTTTAGGAACAGAGGCAAAATATTATATCAAAAATGAAGAGATTAAGCTCAATGGTATCATTGAAACTCAAAGGGGTAAGAAATTAACTAAAGGTGATATAATTGAGTTTAACAAAGAATCTTATAAAATAGTCTGATAATATATAATGCACCGGATAATTTTTAAATATTATCCGGTGTACAATTTATGTCTGTAATATAAAAAAATATGTTATTTTATTTATACATATTAAATTATATAATTAATATATATATGCTATAATTGTAATAGGTGATTGTATGCATGTAAAATATTTACAACTTCTGAATTTTAGGAATTTTAGTGATTTAACAATAGAATTAAATAAAGGTACTAATGTATTTGTGGGAGATAATGCCCAAGGAAAAACAAATATTTTAGAAGCAATTTATTATTGTAGTTTAGCTAAGTCTCATAGAACTAATAGAGATAAGGAACTTATAAATTGGAATGGGACAGAGGCATATATAAAGCTTTATGTATGTAAAACCAGATTAGATAAAAAAATAGAAATAAAAATTTTCAAAGAGGGTAGAAAAGGGGTTAATATAAACTCTATAAAAGTTCAAAAACTTTCTGAGTTGGTGGGAAGCTTCAATGTAATAATGTTTTCTCCAGAAGATTTAAATATTGTTAAAGATTCTCCCTCATATAGACGAAAATTTTTAGATATAGAGCTATGTAAGTTAAACAGTAGGTATTACTATAGCTTAACCCAATACAAGAAAATTTTAAATGAGAGAAATTTAGCTATAAAAAAATGGAATACAAATAGCGATATTATAGATGTGTATGATAAACAACTTAGTGAATTTGGTGCAATTATTATAAAAGACAGAATAAATTATATAGAAAAGTTAAATAAAATAGGTAAAGTAATACATAGTGATATAACATCTAAAAGTGAAGTCATAGAAATTAAGTATCTAACACCTATTAAAGAATTAGATAATATACAGCAAAACTTGTACTTGCTTTTATGTAAAAACAGAAAAAGAGATATTGAAACTAAAACAACATCAATAGGACCACATAGGGATGACTTTTCCATAACTATCAATGGTATGGATGTTAGAACTTTTGGGTCTCAAGGACAGCAAAGAACTTCAGTTCTAACCATTAAATTTGGAGCACTAGCAATTATAAAAGAATTAACTGGAGAATACCCAGTATTATTACTTGATGATGTTTTGTCTGAACTCGATACAAAAAGGCAAGAATATATATTAAACTCTATAAAAGATGTTCAAACATTAATTACTTGTACTGGAATTAATGAAATAAGAAAATATCTAAGTTCTGAAAATAAAATTTTTGAGGTTAGCTCAGGCAAGTTAAAAGAAATTACATAGATATAAATAAGTATAATGCGCTATTAAGGAGGATATTATATGTTTTTACATTTAGGAGAAAATGTAGTAGTGCCTATAAAAGATATTATAGGTATATTTGACATGGAAACTACTATGTACAGCTCGGACACTATACAATTTTTAAGAATGGCTGAAGAAGATGGATTTGTAGAACGGATAACTAAGAATATTGCCAAGTCTTTTGTTATTGCTGAGGTAGATAAAAAAAGCAAAATATATCTATCACCAATATCATCGCAAACACTATGTAAGAGAACAGAAACTGTATATTATGAACTGTAGATTAGATTAGGAGGATATACATGGATATAAACAATGTTTATGACGAAAGTCAAATACAAGTACTTGAAGGATTAGAAGCAGTAAGAAAAAGACCTGGTATGTATATAGGAAGCACTAGTATTCGCGGGCTTCATCATTTAGTTTATGAAATTGTAGATAATAGTATAGATGAGGCAATGGCAGGTTTTTGTAAGAATATCGAGGTATTTATACATCCCAATAATTCTATAACTGTTATAGATGATGGTCGTGGTATGCCCGTAGGTATGCATCATAAAATGAAAATACCTACTGTAGAGGTTATAATGACTGTACTTCATGCAGGTGGAAAATTTGGTGGTGGAGCATACAAAGTATCAGGTGGTCTTCATGGAGTTGGAGCATCTGTAGTTAATGCACTTTCTGAAGTTTGTGAAGTTGAAGTTAAAGTTGATGGTGACGTATGGAAACAAACTTTCTCAAAGGGAAAAGCTACTAGTACTCTTGAAAAGATTGGTACAACAGAAGAACATGGAACAAAGATTTTCTTTATGCCTGATGCAGAAATTTTTGAGGAAATTGATTTTGATTATGAAACAGTAGCTCAGAGACTTCGCGAACTTGCTTTTTTAAATAAAGGTATAAGAATAACACTTACAGACGAGCGCGAAGATAAAAAACAAGAATTTTTATATGAAGGTGGAATAAAATCTTTTGTAGATTATCTAAACAGAAATAAGGGAAAAATTCACGATACTATATATATTGAAGGACGTAAAGATGAATATATTGTTGAAATAGCATTGCAATACAATGATACATACACAGAAAATTTATTTTCTTTTGCTAATAATATAGATACAGTAGAAGGTGGAACACACCTAGTTGGCTTTAAGACGGCGCTCACAAGAATAGTGAACGACTATGCTAAAAAATTTGGTTTCTTAAAAGATAATGATAAAAATCTATCTGGTGAGGATGTACGAGAAGGCCTTACAGCAGTAGTATCTATAAAACTTACTGATCCTCAATTTGAAGGTCAAACAAAAACTAAACTTGGAAATAGTGAAGTAAGAGGAATTGTTGATAGTATAGTTGGTGAGGCTATGAGCAATGTTCTAGAGGAAAGTCCAGAGCTTGGTAAAAAAATAATAGACAAATCATTGAATGCAGCTAGAGCTCGCGATGCAGCTAAAAAAGCAAGAGAACTTACAAGGCGTAAGTCAATACTTGAAAGTACTACTCTTCCTGGAAAATTATCCGATTGTGCTTCAAAAGATCCTATGGAATGCGAAATATACCTTGTCGAGGGTGACTCAGCTGGAGGATCTGCAAAGCAAGGTAGAGATAGAAAATTCCAAGCTATACTCCCTCTAAAAGGAAAAATAATGAACGTTGAAAAGCAAAGAATTGATAAGATGCTAGCATCACTGGAAATTCGGGCTATGATAACAGCATTTGGGGCAGGTATAGGAAAAGATTTTGATGTAAAAAAAATAAGATATGATCGTATTATTATTATGACAGATGCGGACGTAGATGGAGCACATATTAGAACATTATTATTGACTTTCTTCTATAGGTACATGAAGGAATTAGTAGAAGAAGGACACGTATATGTAGCTCAACCTCCATTATTTAAGGTTACTAAAGGTAAGAAAGAGCAATATGTATATACTGATAAAGAGCTTGAAAAGGTACTTTTGGAAGTAGGGGGAAAAGACAATAATACTGATATACAAAGATACAAAGGTCTTGGGGAAATGAATCCAGACCAGCTTTGGGATACAACAATGAATCCTGAAGAGAGAACTCTCCTTCAGGTACATGTAGAGGACGCAATGGCAGCCGACGAAATATTTACTATTCTTATGGGGGACAAAGTAGAACCACGTCGCGAGTTTATACAAGAAAATGCTAAGAAAGTGCTTAATTTAGATATATAGTAGATTAGTATAATTACCGTAACACATGGAGAATAACTGTACTATTTTTCAGGTGTTGTTAAAATATTTTGTTTGAAGAGGTGTAACAGATGAATAATCAGGGAAAAATTTTACCTATTGATATAAGGTACGAAATGAAAAAATCCTATATAGATTACGCTATGAGCGTTATAGTAAGTCGTGCGCTTCCGGATGTACGGGATGGGCTTAAACCTGTCCATAGAAGAATATTATTCTCTATGCATGAACTAGGGTTAACCCCAGAAAAGGGATATAGAAAGTGTGCAAGAATTGTTGGAGACGTTTTAGGTAAGTATCACCCACATGGTGATACTGCAGTATATGGAGCACTCGTTAGAATGGCTCAAGACTTTTCTCAAAGATGTATTTTGGTTGATGGTCATGGAAATTTTGGATCTGTAGACGGTGACGGAGCAGCGGCAATGAGATATACAGAAGCTAAAATGAGTAAAATTACAACACAGATGCTTCGTGATATCAATAAAGAGACAGTAGATTTTATTCCTAACTTTGATGGAGAAGAAAAAGAGCCATCAGTGCTACCATCAAGATTTCCTAATCTTTTAGTTAATGGATCAACAGGAATAGCAGTAGGTATGGCGACCAATATACCTCCACATAACTTAATTGAAGTTATAGATGGAGTGTTAATGCTTATTGATGATTCAGAAGTTACTATAAGTGACCTAATGATAAAAGTAAAAGGTCCAGATTTTCCTACAGCAGGAATTATTCTAGGTAGAGCAGGAATTAAAAGTGCTTATGAAACAGGAAGAGGAAGAATTCTGGTAAGGGCTAAAACAGACATAGAAGAAAATAAAGGCAGAAATTCAATAATAGTAACAGAATTACCTTATCAAGTTAATAAAGCAAGACTTATAGAAGGTATTGCAGAGTTAGTAAAAGATAAGAAAATAGATGGAATATCAGACCTTCGAGATGAATCAGATAGAGAAGGTATGAGAATTGTTATAGAACTGAAAAGAGATGCAAATTCTAATATAGTGTTAAATAGGCTATTTAAACATACTAGGATGCAAGATACTTTTGGAGTTATAATGATAGCACTTGTAAATGGAGAGCCACAAACACTAAATTTAAAACAGTGTTTAGTATATTATTTAGATCATCAAAAGGATGTAGTAAGAAGAAGAACTCAATTTGATCTAGATAAAGCTTTAGCTAAAGCTCACATCTTAGAAGGTATGAAAATAGCGCTAGACCACATTGATGAAGTAATTCGCTTAATAAGAGCATCTAATAGCATCAGTGAAGCTAAAGAAAGTTTAATGAATGCGTTTGAACTATCAGAAAAACAAGCTACTGCCATTGTTGAAATGAGACTTGGAAGATTAACAGGACTTGAAAGAGATAAGATTGAAGATGAGTATAACGAATTAATGAAAACCATTAATTATCTACAAGGAATTTTAGCAGATGAAATGGTACTACTTAACATAATTAAAGATGAGCTTATAGAAATTAGAAATAAATATGGTGATACTAGAAGAACAGCAATAGAAAAAAATCCATATAGCATAGATGAGGAAGATTTAATTCAAGAGACAGATGTTGTAATAACTCTAACTCATGCAGGTTATATAAAGAGACTTCCAGCTGATACTTATAGTGCTCAAAAAAGGGGGGGGAGAGGAATACAAGGTGTTACTACAAAAGAAGATGATTTTGTAGAACATATATTTATAACCTCCACTCATAACAATCTACTGCTATTCACAAATAAAGGGAAAGCATTTAGATTAAAGGCATATGAAATTCCTGAAGGTGGAAGAACAGCTAAGGGTACAAACTTAGTAAATATTATACCACTGGCAAACGATGATAAAATTCAAGCGGTTATATCTCTTAAAGAATTTACTGAGGATAATTATCTTATAATGGGAACAAAACATGGTTTAATTAAGAAAACATCACTTGATAAATATTCTTCTATAAGGAAGAATGGTTTAATTGCAATTAATTTAAGAGAAGATGATGAACTAATCGGAGTGGCTGTAAGTACTGGAGATAGCGAAATGCTATTTGCTACAAAAAATGGTTATTCCATAAGATTTAGTGAAAAAGATGTAAGAGGTATGGGAAGAACTGCAACTGGAGTTAAAGCTTTAACTTTGAGAAAAGAAGATATTGTAGTGTCTATGAATATTGTTAAACCTGAAGAAGAACTTTTAGTTATAAGTGAAAATGGCTTTGGAAAAAGAACCTTAGTTTCACAATACTCACTTCAGCGTAGAGGTGGTAAAGGAGTAATAACTTATAAGGTATCAGACAAAACAGGAAAACTTGTAGGTGCCAGAATAGTAAAAGATGGAGATGAAATGATACTTATAAACAGTAATGGTGTTGTTATAAGATTAAATGTCTCAGGAATATCAACTACAAGTAGAAATACTATGGGAGTTACTTTAATGAAGAATGGCGAAGGCGATAATATAGTAGCTATAGCTAAAATAAATTGTAATGATGAAATTAATGAAGACGGTGGTGCTTGTAAATTGAATGGTGATCTACAAGATGACACTGAAGACATTGAAGCAACTGAAGAAAATTCTCTTAGTGTAGAGAATGATTTAGAGACAGATAGCGAAGCAACGGATGAAATAAATATTGATATTGAAGATGAAACAAATGATAAAGAAGAAGATTAAAAAAGAAGATTAAAATGTAAAGTGCTTATTTGAAGTTATTTCAGATAAGTACTTTTTTTATATTTATAATAAAATGAACCTAGTGTATCTCAAGTAGTAAAGCAGCGAAAAAGAAAGGTATCTTTAGAAAAGTGAGTTTAATATACTAAGAAATAGAACTAGTTGAAATACAGCAAGGAATATATTTGATACAATACTCCTTGTCGCTTCGAGTGATAAACAATAAGCGATTTAATTTTAAAAGTCAATTAGATTTCTAAGTTTAAAATAATATTTTAAAAGTAGAAAAATATATTGACAATTTAAGAATTAAATAGTAAACTTATAAAGGTCGTCACATGATGACAAATGAAGTTGGTCTTTGAAAATTAAACAGAGAAATAGGTAAAATAACGAAATAATATTTCGTTAGACCAGTTAATTACTTTAGATAAAGAAGTAAATTTAGTCGTAAGACTAAAAAGTATGTAATGAGCTTGAGTAACAACTTAATAGTTGTCTCAGATTATTCATTTCAAATAAAAAGTGCAAACTTTTAAATTGAGAGTTTGATCCTGGCTCAGGACGAACGCTGGCGGCGTGCC
>NZ_JAHLDL010000013.1 GCF_018861315.1 Clostridium bowmanii | reverse complement strand
TAATAATTCATTTTCTAGAATAAAAAATAATTATAGATATTTAAGTTAAATAATTTGTTAAAAGTTTGTAGTATTGTTGAAAATACAAGTAAAAAATACCCTAAAATTAAATATAGGGATTTTATAATATATTGTGCGGAGTATAAGATATATTATTTCAAAAGATATAATGGATGGAGAATGTGGTGTTAGAACTTATGGTTGTACTTTCTAGTAGGATGGGGGATTTATGTTAGCAATTGGCTCGAAACCTGTGATAAGATAATTTAACTATATGTGTTATAATTGACTAAGGAAGTGCTGATATAATATGTAAAAAATCTGAGGGGGAAATTAAATGGATCATTTTTATGAACAACTAGTAACAACATATAAAACAGGCTCTTACAAAGTAGTAAATGCTATAACATATTTATTCGCAGGTATTGGAATAGCAACCCTTAGCAATAATTTAATTTTTGCAATTATATTATTAGGAGTGGCTGGGGCATGTTTTTTTTACAAAGGGAAATTATTTGTAGAGTATGAGTATCAATTTACAAATGGCGAAATAGATATAGAGAAGATATTCGAAATGAAAAAAAGAAAAAAATTCATAAGTTTTAATATAAAAGAGGTAACACTACTAGCACCAGAAGGTAGTGCTGCCGTAAAAGATTATTCTAACAAACCAAGTCTTATAGTAAAGGGCTATCCCAATACTTCTAAGGAAATAGTGTATGTTGCAATGGTTACAGAAGGAAACAATAAAATGCAATTGAGCTTTGTACCAAATCAGAAGTTTTTAGATTATTGCTACAGATCTAATCCTAGTGCGGTAAAAAAATAAGATAATAAAAATTAATAATAGTATAGATAATACCTGCTTAATAGCATATTTGCCATTGAACAGGTTTTATTTTAAGTAAACTGATAAATAATAGTTTTAATAGAAACTAAGATAAAAATTGATATTTTCTATAAATAGTTGGATTACATCCTTTATATTTATTAAAGGTTTTATTAAAATAAGAGGAGCTGGAGAAACCAACCTCAAGGGCTATATCTGTTATGCTCTTAGTTGAAAACATTAGAAGCTTTTCAGCTTCTGCTATGCGTACAAAATTCAAGTATTCTACGAAGGTCCTGTTTGTTGCTCTTTTAAAGATTCTACAAAAATAATAAATGTTAAAACCAACCATTTCACATAGTTTTTCTAAGGAGATTTCTTCTTTAAAATTATTCTCAATATAGTTTAGTGCTAGAGATATCTTGTCTAAAAGGTTATATTCAGTACTGTTTTTAGGTTCTATCAATACTTTATGCCTATAAAGGCAGGCAAGTAACATATATACGTAGGCTTTTATATAAAGTTGAAAGGCACTATTACCTTGATCAAATTCACTTTTTATTTTATTAAGTATAGCTGATAGTTCAGCTAGAAGTGGGGAACCTTGGAAAAATAATTCATATAATTTAGGACTTTGATTTAGAAAATCCGATAGATATTTATATTCTAATAGAAATTGATGATTACATAGACTTTTAGGATCAAATTGTATAATTAATATATCTGTATTTTCATCTAAGACATCTGTGGAATGAGGTACTAAAGAATTTATGAATATAATGTCTCCTTGGCTAGCTATTATTGTTTTATTGTCCATTGAAAAGGACATCTTTCCATGGGTTACACTTAACAGCTCTATTTCTTTATGAAAATGAGTAGTGGAGCTTAGATGTATTTTTTTGTTAGAAGCGATTTTTACATTTATAGGCACATCAGGTATAGGCATTTCTATCAATTCATTATCCAAAAATATCACCTCCAAAAATATCACCTCCAAAAAGTCAAGATAGTACAAAAATTAGTCAATATATATGTATTCATAAATAAATATTAGCAATATAATTATATTACAACATACAGTAGAAAACAATAACAAAATGTTTAAAAATGGAGGTATAAAAATAATGAAGGATGCAACTAAAATTTTTAAAAGATATGAAAATAATCCTATATTACATGTGAAGGATTTTGATGGAGTAGCACAAATTTATAATCCATCACCAATGATGTATGGTGATGAAACAATATTATTAGTATCGGTGGTGGAGCATGCTGCAACTAAAGGCTATGGTCGAGATGTTGGTCAAACTAGAATAGCTAGAAGTACGGATGGTATAAACTTTACTTTAGATGATAAAAACTTTATAGAGGTACAAAAAGAAGGTATGCCTTGGGATTTATATCATCATTTTATAGACAATAGAATAACTAAAATTGATGATACTTATTATATAATAACACCAGTAATGGTTAAGGGTTTTGAGAGTCCAGTAGGCATGCTTGGAAAAACTAAGGATTTTAAAACTTACGAAAGAATTGAAATTATAACAGCACCCAAAAATAGAGGGGCGAGTTTATTTCCTCAAAAAATCAATGGAAAATACTATAAATTGGATAGGCCAGGTGGCGGTGATGGTTCTGGTGGAGATATATGGATTTCTGCCAGTGAAGACTTAATACATTGGGGAGAATTTAAACCAGTTTTAGCAGCAGGTTATCGTTTTTGGAATGTGGAAAAAATAGGACCAACACCTCCGATGAAAACAGATAAGGGATGGCTGGTAATAATACATGGAGTATTTTCACCAGCAGGGGGAACTTATTACTACTTAGGGGCAATGCTTTTAGATTTAGACGAGCCTTGGAAAGTTATAGGTAAGACCAATAGCTATATATTAGCACCAGAAATGGATTATGAAAAACATGGCAACTGTGATAATACAGTATTTGCTTGTGGTGCAATAGCCGATTATGAAAAAGATCAAATAAGATTATACTATGGTGCTTGTGATAATTATATATGCTTAGCTACTGGAAGTTTAAGTGAATTGGTAGATGCATGCATAAAAGAAATATAGAATAGTATACAAAATGTCAAATTCATCGTATTATAATGAATTTGGCATTTTTTGAGAACAAATTGATTATACAAAATGAGGAGGATATTACTATGAGTTATGATAAAATTTATGTAGAATAAAAAGTTAAAGAAACATTGAATTCTATGGGTGAATTTGATAGAATTAGAAACCATGATAAATCTTTAAGAATAATAATTAATTATATCAGGAGGTAGAAAATGTCATATTTACTTAAACCACTAGAGCAGTGCAAATTAATGTTAAACAATAGATTGGTTATGCCACCCATGGCTACTTCTAAATCTGAACCGGATGGAAGGGTCAGTAAAGGAATTTTAGATTATTATGAAGAAAAATCCCATGGTGGGTATATTTCATTGATTATTATTGAACATAGCTTTATAGCTAAGCCTGGTAAGGCTAGTGAAAGAATGCTTTCTATAGCAGATGATGGTATTGTGGAAGATCTAAAAAAGCTGGCAAATGTTATTCATAAAAATGGTTCTAAAACAGTAATGCAAATTAATCATGCCGGAAGTGCAGCAAATAAGGATGTTACAGGATATGATCCTGTTGGTCCCTCAGCTATAGCTAATCCGCGCATAGGCAATGTTCCAAGGGAACTTAGTAAAAATGAAATTAAAATTATAACTTTAGAATTTGCTAGTGCTGCAAGGAGAGTTAAAGAAGCGGGGTTTGATGGTGTAGAGATTCATTCTGCTCATGGATATCTTCTAAACCAATTTTTTTCTCCTCTTACTAACAAAAGGACTGACGAATATGGTGGAGATGTACTCGGAAGAATTAAAATACATTTAGAAATTATTAAAGCGGTACGTGAGGCTGTTGGTAATGATTTTCCAATCCTCCTTAGATTAGGGGCTTCTGATTATATGGAAGGTGGAAGTACTATTGAAGATAGCAAAACTGCAGCCTTAGTATTTGAAAAGGCAGGCATAGATATCTTAGATATTTCAGGAGGATTTTGTGGATATACTATTCCAGGTAATACTAGTCAAGGATATTTTTCTCCACTAACTGAGGCTATTAAGGAAGTTGTATCCATTCCAGTTATCCTAACAGGTGGAATTACAGAAGCCAGCGCAGCTGAAAAACTTTTATCTTCTGGAAAAGCGGATCTTATTGGTGTAGCTAGGGCTATATATAAAGACTCTAATTGGGCTAAAAATGCTATTGAAAGTTTAAAATAAATATTATTTTAATATATTATTAAAATAAAAAAACACTGATTTATAAAAATCAGTGTTTTTTTTGTTGTGTCTAGGTTGTTGGTTAAAGGCTACTGTTGAAAGAAAACTCTTGCAATATGCCAATATAAAATTGTAAATAGAATATAAGTTACAAGTTATTAAGCTACAAAATATAAAATGGATATTAATATGTAAAATGATATCATTCACGCGGGAATTGTTTTGAATATAAATATTTCATTTTAAATATATTAGGAATTAAAAAATGCGTTTGAAGGGTTTTATTAACATATATATATAAATTTTAATGGAATTTCATTGAAATATGAAAAATGAAAAGCTTTACTTAAAGATTAAAACAATACTTAGAAAATTAAACAATTGAATTGAAACTTTCATGCATGTAATATTTAGGCTTTTTTAGTTGCAATAAAATATAAGTGTAAATTCGTTAAGTGGTATTTTTAAAATTTAACAATTGACGTACAATTGAAAGATTTAAAAAAAATAAATTCAAAAATAATAAAAATAATTAAAAAAGAGTATTGATTTACGTATAATATCATGATATTATTAATAAAATTTATAAATTATGAATTATAGATTAAAAATTAATTCATAAAATACTTTTTATCCATAACTAATTCATATAATATTGTTAGCGTATCAGTGGAAATAAAAATAATATTTATGAAAGATTTTAAGTCAATAAAATTTAGGAGGGATTAGCAAATGTTCAAAAAGAAAATTTCATTAATGTTATGTATGGTTATGACTGTGAGCATATTGGGAGGATGTTCAACTAAGTCAGAAGCTCCAGCTACTGAAACGAAAGGAGATGTCAAAATTGGAGTTGTCTTACCACTTACTGGATCAGTTTCTTCTTTTGGAAAATCTGGTCAAAATGGCATTATGTTATTAGAAGATCAAGTAAATAAAGCTGGAGGAATTAACGGACGAAATGTTAAATTTATTTTTGAAGACGATGAAGCTAAACCAGATACTGCAACAACTGTAGGTACAAAGCTTATAAGTAATGACAATGTGGTAGCTGTAGTTGGACCATTAACAAGTGGCTCTTGTATAGCACTGGGACCAATACTTACTCAAAGCAAAATACCAATGATAACAGGAACGGGAACAAATCCAGATGTTACTAAGAAAGGTGGAGAGTATGTTTTTAGAGCTTGCTTTATAGATCCTTTTCAAGGAACTGTTATAGCAAAGTTTGCTAGCGGGGATTTAAAGGCAAAGACAGCTGCTATTCTTTATGACAATGGTAATGATTATTCAAAAGGTTTAGCTGAGTTCTTTGAAAAAAGTTTTATAGAGGCAGGTGGAAAAATCGTTGCAAAAGAAACCTATGCTACAAATGATAAAGACTTTAAGGCACAACTAACAAAAATAAAACCAACTAACCCAGACGTAATATTACTTCCTGATTACTATTCAACAGTTGGTAATATAGCAAAGCAAGCAAGATCCATTGATATAAAAGTTCCATTACTAGGTGGAGATGGCTGGGATTCTGCTGACTTATTTAAGGTTGGTGGGGAGGCAGTTGAAGGATGCTATCTATCTGACCATTACTCAGCAGATGACACAGCGCCACTAGTTGTTGACTTCCAAAAGGAATATAAAGCAAAATATAATTTAGTTGCTGATGCTATGGCAGTTTTAAATTATGATGCTGCAAAAATAATGGTAGAAGCTATAAAAGTTGCTGGTAAAACAGACGGCCCAAGTATCAAAGAAGCACTCTTAAAAACTAATCTTGAAGTAGTATCTGGCAAAATAACCTTTGATGCCAATAGAGATGCAATTAAATCAGCAGTAATTTTGAAGGTTGAAGGGGGCAAGTTTAATTTTGTAAAGAAGCTTAATCCTTAAATAGTAAATATGAGGGCATGCCTCATTACTAATCTACAGTAGGGGGTATGCTTAAAAATATATATATTTAGAGGGGTGAGGAAGGGAGGAAGACTAATGGAGTTTTTACAACAATTAATTAATGGTCTATTACCAAGGTTTATGGAGTTTTCACAGCAAACAATTAATGGACTATCACTTGGCTTTGTGTACGCATTGATTGCAGTAGGTTACACAATGGTATATGGAATTATTGGACTTATAAATTTTGCTCATGGAGATATTTTCATGGTTGGAGCATATTTTGGATTCTTTGCAGCAACTAATTTAAGATTACCTTTTATTCCTACACTATTAGTAGCTATGGTGGGAGCTGCAATAGTAGGGGTAATTATTGAGAAAATAGCATACAAGCCATTAAGGAAATCTCCAAAACTATCTATACTAATTACAGCAATTGCAATGTCAGTACTTCTTCAAAATATAGTTAGATTAAAAATGAGTTCTGATCCACAAACATATCCAGATAGCCTTTTGCCACAAAAGGTAATTCGTTTTGCAGAACTCAGTATTGACAATCGTCAAATTATCATCATATTAGTATCTATTTTGCTTGTAGTAATACTTCAATTTATAGTTTTTAAAACTAAAACAGGTAGAGCAATGAGAGCAGCTTCTTTTGATAAAGATGCGGCTGCACTTATGGGTATCAATGTAAACTATATTATTTCCATAACATTTGCTATTGGGTCAGCGCTAGCTGGAGCCGCAGGGGTGCTGGTAGGTATTTTGTATTCTAGTATAGACCCTTTTATGGGCATAATGCCAGGCCTAAAAGCATTTGTGGCAGCCGTCCTTGGTGGAATAGGCATAATTCCAGGTGCATTATTGGGGGGACTAATAATGGGACTGGTTGAGACCTTTAGTAAGGTTTATATATCCTCTAGCTACTCAGATGCTATAGCATTTTCAATTCTTATCATAATTTTAATTGTAAAGCCTTCGGGACTTCTAGGTAAAAAATCCCGAGAGAAAGTGTAGGTGGATAATATGAAAAAAGAATTTAAAAATACTATTATTTTAGTTGTTATTGGGGTCATTTTATTTTTCATCTTAACTTTTCTGATGGATACTGGCATTTTGAATAGATATTATGCAAGAATATTAAATCTTATCTGCATTAATGTTATTCTTGCAGTAAGCTTAAATCTTATAATCGGAGTTACAGGGCAACTTACTCTAGGTCATGCTGGGTTTATGTCCATTGGTGCCTATGCTGCATCAATATCTACAATGCAAATGCACACACCTTTTCCCATTGCATTACTTTTTGGTGGAATACTTGCTGGATTCATTGGACTTCTAATTGGTATACCTACTTTAAGGCTAAAGGGTGATTATCTTGCCATAACAACTTTAGGATTTGGAGAAATAATAAGAGTTGTAATTACTAATATAGATGAACTTGGAGGAGGGAGAGGGCTTTCGGGAATACCTCCAAAAACAAATTTTGCTTGGGTGTTTTTTATAATGATCTTCACCATTTTAATAATTTATAATATAGCACGTTCATCTCAGGGAAGGGCAATGATGTCTGTGAGGGAGGATGAAATAGCAGCAGAAGCTATGGGCATAAATACTACAAAATATAAAATTATGGCCTTTGTTATTGGATCTTTCTTCGCTGGTGTTGCAGGTGGACTATTTGCTCATTATCTAATGTACATTAAGCCAGAACAATTTAATTTCTTGAAATCCGTAGATTTTGTTACTTATGTAGTTATGGGTGGAATGGGGAGTCTGACAGGTAGTGTATTATCAACAGGTATACTGACAATTCTTCCAGAAAGTTTAAGATTCTTAAATAATTATAGAATGATTATTTATCCTCTAGCACTTATCATTATAATGAGATTTAGACCACAAGGACTAATGGGAACAAAGGAATTATATATGGACGTGTTCAATAAAATTTCAAAAGGAAGTGATAAAGATGTCTCTACTTAGGGCAAATAATCTTACAATAAAGTTTGGCGGTCTTACAGCTGTTTCTGATGTTTCACTTAATCTTTCAGAGCATGATCTTGTAGGTTTGATTGGACCTAATGGAGCAGGAAAAACTACGATTTTTAATATGCTAACTGGAGTTTATTCTCCGACCAGTGGAACTATAGAATTTAATGGAGAATTTATACAAGGAATAAAGCCTTATGAGATTACTAAAAAAAGGATTTCAAGAACTTTTCAAAACATAAGGTTATTTAAAAATTTAACAGTTTTGGATAATGTAAAAATATCTTTTGATTATAATGTTAAATATAATTTGTTTCATTCAATGTTTAGACTTCCAAGGTTTCATAAAGAGGAAGCTGAGATTGAGAAGAGAGCACTTGAAATTCTCAAGGTATTTAAACTTGAAGGTAAAAAAGCTGAACTTGCATGTAATCTGCCTTATGGAGAGCAACGAAGACTTGAAATAGCTAGGGCCTTGGCTGCAAAGCCTAAACTATTACTGCTAGATGAACCTGCAGCTGGTATGAATCCTCAAGAAACTCATGAATTAATGAATTTAATAAATTGGGTAAGACATGAATTTGATATAGCTATATTATTAATAGAACATGATATGAAGCTAGTTATGGGAGTATGTGAGCGGATAATAGTAGTAGATTATGGTAAAGTAATTGCAGAAGGATCGCCTGATGAAATAAAAAATGACCCTAAAGTAATTGAGGCATACCTTGGAGAAGAGGTAGCTGATGCATACTTTGGAGAGGAGGTTGCTGATGCTTAAGATAGTTGGGTTAAATGTATATTATGGTGAAATACATGCATTGCACGATATTAGTATAGAAGTGAAACAGGGAGAAATAGTTACACTTATAGGTGCTAATGGAGCTGGAAAAACTTCTATATTAAGAGCTATTTCAGGGCTTATTTCTATAAAGTCAGGAAGTGTAATTTTTGAGGATAAGGCAATTCATAACATTCCCTCTTATAAACTTTCAAAGTTAGGTATAGCTCATGTACCTGAAGGAAGAAGGATTTTTGCGAACATGTCGGTTATGGAAAATCTTGAACTAGGAGCTTGTAGTAGAAAAGATAAGACTAATATAACAAAAGATTATGAAATGGTTTTTGATAAGTTTCCAATACTTAAAGAGCGAATAAAACAAATGGCTGGAACATTAAGTGGTGGAGAACAGCAAATGTTAGCTATGGGAAGGGCTCTTATGGTAAAACCCAGGATATTATTATTGGATGAGCCATCTATGGGGCTTGCTCCCTTAGTAGTAAGAAATATTTTTTCTATAATACAAGAAATTAATAAATTGGGAACTACAGTTTTGCTTGTAGAACAAAATGCTCATATGGCACTTTCAATTGCAAACAGAGCATATGTACTAGAAACTGGAAAAATAGTTCTAGAAGGTGATTCCAAAGAATTATTATCAAATGATGCTATAAGAAGTGCATATTTAGGAGAATAAAAAAGACATTAAGGTAAAAAAAGACCTTAATGTCTTTTTTGTATGTTACATAAAAAAATAGCCTAGGATATAGATTATGGTATAATACTATTAGGTCAGGTGACCCCTGGTAAGATATAATGAAATTAGCGAAAAGCTAATGAATGGAGAGTTTGTTTATGCAGGGTATATTTTTGGTGGAGTTTGGCTTACTGTAAATATTGTTTTATTGGAAGTTTATCGAATACTACCTGAGGTAGAAGTATAAAGGAAGCCTAAAAGGCTTCCTTTATAAATAGAAACTGTGGAAATTAGAAAGGGTGATTTAATGAGTTTTTTAGTTAATTTGATAATGAAGACAACTGTAGATACCATATATTTGACGGGAATGATAATTTTAGTAGGGTTTATTCTTGGATTTTTGAGAGATCATTCAATGGAAAATTTCCAAAGGAGTTTTGGCTGGAAGGCGGTTGTTATTACAGCTGTTATAGGGGTTCCATTACACGAAATGTCCCATGCTATCTTTTGTATTATTTTTGGACACAAAATTAAAAAAATTGTGTTTTTACAAAAGAGAGATGAAAATGGAATACTTGGATATGTAAGTCATGCTTATAATCCTAATAGTGTATATCAACAAGCAGGTAATTTTTTCATAGGAATTGCACCGATTTTCGGAGGGGTTTCATCTATAATTGCACTTATGTACATAATAATCCCTAAGACATATAATGAATTTATAACTATTTCGTTGAATAATTTGAGCATAACTAAAATAAGTAAAGTCTCACTAAATGGGATAATGAATTCATATATAGAGTTAATAAAAACAATATTTTCAATTAATAACTTTGCAAATCCATACTTTATATTATTTTTATTTTTAGCTATATGTATTTCATCTCATGTATCCTTAAGCTCTGCTGATATTAAAGGAGCTTCTAAGGGGTTAATTATAATATTCCTATCAATATTAGTTGTAAATATACTTGGCTTTTCAAAATTTGTTATGGCTGAGAGTGTGTTGAAATATAACATTTTGCTAATAGGGTTTCTCATAGTAGCCTTGATTTTTTCAAGTATAACATACCTAGTAAGTTTACTGCTAGTAACAATAAAGAATTAATATAATATAAAAGAACAAGATCTGTGTGCTGTAATAAAAATTAAGGGGAGGGTATTACATATGTTAAATGTAATAGCTATAAATTCAAGTAATAGGAAGATGAATACCTATGAACTTATTGTACAAGTTAAAGAAATATTGAAGAATAACAATATTAATGTAGAAATAATAAATTTATTTGATTATGATATAAAAACTTGCATTGGATGTGAACATTGCCTTGTTAAAGGTGGATGTGTATTAAATGATCAGGTTTCTGATGTCATGGAAAAAATAAAATTGAGTGATGGGATAATTTTAACCTCGCCAGTATATATGGAAAATGTATCAGGAATGTTAAAGACATTTTTTGATAGAACCTGCATGTGGTTTCATCGCCCTGTAATCTATGGTAAACCAGTTCTACTTATATCTACAACTAAGGGCTCGGGCCTTAAACCTACACTGAAATATTTAGAGAGAGTGGTAATTCAATGGGGTGGCTTTAATGTAGGGAAAATAGGTAGAACAATTAGAACCATAGATAATAAAATAACTGAAAGTGAATGTGATAATTTTATTGGACATCTTAATATGAAGAAAGAAAACTATAAACCATCATTAAGTGCTCTTATTAATTTTCAAGTTCAAAAGGTGCTTGCCTATAAATTAATAGGTCTGGACAGTGAGTATTGGAAAGAAAAAGGCTGGAATGCTGATTCCTATTATTTCGAATGCAGAATAAATATCTTTAAGAAATTAATAGCGACAAGTTTCGGAAAATTTTTGAATAAGGTTGTAAATAAATGATAAGCAAATATATGGTAAGGTTGTTTCTGATTTAGAAGCCTTTAATATTGACAGCTGAACCATGCACACTCGTGATTTCAATCGTGAGTGTGAATGGTTCAGCTATGCTAGTAAAAGGATTTTTATAATTTACGAACAGAATATATGTTCCCATAGAGGACATGATAATAGTATGAAAGAAGACATGGGTAGTTCAATCTAACAAGATTCATTTTGAAAGATTTTCAATTTAATAAGTAATTCAAGAAAAAACAGCACTTTTGTTAATATCAGAGGTACTGTTTTTTTTATTGATATAAAAAGTAAATGCATAAATGATTGCTTATATATTCATTTTAAAGCCATTTAATGGAACATATAAATAACTCATACAAAGTAATATATTTCATAATATAACAATGAATTACATATATTTATTAGAAGTAAAAATATAAAAAGTAAAATGTTCATATATTTATTTGAGGCTAGTAGTAGAATAAGTAACTATAATTAGCTAAGAATTCATAATTAATTTATATCTTGACAAAGAATATTAAACCTTGTATTATTATAAATAATAATATAACAAGTAAATTAAACATTTCATAAATTGAATTATGTTAAGTGCTATATTTCAATTGATTGAAGTATATGGACAACATATTTATCACAAAAAAGACTTTTATGGTGAACTATAGGATAATACAGAGAATAAAGAAATGAAGTTTAAATGTAATATATTAGAAGTGATGTATTTCTCTGAAACCATTAAAAATTTTACAATCTATAACTTGGATGCTAAATTCTTTGTAAAATTAATGCCTTCTGAACAAGGAGTTATTAGACTTAGAATTTTTGTATTATAATTGAGCTTTGCTCTGAAAAATAAAAAGGGGGATTCTAGATGTTAAAAAGATCATTAGCAATTGGATTAAGTTTAATTCTAACATTTGGTATGGTAGGTTGCGCAAAAAAAACAACAACAACAACAACAACAACGACACCTGCAGTAACTGAGACGAAAAAGATGCACATTGGTATTGTTACTGGTACCGTATCACAGGGTGAGGATGAACTACGTGGTGCTGAAGCAATGATTGCAAAGTATGGCGATGCTGCTTCCGGCGGAATGATAAAACATGTTACTTATCCAGACAATTTTATGGCAGAACAAGAAACTACAATAGCTCAGATTACTGGTCTAGCAGATGATGAAGATATGAAAGTAATCGTGGTAAATCAAGCAATTCCAGGTACTGTTGCAGCATTTAAGCAAATTCGTGAAAAGAGACCAGATATATTACTTTTAGCTAACTCTTCTCAAGAAGATACGGCTATGATTGAAGCAGCTTCAGATTTAGTTGTAGATCCTGATAACGTAAACCGTGGATACCTTATGATACTCGCTGCTAAAAAGATGGGCGCAAAAACCTTCGTGCACATTTCATTCCCTAGACATATGAGTATAGAACTTCTTTCATTAAGAAGAAATATTATGGAACAAGCTTGTAAAGACTTAGGACTTAAATTTGTATTTGAAACAGCTCCAGATCCTATGAGTGACGTAGGAGTTCCAGGCGCACAACAATTCATTCTTGAAAAAATGCCTGCATGGGTTGCGAAATATGGAAAAGATACTGCATTCTTCTGTACAAACGATGCTCAAACAGAACCACTTCTAAAACGTGTTGCGGAGCTTGGTGCAATATTTGTTGAACCTGATCTTCCATCACCTATAATGGGATACCCAGGAGCATTTGGCATAGATTTGAAAGCAGAAGCTGGAAACTGGCCTGCTATACTTAAAAAGGTTGAAGAAACTGTAGTTGCTAAAGGTGGATCTGGAAGAATGGGAACGTGGGCATTCTCTTATGGATACACAGCTACTGAAGGCTTGGTAGAATATGGTAAAAACGTAGCAGAGGGTACAATGACAAAAGGTAATCTTGCTGACGTAATTAAGGCATTTGGTGCTTATACACCAGGAGCTGAGTGGAATGGTTCTTTATACTTAGATAGAGTTAGTGGTAAAGAGATTCCAAATCACGTAATGGTTTATCAAGATACTTATGTATTTGGAAAAGGATATCTAGGTAACAGTAAAGAAGTTGTTCCTGCAAAATATAAAGCTATAAAATAAATAGTAATATTATAACCAAATGAGTTTGAATTGCTTTGCCTTTATATGTGTGCAAAGCAATTTTCCTTATGTTGGAAGATAAGAGGTGAATTTATTGACTACAGATAATGTACTACTTAAAGTAGAAGGTGTTGGCAAAGAGTATGATGGAAACAGGGTGCTTAAGGATATAAACTTCACACTTGAAAAAGGAAAAATATTGGGACTTGTTGGAGAAAATGGAGCAGGCAAATCTACACTGATGAATATCTTATTTGGTATGAAGGTAATTGCTGAAACTGGTGGGTACGAAGGTTCTGTTTATTTAAATGGAGAAAAAATCAAATTCAAAAGCCCTGTGGATGCTTTAAAAGCAGGAATAGGAATGGTACATCAAGAATTTTCTCTAATTCCTGGATTTACGGTAGGGGAGAATGTTCTTCTTAATATGGAAAAGACAAAGAAAAGCTTAATTTCTAAAGTTCTAGGTAAACGGGTGGAAACCATAGATTTACCAGAAATTAGAAAGAGCGCACAAAAGGCCATAGATACATTGGGAGTTCAGCTAGAAACAGAAACACTGGTATCCGAGATGCCGGTTGGGCATAAGCAATTTATAGAAATAGCTCGTGAAATTGACAGAAGTCAGGTTAAGCTTATTGTTTTAGATGAGCCAACTGCAGTACTTACAGAATCAGAAGCTGAGATTCTACTTAAGTCTATGAGGCTCCTTGCGGATATCGGTATTTCTATTGTATTTATATCTCACAGACTTCGTGAAATAACATCTATTTGCGATACTATTGTTGTACTTCGTGATGGACTAGTTGTGGTAGAGACTCCATCTGAAGGAGTGGATGTAAGGCAGATTGCTGAATGGATGGTAGGTAGAGATGTTGATGCAGAGGCTAAACATATAAGGCCTGTAGTAAAAATTGATGAAAGTGATATTATTTTTGAAACGAAGAATCTTTGGGTGGACATGCCCGGTGAAATAATTAAAAATGTGTCATTGAAAGTTCGCACGGGTGAAATACTAGGTATTGGTGGTCTTGCAGGGCAAGGTAAGCTTGGAATTCCAAATGGAATTATGGGGCTGTTTGCTTCTGGTGGGCAAATTTTCTTTGAAGGTAAACCTTTGATTTTAAACAATACACTAAATGCACTTCAAAGCGGTATAGCATTTGTATCTGAGGATCGTAGAGGTGTTGGACTACTTTTAGATGAACCCATTGACTGGAATATTGCTTTTAATGCTATGCAAATTCAGAATAAGTTTCTTAAAAGCTATTTTGGGGGAATGATCAAGTGGCGTGATGAAAAAGCTATGAAAGCCTGTGCGCTAGAATACATAAAGTCACTAGAAATAAGGTGTACTAGCGAACGTCAAAAGGCAAGGAACCTATCAGGTGGAAATCAACAAAAAGTTTGTCTTGCTAAGGCATTTGCTATGAATCCAAAGCTACTTTTTGTGTCCGAGCCTACTCGTGGTATTGATGTTGGAGCAAAAAAACTGGTTTTAGATGCATTAAGAAAATATAACGAAGAAAATAACACAACCATAGTTATCATATCTTCAGAGCTGGAAGAACTTAGATCCATAAGTGATAGGATAGCAATTGTTTGTGAAGGGAAAATATTTGGAATTCTGCCACCAGAAGCAGAAGTGGTGGATTTTGGGTTATTAATGGCTGGGGAATTTCAAGTAAGTGAAGAGGGTGAAAAAATATGGATGCGGTAAATAATTTCATCAAAAACTTTGGATGGCCTCGCATAATAATAGGATTTTTCTTAATATCATTATTTATTGCTGCTCCTTTCTTCGGGGTAAGGGTTGATACATCTTTAAATGATGTTATTGTGCGTTTTGGAATGAGTGGGATAATGGTTCTTTCTATGGTACCTATGATTCAATCGGGATGTGGCCTAAACTTTGGTATTCCTGTAGGACTCATAGCAGGTATGATTGGAGCGGTTGTAAGTCTTGAGTTCAATCTTGTAGGTTTAGCTGGTATTGTAGTAGCTTTTTTAATAGGAATATCAGTTGCGGCAGTCTTTGGTTTCCTTTATGGACTACTACTTAATCGTGTTAAAGGTGATGAAATGATTATAGCCACTTATGTTGGTTTCTCCTTTGTATTTTTAATGAATATAATGTGGCTCATTCTTCCCTTTAAAAATCCAGCAAGCGTTCAAGGATTCAAGGGTGAGGGTCTTCGTGTCACAATCAGTATCGAAGAGTACTGGTTTCATGTACTTAGTGATTTACTTAAAATTAAAGTTTCTAAATATTTAATTATCCCTACAGGAATGATTATATTTTTCATTCTTATGTGCGTTTTAGTATGGGCATTCTTTAAAACAAAGACTGGTACTGCTATTACTGCAGTTGGTTCTAACCCGGATTATGCAAGAGCTTCGGGAATTAGTATTGATAAGATGAGAATTATATCAGTAATGCTATCCACAATGCTGGCGGCTATTGGTATGATTGTTTATCAGCAAAGTTTTGGTTTTGTTCAGATGTTTAATTCTCCCTTAGCATTCGTATTTCCGTCGGTGGCGGCTATATTGCTAGGAGGGGCTTCCGTTAATAAAGCATCAATCACAAATGTAATTATTGGAACAATTTTGTTCCAAGGTATTTTGACAATGACGCCGTCAGTCATAAACAGTGCGATCAATATTGATGTATCTGAAATCATTCGAATAATAGTTGCTAACGGAATGATTGTATATGCTTTGACGCGGAAAGGGAGGTAGGTCATGAAATTCGATAAGAAAAAATTAGGCCCACTACTAACTGGTAGTGTTGTGCCATTAATGTTTTTAATCATCAGCTTAATAGCCATACCCCTTTCGCAGTATTCTACTAATTATTTGGTGGATCAAATTATAACACGATTAGTAAGAAATTCTTTCCTGGTATTAGCGCTACTTTTGCCTATTATGGCAGGGATGGGTATTAATTTTGGTATGATTTTAGGTGCTATGGCAGGTCAAATTGGATTGATATTTATTACTGATTGGGGTATAAAAGGAGCTCCTGGACTTCTACTGGCGGCGCTTATTGCAACTCCAATAGCTATAGGTCTTGGATATTTTGGGGGTTTAGTTTTAAATAGAGCTAAGGGTCGTGAAATGATTACTTCTATGATGCTAGGTCTTTTTATCGCCGGTATCTATCAATTCTTTCTTTTATACCTATGCGGTTCTATAATTCCTTTCAAGAGTGATGGTATGCTTCTTTCCAGAGGCTATGGTGTGCGAAATGCATTGAATTTGGATGTAGCTAAAGGTTTTGACAATCTATTACAAATAAAAATAGGCACAATAGGTATTCCCATTGGAACTTTTATGATTATAGGTTTAATTTGTATTTTTACAGTTTGGTTTAGAAAAACAAAACTTGGTCAGGATATGAGAGCTGTGGGACTTGACATGAGTGTTTCTGATACTGCAGGTATTGCTGTAGAAAAGACACGCATTCAGTCCATAGTTATTTCAACAGTTCTTGCTTGTTATGGACAAATCATTTATTTGCAAAATATAGGAACTTTGAACACATATAATGGAGCGGATCAAGCAGCACTTTTTGCAGCTGCAGCCCTTTTAGTTGGTGGAGCAACGGTTACTAAAGCATCTATACCAAATGCTATTGTTGGTACTGCATTGTTTCACTTAATGTTTATAGTTATGCCTATGGCAGGTAAATATATTACTGGGTCTGCTATGATTGGGGAATACTTCCGTATGTTTATATCCTATGGGGTTGTTACACTAGCACTAGTTCTTCACTCGTGGAAACGTCAAAAGGATAAAGAGATGGAAAGGCACAGTTTTCAACTGGATATGGAAAAACAGTCCAGTGAATCATAAATATATTAGAAAAATATTATTGTGAATAATATTAAAGACATAAGTCCTAAAGTGAGGGGTATGCTTCCAACTTTGGGGCTTATTATTAATTTTAAGTAGTTAAATATCATACTACAAGATTATCTAGCTAATGAGAGTCTAATTGGTAATTTGAGCTAAAAAAAGATTGACAACTTTTATACAATGTCTTAAAATAAACGTATCTGCTAAGTTAGATTTTCTGTCTTAGTAGATTAATAAAAAAATAAAACTGATACCCAATTGTAAGGAGTTTTTCTAAGCAAAAGGCGAAGGAGGATATTTTTGTATTCAACACCTTTTGCTTTAGTGCAAAAGGTTTTTTTGATTCGGAGAAAATGGTATATTAAACTAAAATAAGCATGGTGAATTTTAAATCCCAATTAAATAGAAAATAGGAGGAGTTTAAGTGAAAGAATATTTAGCTAGTGAATTTATAGTAGATGAAGAAATAAGAGCATCTATGGCAGAAGGTGCGCAGAAGGTAAAGGACAAGTCAAACGTAAGAAGAATTTTGGAGAAAGCTAAAACTTGCGCGGGACTTACCCATCGAGAAGCTGCTATATTATTAAATATTGAGGATAAAGATATTCTTGAGGAAATGTATACAACTGCAAAAATCATAAAAGAAACTATTTATGGTAAGAGAATTGTTCTATTTGCGCCACTTTATATAAGTAGTTACTGTGTAAATGGATGTACTTATTGTGGTTATAAATGTTCTAATAATTCCTTTACAAGAAAAAAATTAACTATGGATGAAGTTGAAGAAGAAATAAGAGTTTTAGAAGGCATGGGACATAAAAGAATAGTTATAGAAGCTGGAGAGGATTTAGTTAATTGCTCTTTAGATTATATTATAGAAGTTTTAAAGAAAATTTATTCAGTGAAATTTAATAATGGAAGCATAAGAAGAATTAATATAAATATTGCAGCTACAACTGTAGAAAATTATAAGAGATTAAAGGATGCTGACATTGGGACCTATGTTTTATTTCAAGAGAGTTATAATAAGGAAATTTACGAAGGATATCATCCAAAGGGACCAAAACATAATTATAATTATCACACTACTGCAATGGATAGAGCAATGCAGGCAGGCATTGGAGATGTAGGAATAGGTGTATTGTACGGGCTATACGATTATCAATACGAAACTATAGGTATGCTTATGCATGCAGAACATTTAGAAGAATCTTTCGGTGTTGGACCACACACAATTTCAGTGCCTAGGCTTAGACCTGCTGAAGGGGTAGACTTTAAGAGTTTTCCACATCTTGTAAATGATGAACAATTTAAAAAGTTAGTTGCAGTTTTAAGAATGGCAGTGCCATATACAGGAATGATGTTATCCACTAGAGAGGAGCCTGGATATAGAGAAGAAGTACTTGCTCTTGGAATTTCACAAATAAGTGCTGGTTCATGTACTGGAGTTGGTGGATATGCCGAGGAATATGGTGTAAGTAAATCAGATGAGAAACCACAGTTTGAGGTAGGAGACCATCGTTCCCCTATGGAAGTGGTAAAAGAGTTATGTGAAAGCGGATATGTTCCAAGCTATTGTACAGCTTGTTATAGAGAAGGAAGAACAGGGGATAGGTTTATGGCGCTTGCAAAATCTGGGCAAATTCATAATACTTGCCAACCTAATGCACTTTTAACCTTCAAAGAATTTCTTATAGATTATGCTGATGATGAACTAAAAGAAATAGGAGAAAAAGTTATTGAGCAAGGCCTTCGTGATATTCCCAAAGATGTAGCAAGGAAAGCAGCTATAGAAAAACTTAAGAGAATTGAAGCGGGAGAAAGAGACTTAAGATTTTAAAAAATAAATACAAGAAAAAATCACAGTGGATTTAAAATCACTGTGATTTTTTATTTTTATAATTCTGTTTGTATTTATACATATTTTTATCAGCAATGCTTATAAGTTCATTATAGTTAAGTCCATTTTGTGGAAAACTACAAATTCCATAGCTAAAGCTACAGATTATAGTATGTCCTTCGAAAAGTATGGGATTGTTAACAAATTCTTTAATTATGCCTTCTAATTTTTCAGTTATGTATTGCAAATTTTCTCCATAAAAAACTGCCACAAACTCATCTCCGCCAAACCGTGCAAATATATCTGAAACTTTAAGATTGTTACTTAATACCCTGGCAAAGGATTTAATTAATTCGTCCCCAGCTAGATGTCCATATGTATCATTAATTGGTTTTAAACCATTAATGTCGAATATTACCACGAAAAAAATACCATTGTATGTTTTGGCCTTAACTAATACAATATTAAATAATTCTTCAAAATATCTTCTATTATATACGTTTGTTAATTTGTCATATCTAGATAAGTACACTGTTTCTTCATAGAGTGCATACTTAGCGATACCGAGTTCAATTTGTTTTTTAAAATATTCCATAACTTCTAAATCAGATTCATCGAAAGCATTATTTTGTGTGCTATCAATATTTATTAAAGCATATAATCTATTGTCTAAAAGAATAGGCGTACTAATAGAGGATTCAACTTTGATTTTAAGGGTGTTTTCTAAAACCTTGGTATATTTTCGGAAGGTTAGTTTTTGAATATCATTAATAATAACACCTTTATCTAAATCTCCACCAGTTGCATTCCAAAAGAAAGAATCTTTCAGCTTAAGGATAAATTTTCCGGAAAAACTACTATCATATCCCTTGCTAGCAATAATTTTTAAATTTTTTTCTGCATCTAGAACTAATACACAACCCAGGTCACGATTATCTAGTGCGGCGGTTACCTTTTCCAAAAGTAATATAAATAATTCTTTAATGTCATTTACCTGAAGTATAACTTGATTTATATTTAACATTGATTCTTTTAGTTTTAAAAGTTTATTTATTTTATTTTCCATACTTTTCCGAATTGTAATATCAACCATGTTTCCTGCAAGTCCCTTTACTAAACCTGATTTACTTACGTTGGCTGCTTTTGTAAAGAGAATGTCATGTATAGATCCATCTGCATATTTCACTTTCGTTTCATAAACTTGCTCTCCTTTTGATTTCATCAAATCCATATCTGCTTTATGATAAACAGCTGCAAATTCTTTTGAACTTATATCATAGACAGTATGTCCAATAATATCCTCTCTTTTTAGTCCTAAATATTCTGTAAAGGCAATATTGCAATGGGTATATACTCCATTATGGTCCTTATAGAAGATTGGATTTGGAATGGTGTCAATAAGAGTTTGAAGGAAGTTGGCTTCAATTTCTTTTGAATCATGTTGAGACTGTTTATTTTTATGGTATATATAGGTGGAAGAGAAATCTTTTTTTTGTCTAAATATTGGTTGAGTAATCTTATACCTACGGATAAAAATACCTCCTCTGAGATTATGATTTACAAAGAGCTTTTATTTTATTATATTTCCAGTGATTGTGGTTGTCAAGTCAAAAAAGCTTTCCAGCTTTGTTGTTGAAATTTTATTTTAAATAGAGTATACTACAAAAGAGAACGGAGGTTTTCTAATGCAATATTTGAAATATGAAGTTAGAAAAAGTATAGTAGAGGAATCGCTGAAGGAATTCAAACAAATGGGATACAAAGGTACATCAATAAGGAGTATAGCTAAAAATTCTCAAACATCCGTTGGAAATTTTTATAAATATTTTCAAAGTAAAGATGATTTGTACCAAAAATTAATTGGATCTGTTTACGATAGATTAATGGATTACATTAATCAGTTTAATAAAGTAGAAATAAATGAAAAAGCAGATGATATTTTTTATGAATTAATGGAAAAGATATTGGAGATATTTAAAGGGAGTAGTACAGAAATTGCAATATTACTTAATAAAAGTGAAGGATCGGAGTATGAAAATTGTAAAAAAAACTTCGTTGACTTTATAACTAGAATAGTTTCTGTAAAAATGCAATATGAACTATCTTTGGAAGGTAAAAAACTTAAAGATAATTTTATTATTTACCTGATGTCCTATAACCTTGTGGAGAGTATTTCTATAATTGTAAGAGAAAAGCAGGAAGGCAATGAAGTGAGAAAACTTATCCTTGATATAATAGATATATTTTATAGTGATATTAAGGGAAAGTTAAATTGTGAAAATTTAGATTAGGAGATAGAAAATGAAAAACTTTATAGAATTAAAAAATGTAAAAAAAACTTATCACATGGGAGACGTTATAATTAAAGCGGTAGATGACGTCTCATTTGCAATAGAAGAGGGAGAATTTGTTGTGGTTATTGGGGCTAGTGGGGCAGGTAAAACTACAATACTAAATCTTTTAGGTGGAATGGATCAAGTTACTAGTGGAACTATTATTGTAGATGGTAATGAGGTAAGCGAATATAATAAAAAAATGCTTACAAAATATAGGCGAGATGAAATAGGTTTTGTATTTCAGTTTTATAATTTAGTTCAAAATTTAAATGCCATCGAAAACGTGGAGCTTGCAGTTGAAATATGTAAAAACCCAATGAATCCTGTAGAGGTGCTTAGCAATGTAGGACTGAAAGATAGAATGCAAAATTTTCCTTCTCAACTTTCTGGTGGAGAACAACAAAGGGTTTCCATAGCCAGAGCCCTAGCAAAAAATCCTAAGTTAATGCAATAGCAGCAGTTGCAGCAACCCTGGAAGAATTAAGAGAAGCGCCAGCATCATTAATGAGACCAAAGCCACCAAAAGCCGGGAAAACTATATTACTGGAAAGAATACCTTTTATATGGAAGAGATTAAGTTTTACAAGAAAAGTTACTGCAAGAAATATATTTAGATATAAACAAAGACTTTTTATGACCGTAATAGGAATTGCAACTTGCACAGGCCTTATGATAACAGGGTTTGGCCTTAAATCAGGAATATTAGGTGCTGTAGACAGTCAATTTACCAACATATACAGATATGATATGCAGTCAACATTAAAAAAAGATATAGACTATAAGCAAGCAGCTACTACAAAAGACAAGGTAATGGAAGATGATAACGTAAAATCGGTTTTGTTTACATACACAAAAAACGGAACAGTAGATGTAGATAAATCTGGTAGAGAGGATGCCTATGTGGTGGTAGCAGACCATAAGCAGGAGCTTAATAATTATATTAATTTTACAATGAAGGGTAAAGTGCTTAACCTTGACGAAGATGGTGTGATTATTACTGAAAAGCTATCAAAACTCATGAATAAAAAAATTGGAGACACTTTTGCAATAACCCTTAATGATAAAATTGTAAAAGCTAAAATATCTGGTATTACAGAGCATTATGTGCAACATTATATTTATATGAGTTCTGATTATTACAAAAAAATAACTGGAGCAAATCTTAAATTTAATGGGCTTTATGGAGATTTAAAGTCTACCACAGAAAGTTCTGAAAATAGCACTACAAAGTTATTAACAGTTATTAAAGATGTGGGATCTGTAAGCTATAAAAATAATTCACACTTTGATTTCAATAAAACTACAAAGAGTATAAATTCGGTGGTGCTTGTGTTAATAGTATCTGCAGGAGTGCTTGCTTTTGTTGTGATATATAATCTTACAAATATAAATATAAATGATAGAAAAAGAGAATTATCTACAATAAAGCTTCTAGGCTTTTATAATAATGAACTTGCCTTATATATATACCGTGAAAACATTATATTAACGGTAATAGGTAGCCTGACAGGTATAATTGTAGGGATACTTTTAAACAGTTTTGTAATCAATTCCTCAGAAACTAAAGTTATGATGTTTATGAGGCATATTGATCCTATTTATTTTCTATATTCAGTACTGATTACAATTTCTTTTTCAATAATTGTAAACTTAGCTATGTACAGAGAATTTGGTAATATAGATATGATAGAGTCACTTAAAAACGCAGAGTAAGTTGGAGTTAATAAGGATAGTACACAAAGACATATTTTAAAAATAAAGGATAAGCTTTAAGATGTAAAAGATATAAAGGTGTAGTCTCTTTATATCTTTTACTATTTTATGATAAAATCATATTAATAATAACTTTATAAAATAGCTTTGTATGAGACTCTATAAAACTGATTTAAATTTTTTGCAAGAGTGCTATAGTGTAATTAAATATCCACCTTTAGTCGATATTTTTAAAAGGATCAATAGCATTTTTGTTTTTGTAATTAAATACTTTATGGTTTATTATAGTATAATAGAAGTAGAATCTGTGCAATGAAAGCACAAGTAAAAAATACTGTTAGGTGGTAATATGATGAATGACATAGGCGGTATAGAAAGTTTAAGAAATATATATTCGGAACTTAAGGGAGCGGAAAAAAGAGTTGGGGAATACATTCTTAAAAACTCTAAGGATATTATCCACTCATCAATTACAGAACTTGCTGAAAATTGTAAATGTGGTGAAGCTACGGTATTTAGACTTAGTAAAAAATTGGGGTTTAAAGGTTACCAGGACTTAAAGATAAGCATAGCTAGCGAAATTGTAAAACCCCTTGTAAATATACACGAAGAGATAAAAGAGAATGATGATAGTTTGGTTATAATGCAAAAAATATTTAATTCCACAATAAGTTCTCTTAATGAAACTTTAAGAATAAATGACAATAAGGAGTTAGACAAAGCTATAGGATATATTCATAGTGCAAAAAGGATAGCTTTCTTTGGTATGGGGGGGTCTGCAGCAATAGCACTTGATGCATATCATAAGTTCATGAGAACAGGAAAATACTGTGCATTTCATGAAGATTCCCATTTTCAAGCCATGGTAAGCGCTATGTATGATGAAAATGATTGTATAATTGCTATTTCGAATACTGGGAGTAATAAGGAACTTGTAGAGAACCTTCAAATAGCCAAGGAAAATGGAGTGAAAATTATTTCCATAACCTCAAATTATAAATCTCCTATATTAAAAGTATCTGATGTGGTTCTAGTATCTTACGGTAAAGAAAATTTATCGAAAAGCGAGGCAATGGACTCAAGAATAAGTGCATTAACACTTATAGATTGCATGTTTGTAGGCACTTGTTTAAAGGATAAAGAGAATTATTATAAGGCTTTAGGACAAATAAGAGAAGGCATAGCAATCAAGAGATATTAAAATAATTTTCATACACTCTATAAGAGTGTATTTTTTTGTGGAATTATGAAAATTATTTTCATAAAACCCTTGATTAAACCTTTACATTATAATATACTAATGGAAAGAGAATAATTTTCATGAAAAAGAAAATATGCTAATATTTAAGATGAAAAAGAAAATTTATTTCAAATAGGGGGAAGTTATGGAATATTTAATTGGTCTAGACATTGGAACAAGTAGCACTAAAGCAATTGCCTTTGATTTGCTAGGACATGTAATATCAAAGTGTAATATAGGTTATCCTATTTTAAATCCTAGGTCTTCTTGGAGTGAGCAAAATCCTGAGGAAATGTTTGATGCAGTTATTAATACTATTAAAAGTGTAGTAAGTGAAAATGATAAAAAGGGAAATAAACTTCTTGGTGTGAGTTTCAGTTCAGCTATGCATGGAATAATGGCTGTAAATGAAAATGGAAATAAATTAACTGATTGTATTATTTGGGCAGATACTAGAAGCACGGAATATTCAGAAAGAATAAAGAATAGCAAAATAGGCCATGAGATTTATATGAAAACGGGAACACCTATACACCCAATGTCACCATTATGTAAGCTTGCATGGATGAAGGATAATATGGGCCTAATATTTAAAAATGCATTTAAATTTATATCAATAAAAGAATATGTTTTCTATAAACTATTCCATAAATACGTTGTGGATTATTCCATTGCTTCTGCTACAGGCTTGTTTGATATTTATGAACTCCGATGGAATAAAAATTCATTAAAAGTTGCAGGTATAAGTGAGGACAAGTTATCTACACCAGCATCCACAACCCAAGTTTTTAAGGATATGGATAAAAGATATGCAGATTTAATGGGAATTGACATAGAAACTCCTTTTATAATTGGGGGGAGCGATGGCTGCCTTGCAAACCTTGGTGCTAATGCAATAAAGCCTGGAGATGCTGCAGTAACAATCGGAACTAGTGGAGCTATAAGAATAATAGCAGATAAACCCAAAAATGATGAGAGTGAAAGAATTTTTAGTTACATTCTTACTGAAGATCATTTTGTTCTTGGAGGACCTGTGAACAATGGAGGAATAATATTTAGGTGGTTCAGAGATAATTTTTCGCAAATAGAGTTGGATAAGGCTGAAACTTTAGGGGTGGATACTTATGAATTATTGACATCAGAAGCATCAAAAGTACCTGCAGGAGCAAATGGGTTGATATTTTTACCCTATTTATTAGGAGAGAGAGCCCCAAATTGGGATGCAAACTCCAGAGGCGTTTTCTTTGGAATAAACATTACACATAAGAGGGAACACTTCCTAAGAGCACTTTTAGAAGGAGTGATATTTGGAGTTTATAGTGTGGGAAAAGCTTTAGAGGAGACAACTGGCAATATTGATACAATTTATGCTACTGGGGGTTTTGTTAGATCAGAGCTCTGGGTTCAAATGCTAGCCGATGTATTTAATAAAAAAGTTGTAATAGCAGAAAGCTATGAAAGTTCCTGTTTAGGAGCTGTAGTGCTTGGTATGAAAGCAATAGGTCTTATAGATAATATCGAAGAAGTAAAAAAATTAGTTCCTATTTCTCAAACATTCAAACCTAATATTGTAAATCATGAAGTTTACATGAAAACATTTGAAATTTACGAAAGATTGTACTTGAAATTAAAAGATGAGTTTGTAAATATTAGTTTATTACAAAAATAAAAGGGGGACTTTATTATGCCATTATTAATTGTTGCTTTGGGGGTTGTGTTACTATTAGTTCTTATGATAGCATTTAAATTAAATGGGTTTTTGTCATTAATTCTTGTGGCACTAACAGTAGGTATTTTGGAAGGTATGCCATTGCCAAATGTTGTAACTTCTATAACAAAAGGTGTTGGTGGTACATTAGGTACACTTGCATTGGTACTTGGATTTGGTGCCATGCTTGGTAAACTTATGGCAGATAGTGGTGGCGCACAAAGAATAGCCTTAACGTTAATTGATAAGTTTGGAAAAAAGAGAATACAATTGGCAGTTGTAATAACAGGTTTTATAGTTGGTATGGCACTATTTTATGAAATAGGCTTTGTACTTTTAATACCATTAGTATTCACAATAGCAGCAGCAGCTGATATCCCACTTTTATATATAGGAGTTCCAATGGCGGCAGCGCTTTCAGCCACTCATGGATTCTTACCACCACATCCAGGTCCTACAGCTATAGCTGCTATTTATAAAGCAGATTTAGGTAAGACATTACTTTATGGTATTGTAGTTGCTATACCAGCAGTAATTCTTGCGGGGCCTGTACTTACAAAGTTCTTAAAGCATATGGAGCACGATATCCCGAAAGGATTATTTAACCCTAAGATATTTACAGATAAAGAAATGCCTGGTTTTGGATTAAGTGTGTTTACGGCTTTAGTTCCAGTTATTCTTATGGCAGCAAGAGCTATTGCCACCATTGTATTACCAAAAACTTCTCCTATATTAAACTATACTACTTTCTTAGGTGATCCAGTAATAGCATTACTTTTAGCCGTACTTTTAGCTATATTCACTTTTGGGCTAAATAGGGGTAAAAAGATGCCTGAAGTTATGAAAACTGTAAGTGAGTCTATAGCAGCAATAGCTATGATACTATTAATAATAGGTGGAGGCGGAGCCTTCAAGCAGGTTTTAGTAGATAGTGGAGTTGCAGATTATGTTGCACTAATTATGAAAGGATCAAGTATATCACCATTAGTACTTGCGTGGCTAATTGCTGCAATACTTAGAATAGCATTAGGATCTGCAACAGTAGCAGGCCTTACAGCAGCAGGTATTGTAGGCCCATTGGTAGTAGTAACAGGTGCTAGTCCAGAACTTATGGTGTTAGCTACAGGTGCAGGAAGCTTAATATTCTCACATGTTAATGATCCTGGTTTTTGGATGTTTAAAGAATACTTCAATCTATCAATACCTGAAACATTAAAATCCTGGACAGTACTCGAAACTATTATTTCAGTGGTTGGTCTGATTATGGTTTTACTAATAAATATGGTTGTACATTAAAAACTTATTTAGGAGAAGCTTGCTTCTCCTAAATAAGTTTATAAAAAGGAGATTTATATTATGGAAAAACGACAATTTGGAGTTATAGGCATCGGTGTTATGGGTAAAAATCTAGCTTTAAACATTGAAAGTAGAGGGATATCAGTTTCGGTTTATGATAGAGATAAGATTGCCACAGCGGAGTTATTAGTAGGAACAAAAGAAAAAAATATTGGGGGAACATATACTATAGAAGAGTTTGTAAATTCTCTTGAAACTCCAAGAAAAATACTTATTATGATTAAGGCAGGGAAATCTGTTGATGAGGTTATAGAGGAATTAGTACCATACATTTCAAAGGATGACATATTAATTGATGGCGGTAATTCATTTTTTATGGATACAATACGTAGGAGCAAAAATCTCCAGGAATTGGGCTTTAAATTCATAGGTATAGGAGTTTCTGGAGGAGAAGAGGGGGCTTTAAAAGGTCCCGCACTTATGCCTGGTGGGGATATTGAAGCTTACAAAATAATAGAACCAATTTTTACAGCCATAGCTGCAAAAGTAGATGGGGAGACTTGTTGTACTTATGTTGGCGGAAACGGAGCAGGACATTATGTAAAGATGGTTCATAATGGTATTGAGTATGCAGACATGCAACTTATTTGCGAAGCTTATACACTTTTAAAAGAAGTTTTAGGGCTATCCAATGATCAGCTTCATGAGGTTTTTGCTGAGTGGAATAGTGGTGAGCTTGATAGCTATCTAATGGAAATAACCAGTGAAATATTTGCACAAGTGGATAATGAATCTGGAGAGTGCATGGTAGATATTATTTTAGATAGGGCAGGGCAAAAGGGAACTGGAAAATGGACTAGTCAAAGCGCTCTGGATTTGGCAGTACCAATACCTACCATAACGGAGTCTGTTTTTGCTCGTTGCATTTCTGCCATAAAAGATGAAAGAGTCCTGGCAAGTGATGTTTTAAAAGGACCAGAGGTGAAATTTGAAGGGGATATAAATAAGTTTATAGAATCTGTAAGAAGAGCTCTTTATACAAGCAAAATATGTTCTTATGCTCAAGGATTTGCACTTATGAAAGCTGCAGCTAAGGAGTATAGTTGGGAGCTTGAATATGGAAAAATCGCTAAAATATTTAGAGGTGGCTGTATTATTAGAGCTCAATTTCTTAACAAGATAAACGATGCTTATGTAAAAGATGCTGATATCAAAAATTTAATGTTAGATTCTTATTTCAAAAATATTCTTAGTAGTTATCAAAAGGACTTACGTTATGTAGTATCAACAGCTGTAACTTTAGGTGTGCCAGTTCCAGGATTCTCTAGTGCAATAATGTACTATGATAGCTATAGAAGTGCAAACCTTCCAGCAAACTTACTTCAGGCACAAAGAGATTATTTTGGCGCACATACCTTTGAAAGAACGGATAAAAAAGGGAACTTTCATCATGAATGGGTATGTGAATAAAGAGGTGCCACCCACGTGGAAAGTGACATGTGGGTGGCATCTTGTTTTATAATCCTTATTAATCAATAATAAATACTGTACTTATTTCAGTGTTTTAAGTGTATAATTAAGAAAATAAAAAAAATTATATGAGAAGTAAATTTGTACTGTAATAAGGAGCGAAATTATGGATAAACAGCAATTTGGAGTTATAGGTATGGGTGTCATGGGCAAAAATTTAGCCTTGAATGTTGAAAGCAATGGCTATTCAGTTTCAGTTTACAATAGAAATAGGATTAAGACAGATGAGTTATTAATAGAGCAAAAAGATAAAAATATTGTGGGAACCTATTCTATACAAGAGTTTGTAAATTCTCTAGAAACACCTAGAAAAATATTGATTATGATAAAAGCAGGAAAGCCTGTTGATTATGTTATAGAAGAATTAATACCATATATGTCTAAGCGGGATATTTTAATTGATGGCGGCAATTCATTTTTTATGGATACAACACGTAGGAGCAAGCAGCTTGAAGCTCTGGGATTTAAATTCATTGGTGCAGGAGTTTCAGGAGGAGAAGAGGGTGCTTTAAAAGGTCCAGCAATTATGCCTGGTGGTGAAATTGAAGCTTATAAAATAGTTGAACCAATTTTTACAGCTATAGCTGCAAAAGTAGATGGAGAACCTTGCTGTACTTATATTGGAGAAAACGGAGCAGGACATTATGTTAAAATGGTTCATAATGGTATTGAATATGCAGATATGCAGCTTATTTGTGAAGCTTATGATCTTTTAAAAGAAGCTTTAGGACTTTCCAATGATCAGCTTCATGATGTTTTTAAGGTGTGGAATGAAGGTGAACTTGATAGTTATTTAATGGAGATAACTAGTGAAATATTTACGAAAAAGGATAATGAAACTGGAGAGTACATGGTGGATATTATTTTAGATAAGGCTGGCCAAAAGGGAACAGGAAAATGGACTAGTCAAAGCGCTTTGGACTTGGCAGTACCTATATCTACTATAACAGAGGCTGTTTTTTCACGTTGTCTGTCTGCCATAAAAGATCAACGAGTATTGGCAAGTAGTATTTTAAAAGGACCAGATGCAAAATTTAAGGGAGATGTAAATGAGTTTATAGAGTCAGTAAGAAAAGCTCTTTATGCAAGTAAAATATGTTCCTATGCACAGGGGTTCTCACTTATGAGTGCAGCAGCCATAGAATATAATTGGGAGCTTGAATATGGAAAAATCGCTAAGATATTTAGAGGCGGTTGTATAATTAGAGCTCAATTCCTTAATAAGATAAATGATGCTTATGAAAAGGATGCTAATATTAAAAATCTGATGTTAGATTCATATTTTAAGGATATCCTTAATAGTTATCAAAAGGACTTAAGACTGGTTGTATCTACAGCTGTAAATTTAGGTATTCCAGTGCCAGGATTTTCTAGTGCGATGATGTACTATGACAGTTATAGAAGTGCAAATCTTCCAGCTAACCTGCTACAGGCACAGAGAGATTATTTTGGTGCTCATACTTTTGAAAGAAGGGATAAAGAAGGAATATTTCATCATGAATGGGTAACTGAAATTAAATAAAATAGAAAATATTAAAACCTGCAGTTTATATCTGAACTGCAGGTTTGTTCTATTATTAGATATTTTTAAGTTTATAAAAATTGCTTTTTACTATTATACAAAGATTTATAACCTAAGTTCAGGGATAAGAACACTGTTATACATACTGAAGTACAAATGGCAATCATGATTGCTATTTGGTACATAATGGCTGTGGTAGGTAAGGTACCTGATAACATTTGCCCTGTCATCATTCCAGGTAAAAAGATTATTCCCATTCCTAGCATGGAATTCATGGTAGGTATTAAGGCAGTTTCTAGTGCATTATTAGCAAAAGGCTTTAATATATCTTTAGGTTCCACTCCTAAATTGAGTAGTGTATTAATTTTACTTTTCGAATTGCTTATGTCATCCATAAAGGTTTTAATTGCAATGTTTACTCCTGTCATAGCATTACCAATAATCATACCAGCTAGTGGTATAGTATATTGTGGGTTAAATATGGATTTTCTAACCACTATTGTAACAAAGAAGATTAGAACAAAAAGCCCTGAGAATGCTAGTGAAGCTGCTATGGCAATTTTAAAATTTCGGTTCAAGTCAGTTCTATGTGAAATTACACGATTAACAGAAAATGCTATCATAATAATTAAAAAAAACACAGTAAATAGGGGGTTTGGATTACTAAACACATATTGAAGTACATAACCCACTATTACAAGCTGAACTGTCATTCTCAAACTTGCAACTAAAAGAAGCCTTGTCTGGTTTACTTTTGATTTTTTCATTATTATTAACACTATAATTAGAAGTAGATAAATAAGTGAAAATTGAAAAATACTTAGTGAAACTGCTCCTTTCATATTTACACTTCCTTAATCATTTCGATTTTATTTTCACAAAAATCTTCAACAATAGTTTTATTGTGACTTACTATTACAATATCAATATTTTTTTCCTTGCAGAAGTTTGTTATATTTTCCATTATACTATGGCTGTTTTTTTCATCCAGAGCTGCAGTTGGCTCGTCCAGTAATATGACCTTAGGGCATAATGATAAAAATATGGATGTATACACTCTTTGACGCTCTCCGCCAGAAAGAGTAGAGGCACTTTGGTCTAGTGGAACATTTACGCAGCAAAGATCCATAATATATTTCACATAATCACTACTAGGCATAGTTTTTTTCCTTAGTGAATAAAAGGTTTTGAAATTGTCTATTATGCTCTCATCAAAAAGAAAAGGCTCCTGAGAAACTAGGCTTACCTCACGTCTTAGAGCAATAGGATCATAATCCTCTATCGGTGTACCTTTATATAATAATTCGCCTGATGCTGGATTTATAGACTGGTTTAATAGTTTTAAGAAAGTGCTTTTACCACATCCACTTTCACCAACAATGAAATTGATCATGCCTTGTTCAATTTTTACACTGCTATAAGTTAAAAAATCTTTGTAAATTAGATTACTAGCTTGAAATAATGGTTCACTCATAATAATTCCTTCCTTAATTGTTTTTAATAGGTTTATTATATCATACTAATTGTATCCTATAAATTCAAACATACATATACAAATTAACAATAGCTTATACTCCCATTGTTAATGAATCTAGGATGATAGGCTATTATTTTATTATTTGTATTTACCTCTATAGAATTTGGTCATAAGCCCCGCAATTATATTGTCTTTTTTTAGCTCAACTGCTTTATATCTGCATAATTCATGGCAACACATGCATTCAATACATTTAGAATAGTCAATTCTTTTAGTATCTTTATCTATAGCCTGAACAGGGCAACTTTCTACGCACATATTACATTGCTTGCAGACAGAAAGGTTAATTTTTGGTCGTGTTTTCAAGAAATTTATTACCTTTATAAGTGCTTTATAGTTTTGCTTCTTTTTACTATTGAATCTTTTGGGTAATTTGAAGTCTATAAGTTCAGGGGAAGAGTCATAGTCTCCACAAACCTGAATATTTTCTAAGTCCCATTGTCCAATGTTCTTTTCTCTAGCTGCATTTAGTATGGGAATATCTTTAATATCAAGGCCAATCATCTTTGCGGCCACTGTATCAAGAGCTAGAGGATCTGTACTTATCAGTATTTTATGTGCATTGTAAACATCACCTGCAGTAGGCCCTTCACCTTGCATTGCAGTAATTCCATCCATAATGTGTAGTGAAATTTTAGAATTTTCATGTATGTCTGCTAGCATGCTACCAAAATTTTTTGGATCTGGTAGTAGCTTATGATATTCTGCTTTTTTAAGCCCAGGAATAAGTCCAAATACGTTTTTAACTGCTCCTGTGTAAATTCCGGCTGTATGGGTTTTAAACTTTGGAAGGTTAATAACTAAGTCAGCATCAAAAATAGGTTTTGCTAAATACAATTTATCTCCGTAATCAGAGTTAATGCTACATTCAACAACTCCTTCTTTGTCAAAGTTTTTAATTTCTGCACCTTCATCTTTAGCTACTTTATTAAGCCCAGATACTTCAAAACTTTGTGCCGTGGGAGCTATTCCTGCTATTGCACCACCGGAGCTATCGCCTATCCATACACTACAGTCCATGGCCTTTAAAATTCTAGTTATAGCTCGTACAAATTCACAATGGGTAACTGCAGCAGTTTCAGAGGATTTAGGACCAATTAGATTCACTTTTAAAAGTACCTTCATTCCAGGTTTTACAAAGGATTTCCAACCGCCAATAAGTTCCATACCGCTGTTCAATTTTTCTATAACAGCATTTATGTTGTAGTTATCACACTCTTGGATTATAACTTTAATCATATTTACACTCCTTAAAATATAATATTTGTATCTGCTTTAATATAAGTATTATACCATTTAATGTTATAAAAGAAAAAAATATTACCAACTTTGGAATATATGTATTGACATGATATTATCCCATGCTACAATAATACCTATATGGGACATGTAGATTGGGGAAAAAGTTTATAAGCTAATCACTTAAGTCCAAGCCATATTAAACTTAAATACTTAAGGGGTGTTAGTTATGAAGCTTACTTTTCGATGGAAATTATTTTTATACTTTGTAGTAATCATATTACTTACATCTATTCCAATAGCTGTAATAACACATAACTATATTTACACCTTTCTAAAAAAAGATATAGTATCGGAGACAAGAAGACAAATGGTACAAGTGGATAATACCTTTTCGAATATGTTTAAACAAATAAAAGACAATAATAGATTTTTAGCATCCTCTGTGGATGTCAAAAAAGCTGATGCTTCAATATTGGCTTTATTTAACATGCCAAAAGATAAGTCGATTAAAAAATACTCCAAAGGAATATCAGGAATTGAAAGTACTATTTACAATCAATTTGAAACCTATGGAATAACTCATCCAGATGCTTCAGATGTTTATCTTGGAACTAAATGGGGAGGCTATATTCGGTGGCCAGATGGTTTGATTGTTAATAAATATGACCCTAGGATAAGACCTTGGTATACCGACGCATTAAAAAAACCAAATGAGGTATTAATCTCAGCGCCATATACATCGTCTGACGAGCATAATTCATTAATCATAAGTGCCTCTTCAACTGTGAAAGATTCATCTGGAAATGTTTTAGGTGTGATGGGAATTGATGTAAGTTTAAACAAATTGTCCAAAATGATAGAAAATGTAAAAATGGGGGATACGGGATATGTATTTCTTTTTTCAAAAGAGGGCACAATACTAGCCCATCCTGATAGCAATTTGAATTTTAAAAACATAACTCTGCTAAATAAAAAAAACTATAAAGATGCCGAAACTGGTAAATATTTAAAATACACTATTAAAGATTATAATAAGCTATTTACTGAAAATAACTCTGATTTTGAAACCATTATAGATGGGAAACCAGTGTTAGTTAATGTATACTCTTCTCCTTATACAGGATGGAAGATGGCCTCAGTTGTGCCCAAAAGTGAGCTAACCTCAACGATAACTAAAATTGAATATTTTATATTTTATATAACCTTAACCGTGTTATTTTTAACTTTGCTTTTTACACTTATATTCACAAAATATATCACAAAACCAATCATGCAGTTAACCTCTTTAATGCATGAAGCTGAAAAGGGAAATCTAGAAGTTAGAGCTACGAATATTCAAACTAGAGATGAATTTGGAGAATTAGGAATCGGCTTTAATGTTATGATTAATAAAATCAGTTCTACTTATGAGGAATTATTAGCGGTACATGAAGAATTATCAGCCACAGAAGAAGAACTTCGTCAGCAGTACGATGAACTTCAATACAAGGAGGAGTCATTAAGAATTAGTGACGAAAGATACCAACTTGCTTTAGAGGGGTCTAATGATTCAATTTGGGAATTTGATCTGAAAGCAGGTTTTTTTTTCGCTTCTGCTAAATTATTTGAAATTACAGGTTATAAACCAACTAGAAGTCTTATTATAAATGATTTCTTACAAAAACTTGTTCATCCAGAAGACTCATCTTTTGCTTTAAAGGATCTTGAAAATTACATTAGCAATAAAACTTCAATTTATAAATCTGAGTTTAGAATGATAATTAATGATGGCACTTATATTTGGGTATCCACTAGAGGTAAGGCATTAAGAAACTCTGATGGTATAGCAGTAAAGCTTGCAGGCTCTATTACAGATATTACAGAGAGAAAAAACTCGGAAGACAAAATAAAATATATGGCTTACTATGATGCTCTTACTAAACTTCCTAATAGAACTTTTTTCATGAATAAACTAAACCAACAACTAAAAATAGCAAAGCACAAAAATACAGGAGGAGCCGTGTTTTTTATAGACTTAGATAATTTCAAAAATATAAATGACACTATGGGTCATAATTATGGGGACAAATTACTAACATACATAGCAAAACAATTAGAATCCACAATAAAGATAAATGATACACTATGCAGGTTAGGAGGGGATGAATTTATATTACTTCATCCCCTCCACGAAGAATTTGAAGTAAAGTCTTATGCAAAAGGATTGCTTGCAATATTTGATAAGTTTTTTGAAATTGATAACAAGCAAATGTATATTACCGCAAGTATAGGTGTGGCAATATATCCGAAGGATGGAATGGATATAAATACTATATTAAAAAATGCAGATGTAGCCATGTATAAAGCAAAAGAGCTAGGCAAGAATAGATTTGCTAGATTTGATGGAGAAATGTATTTAAAATTAGAAAGAAAAACCTGTATAGATAGAATACTAAGAAATGCAATTGAAAATAATGAGTTAAGCATACATTATCAACCTCAGTATGATGCACAAAGAAATGAGATATTTGGTTTTGAAGCTCTGCTCAGGTTAAATAGTGTGGAGTTAGGATTTGTACCTCCTGTGGAATTTATTCCTATAGCGGAAGAAACAGGTTATATAAGTGAAATAGACAGATGGGTACTTAATGAAGCTTGTAAGCAGAGTGTAAAATGGTTACAGGCAGGCTATAAATTCAAGAGTATTAGTATCAATGTTTCTTCAGTAGATATACATCAAATTAACTTTCTAGAAACTGTTAAGGGTATTCTGAAGTCTACGGGGATTAATCCGAGTATTGTGGAACTAGAAATTACTGAAACTGTGCTTATGGAATCACTTGATTCCAATATAAAGATATTAAAGGAACTTATGAATATGGGTATTAGAATTGCTCTAGATGATTTTGGTACTGGATATTCCTCACTTAACTATCTAATGAGAATTCCAATATCTACTTTAAAAATTGATAAATCCTTTATTGATAACATAACTTCAAATAAACAAAACAAATCAATTATTAAAAATATAATCCAAATGGCTCATAGCATGGATTTAAAAGTTGTAGCCGAAGGGGTAGAGACTGAGGAGCAGTTATTAATACTTAAAGGAAAACAATGCGACTACATACAAGGGTATTACTATAGTAAGCCATTGAATGTTGTGGATACTGAAAGACTTTTAGATACAAACATAGTGTGAAGAGTTTTATAATTATAGGCATCCTTGTGTTTAGGGATGCCTATTTGTATTTTTGCTCTTTTCTAGAGTGTTATTTAAAATTGTATGTTCATTTTTAAGTATAATATTCCTGTTTTTTAGGATTGTTGACAACTAGGAATTATGTTAACATTTAGTTAATAGATAAACGTTTACATAAAAATAGGGGGGTTAATTAATGAAAAAAGCAGTATCAATTTTAATGGCATCATTAATAATAATATCTTTAACAGCATGTGGAGCAAAGAAGGAGACAGCAAAGGATGTAGCAACTACTAAAAAGGTATCTGATAAGTTAATTGTTTATTCACCACATCGAATAGAATTTATTGATCCAGTAGTTAATGAATTCCACGGTATTTAAAAAATATATAAAAGCTTCACCTTTAGAGTTTGTCAAAGTTAATTTATACATTAAAGATGAGGATGAAAATAAGGAATAAATTGTACCCCTAAATCACATATAAATCCGTATAAATAGCTGTTAAAAGATTGTTATTGAGATTGCTATTGTAAATGAACCTTTTGTGAAGATAGGTATGGGTGTATCAATTATAGAAAGATAATCTGTAAGAGATATTAATAGTTTAGTTTAAAAAAGGTGATAAAAGCTGATTTAGCTTGTATCACCTTTTAGCATTAAAGGCAATATATTAAAATAAATACTATAAACTTATAAAAATGGAAAAAAACTAAAAATGTTGACAAGAAGTACCATGTGTGTTAAATTTAAGAGAATCTCTTTGCACTGCATCTAATTCTACAGTACAAACTGAGCAGGCGATGAACCTTAAAAAGTTCGTGGGGCTGGGCCAAATGGCAACAGGATTGAAACTATACACCTGTGGGACAGTTTATTGTTCTACGGGTTTTTTTATGCCCATTTTTAGGACATCTCTGAAGATTGTAATGCCATAGAGTTATTCTAAATATGCTTTATACAAGCAAATATGGAGGAAATACTTATGACTAAGCAACAAAGCAAAAAAGAACAAATTACAGAACTACAAGGGCTTACTACACTGGAAGCAAAGAAGCTCCAAGTGAAATTTGGTAAAAATGAACTTGTAGCTAAAAAAAAGGAAAGCTTTTTCCACAAAATTTTGAAGGTTATTAGCGAGCCAATGTTTTTACTGTTAATTGTGGCAGCGGTAATTTATTTCATTCTAGGAGAACCTAAAGATGGTTCTATTATGCTTATTTTCGTAGTTGGAATTATTAGTATTGAGGTAATTCAAGAGTGGAAAACTGATAAAACATTAAATGCATTAAAAGATTTATCAGCTCCTCACATCACAGTACTTCGTGATGGGATAGACAAAATAATTAATAGTTCAGATTTAGTGCCTGGGGATATAATGTATATCGCTGAAGGGGTTAAAGTCCCTGCTGATGGTATAGTTATAAAAGTAAGCACTCTTTGTATCGATGAATCATCCCTTACAGGAGAGGCTGAGGGTGTATGGAAGATTAATACGGAAGATAGGGATATCTACAGTACTGATTATTGGCGCTCAGATTATTGCTACACAGGAACCCTTGTAACACAGGGTACAGCTACTATATTAGTAGATAAAATAGGAGCAATAACGCAGTATGGTAAAATAGGCAAAAATATTGTGTCTGCGCCTGAAAATCCAACGCTTCTTCAAAAGCAAACCGGCAAATTAGTAAAACTGTGTGCAGGAATTGCAGCTGTTTTATTCATTTTTGTTGGTCTTATTACGTATTTGAATATACCGGATCACATGTTTAGGGATAGAATTATAGAAAGTATTTTATCAGGAGTAACCCTTGCTATGGCAATGATACCAGAAGAATTCCCAGTGATTTTAACCGTGTTTTTATCAATGGGGGCTTGGAGACTTGCTAAAAATAAATCTCTTGTTAGAAAGTTACCATCTGTAGAAACATTAGGTGCTGTTTCTGTTCTTTGTGTTGATAAAACAGGTACAATAACAATGAACAAAATGACAGTTACAGATACTTGGAGCTTAACTAGTGACATTAGTGAACTTACGAAAATAATGGGTATGGGTTGTAAATCCGATGCCTATGATCCTATGGAAAAGGCGATAATATCTTATTGCGAAAAGCAAGGAATAACAAGAGATATTCTTTTTGGTGGAGAGTTAGTTAAAGAATTTGCATTTACCAATGAAGCAAAAATGATGGCTAACGTTTGGAAAAATGGGGATACTGTTGTAGTTACAGCAAAGGGATCACCTGAGCATATTTTAACAATATGCAACTTATCAGACGAGGAAAGAAATACAGCTGAAGATAAGGTAGTGGAGATGTCCAGGCTTGGACTTCGTGTCATTGCTGTTGGACAAATGATGCTAAATAGTACAAATGATATACCAAATACACTTAATGAATGTACCCTAAAGCTTTGTGGAATGGTGGGACTTGTTGATCCTCCAAGAGAATCTGTAAAAGAGGATATTGAAATTTGCAGCAAAGCTGGTGTACGTGTAGTTATGATAACAGGGGATAATGGAATAACTGCTAGTTCTATCGCAAAGAAAATTAGTATGCCAAACAGTGATAAAATAATCACTGGTGATGAGCTTAACAAAATGAGTGATGATGAGCTTTGCGAAAAAGTTAAAAATGTAAGCATATTCTCTAGAGTTATACCGGAACATAAAATGAGAATAGTTAAGGCTTTTAAGAAAAATGGTGAAATAGTAGCAATGACCGGTGATGGTGTTAATGATGCCCCTGCTCTTAAATATTCAGATATTGGGATTGCTATGGGTAAACGTGGTTCAGAAGTTTCGAGAGAAGCAGCAGATATAATTCTACTTGATGATAACTTTTCTACTATTGTTGACACTATAAAAGATGGTAGAAGAATTTACGATAACATAAGAAAAGCAGTTGGATATGTGTTCACTATTCATATTCCTATTGCATTTGCAGCACTACTTGCTCCACTTATGGGAATAAGCCCTAAAAGTCTTTTGCTACTTCCACTACACGTTGTTTTACTTGAACTTGTAATTGATCCTACTTGCTCAATAGTACTGGAACGTCAGCCAGCAGAAAGAGATATTATGCAAAGGGCGCCACGGGATCCAAATGAAAAACTATTAACAGGAAAAACACTTTTTAAAAGTGTTATGCAAGGACTTGTGGTATTTGGAGCATCTTTTGGAACGTATTTGTTATTCTTAAATGATTCTCCAAACAATGCACCTCTTGCAAGGGCGATGGGACTAACTATTATATTAATAGCAAATGTATTATTGGTCCAAGTTAATAGTTCAAATACTGATTATGCAGTACAATCCTTTGCAAAGCTAAAAAAGGACAAGGTTATGTGGGGTGTTAGTTTAGGAACAATGGTAGGGCTTGCAGTAATACTATATACTCCCCTCAGTGAATTTTTGAAACTTGCACCACTATCTTTAAATCAGTTTATACTAGCAGCGCTCATATCAATAGCTTCAGTTATTTGGTATGAAATTATAAAGGGGATAAAACACATAAAAAAAGGAAAATAGAATTTTAAAAGTAATAATTATTTTGAATGAACTATATTGAAAATTATGAATAAAAATTTACAAAATACAATAACTTGTAGTATTATTAAAAAAGACAAATACAAAACATATAAGGGGGATTTTATATTATGAGAACTGGGGATTTAATAGAACTTTTAGGATGGGTAACTGCTATAAGTTTTGGGCTAGCCATTTTAAACTTTTTTGTAAAATATATCAATAAAAAATATATTAATAAATTGGGAAAAGAAAAAAAACAATTAGTTGATATTTATAGAAAAGTAATGAGGTTAATTGTTAAAAATCATAAATTGGCAGGAACAATAGCTGTAGTATCTGTATTGACTCACTTTTTCATTGCACTTTCATCTAATCGCATTAGTATAACTGGAATAATTGCAGCCCTAATTATGGCTAGCATTTTCAGTTTAGGAGTTTATGGTGCCTATATAAATAAAAATTATAAAGGAATGTGGCTTAAAGTGCATCGTGTACTAGCATTTTCGTTGATAGTAGCTATATTTATTCATATTTTATAGGTGAAAAAAATGATTGTTAGAGAATTTTATAAAAACATCTGTTAACACAGGTGTTTTTTTATATCCATTTTACAGTTCATATCTTAGATGTTTATAAAAAGGGGCATAGACAAAAGAATAAATAACGTATAATATATATGTTGACATTAATGGAAGAGTGTAAAGAGGGGATATTAAGAGAATGGAAAATAAAGTTAAATGTTAACTATAGTTAACTATGGGGTAGATTTGATTTTATTTATAATATAATGGACAGAATTGAGAATGATTACAATAATTATTGGAATTTAGAAGGAATATTTAGGATTTTGTAGAATTGTATAGAATAGTATGTTATTTTAAAGTATAGGGTAATAAATTTATGGAAAAGAATCTAAAGACATTAAGGCGTGAAGGAGATAAAAATGGAAAAAGATAAAAAAATTGCAGTTCTGATTGATGCTGACAATGTATCTGATAAGTATATAAAGTATATAATTGACGAAATTTCAAATCATGGAACACCTACTTATAAAAGGATTTATGGAGATTGGACCAAGCCTCAATTGGCTTCATGGAAGAATGTATTGCTTAATTATTCCATTAGTCCAATACAACAGTATAGTTATACCACAGGCAAAAATTCAACGGATGCAGCTCTTATAATTGATGCCATGGACATACTCTATTCAAAAAATGTAGATGGGTTCTGCATTGTGTCTAGTGATAGTGATTTTACTAAACTGGCAGCAAGACTTCGCGAAGCTGGTATGTATGTTATTGGTATGGGGGAAAAGAAAACACCTACACCTTTTATCTCAGCTTGTGAGAAGTTTAAATATCTTGAAGTATTAGCTTCAATGGCCGCAAAAAATACTGAAACCATTAGCATAAAAGGATTACCAATACAAGAAGAATCAAAAAGTAGCATGATAACTTCTCAAAAATTAGTGGAGGCTATCAAAACTATTATAACAGAGATTTCAGATGAAGATGGATGGGCATTTTTAGGAGAATTAGGTAGTACTCTTAATAAGAGATATCCGGATTTTGATACAAGAAATTATGGTTATACAAAACTTACACCATTTGTAGCATCTTTAAATCAGTTTGAGATTAGATCAACAAAAACTAGCAATCCTAGTATAAGCCTTAAGTATATTAGAAATAAAGAATAAAACGTAAAAGAGGCTATACATCAAATCAATATTTTGATGTATAGCCTCTTTTATGCACGTATGCTATTAGTGTTTGTTGCACTTACTTTTATCTGAACAACTTTTTCCGCAACTGCTGCCACAACTGCATTTATTATTTTTAGTATCTTTATAAACTTTTCTAATAGCTAATATTATAATACTTGCAAAAACCAAACCAACTATTATATTTACCATACTACATTTCAACTCCTAACAGCACACGTTTAGAATCCGCTCTTCTAATGGTTATAACAAGGTAAATTGCAATAATAATAGCTATCCCTATTGCTGGTATAAAACCTGATGCTGGTTTACCGTATACTATAAGTGACCCAATTTGGTTTACTAGCATAGCCAAAGTGTATCCAACACCAAATTGAAATCCCAGAGCTTTAAATAGCCATTTTTTTGAACCCATTTCGGAATTCATAGCTCCAATTGCTGCAAAGCAAGGAGGGGTAAATAAATTAAACACAAGGTACGCAAAAGCAGTCACTGGTGTAAAAAATTGTGTTAATACACCTCCAGGCAAATGTAATGCCTGTTCTGAAGTCACAGCAAGTAGTACAGCAAAGGTAGCAACAATATTTTCTTTTGCAATAAAACCAGTTATTGCTGCAGCTGCAAGCTGCCATCCAACAAATCCAAGAGGAATAAAAATTGGAGAAATTACCGTCCCGATTGAAGCAAGTATACTTGAATGCTGATCTACTACAGGAGTAAGATTCCAGCTATATGCCTGTGAAAACCATACCAATGTGTTACACACAAGAACAATTGTTCCAGCTTTATAAATAAAAGCTTTAGCTTTGTCCATCATTTGAATAAAAGCATATTTTAAACTAGGTAATTTATAATCTGGAAGTTCCATAATAAATTGAGATGTGTTGTCCCATACAAAAATTTTCTTAAGTAAAAGTCCTCCAAGTACAATAACTGTAATTGCAATGATATACATACTAGGTCCAACCCAAGAATTATTGGGGAAAAATACAGCTACAAACAGTGCTATAATTGGGAGTTTAGCACCGCAAGGTACAAAAGGAGTAAGAATTGTGGTCATTCTCCTTTCACTAACATCTTCTATGGTTCTCGTTGCCATAACACCCGGAATAGCACAACCAGAACCTACAATCATTGGTATAATAGATTTTCCGGATAATCCTATCTTTTTGAAAAATCGATCCATTACTACGGCTACTCTAGCCATATATCCACAGTCTTCAAGCAGTGATAAGCAAAAGAATAATACCATAACTAGAGGTAAAAATCCCACAACAGCTCCAACACCACCAATAGCACCATCTACTATAAGTGCTTGAAGTAGAGAACTAACTCCAAGTCCTCCTAAAAAAGCATTTGCTGCGTTTGGAACAATTTCTCCGAAAACTACATCATTAAAGTAACCTGATAGATATCCACCTAGTCCTTGGATTGAAAATGCGAATACCGCCCACATTATAAGAAAAAATATAGGCAGACCTAACCATTTATGTGCCACAACTCTATCTACTTTATCAGAGAATGTTATCTTGCTAGCATCTCTTTTCTTGACTTGACACTTCATGACGATCCCATCTACAAACTTTTGTCTTGCCTTATCAGAATCACTATCTGCAAAAACTGGTGCAATTTGAAGTTTCTTCTCTTGACCTAGTTTAACAGCTTCATTAATCAAATTTAATAATCCATCCTCAGAGGTGGCAATCGTCCCAACAACTTTGCAGTTTAATGCAGTACTTAAAAGGTGTTGGTCTATAACATCTCCTCTTTTAGATATAATGTCATTTTTATTAAGAGCAATGACTACTGGAATACCCAGTTCTAGGAGTTGAGTTGTAAAAAATAGACTTCTACTAACGTTAGCACCATCAACTATATTAATGATTACATCTGGTGCTTCTTCTAGGATAAAGTTTCTAGTAATTTCTTCTTCACCAGTAAATGGTGAAATCGAATATGTACCTGGAAGGTCAACCACTTTAACATCAAGATTCTTGGAATTATATTTTTTTTTAAGATATGATTCCTTTTTTGATACAGTAACACCAGACCAGTTCCCTACATGCTCTGATTTTCCTGTAATTCCATTGTATAGCGTAGTTTTCCCTGAATTTGGATTGCCTGCTAATGCTATTTTTATAGTAAACCCCTCCTCATATGTAAATTCATTTAATATTAATAATCATTATCAATCACTGAGCAAAAATAATATGCTATAACTTCTAGCATATTATTGATGTAATACTAAATGAAAAATTAACTTATATGTTTTGTCTATATCGTAATAGATTTTGCCATATTTTCATCAAGGGCATATCTACTATCTTTAATATTTATAACGTAGTTTCCTGCAATTTTGGAAATAAGAGTGATTTCTTCACCTTCAAAGCATCCTAAAGTAAAAAGAAATTTTTTAACCTTTTCTTTACCTTCAACTTGTTTAATATTAAAAGTATCACCGATCTTTGCTTTTGATAATAACATGATACATCACCACCCTCTCTTGTAGCCAGCCCACTAATTTACTTCTTATTGATAAAGAGTATCATTTTCAAATGAAATTGTCAATAGTTTGATAATGAAATTTAATAATTTATTGTCGGGTACGTTTTCTATATCCATTAGGAGAAGTACCTACATATTTTTTAAAGGTGGTAGAAAAATGACTTTGACTATTAAATCCTCATTTGAGGGGCATTTATATATGAAATTGTGGTTCACACTGCATAAATTTTCTAGGGAGAGTGAACTGATGATACAGAAATAAGTAATTAATGATGAAAGGGATGAAACCCACAGAACTATTATAGGAAAGTAAATTAAAATTAGTAATCATCTAAGTTGTTGGTTTCTCAAGAGCTTTTTTAATATATGTTAATCCAGGTGAAAAAAATTCATTTGTGATACACTGAGTATATGAAATTAATTACAATTTTCACTTGATAAACAAGATAGTTAGAATATGAGGAGGCAATTATAAATGAATAAAAAAATGCCTGTAATATTTATTGGACATGGTAGTCCAATGAATGCAATTTTAGACAATTCTTATACGGAGGCTATTTGTAAATCCATAGAGAATATACCAAAGCCAGAAGCAATTTTAGTGATTTCTGCTCACTGGGAGACAGATGGTACTTACATTACAGCTGATGACCTAAACAGATTTACGATTTTTATGGGTTTCAACAGGAACTATACAATATAAAATATAGCCCAACTGGTGCTAAAAAGTATGCTGAGATGGCTGCAGAAGAACTTGTGGATTATAAGGTTAAACTCACTGATAAATGGGGGCTAGATCATGGTGCTTGGTCTGTATTAACGCATATGTATCCCAAAGCGGATATCCCTGTATTTCAAATGAGTTTAAATAGACAAGGTGATGAAAAGTATCACTATAACTTGGGCAAAAAATTATCTGCGCTTCGTGAAAAAGGAATTTTAATAATAGGAAGTGGAGATATAGTGCATAACTTAAGAATTATGAATTATGAATTATGATATGGATGCAGCACCATTTGACTGAGCAACAGAATTTGATGATTATATTTCGGAAGCTATTGTAAATAGAAAACATGAAAATATTATATTCTATGAAAAATTAACTAAAGCTGCTAAATTATCTGTACCAACTGCAGAGCATTATTTACCATTACTTTATATAGCGGGACTGCAAGAAGAATCAGATGAAGTTAGGTTTATATATAAGGGGATACAACATAGTTCCATGTCTATGACCTCAATACAGATTGGCTAGAACTATACTCATTAAAAGCTTTTTTATTAATTTATTAATAGTAATATATACTTTTTTTCTTTTTTACTTTTGCTTATAAAATTATCTGAATATTATAAAAAATATATAGACAAATTCCCTTATATATGGTAAAGTAAATTTAGGTTAATCGTTTACTTAAAGGAGTAGTTAAAATTATGAACGCAACAATGAAAAAACCAACAATCAAAGATGTAGCAAAAAAAGCTAGTGTTTCTGTAGCTACTGTTTCTAGAATTCTTAATGGTCTAGAGGGCTACTCTGAGGCAACAAGACAGAAAGTAACTACTGTGGTAGATGAAATGGGATACCGGCCCAATGCTATTGCAAGGCACTTAAAGACAAAAACCACCCTTACTATAGGAGTATTATTACCAAAAGTTGAAACTACTTTTTACGTGGAAATTTTAAGTGGAATAGAGGACATGGCACATAAAAATAATTACAGCGTTTTTATTTGTAACACAGGGACTAGCTCCCACTTGATGCCTTACTATTTAAATGTATTATCAGAAAGGCAAGTAGATGGTATTATTGTCTGTAGTTTATCACCTAAAGATATGTATGATAAGGATATTGTTGACACTAAAATACCTTGTATTCTTTTATCAACATTTTCTCCTCGTTTTCCAATTCCATATATTAAAGTAGATGATTTTCAAGCCTCTTACGCGGCTACTAGCTATTTGATAGATAATGGTCATACTAAAATAGCCATGATAGGTGGAGAAAAAGAGGATCCAATAGCAGGATTACCAAGGTCAGAAGGCTATATGCAAGCATTAAAAGAAAATAATATACCTATTAATGAAAACATTATAAAACATAGTAGTTTCAGTTTTGATGGAGGTAAAAAATCTATGGAAGCTCTTTTAAGTGAGAATGAAAAATTCACTGCAATCTTTGCTTCCTGTGATGATAGTGCAGTTGGTGCTATGTCAATAGCTCGAAAAAATGGAATTTCAATTCCTGGGGATTTGTCTATAATAAGTTATGACAACACGAAAGTAGCAGAAATGGCTTATCCACCTTTAACAACTATAGATCAGCCTGCCTATGATATGGGGCAAAAGTCAGTCCAAATGTTAATTAAAACTATTACTACGGGCAAAAAAGGTGAGAGCATAATAATGCCTTTTGAAATAATTGAAAGAGATACAGTTAAAAAACTTTAGCAGTTTTTTATGCTATTTACGTAATCGATTAACTAAAATCGTAGAAAATAGTGTAATTATTTATATATTTATAGAAAATCAAGCTTTTAATCTCAACAATGACAACAAGTTTATTTACGTAATCATTTACTAGAAAACAAAATTTTAGGGGGTATAAAAATGAATAAAAAATTAAAAACATTAGTATCAATAGTGCTTACAGTTGCGCTAGGCTCTTCTTTATTGGTAGGTTGCTCTAGTAAAACTGCTACGGATGGAAAAGTTAAATTAGAGGTATTCTCCACTAAAGCAGAAAATAAGACACTTTATCAAAAAATGATTAATGATTTCCAAACTAAAAATCCGAACATTCAAATTGTGCTTAATGCTCCACCAGATGCAGGAACAGTTTTAAAAACAAGACTTACTAAAAATGATATGCCTGATGTACTCAGCATGGGTGGTGACAATTTATATGGCGAGCTTGCATCTAATGGGATTCTACTAGATCTTAGTTCCGAAAGCTTTATGAGTAATATACAGACAGCTTATATTGAGCAAATGAAAGACCTTTTAACAAATGGAGATGTAAAATCCTACGGTGTACCTTATGCAACAAATGCCGACGGTGTTTTGTATAATAAAGAAAAATTTACAAAATTAGGACTAGAAATTCCAAAAACTTGGGATGAATTTATTGCACTTTCAGAAAAAATAAAAGCTAGTGGAGAGACTCCTTTTTATCTTACACTTAAGGATGCATGGACAGGTATGTGCTTCTGGAACGTGCTAGCCGGAGATATTCCAGCTGAAACATTTCTAGTTGATAGAAAAGCAGATAAAACTACCTTCGCAGATACTCATTCGGAAGTAGCAGATAAAATGCTTGAAATTATTAAATATGGTCAAAAAGATATATATGGAATGGGATATAACGACGGCAATACAGCTTTTGCTCAAGGTAAATCAGTAATGTACCTTCAAGGTAACTGGGCTATTGCAGATATTAAAAAAGCAAATTCAACCATGAAACTTGGAATGTTCCCACTACCAGCAACAAATGATGTTTCTAAGAACAAAATTGTTTCAGGTGTGGATGTATTACTTGCTGTAACAAAAAGCTCAAAGCACCCTGCAGAAGCTAAAAAATTTATAGAATATATGTTACAAAAGGAAAATGCACAAGCTTATATAACTGATCAGTTCGCATTTTCAGCTGTTAAGGATGTTGTGCAAAAGGATGAAAGTGTTACAGATTTGACAGAAAGCTTTAAAAGTGGAGAAATCGGAAGTTTCCCTGATCACTATTATCCAACTGGTTTAGATACAGCGTCTATTCTACAAGGTTTTCTATCTAAAAAGGACAAAGCAGCTTTCTTAAAGCAACTTGATACAGAATATAATAAAAACAATAAAAAATAAATGATAGCTAAGTATAAAGAAATATAATTACTTATTTCTTTATACTTAGCTGTATAACTTGCATTTTATATAAAGGTATAAGGAGCGTGAATAAATTGAAAAAAAACAAACAAATAATGGTTTTTTATATGATGACAATTCCTGCAGTAATATTATTCTTCACCTTTCACACCTTACCATTAATAAAAGGTATCTTTTATAGCTTTACTGATTGGAATGGCTATGGTGATTGGAAATTCATAGGACTTAAGAATTTTATAAATGTATTTCAGGATGATACCATTAGAAATGCCTATGGATTTACCTTTAAATTTGCAATAGTTACCACAATAATTGTTAATGTAATAAGTTTAGCAATAGCCGTTGCTCTAAATTCAAGTATTAAATTCAAGAATACTTTAAGAGCAATATTCTTTTTCCCAAATGTACTAGGAGTTTTAATTGTTGGTTATATATTTAATTATGTATTCGCTCATTTATTACCGCCACTTGGAGAATTTTTGAATGTTGGTTTTTTAAGTTCTAACATACTCGGAAATCCTGCTCTTGCCTGGCTTGGTATAGTATTCGTAGCATCTTGGCAGTCAATAGCCTTCAACACTATAATATACCTTTCAGGACTTCAAACTATAGACCAAGATATCTATGAAGCAAGCGACATTGATGGGGCAAATAAATGGCAAACTTTTAGAAAGATAACATTCCCATTAATAGCTCCTTTTTTTACTATAAACATGGTGTTAAGTATGAAGGGCTCTTTAAATGTATTTGACCAAATTGTAGCAATGACAGGTGGGGGACCGGGTAATGCTACTCAATCAATTACATATGTGATTTATCATTTTGGATTCTCTGGCGGTAATTTTGCATATCAATCTGCAAATGCAGTGATTTTCTTTATTGTAGTTGTATCAATCTCACTTTTCCAAATGAAAGTACTTGCAAAACGGGAGGTTGATTTATAATGCAGAAAAAGAAAAATAATAGGCTTCTTACGGTAATACTTATAATCTTAGCAGGAGTATTTATCTTATTCCCACTATATATTTTAGTAAGCACCGCATTAAAATCCCCTGAGGATATGATGAAATCTACATTGGCATTGCCTACAACCTTTCATTTTGATAATTTTACGCAGGCCATTAAACTAACAAATTTCTTTGATGCATTTACAAACACTGCAGTAATAACATGTGTTTCAGTGGTTTTTATAATAATTTCAAATTCCATGGTAGCTTATGCAATAGCTAGAAATCAAAATATAAAGTACTTTAACCTACTTTACTACTATTTCTTAAGTGCCATGTTTGTACCTTTTCAAATAATAATGTTACCATTAGTAAAACAAGTAAGTGCATTGCATTTAGATAATGTACCAGGCATTATAATCCTATATATTGTTTACGGACTACCCATTAATACCTTCTTATATGTAGGTTATTTAAAGTCTCTTCCAAAGTCACTGGAAGAAGCAGCAACAATAGATGGGGCTACCATTTGGCAAGTGTTTTTCCGTATAATATTCCCACTGTTAAAACCAATAAATGCTACAGTAGGAATATTAGCCTTCTTAGGATGCTGGAATGACTTTATGCTTCCACTTGTTATATTAAGTAAGCCAGAACAGGCAACCTTATCCCTAGTACAATATATTTTTCAAGGACAATTTAGTACAAACTATAATTTAGCTTTTGCTTCTTATCTCTTAGCATTATTACCAATTATAATAGTGTACGTATTTGCTCAAAGATTTATCATAAGCGGAGTTACAAATGGAGCAATAAAACAATAGGAAGAAGGAGATTTTATGAATAAATATTGGTGGAAAGAGTGTGTAGTTTATCAGATTTACCCAAGAAGCTTTAAAGATAGTAATGGAGACGGAATCGGAGACTTAAGAGGAATAATTGAAAAACTTGATTATCTTGTAGAGCTTGGAATTGATGTACTATGGTTATCGCCTGTTTATGAATCTCCAAACGATGATAATGGCTACGATATAAGTAATTATCAGGGCATAATGAAAGAGTTCGGAACCATGGAGGATTGTGATTTATTGCTTGCAGAGGCACATAAAAGAAAAATCAAGATAATGATGGACCTTGTTATAAATCACAGTTCTGATGAACATAAGTGGTTTGCTGAGAGTAAGAAATCTAAAGAGAATAAGTATAGGGATTATTACATTTGGAGAGATGAAAAAAATGGTTTGCCTCCCAATAATTGGGGTGGTAGTTTTGGAGGTTCTGCTTGGGAACTGGATGACCAAACACAAATGTACTACTTGCATCTATTTTCAAAAAAACAGCCAGATTTAAACTGGGAAAACAAAGATTTAAGAAAAGATATTTATGAAATGATAAAATGGTGGTTAGAGAAAGGGGTTGATGGTTTCCGTATGGATGTTATCAACATGATTGGAAAAGACCTGAGATATCCTGATGGAATTGTTAGTGGACCCAATATCTATGCAGATCCAGGTAGTTTAAGTAAAAACCATCCAAAAGTTAATGATTATTTAAAAGAAATGAACAGGGAAGTTCTAAGTAAATATGATATCATGACAGTTGGCGAAACCCCAGATGTAAATCCTGCTCAAGCTATTGAATATGTAGGTGAAGATAGAAACGAATTAAATATGGTGTTTCAATTTGAACATATGAGTATAGGATATGGGGTAGATGGGAAATGGGGTAAAGTAATCTTTGATCTTAAGGAATTTAAAACCATTATGTCAAAATGGCAAACGCAGCTCCAAGGTAAAGGCTGGAATAGTCTTTATTTAAATAATCATGACCAACCAAGAATGGTTTCTCGTTTTGGAAATGATGGTAAATATAGAATTGAATCAGCAAAAATGCTGGCAACCCTTCTTCATATGATGCAAGGTACTCCATATATTTTTCAAGGTGAGGAATTAGGTATGACAAATGTAAAATTTGACAGTCTTGATGATTATAGAGATATCGAAACGCTAAATGCCTATAGAGATTTTACTCAAAGTGGTAAAAAAACTCATGATGAGATTATGGATGCTATTTATAAAAGAGGTAGAGATAATGCAAGAACACCATTCCAGTGGAATGATAAAAAAAATGCAGGTTTTACCGATGGAACTCCTTGGATAAAGGTAAACCCGAATTACAAGAATATAAATGCACAGGCACAATTACATGATGAAAATTCAGTTTTTAATTATTATAAAAAGCTAATTGAACTAAGAAAGAAGTATGAAATAATAGTATATGGAGATTATACTTTGATTTTAGAGGATGACGTGGATATTTATGCTTATATAAGAAAACTGGCAGATGAGACATTATTGGTGATATGTAATTTTGGTGAAAATAAGACTAAATTTAATCTTCCAAAGAACATAAAATATAACTATAAAGAGCTTTTAATTACAAATTATATTGTGGAAGATGAGTCGGTAGACGAGATTGCGTTAAAACCTTATGAATCAAGAGTTTATCTATTAAAATAAAGAAAAGGCTGTGAAGTGTTGCTTCACAGCCTTTATTATTAAAGTAAAGGGGGACTTCGCTTTAACTAATTAACCTATTAATCTACTAACCAATAATTAAATTATAACAGACAAATGTTATGACATTATTAAGAATATGTGTAGTATTTGTTAAATATTTGATATGCCGAATAAAGAATCATATTTAAAGCTATTAACCTGCATAATTAAGATGATTTCCATAATTATAAAATATTTATTTAAATGAAAAATGACAGCTCAAAAAAAAAAATATTCAAATTTAGCATTTAATTTTGATTATTAACCAAATTTATACTATAATATATAAAACCAGTTAAAAGTGCAAGGAATATTCTTAATAATCTATATAATTACTTAATTTACTATTTAAATATGATTTTAAGTAGTATAAATATTAACAGTAAAAATATTCACTATAAATAATCATGAAAAGGAGTGTTAATATATGAAATATATTGTAGTACTAGGAGACGGGATGGCAGATTATCCTGTAAAAGAGTTGAATAATAAGACCCCTATTCAATATGCTAATACGCCTACTATTGATTATATGGCAAAGCACGGTACTTTAGGTATGGTTAAAACTGTTCCAGAGGGAATGCCTGCAGGAAGCGATACAGCAAACATGGGAGTCTTCGGATATAATCCAGCTGTTTATTATAGTGGACGTTCACCCTTTGAAGCAGCAAGTATGAGAGTGGCTATGACGGATACAGATATTACCTTTAGATGTAATTTGGTAACTGTATCAGAAGACGAGCCCTACGAGGAAAAGATTATGCTAGATCATAGTGCTGGTGAAATAACAACTGAGGAATCAGCAGAATTAATAATTGCATTAAATGAGTATTTAAGCACAGAGACAATAAAATTTTATCCAGGTATTAGCTATAGACATCTTATGATATGGGATAATGGTCCATACCAGTGGAAGCTTACACCACCCCATGACATTCTTGGTCAAAAGGTAAAAAACTATATGCCTGAAGGTTTGAAAAGTGAAGTAATTGATGAAATGACAAGGAAAAGCACCAAATTTTTATCTCAGCATGATATAAATAAAAAAAGAGTTGCTAAAGGATTAAACCCAGCTAACTCAATATGGATTTGGGGTGAAGGAAAGAAACCACTTTTATCTAACTTTTATGAAAAATATAAATTAAAAGGCTCAGTAGTTTCCGCTGTTGATTTAATCAAAGGAATAGGTTTATGTGCGGGACTGGATGTTATTGATGTGGAAGGCGCCACTGGAAATATTGATACTAATTATATAGGTAAAGCAAAGGCAGCACTTGCAGAACTTGAAAAGGGTAATGATTTTGTTTATATTCACGTTGAAGCTCCAGATGAATGTGGTCATAGACACGAAGTAGAAAATAAATATAAGGCTATAGAATATATAGATAACCAGATAGTAAAGGTTGTTAAAGAGGAAATGGAGAGAATAGGTGAAGATTATAAAATGTTAATACTTCCTGATCATCCTACACCACTTGCTCTTAGGACACATACCAGTGAGGCAGTTCCATTTTTAATATACCAAAGCAATAACGAGAAGGACAACCCCAATGGATGTTATGACGAATTTTTGGGGAAAGACACAGATTTATATTTTCCAGAGGGATATAAGCTGATGGATTACTTTTTGAAAGGTATTAAGTAGGGGGGGGAAAGAATAATATGAAACAAATATATTATAAGAGTACTAGAGGAAATGGAGTGGAAGTAACGGCCGCAGAAGCTATTGCACGTGGACTATGTAGCGATGGGGGGCTCTTTGTACCAACATCAATACCAAAGCTTGCTATAGAGCTCAAAGAATTGATGCACATGAATTATAAACAGTTAGCATTAACTATAATGAAGGAATTTCTAACGGATTATGAGGAAGATGAGTTAAAGTCATGTATACATAAGGCTTATGATAAGAAGTTTGATACAACTATTATTGCTCCACTAGTGAAGCAAGGTCAATCATATTTTTTAGAGTTATACCATGGACCCACTTTAGCTTTTAAGGATATGGCATTATCAATACTACCCTATTTATTAAAAATTGCAGTAAAAAAATTAAACAATAATAAAGAAATGATTATTCTTACTGCTACCTCTGGTGATACCGGGAAAGCGGCATTGGAAGGCTTTGCAAATGTAGATGGTACAAAAATAATAGTTTTTTTCCCAGAGCAAGGTGTAAGTGAGATTCAAAAAAGACAGATGGTAACACAAACTGGAGACAATACATTTGTTATAGGTATTAATGGAAACTTTGATGATGCACAAGATGGAGTTAAGCAGATGCTTACAAATAAGGACCTTTTGAAGCGGTTGGATGATAAGAGTAGTATGTTTTCATCAGCTAATTCAATAAATATAGGAAGACTAATACCTCAGGTTGTATATTATTTTTATGCATATACTCAGCTATGTAATAGAGGGGACATAAAAATAGGGGAAGAGATAAATTTCTCTGTTCCCACAGGTAACTTTGGTGACATATTGGCGGGATATTATGCAAAGAAAATGGGACTTCCAATTAAAAAGTTGATTTGTGCTTCAAATGAAAATAAGGTTTTATTTGATTTTATAAATACAGGAATCTATGATAAAGTAAGGGATTTTGTAATTACCATGTCTCCTTCAATGGATATATTGATTTCAAGCAACCTGGAAAGATTGTTATATGCTATTAGTGGACAAGATTCAGTGGTTATAAAAAACCTTATGGAGCAGCTTAATAAAAATGGTAAATATGAAATTAATAGCACAATGAAAAGTGAGCTAGGTGACTTCTTTGGAGGTTATGCAACTGAAGCGGAAACTTCTAATGCAATAACTGAAGTATATAAAAATACTAATTATGTCATGGATACACATACAGCGGTTTCCTATGTGGCTTACCAAAAATATTTAGGTCAAACAAAAGATGCTACAAAGACAGTAATAGTTTCTACTGCAAGCCCCTACAAATTCACTCCAGATGTTATGAAATCGATAGATGCAAAATATACAGGACTAAATGATTTTGAACTAATAAAAGAACTTAGCAAAATAACAAACATTGATATTCCAGCAGGTATAGTAGACTTAGAAAAGAGACCAGTGCTTCACAAAACTGTATGCGCAAAGAATGAAATGCAAAAGCAAATAGAAAAGATACTTAAATTATAAAATTATAAAATTGTAAGGGGCAGAGATTATGGAAATTATAGTTGCAAAATTTGGTGGAAGTTCATTATGTGATAGTCAGCAATTTAAGAAAGTAAAAGACATTGTAATGTCGGATGATAGGCGGGCCTATGTTGTGCCATCAGCTCCAGGTAAGAGAAAAAAGGGCGATTATAAAATCACAGATCTTTTATATTTGTGCCATGAACATGTGGAGAAATCACTACCCTTTGATGAATTATTCAAATTAATTGAGGAAAGATATACTACTCTGTGTAGTGAATTAGAGCTTTCATTAGACATTTTCAAGTGTTTAAGTGATCTTAAGGAAAGAATAATTAATGGGGCTTCAGAAGAATATGTAGCAAGCAGAGGGGAATATTTAAACGGTTTAATACTAGCTGAGTATTTAGGATATGAATTTATTGATGCTGCTGAGATTATTGTTTTTAAGAAAAGTGGACGGTTGGATGAAAAAGCAACCTATGCTCTTATTAATAGTAGATTATCTAAGGTGAAAAAAGCAGTAATACCAGGATTTTATGGTGCCTCTGCAGAGGGCAGCATAAGAACCTTCTCAAGAGGTGGCTCAGATATTACAGGAGCAATAATTGCTAGGGGTGTAGGGGCAATAGTTTATGAAAACTGGACAGATGTGTCAGGTTTTCTAATGGCAGATCCAAGTATTGTTAAAAATCCTAAACATATGGAAGAGGTAACCTATAAAGAACTTAGAGAACTTTCATATATGGGTGCAAATGTTTTTCATGAAGAAGCGATTTTTCCTGTTAAAAATAGTGGAATTCCAATAAATATAAGAAATACTAATAACCCAATGGAAAAGGGAACTACTATTTTAAATGATAAATTAGAAGTTAAAGTTGGAAATATAACAGGTATTGCAGGAAAAAAAGACTTTACAGTAATAGCAATTGAAAAAACACTTATGAATAGGCATATAGGATACTTACGAAGGATTCTTTCAATTCTTGAAAACAATAGTGTAGCATTTGAACATATACCATCAGGCATAGATTCAGTTTCATTGGTAATTGATGATTCGCAGCTGGATAATAAGCTTGATATAATATTAGAAGAAATTGAAAATCAATGTAAACCAGATTCTTTAGTAGCCTATCCTAACATGGCATTAATAGCAGTAGTGGGAGAAGGAATGATAAGAACTAAGGGGATTTCAGCTAAATTATTTAGTGCCTTATCGAAAAATAATATTAATATTAGAATGATAAATCAGGGCTCAAGTGAGTTAAGCATCTTTGTTGGTGTAGAAAATGAGGACTTTGAAAATGCAATTAGAGCAGTTTACAAGGCCTTCGAAGAGTAAGCATCGCCCTGTGTGATGTTAATAAATTTAAAGTTATAGGAAAGGGGAAATCAGAATGGAAAAAATAAAAATAGCAATTTTAGGTTTTGGAAATGTTGGCACAGGTGTATGGAAGATACTTAAGGAAAATAAAAAAGAAATAATGAAACGTTCAAACTATGAAATAGAGGTAGCTAAAATACTAGTAAAAGATATAAATAAAAAAAGAGATATTATTATAGATAATAAGATATTAACAGATAATATTGATGATATTATAAATGATGAAAGTATTAAAATTGTAGTTGAGCTTATAGGTGGAAGCGGTGAAGCAAAGCAGTACATGATACGTGCAATGAAAGCTAAAAAGCACATTGTAACTGCTAATAAATTAGTTATAGCAAATTGGGGCGAAGAGCTATTTAAAATAGCGGATGAAGAAAAGGTACTATTTTATTATGAAGCAAGTGTGGCTGGTGGAATTCCTATAATAAGGGAAATTAATGAGAGCCTTACAGCCAATAGAATTCAGCAGATAATTGGAATTATAAATGGAACAACTAATTATATATTAAGTAAAATGACTAATGATGGAATTGGTTTTGATGAGGCATTAAAAGAGGCTAAGGCAAAGGGTTTTGCAGAAGCAGATCCAACCTCTGATGTGGATGGTTATGATGCTGTGTATAAACTTGCTATAATGGCTTCACTATCCTTTGGGACAAAGGTCGATCATGATGCTATTTACAGGGAAGGAATAAGAAATATTAGTTCCTTGGATATAGAGTATGCTAAAAAATTTGGTTATACAATAAAGCTACTTGCCATAGCAAAAGAAGAAAATAACAAATTAGAGCTAAGAGTACATCCAACCCTAGTACCCTCTAGTCACCCCATGGCAAATGTAAATGACGTTTTTAATGCCATTATGATAAAGGGAAATGCGGTAGGAGAACTAATGTTATATGGTAAGGGTGCAGGAGATTTACCAACTGGAAGTGCAGTTGTAGGTGATATAATATCCATATTAAGAAATAATGTAAAGCCGGCCGATTTAAGTGATATTAATGAGAAAGTTGAATTTAAAGAAATAAAAAAACCAGAAGAAAATGAATCAGAATTCTATATAAGACTTAATGTTAAAGATAGAGCAGGAGTTTTAGGAGATACAGCGAAAATATTCGGTGAAAATAATGTTAGCATTATATCCATGACCCAAGATGTAAGGGATGAAGACGATGTACCACTAGCATTTATTACCCATAAAAGTGTTGAAAAGGATATAAAAAATTCCCTTGAAAAAATAAAATTATTGAAAAATGTTAACACAGTAGAAAGTATAATAAGAATAGAATCCTTTAATTAGTAAATATTTTATGTTGAATTTATGAAAAATGTGTTATCATCATATATGTCTATCTTATCTTGTAATTATTGGTGTTTCCATAATGGAATCTATAGCAGGTATACTTTAGATAAAAACGATATGTTGAATAGGAGAGATTGATAAATGCAATTTATTGAGATAATCAAGGCAATTATTCTTGGAATTGTTGAAGGTATAACGGAGTGGCTACCTATCAGCAGTACGGGGCATATGATTTTAGTTGATGAGTTTTTACAGCTCAGCATGAGCAGTGCTTTTAAAGAAATGTTTTATGTAGTTATTCAGCTTGGGGCAATCATGGCGGTTGTGGTTTTGTATTGGAAAATGCTGCTTCCTTTTTCATTTAAAGAAAAGTTTACTATAAAAAAGGATATAATGTCGCTATGGTTTAAAATTCTAGTAGCGTGTGTCCCGGCAGCAATCATTGGTCTGTTGTTTGATGATAAAATTAATGCACTGTTTTATAATTATCAGACGGTTGCAGTTACTCTAATTCTGTATGGTGTTCTGTTTATTATTATTGAGAGAAGAAACACAAATAAAATACCAAATATTAATAAACTATCACAAATTTCATATAAAACTGCAATGATGATAGGAGTATTTCAAGCATTGGCATTAATTCCTGGCACGTCACGCTCAGGAGCGACAATAGTGGGTGCAATACTAATAGGTACATCAAGAACAGTTGCAGCAGAATTTACATTTTTCCTGGCTATTCCTGTTATGTTTGGAGCAAGCCTTTTGAAAATCTTAAAATTTGGTTTAATATTTACGAGTACTGAACTTACTATATTATTTACAGGGATGATAGTTGCTTTTGTAGTATCAATAGTGTCTATTAAATTCTTAATGGTTTATATCAAGAAGCATGATTTCACTGCATTCGGTTGGTATAGAATTGTGCTTGGAATTATAGTGATTATTTATTTTGGATTTATAGCTTAGAGTTATTATATTTTCTAGGAATAAAAAGGTATTTACAACATAAAAATATTATGTTGTAAATACTTTTTTATATTATATTAAGTTTAATTTTGATATAAATTCATGGGTTAATATCTAATTTATTGCATTTTTCATTCAGAATTGTAAAATATTATAATCGTATGTATGTAAAATGTTTCAAATCTATTTTAATATTCTGTATAATTAAATAAGGATATAATTGTAAGGTAATGCTCAATAAATTGAAAATAAAGGGGGGTAGGTTTATCATGAAGAAAATGTATAAAATAGGTATAGGTATTATTTTAATATGTGTGATTGCTATTGGCATATACTATACATTCCCCAAAAGGATTAATGTGACCTTGAATGGTGTCAGTTATAAAAACAATAATAAACAGCAACAAGAACAAGTTATAATAAAAATTGATGGTAGTTATGGAAAGAGAATTTTAAAGAAGGATTTGTTTGTAGGAGCTATTACAATCGGTAACTTGCGTTGTGATGGAGTTGAAATCTCTGTTGGTGATAATTCTAGTTTCCTAACATATATTGATAAGAATAAAGAACCTGGTAAGATCTACTATGGAGAAATGTTCACAAATAACAAACTTACCAAATTAACCATTTCTGTATTTGGTGAAAATGTCACTATGATTTCTGCCCCTGCGAAGGATAGAGTTGAGGCTGTCAAAATTTCTAATGAGTTAATGAAAAATGTTTTAGAAGAAAATTTTAAATTTAAATAAATTTTTATGGTCAATCTTTAGGCACAGTGCTCTTATAAAATTGATTAATTATAAAAAAATATATGGTATTTTATGATCTAACGTACATAAAAATGCTAGTTATATAGTATATTTAGTTTAACTTTGATGTAATGTCAATAGTTTTACTATCAATTTGAACATGATTACTGTCTACCCACTTAACAACATACCAAAGAGTTAATTTATAAGGGGGGTAGCGAGGGAATAATCATTACAATATTTTGGATGGGAGTGAATATAATGAGCGTTGGAGTGTTTTTTTATTAATAATTCTTCTTTTTTCTGTTATTTACTTTGCTGTTAGATTAGCAATTATACCATTAATAAATGAACCAGATGAGGAGAGAATATATCAACAAGACTTTGGATTAGTTAAGTTACGGGATATAGATATATTAAGTCCAACTGAACTTGATGAAGTAATTGAAATATATCAGAAAATAGGCACAGAAGATGAAGATTATGAGCAATATCACAAATCTGAAAAAGTTCTAAATGAATTGAAGGAAATCGGGTATTTTACCGATGAAGAATTTTCAAATAGGATAGAAAAATTTAAAAAATATTTCAAAGTAAAATAATGTTTATAATAACATTAAATTAGTGCAGATCAATAGCATAAAAGAATCCCACGCCTTAAGACATGGGATTCTTTTATGTTAATAAATACGAATTTGTTTGTAATTATTTTATTGATGAGAGAAATTTAATTAATTTCTTTTTTAATCACAGGATCAAGGCCTGAGGTGGGCTCATCAAGTATTAGAATATCTGGATTAATGCTTAAGTTTAAAGGATAGCTGTTTTACCAGCACCGTTTTCACCGATAATACCAAATATGCTCCCTTTATCTACATGTAAATTTATATTCTTAAGAATATATCTATCATCTATGCGTTTGCTAACATTTTTTATATCTATCAATTTAATCCCCCCATTCTACAAATTTATAATAGCTTAAAACTCACTATAAATTTCACTTAATATTTCAATTAGTTTATTTTTATCAACTCCTATATAATGTGCTTCTATAATTATTTTCTTCATATGGTCTCTAATTTCTTTCAGCTTTTCTTCATCCATTATAGGCTGAAAATTTTCTACTACAAAGGTTCCTTTTCCTCTTATAACTTCAATTGCACTCATTCGCTCCAGCTCATTATAGGCTTTGCTTATAGTATTAGGATTTATTGTTATAAGCGAAGCAAGTTCACGTACAGAAGGCAGTTTATCTCCAGGTTTTAATATTCCTTTTATTATATTTTCCTTTATTTTTTCAATAATCTGTTCATAAATAGGTTTACTGCTTCTGCTATCAATATTTATCAAGGGGTTCACCTTCTTTCAATGGACTAATTTCCTGTTTTATTTGAGATATGTGTACTAGGTGTATTATTCCATCTAGTACACTTATAAATATAATATACTACATTTATATTGTCAAGTTATATTTGTGAAATATTACAATATTCATAATGAAATAATTAATTAGTATGCCATTTTGTTAGGATTAAAAACAGCTGAGTTGAATAGAATATTTTGAGTGGACAATTTATTTGAAAACATGGTGAAAAATATATCTCAGGAGATGATTAGTTTTGAGTTCTAATATTATTTTATTGATAATTCTTGCGGCCTCCATATTTGGTAAGGCTAATTCAGTTGCTATTGCTACATGTGCGTTACTTATGTTGAAGCTCTTAGGACTAGACAGATATGTATATCCTGTTATAGAGAAAAGTGGAATGACGGCGGGACTTATACTTCTTATAGCCGCCATAATGATACCTATTGCAAGTGGTCGCATTACAGTAGATAATATAAAAACTGTATTTACATCATGGGTAGGTATAATAGCTCTGGTTCTTTCGTTTTTAACAACATATCTAAGTGGGCAAGGATTAAACTATCTTACGGTTCAGGGTCATAGTGATATTATGCCAGCCATGATAATAGGTGCAGTTGCAGCTGCAGCTTTTTTAGGAGGGGTGCCTGTAGGACCACTTATTACATCTGGAATGGTAGCTTTATTCGCAAAGATGATCCATAAATAATAAGATTATAAAGAGGAAGCAGGAGAAATCCTGTTTTTGTTATTTCTATAAATTTAAAGTTGCCATCTAAATAGCAAAAAATGTATAATGATATTATATGGTTGCATATTGCTTGAATTGCTTTATAAAATTACACATTAATTTATTTATAAATGTAAATTAAAAAGGGGTGGTTGTTATAAACAAGAGAATCTCACTAACAATTTTATGCTTATTAATGATATTAACTGGCTGTACAACCCGAAATTCAAAGAATAAAAATGATCAAATTACATTGTTGAAGCCAAAGATGGTTATAGACGAATTTTTCAACTATTATAGTCATAAGAACTTAAAAGGTATGAACTCATTAACAACACCGAGACATCATTTTTCAGAAGCTGGTTGGGAATTTGATAATTTAGATTATATTTACCAATAACCTTTGAAGTTATTGTAAGAGACAAGTTTTACACCTGAAAGTATATAAAAAGTTTATATTTTCCCAACAGCAGTAGCTTTTTATGCAGTATATTTTTTTGAGGGAGGGTTTTATTTGAAAAAAGGTGATTTTTTATGGGCTTTTATACTTATATTATTTATAGTTATTTTAGTAGTTCCAGGAACGCGAGCAGCCTTTATTACTGCTACTGATTTGCATCCATATGTTGGAGGATTTATTAAATTTGGAATACTAGCAACTATGGGTGATTTGCTTGGAGCAAGAGTTTTAAATGGCGATTGGGATATTCCTAAGGGTATTGGTTATAAAGTTATTGTATGGGGAATTATAGGCTTAATGATTACACTTGTATTTACAGTATATATGGGTGGGGTAGCAGCAGCTCAAGCATCTGGTAAATTACCATTTCAAGGTTCCACACTGGCACAAGCATTTTTCGGAAGTGCTATTATGAATCTTACTTTTGGACCTATGATGATGGCATTCCATAGGTTTACAGATATGTATATAAGTTTAAAGTATGAAAAAAATGATGGCAAAGTTACAATGAGTGAGCTAATCGATAAAAATGATTGGCATTCCTTGGTGGAGTTTAGTTGGATCAAAACATGTCCTTTTTTTTGGATACCTGCTCACACCGTAGTGTTTTTATTACCAGCACAGTATAGAGTTATTGCCTCGGCATTTCTGTCTATAGCGTTAGGACTCTTACTTACAATTGCTAAAAAAGGAAAACCAGTTGTGAGTAAAACTGCAACACAATAGATAACATTATTTTTATCTTTCTTTGTGAAAGAAGACTTCGTTCTCTGTAGATAAAAATAAATTACATTGATTAGTTATTTATATATAACATAATATTATAGTCTCAATTGTAGCATAATATAAGCATAGGCTATAATAAAAAAGGGGCTAAATAATGGGAATCATAAATTCATTTGATCTATCAACATGGCAATGGGTATGGGTAATAAGTTCAGCTTTTTTAGTTGGATTTTCAAAGACTGGAATTAGTGCTTTTATGATGCCAGTTATACCAATCCTCGCCAGTGTATTTGGGGGGAAGCAGCAAGAGCAGAGCAGTATGGAAAAGGGTAAGTAAAAATCACGATATATAATAAACAAATTTCTCCTTAGAAATTAACTTGAAAAGCAATCAACATTTCTGTGGATTGCTTTTCTTTATAACCTATATCTAATTAAAAAACTAACACCCACATCCCTATTTAGAGCTTCTATTTCACCATTGTAAAAACTTACGATTTTTTTGCTAATAGCCAGACCAAGACCAAAATTGCCAGTCTTATCTTTGTAGAAATTATCGAAAATGTGACATAGATGTACTTCTGGAATACTAGGTCCATCATTATAGATCTCTATTACTGCAAAAGTACCATCTTTTTTTAGGGTTATAAAACATAATCAAGGGTATTTAAATATAACATCTGTTTAACTTTTTTTTCTAAGTTTAAAGCCTCATCTTTTATTATTTCTGCGCTTTTCTCCACTGACTCTACATACACACCATCAATAATTGCCGCAGCGTGACTCATAATTACCATAATGGGTGTTTTTAAATCGTGGGATATACTTTGTAAAAACATTTTCTCTTCTTCATCCGCACGCTTTAATTCTCTTTGCATCATATTCATTGAGTTTGCTAGTCGTCCAATCTCATCGGCATTTTTAACAATTATAGGTTCCTTCCAATCTTTATGGGCTATTCTATCATATAATTTTCAAAATATTTCAGATAATTTATGTGAAGATTATGTGTTTACCAGTAAGAATAATAATTTCTATTATAAATCCGATTATGGCAACAATAAAAATGACACTATAGCAAGGAACACCCCTTTAGAATAGTATAAAATATATATAAATACCTATATTTTAATAAAATATAATTGGGGGTGATTCTAATAATGGGTGACTATGTAATATTTTGTGTTCTCATTTTAACAACTTTTCTTATTATTTCTTTCCCGATAATATTAGATATAATTAGTATTAAAAAGACACATGAGATTAGAGATACAAAAGGTTTAACTAGGAGGAGTATTACATTAGGCTTAATATTTATTTATATATCCATCCAAATTTATTTAATTATTTTTAACAAAGAGAACACACTTTCAGATGAGTTTAAGACTATTATAGTTTCTGTTGTTTCATATTATTTTGGTAAAAGCACAGCACTGGATGATCCAAATAAAAAAAGTTAAATATAAGTGAATATTGACAACCTTAAAGATTTTTGTTATTATTTAAAAATAAATAATATAAAATATGCATTAAAGTTTTATAGGGTTCCGCAGTTACAATTAATAACTGGTCTGGTCCAAGATAAAACGCACGGTTTAACTGTGTACACGGAAGGATAAAAGCCTGGGAGATATTATACAATATCGTCTTTGGCTTTTTTTTATTTTGTATATTAAAAGGAGAGGGAATTATGCAATGGTTATTTTTAGTTATAGCAGGATTTTTTGAAATGGAGTGGGCTATAGAATTAAAATATTCACAAGGATTCACAAAACTTGTACCCAGTGTATTTACCATATTAGGAATGATAGCAAGTTTTTATTTTCTGTCTTTAGCATTGAAAAGCCTTCCAATAGGAACTGCATATGCGATTTGGACAGGGATTGGTACGGTCGGTACAGTGATTTTAGGAATAATATTATTCAAAGAACCTATGGATACAATGCGATTAGTTTGTATTGGGTTTATAATAATAGGAATTGCGGGCTTAAAATTGGCATCACCTAATTAATTAAACTAATATAAATAAAAGAGAGTAAGTGAACAACAAAAAACATGCTAAACAGTAAAGTTAGCATGTTTTTTATTTTGAAATTTTCTATAGTTCTCCTTTTAGTCCAATTTCGCCAGCAACACTCTGCATACCTTTTATGGTTTCATTAAGTATGTCGCCAATTTCCATTCCCATTCTTTCTGAACCTGAAAGAATAACATCTCTGTTGACACCGGCTGCAAAACTCCTTTGCTTGAATTTCTTTTTAACTGACTTTACTTCTAAATCAAGTACACTCTTGCTTGGTCTCATAAGTGCAGTTGCTGTAATAAGCCCAGTGAGTTCATCAATAGTAAACAGAACATTTTCCATTTTATGTATTGGTTCTACATCTATGCAAAGGCCAAAGCCATGGCTCTGAACAGCATGTATGTACTCCTCAGGATAACCCTCTGCCTCTAATATATCCCTTGCTTTAACACAATGCTCCTGGGGATACATTTCATAATCCACATCATGAAGAAGCCCAACTATGCCCCATTTATCTACATCTTCATTGTTTAACTCAGCAAAATGCCTCATAACGGCTTCAACCGATAGACCATGTTTTATCAAACTGTCACTTTTATTATATTTTTTTAATAACTCAAAAGCTTGTTCTCTGTTAGGAGATGCTTTTTCCATAAGTAAAACCTTCTTTCTCTTAGTTAATTATCTTATTTTTATGATAAATTATAGTCCAATAAGAAGATTAAGTCAATTTTTCAATAGAGCAATATATTTATGTGTAGATTTATAATTGTATCCAATTTACGGTAACAATAGTATACTTGAGTAAGTATGTTGTGTCGAACTTGTATTACCAAATAAAATTCTAAGGAGAGTAAATAAATGAAATATTATTTTGATAGAATAGAAAAAGTAATGCGAGCCCTTATTGAACGTAGAAGGCTTGAAAAAGTATTGTTAAAAGGAAACTTATCAGCTACATGCAAAGAATTATATGATAGCTCAACAGTAATTATTTTAACAGGTTTTTATATTAGTAATGCTAACGCAGCAGAAAATGACGGACCTTTAGGTACAGCATCCTTAGCAAATGCTCTAGAAAAAATTGGTAAAACAGTTGTGATTTTAACTGATAATAATTGTAGTGAAGTTGTTGCTACATGCATGAAGTCAATGGAAGTTAAAGCGAAGCTAGAAGTAGTTCCCAGTACGGGTGAAGCTAAGTTTTATTCTGATCTATTAAATAAATATAAACCTACACATATTGTTTCAATTGAGCGTCCAGGAAGAGCAGTGGATAATGAATGCTATAATATGAACGGTATAAAACTAACGGGATATGTTGCTGACTGTGATAATTTGTTTTTAATGGCACAAGAACAGGGTATAGTTACAATTGCAGTCGGTGATGGTGGAAATGAAATAGGCATGGGGAATATAGAAAATGATATAAAGAGGTATGTTAAAAATGGGGAAAAAATATGTGCAAAGAGTACCTGTGACTATCTTATTGTAGCGGGCACTTCTAACTGGGGTGCTTATGCAATTGTATCAGGGTTATCATTACTTTCGAATAAGAATATTTTTCATGACTATTATACAGAAATTAAAATGCTTGAAAAAGTAATTTCAGTAGGTGGGGTTGATGGATACACGGGCAAACCGAGTATGACAGTAGATGGCATAAAACTTAGTTACAATGTTCGGCAGGTGGTTAACTTTAATTTGATTGTAGAAAGTTATCTTTCATTAAATAGAAATAATGTAATTTAATTATAAAAAAAGGGCTGAAGCATAAAAACAAAAAAACTGTGACTATTAATCACAGTTTGTTATATTAAAGTAAAGGGGGACTTCGCTTTAATGAATATTTAATCTATATTTAAATAATAACATATAGTTGTGACAATAAAATGAATAAATTGTGTAGTATTTGTTAATTATTAAGAAATATCGGTTTTTATGGAAAAATAGCAAAAGTAACGTAAAAAAATGAGTACTCATTAATGAGTACTCATTTTTTTACATTAAATAATTTTTCTAAAATACCTTTTTTCCTATTTAGAACTACTTCTGCAGCTGCACTAACCCTTTGTCTTTCAAGAGTTTCAGTTAAGGTATTAAGCAATTGAATATCATGTTCTTTAATTGTTTCAGGTAATGATAATATGGCTTTATGTTTCTCTTGATCTTGTCTAAAAAGGACTTGTGTATTTTCTAATAATTTATTAATATCGTAGAGCTGTCCGTCTTTTACTGTTAACTGCTCTTTAAGAAACTCGATATTATTTTTAAGTATGTCAATCATATCTTCTTTTAATTGGGTTACTTCTGTAGCTGCAACTTCTTCTTCGGCTGTTTGATTATATTTTAGACATTGTTTAATTGCATCTAGGCCTTCGTCATCTACACATGTTTTCCCATTATGAAATATTAAAAAAGCTTTTATTTCAGGTAACTTCATCTTAGCATAAACAGTGACTGTACTTATTTTTAACTTTTTAGAAATTTTTAATGCATCATAGATCATGGTAATCGCCTCCTAAGTTTATTTAGAATATATTCTCCATATATTTCCAAATTCCTTTTTTTTTTGAAGTCAAATTTAATTAAATTCTTCTAAAATTTAATAAGAATTTAACTCAGCGATTAACTGAAGATATGGCAAACCTTTGAAACTATCAATTTTCATGGAGTTAAGGCTTGTTAATAATGTGTCAAATTTAATTGTTTTATTTATTATCAATATCAAAAATTATAATACATAAAAAAAGAGGTTTGTGGAAAAATAGCAATAGAGGAGTGATAAAAATGGAGATGAACACTAGAGACACTATTATGAAAAAATTATTAGATGCACAAGAAAATGTTAGAGACTATCAATCATTTTCAAGAGAAGTATCAGAAGAAGAAGTATGTAATACATTTAAAGAATTTGCAGAACAATCTGCAATGCAAGCTAAGAAATTACAGGAATTATTAAACATGCAAGATGGAAATTAAAATAACTATGTTAGGTAATTATTAATAATTCAATTATTATACGGTATATATATAAGAAGGTAAAGGCTACTTGTTTATAATATATATACTTGTCAAGGATATATTGATGCTGAAGAAGATGATTTCTGTTCAATGAACAAGAGTCATCTTTTTTTATTAAACATTAACTTTACAATATGGACATATGGGTTTATTTCTATGGTCAAGGTTACAAAAAAAGCAGATGGGGAATTGAATTAAATCTATGTAACACCTTCATATTATTAACATATAATAATAAGGTAATAAAACATATGGAGGCAGTATATGTACTATAGGCAAGATTCCGAAGAATATAATGAAAAAAATAATACTGACAGTTGCAATGAGCTTGATGAATATGAGGAACTTTTTATAAATATGCCCTATTATAGACAACAGACACTTAATTCACCTCAATATTATCAAATGGTACCATTTTATCCTCTAATGTGGAATATGCAAACCATTAAAGGTCAAGACAATAAATACCGTTATAAAGGGAATTATTCTACTGAACAGAATATGCCAATGAAGCATATGCATATGCTTGATGAAGAAGATGAAGATTTGAAAATGCTATATCCTAAGATTTATATTAGGATACAACCAATTGTAAAGCATCATTGTGACATGATGGTCACCATGTATGGTACTATGTATTGCCCTAGTAAGAATGAAATTGATCATATTTGCAAAGAAATGTGTGACAATTATGAAAAACATTATAGGGATGATGAAGATGACGATAATCTAAATGATGATGAATATAAGAGACAAAGACGACACTTCAATAGAAGACGGGGAAATCAGGATTTAATCAAAATACTGCTTATTAGAGAATTACTAGGAAGAAGACACGGTGGTGGATATTAAGTAATAATATAGAGTTAAATTGAGGACAGCATTCATGATATGAATGCTGTCTATTTTTTATTTAATCTCCTATTTAATCTCCTTTCTAACTGACTTATATTTAGATTTGTTCTTATCTTCAGGATCAATATATTCGTAATCATTTTGTTCGTTTTTCTTTATACCTAATGAAGCCATTTTATTTTTGGTTACAGTTAATTTATTGCTCATATTATCTCACCTTTCAGGCTAATATTTAATAGCACCTTCTAAAAACTATGAAAGAGTAATAGCACCACATTTTTATTTAGTATGTGTATATATCTTCGTCTTATTCTTATTCATTGTGATTTTATTTTTCAAAAAGTTGAAAATCTATAAGCAATCAAATATTGATTCACGTGAAGAGTTATTATTTACACCAGTAGTAGAAAAAACAGTGAAAAACTTAAACTGTATATTCCATGTAAACTATTAACACAAATATATGTTATATTTATATTATAAGAAAATATTATATTTTAGATAAGATGGAGGGGTTATGACATGAACAAAGAGAACCTACTTAAAATAGCATCAGAGTTTGTTTACAGGTCGAAAGAAAATTATATAATAAAAGAAATAGCTATTTCTGAAAACGTTGTGGGAATGAAGATTTTTGAAGCTCCGATTTTTGGATATGCTTCTTCAGAGGATGAGTGTTTTACATTATTTAAAAAGCCGTCTGTAATTGGAGAACACTTTTTGCTACCTAGAGAATGGTTACCTCAATCAAAGACTGTTATCTCATTTTTTTTACCCTTTAGTGAAGCAGTAAAAAGGGGAAATGGAAGGGATAGTGCATGGCCTTCTGAAGAATGGTTGCATGGACGTATTGAAGGACAAGCCTTTATAAATAAGTTATGTAAATACCTGAAAGCAGAGTTGATAAATGCTGGATATAATAGTCTAGTTCCTGCCTTAGAGGAAAGGTTCTGGGCAAAAACTGCATTAAAGGGTGGCTTAGTACATCCCGAAGCATCGTTTACTAGCAATTGGTCCGAAAGACATGCGGCCTTTGTATGTGGACTTGGAACATTTGGGCTATCGAAAGGTCTTATAACAGCAAAAGGTGTAGCCGGAAGATTTGGTAGTATTATTACAGAATTATATTTGCCACCGGATAAAAGAGAGTACGAAAACATCTATGAATATTGTTCAATGTGTGGTGCATGTGTAAAAAAATGCCCAGTTAACGCAATTTCCATAGAAGACGGTAAAAATCACATGATATGTTCTAAATTTTTAGATCAAACAGCTGAAAAGTATAAACCTAGATATGGTTGTGGAAAATGTCAGATAGGTGTACCTTGTGAAGGAAAAATACCTAAACAGCATAAAATAAAATAAAATAAAATGATCATTTTTGCGAAGAGAAATAATTTATGTGCATCAGATAATAGATTGTGATTAAAAAGTATTTAAGAATATAAAGGATTACAAATAACTATATCGAGTAAAATCGACATGAATTTGTAAAATAACAATAAAAGGAATATACTTATTGTATTAAGTAAAATTAGAACGAGCTAACAAGACCAAATAGTATACGGCTTTCATAAATACAAAAAATAGAAGGTGAGGTGAATACTGGTTTCTAAACTTAAATATTCAGATATGTTTAGGTTTAAGAAACCAGGAAATATGAAACTATTTTTCTTTATATTAAATAAAACAGAAAAATTAGATGCAGTCTTAACTGAGCTTGCCAGGATTGACATCAGTGGAGCAACTGTTTTGGACAGCATGGGTATGGCTAGATTATTAAGTGAAGAGCATGATGAAGGTGAAATCCCTTTTTTAGGATCTCTTAGAGCATTTTTAAACCCTGAAAGAGAAAAAAGCAAGGTAATATTTGCTGTTATTCAGGAACGGAAGATTCCTGAAGCTGTCATTGCTATTGAGTCTGTTGTTGGAGACCTTTCACAAGAGAATACTGGTGTAGTTTTTAGTGTGCCAATTGATTTTACGAAGGGACTTAGGAAAATTGGAGAGTAAGATAATTATTGAAGTTGCTATAATGCTGTTTGCCGGAATAGGTTTTGGTAGACTTGCTAAATTTGTTAAACTTCCCAATGTAACTGGTTATCTGATTGCTGGACTTTTATTAGGCCCATCCTTTTTTAACTTTCTTCCCGTTAATATGGTTAACAGTTTTTCTGTTATATCTTCTATAGCATTGGGTTTTATTGCGTTTTCAATCGGAAGCGAATTCAATTTAGCATATTTCAAAAAAGTTGGAATTTCTCCTGTGATAATAGCTATAACAGAGTCTTTTGGAGCGATTATATTGGTAACTGGAACTTTAATTATTTTTGGTTTTGATGCAAAACTTTCAATTTTATTAGGAGCAATTGCAGCAGCTACTGCGCCAGCTCAAACTATAATGGTTATAAATCAATATAAGGCTAAAGGATCGTTAACATCAATGCTTATGAGTGTTGTTGCCATTGATGATGCGGTTGCACTTATAGGATTTGGATTTGCAACTACTATAGTAGAAATGATGTCATCTAGTCTAAATACTAATATTTTCATATCAATATTAACTCCCATATATTCAATAGTGATATCCTTTATTTTGGGTGGAGTAGGGAGTATCCTCATGAAGTTAATATTTCGATGGTTTAAAAAATCATCAAATAGACTTTGTATTATTTTTGCATTTATCTTAATCACCTACTGGGTAGCAGAATCAGTTAATGGTTCGCCTTTGCTAGCTTGTATGGCACTTGGTGGTGTGCTTGTTAATATCTATGAAGATATTGAGAGTGTTATTAAAATTACGGATTCCTTTTCCCCGCCAATTTTCATGATATTTTTTGTTGTTTCTGGAGCTGGGTTTGAAATTTCTGCACTTAGCGGAATAGGAGTTATTGGACTTTTATATGTTGTTGTGCGTGTTATTGGTAAAATGCTAGGGGCTTGGCTTGGTGGAAAGATTACTAAACAAGAGGAGAAAATATGCAAATATTTAGGACCTACACTTATGCCTCAAGCAGGTGTTGCTTTAGGATTAATTGTAGTAGCCGGTAATCTCATACCAGAATATGCAGCACAAATCCGTGTTATTATACTATGTTCTACATTTATATACTCAATAATAGGACCAGTTGCTGCAAAGATTGCACTAGAGAAATCTGGTGAAATCATAGTTCCAAAGAAAATAAAAAGTTAAATTTATTTTAAATTAACTGGAAACAATCTATATGATTAGCATAATATATTTTAATAAAAATTTTTGAGGAGTAAATTATGCTAAATAAATATAATAGAATAGAAGCTGCGGATTATGCTATAAAATATGCCCTTGAGCCAAATAAAAAATATAAATATCTTTCAGTTATAAATGAAGACGGTGGGGATTGTACTAATTTTGTTTCCCAATGCTTAAATTCAGGGGGAGCACCCATGGATTACAATATTATTAGACCATGGTGGTATGACATAAAACAGAATAAAGGTTCAGTCTGTTGGACTGTTGCTCACTCCTTATATTGGTATTTAAAAGTAAATCAAAGGATAAATAGAAATGTGATTAAAGGTTTAGAAGTGGAGGATATAGCAAAGCTTGAAATTGGGGATTTGATATTTTATGAGAACCACCATAATACTATTTTTCATGCTGCAATAATAACTTCATTTATTGAAACTTCTGGGAGTAGAGAACCTCGTATATCACAACACACATATGATCAACTTAATGAGACTTACAAAAAGGACTATGATTATAAAAAAATGCATTTTCTTAAAATTATAATATAATAAAGGCAGGGATATTCCCTGCCTTTATTATATGTGAATAACCCAAGTTGTAAAATAAATATATGAATTTATTCAGTGAGAAACTGAAAATGGGGGTATTATGTTAACATTACTTTTGATTATTATTTATTTGGCATTTATTAGCCTGGGGTTACCTGATTCAATATTAGGCTCCGCATGGCCTGCTATGCAGACTGATTTATCTGTAGGATTGTCTAGTGCCGGAATAATATTCATGATTATTTCTGGAGGAACAATTATTTCAAGTTTACTCAGCGGTAAATTAATCAAACACTTTGGAACAGGAAAAGTGACATTTATTAGTGTAACCATGACGGCTCTTGCTTTATTTGGCTTCTCAGTTTCGAATTCTTTTATATGGTTATGTTTAATGGCTATACCCTTAGGACTTGGTGGTGGGTCAGTTGATGCAGCATTAAATAATTTTGTAGCATTACATTATAAGTCTAAACATATGAGCTGGCTTCATTGTTTTTGGGGAATTGGTGCAACTTTAGGTCCAGTTATTATGTCTTTATATATATCAAAAAACAATCAGTGGAAAAAAGGATACTTTACAATTTTTATAATCCAGATTTGTTTGGTAGTTGTGCTTTTTATAACATTATCATTATGGAACAAGATTGAAATAAAATGTGATAAAACTGATGAAAATGAGAAAAGTAATGATAATATCAGTGCTTTAAAATTGCCTGGTGTTAAATTGGCCTTGGTTTCTTTTGTATTTTACTGTGCCACAGAAAGTACAGCAGGATTATGGGGAAGCAGTTATCTAGTGAACTATAAAGGGTTATCTGCTGGCGAGGCTGCAAGATGGATTTCTCTATTTTATGCGGGAATTACCTTAGGACGCTTACTATCTGGGTTTCTTACAATGAAATTTAATAATAGAAAACTAATTAGACTAGGACAAGTTCTTTGTATTATAGGAGCAATTTCGTTGTTATTACCTCTACCGATTTATTTCTCAATGATTGGATTAATTCTTTTGGGGCTTGGTTGTGCACCAATTTATCCTTGTATGCTCCATGAAACACCGAAACGTTTTGGAAAGAGTGCGTCACAATCTATTATGGGATTACAAATGGGGTTTGCGTACATGGGAAGTATGTTTATGCCACCTCTTTTAGGATTTATTGCTTATAAAAGTAGTATTGCAATTTTTCCGTATTTTTTACTGTGCTGTATATTAATTATGTTGATGGGTTCTGAGAAAATCAACAGATTTATAAGCAAACCCAAGCTATATAAATACTAAATTAATAGGCTATTAACAATAGATGAAAGTCAATTTTCTTTAAATTATATTACAAAATGGCTGGAATTTTTCCTGTTTTTATTAATATGTTGTATAATTAGATAAGGATACAATTTATTAGAAAGAGTTAGCCTTTGAGGAAATAGTAAAAACACTGTTTAAGAAATATTTTTACTGTAAATAATAATATAGTAGGGGATGTTGAAATGTCAGATAATGAAAACAAGGTATATGAAGTCCTTAAAGAATTGAACATTAATTTTGAAAAAAGAGAACATCCAGCTGTATTCACATGTGAAGAGGCGGAAGAGTTTACTGGGGATATGAAAGGTGTACATACTAAAAATTTATTCCTTAGAAATTATAAAGGCAATCATCATTATCTAATTGTTACAAAAGATAGTAAAACATTGAATATTAAAGAATTTGAGAAAAAAATAGGCGAAAAAAATATGGGTTTTGCTTCTAAAGAACGTTTAATGAAATATTTAGGATTAACACCAGGGGGTGTTAGTATATTTGGGTTAATTAATGATGAAACCAATGCTGTAAAATTAATTGTTGACAAAAGTATTTTGGAAAATGAATTCATTAATTCTCATCCTAATGTTAATACTGCCACATTGAATTTATCCGTTGTTGATTTAAAGAAATTTATAAAATGGAGTGGAAATGAATTCGAATTTATGGAAATCTGATAAATATTGTATTAAAAAAGTAGTTAAGATATATATCTTAACTACTTTTTTATTTGGGGAATATTAATTTTATATTGATTGAGCTATATTGTATTTTATATTATTTTCGTTTTTTAAAGCTAATTTTCTAAAATGTTCTTTTAATCCTTCTTTAAAATTATTATCCATGTCAATTTTCTTTTCGTTTTTATAATGCTCATTTTTATTTATTATTTTATCTTCATTCTCTTTCATATATCTATATAAAATCGTACTTAATTTTTCACCTTTGTTGTTATTCATATATCACATCTCCATAAAAAATAATTAGTGCATTAAATTTAACTTATGCACTTATTATACACTATATTACACTAAACGACAAAGTATTTATTTTTTTTTATGATTAATTTAGTATAATGTATATTATAATAACTTTTAGTTTCGTTTTTTTAAACTATACAATGAAAAAAGTAACAATTTGTAAGAAAATGAGTATAAATATGTATATAATATTAAAATAAGGCAGAAAATATCCCTGCCTCTATCTATTATGATAATAATAATTTATTAATCTATGACTCTCTAAATGATAATGCTAATGATGAATTAAATAATACTTGTAATAATAACTTCAATGCCATAACTTAAAAAGGCATATCCAGTCATCATTAGAAAGGCGATCCCAACTCCACCCCAACTTCCGTTGCCGGCTTTTATTATTTCTTGATTAAGATTCTCAGAATATTGATTATTCATTTTAATTTTGGCTATTTTCTTCTTCATATAATTAAAATAAAAAGTATTTCCTAGAATACCTAATGCTATTGAAGAAGCCAATGAAAAACCTCTATTAAAATTGAATTTAATGAAAAGCTGGGTTACATCAATTACAATAAAAGCACAAAGAAAATACAAAATTATAGAATACATTTTTCTGTATCCTAACCAAAATGTACCACAAAGGCATGAAGCCCAATTCCATCCTGATTTTTTATCAGGTGCTTTAGAAGATTTCCATTTATCAAGGTAATAATCAGAATTTTTCCCAACAAAGAGTTTTGCTTCCTCCTCATTAAATCCTTCAAATGGTTTTTTTTCAATTTCTTTATAAGCGTTTTCCATGTTAATCCTCGCCCCTCCTAAATATATTGCGATGTTTTTCTTTAGATATTCTATTAGTATACACCATTTCTTGGATTAAAACTAAATATGGGCTGCTTGTGGTAGTGAAGAGTATTTTAAAATCTATTACTTATTCGAATGGGTCAAAAAATTATTAAAAATTTATTTAGCATACACTTGTCGAAAAAAAGGACATTACGTCTATAAGTTTGTTAAAAAAAATACAAAATAAAGTTGAATTATGATATAAATAAGGTTAAAATAAAATATGGTGTAAAATTGTAAATGATTCAAATAATGACAGGTTGAAACGGGGGCATCAATTGAAAAAATTAAAAGAATACAGATATGATAATCCAAGGCTATTATTATAGCAAACCACTTTTTATAAATGATCTTGAAGCATATATTATGAAAACAGAGGGGAAGCGTTAACGTGAATTTTTTTAAAAATCTAACTGTAAGGAAAAAACTTGTATCAGTATTTTCAGTAGTCTGTATTTTTATAATTTTAATAGGAGTAGAGGGGATAGTAAGTTCAGCCAAAATAAATGAGGGTTCTAAGGCTATATATAGTAATAATTTAGTATCCATTAAAGATTTGGAAGAAATCAAAGGAAATCTAAATGGAATTAGCTCGGATACACTTAAAATCGTTTTTGAAAGGGATAGATCAAAATTAGACGAGCAACTAAAGAATATAGATAAATTAGTAAATGACAATGTAAAATATGATAAGGAATATAGCAATCTAGCTACAACATCCATAGAAGAAGACAAGATTTATGAGGATTTCAACACTGATTTAGTAAAATATAAAGAAGTAGGTGTTAAAGTCATTGAGCTTGTAAAATCTAATAACTATGAGGACGCAGTTAAAGTTTTCAATTCAGAACTTGAGGTAATAAGAATTTCTATGCTTGAAAAAGCAGAAAAATGTATTGCTATAAATAATCAATCGGCGCAGCAGGTAAATTCAAATAATATAGCTCAATTTAACAAGGCTAAGAATGCAATTATAATTTATACAGCAATGGCATTTTTAATTATAATTCTTTTGGCTTACATATTAACTAAAAATATAATATATCCATTAAATAAAATAAAGGACCTAGCAGTTAGGTTATCTAGCTATGACCTTTCTGGAACAATGAGTATTACAAGAAAAGACGAATTTGGACAAACAGGTCTTGCGTTAAATACTGCACAGGAGAATATTAAAGAACTAATAAAAGAGATAATGAGTAATTCCTCTGATATGAGTGCATCTTCTGAAGAAATTTCTGCTGCGGTTGAGGAAATAACATCTAAGATAGAAATTATAGATAGTTCAACAATGGAAATAAATAGTTCGGCTCAAGAAGCCAGTGCTACATCAGAGGAAATATCTGCATCCGTTGAGGAAGTTAATGCAAGTATGGAGGAGTTATCTTCAAAGGCTATGGAGGGTGGCGATAATGCTTCTCAAATTAAAGATAAAGCAAGAAAAGTTCAAATATATACTAAAAATTCATTGGAGCAAACTAATAGTATTTATGAAGAAAGAGAAAAAAGCATTTTAAGAGCTATAGAAGAGGGAAAAGTTGTAGAGGAAATAAAAATTATGGCTGATGGAATTGCAGCAATAGCAACACAAACCAATTTACTTGCCTTAAATGCAGCTATTGAAGCCGCTAGAGCTGGAGAACAGGGAAAGGGTTTTGCAGTAGTTGCAGATGAAGTAAGAAAGCTTGCAGAAAAATCTTCGGAAACAGTAAATAGCATTCAAGGTACTATAGTAAAAGTACAAGATGCATTTAAGAATTTATCTGAAAATAGCAATGATATACTTAAATTCATTGTAGAAAATATTAAACCTATTTTAATACAATACTCAAAATCTGGAGTGATGTATGGTGAGGATGGAGAATTTGTCAGTGCTATGTCGGAAGAAATTGCATCGATGTCAGAGGAAGTTGAAGCCACAGTAAATCAGATTAGTACGGCAGTTCAAACTCTGGCACAAAACTCACAACTTTCTGCAGAGCATACATCAGATATTCAAATTAATATTGATGAAACCACAAAAGCTATGGAGCAAGTAGCACAAACCTCTCAAATTCAAGCAGAGCTTGCACAAAAACTTAATGAATTGGTATTGAAGTTCAAGATTTAAAGGGGCCTAGGCCTCTTTTTTTAGTCGTAAATTAGATGGAGGAATAATTCTACCCATTCTTATTGACTATTATTATGAAAGTACAAATGAAAAGTTAGGCATTTCAAAAAAAAATCGACATGGCATGTTGAGCCATATCGACCAAAGTGATTTTAGTATATACTTGTCCTACTTAATTTTAAAAACCATAACCTCTTCTTCATCTTCAATTTTACCTGTAAATTCAAAGCCAAAACTAGTATATAGGCCTTTAGCTATTGAATTTTCAGGTGCTTCACTAAGATATACTTGCTGGTAATCATAATTATTGACAATGTATTCAATTATTTTTACCAAGGCTCCCTTGCCATATCCTTTCCCTTGAAACTTTTCATCAATCATAAACCTGCAAATCCAAATTTTTTTGTCATCCACTTCTTCGTTAAGCATAACAAAGCCAACCATAGTTTTATCATTATAAATACACAGGGGTGTGCAATTAGGTTCATATTTTGATTGTGCCAAAGAAAATGAATTAGTTGCTACAAAATTCTTCTGAGTCTTTGCAACCTTTAAACTCACACATTCCATCCAGTTATCAGAGTTTACATCCACTAAAAAAATATTCATATAAAATTCCTCCATTCAATATCTAGTGTGCTTGCTAGTACACTGATTGATTTTTTATAGAAAAACAAGCTATTATCGTAATATTCTGCTTATGTACATTTTACCTCATTAGCTATATAAAATCCACAATTAAATTGACATATTGGACAAAGCTCCTTCTAAATTACTATATTTAAACGGTAACAGAAGAATGTATAAGAATTATCAAATGATTATGTGAGAAATATGGTAAAATAAAATAACAATGTAAGTTAATATATAAATTAATTTTACAAGATAATATAGAAGAAAAAATAATCATAATAATGAGAAAGCTAAAGGGGGGCAAATCATGAAAATTAAAGTTGGTTTATTAAAACAAATATCTTATATTTTACTGCTTGCGATTGGTTCAATGCCCATAAATGGTTGCGATGTGCAATCCAAGCAAGAAATGAAAAGTATTATTAGCAATATTAAGGAATCACCTGAAGTTATAGCTGTAAGGAAGTCTAAAATGGAGGATGGTGTAATCTTGGGTAACCTTATTGATGCTGGCATATCTGATACAGTTTGGAAAATTTATGACCCTGCTGAAGATGGGAATAAGTATGTTACAATCACGGGGAACGTTTTGTATCATGACACCCCGGTAGTTGTAAAAATTCAATATCGGATGTATGATGATGGAAAAATAGTATTTAAGGCTATGGAATATAATGATGTTCCACAAAATGATATTATCACCGCAGCTATGTTTAATTATCTTAATGATGAGTACGATGCTAAACTTAAAACTGAAAATAAAGATTAAAGACCATGGATTCATATCTTAATACCAAAATAAGGAGGACAAGAATAATGTCAGAATGTATATTTTGCGAGTATAGTAAATCAGAAATAATAGTAGAAAATAGATTGACCTATGCTATACTTGATCATTTCCCAGTAAATAATGGTCATTGTTTAATTATACCAAAGAGGCATTTCGCTGATTTTTTTGAGGCAACTGAGGAAGAAATTAAAGCAATATATAGCTTAATGCATGAGGCACGAGAAATGTTTGATATTCAATATGAGCCAGCAGGATATAATATAGGCATAAATGTAGGATCATATGCTGGACAAACCATAAATCATGTACATGTGCACTTAATTCCTAGATATATAGGAGATGTAACTGATCCAAGGGGTGGGGTAAGGAATTTAAAAGAGAGTTTGGTGGAGCATGATGGATAGGCACTTAGTGCTCAGGATAGAGCTATGAGAAAACAACACCCACTAATTTATACCTTAGTGCATCTAAAAGGCAACCCTAGAGCCTGTGTTTATACTGAACCACTATGGGGTATTCCTTTTAATTTATTTGCTCCTTATGTTTCTATATATATGTATACTTTAGGACTAACAGATAGCCAAATTGGTTTTACAGCCAGTATAGGAATGTTTTTTCAAATTATCTTTTCGCTTCTTGGAGGAGTGATTACAGACAAGCTAGGTAGGAAGAAAACTACTTTTATTTTTGACATTTTATCCTGGAGCATTCCCTGCTTAATATGGGCATTTTCAAGAAATTTCTCTCATTTTGTGCTTGCAGCTATTATAAATAGTATTTCACGTGTCACAATGAATTCATGGAGTTGTCTATTAGTTGAGGATTGTGATAAAGAGCAAATTGTTAATATTTATACCTGGGTTTATATATTAGGGTTAGGTGCTGCATTCTTTGCACCACTATCAGGATTTTTTATAGGTAAATTTGAGTTGGTACCAACCGTTAGAGTGCTTTATATTATTTCTTTTTTTATAATGACCTCTAAGTTTTTAATACTCAATAAGTATGCTAAAGAAACAGGTCAAGGCATGATTAGAATGGAAGAAACTAAGCACACAAATATTCCTAACCTACTTAAGGGATATTCCACTGTTTTTATACAAATACTCAAAACTCCAGAAACTTTGCTTACCTTAGGAATTATGCTTATTATGAGTATAATAGGAGTAGTTAATAATACTTTTTGGGCAATTATAGTAACTGAAAGAATTCATATACCAGCTAAATTCATAGGGATGTTTCCATTTATACGCTCCACCATTATGATTATATTCTTCTTTACCTTAGTTCATAAAATTAGAGCCTTAAAATTTAAGAAGCCTTTGATTATTGGATTTTCCTTGTTCATAATAAGCCAAATTCTCTTAATTGTTACCCCAGACAGTGGATATTTTATTCTTATAATAAGTATCATTTTAGAGGCTTGTAGTATATCCTTTATAAGTCCACTTTTGGATTCTATGCAAGTAATTCTTGTAGACCCACAGGAACGAGCTAGAATAATGGCTATATTATATGTAATCGTTGTTGCGTTTACTTCCCCATTTGGATGGATTGCAGGAATTCTTTCGGGCATAGATCGTAGACTTCCATTCACTCTAAATATTTTTCTGTTGCTTCTTGGGATTTTACTGACATATTTTAAATCAGATAAATCGAGGTATAAAGCCTCGCTTAAAAATATATAGAAATTAATTATGGTTTATATATCCATTTTATCTATAATATAGTACAATGAGATAAATGTTTTGTACAAGTAAGTACAGTAGATGTATTTGGGGGGAAGTAATAAAAATGAGTTTTTTATTTAAGGAACAAAAAACTAATAACCCAGTGGAAAAAAGTGAATTTGAGAAAATTGTAAATGTAGATAGATTAATTAGAAAGGAAGCAACCTTTAGAATATTAAATACCACAATTATATATAATGCGGAAGAAGAATATTATTATACATTGGCTACCTGCGTTAATGAAAATAATGTAATAGAAACAATAAGTATAGAAGGCTTTGACATACATGAAAATGTTATAGAGCTAAAAGGTGCATATATTGACTATGCAGAGTATGAAGAAGACTCAGAAATAAACTACACTGGAGTAATATATTATCTGTGATTTTATAAAGGATAGGCACTTAGTGCTTATCTTTTTTGTTGAATTAAATTCTAATTAAGATCTTGTTAAATTTAATTAGAATTTAATTAACACTTAACTCCGGAATCCAGTGATATGCTGGAAACATTGCCTTTGCAGAGTTAAGCCATAGTTAAAAACCTTGTCAAATTTAATTAGATTTACCCTAGTACATTGAATGTACTAGGAATTTTTTCTAAGGTCGAGCAAGTGTTGGTGTTGCCAAGTACGTTCCTTGGAAATGCTGGTGGCGGCATAATTAGCAGCATGAACAGCATGGCCAGCAACGTGGACGGTGGCAGCGGCATGACCAGCAGCACGAGCAACACTGCGAGCAACACCATCATCAGCATCCCTGGCAGCGGCATGAGCTGCAAAAGCAGCACAACGAGCTTCGCTTACAGATATCTTACCATGCACCCATGCACGGCCTGCTTCTATAGCTTTCCTTGGCCTATTATCTTCAGGATATTCTTCCTCAAAATGTGATAGCACATGCTCTGCACAATCAGTAGCCCAGATTACCAAAGTTAGCTGGTCCATCTTATCTGTAAGCTCTGCTATTTCATTCTTTAGGTCCTTATCTTCTTTTTTATCTAAGAAACTCATTTTTCCCATGTTAATCCTCCTAAAATTAGAATAAAGCTAATATAAGTTATATTGTTCTACTAATATTGTAACACCCATAATTGGTTACATCAACATTTGTTCTTAATTCATGCTATTGTCCTAATGTTCTAAATACTATGATAGAATAGGGGTAATAAGATTTTAAATTTAGTGGTTTATAATGGGATGATATTATTAGTAAATAAATACTGAAGTAATATAATATGTTAAATATAAAAAATATTGTTTAGGGGGGAGTAGATGAGAGAACTAAAAAATTCCCACAAGTTTATAATATTTTCAGAAACTTTTAAATTTATAAAAAATATAGTAGTCCCATTTGTTATATTTTTCATATTAATAGTATCAATAGGTTTTAAAGTTTCTGGGAAGTATGGAGGAAATTATACTGTAATTTCAGTAGTAATCATTGCTGTGCTCCTAGTTATTATTTTAGCCACAGTAAGATGGAAGAAAAATGGGTATTATTTAGATGATGATGTTCTGTCTATTAAACATGGAGTTTTTATGACCCATGAGAGAATGGTACCTTTTTCACAAGTACAAAGTGCAGATATATCATCTTCGGTAATACAAAGGTTATTTAATGTGCGCAAACTTGAAATTGATACCGCTAGGGGAGAAGATAGGATTGAAATATCTATTTTATTATCCAAGGAAGAAGCATTAAGAGTTAAAAGCATCATATTTAAAGAAAATAGAAATAGTGCTAACGTTGAAATTATGGAAGGCGCAAATATAAAAAAAATCAATTGTTCAGTAAAAGATTTATTTATGATGTCATTAATGTCTAGTGGTATTTTGGCAGGATTTTTTATGATTATAAACGCTTATTTTAAGATACAGGATATAGCATCTAAAGAGGTTATGAGAAAAGTTCAAGTATTTAGTGAAGATGCAATTAAAGGCATTAATACTACAAGTATGATAAAATATAGAGTAACACTTATTTTTATTATGTTGCTTATTTTATGGATGATATCTGTTATTGCAACTATAATAAAATATTACAAATTTACAGTTATAAGAAATGAAGATAATATTAAACTATCTTATGGATTATTTGATAAAAAAGAAGTAACTATTCCAGTAAAGCAAATTCAAAGTCTAACACTAGTAGAGGGAGTTATTAAAAAGTCATTAGGTTACTTTTCTTTAAAAGTTGACACTGCAGGTTATGGAGAAGTTGGAGAAGGTGGAGGAAGCACTGTGATTTGTCCTAGTGGGAAAAGAGAGGTGATCAATAAGTTCTTTCAGGATATTCTACCAGAAATGAATATAACTTATGACTTAATAAAGTCTCCTAGGGAAGCTTTAATGGGATTTCTTGTATTTAGATTATTAATTGAATGTGTAGTAATGAGCTTAGTAGCTATTTATGTTCCTTATGGATATTATATATTTATATTAGTACCTATTTTAGCGATTTGGCACTATATAAGTTTTATTGACAATGGTTTATATTCGAACAAAGACTTCGTTATCTTGAGATATAGAAATTTATCAAGAAAAACTGTTATAATAAAAAAAGATTGTATTAAGTCAATTCAAAAGGAACAAAACACTCTCCAAAAGAAAAAAGCTATTGCTAAATACAGAGTAATTATACCTGGAGATGGTTTTGGTAAATTATACAGTGTTGGTTATATGGATGAAAATTATGTTGAAGACATTTAAGACAGTTTATAAAACCAATGTAAAGGGAGTAAAATATAATAATTATGTTGCAAGAAAGATGTTAAACTAATTTGTTTTAGAAAATATAGGAGGTACATATGACGTATGAAAGTAGGAAATTTAGTTATAGAAGGAGAAAATATAAGAACAATAAGTGATATTTTATATAATAATCATAATGAATTTAAGCCTCATATTTACAGCGATGGAGATATAAGAATACTTATGAGGGAATCTTACTATGATAGGATTCAATCAACCCTTATGGCAGTTATTATCATGAAGTTTATAAATGACAATAAGGTAAAAATAGAATTGGTTGTTAGTGGGGGAAAGGATGGATTACTTATGTTGAGCTGGGGAGCTGAAAAAAGTGAAAATAGAGGAATGGTATATGAAATAATGAAGGTTTGCAGTGATAATTCATGGGAGATAACAAGTATGAAGCCAGACGATATCAAGGAAACGTTAACTGAATCTACTATAAATAAAATCAAAGAAATAATAAGGAATCCTTTTAAAAAGTAATCGCTTAAGTATATGGTTTATCTATAGGTAAAGTTAAACCCATATAAATTGTGAATTAGATTTAATAATAATTTTCTTATATAATTTTTTATGTTAAAGGTAAAAAATAGGAGGTATTATTATATGAGAGATAAAAAGGTCTTTATCACAATTTTTTGGGCAATATGTATTGCATTAAATATTGTACTTGGAATAATTACTTCAAGTTTAAAATTACCTTTATACTTAGATACAATAGGCAAATTCCGCATATTCTCATGCGGAGTTTATTTTTTTCACTAAAATAATATCTAAATAAATATATTTTGAAATATTAGGAAAGCGGATATGAATAGGTATTTATGGAATACTCAGTCTTTTACCTATTATAAATTTATCTTTATAATATCCAGTTAATTCAGAAATTTTTATAACATCATTTTCTTTCGGAGAATGTATGAACTTATTATTTCCAATATATATACCTACATGAGATACTTCATAGGGTAGAATTGGATTCGTCATAAAAAAAACTAAATCACCTATTTGAAGATTATTTATATTAACAGATGTACCCTTGTTTACCTGATCCATTGTTGTTCTAGGCAAAGATATGCCGAAGTTTTTATAAATATACTGCACAAACCCTGAACAATCAAAACCACCGCTTATATATTTCCCGGTAATATCCGATAGGGCTGGTGTTGTGCCACCCCATAAGTACTGCATTCCTAAAAATGTAGATGAATAGGAGACTAAATCATCTTTATTTATTAATATATCGTATTGAGGGCCATGTGAAACATATTGGGGCTTTTTTAATGGAGTTTCAAAGCTGGAGAAAATAGTGAAAATCATATATATTAGTATTAGTATAGAAAAAACAAAGGTTACAAATCTAAGATTTATTGAAGGTCTTTTTTTAAAGGTTGTTCTCATTATTTATCCCCCTGTAGTGATCAAAAATATCTTATAATAAACTACTATAAAAGTTCTAATAATATTCTATAATGTATATAAAAATTCATTTGAGTTTTATTAGAATCTTGTAAAACTTAACAAGAATTTATTTAAATTTAACAATAAAGTTACAATGCACAGAGGTATGATTGGTATATATTGGTATGTATTAGATCAAAATAAGGCTATATATTGAATACTGTAGTATAATGAAAATATACGATGGCTTATATGTGTTTTAACAATTTTAATATATCAATTGCAACATGCTTTCGGATACAAACATAGATAATATAGAGAGGAAGGTGATAGTATGAATAAATTAAAACAAAATAAAGATATGGATACTAGTTATAGTCAATCACAAGACACAAACAAATTGGTACACCATCAGTGGAAATTTGTTGTTTATCAAATTATTGCTCTTATTATAATTCTAAGTGGGGTTATTAAAATTGCATCCAAATAATTTCTATAATGTATCCTATTAAGCGCTGCAAGCACTAATTGTTTGTGGCGCTTTTATTTTATTGTGACTAATGGTCATAACTTAAGCATTTTTAGTTAAGATAAGTAAATTTGCGAGTAAATAAGAAAATTGTCGAAAAAACACATACTTAGAACCCCTTTTACTGCAGAAGTGATTTTCATAAACAATACTGCAAAGTTAGATGTATATCAAGAAGAGTTCCGTAAGATAGGAGAAAGCAACGAAACATATAAAGGAAAGTGGAATTGGAGTGCATTCTTTTTTTCATGGATTTGTGGATTTACAAAGGGATTATGGGGATTGTCTTTAGCGAGTTTAGCAGTGAATATTTTATTAACTAGTATGGATGTAACATGGATAGGTCTAGGACTCTCTATATATTGGGGTATAAGGGGTAATTATTGTTATTACAATTTAGAAAAAAACAAGACACAGTTTCCTAGTAAATTTTAGTTAGAATAAATATTTTGAAGGAGAGATTTCAATGAGTGAAAAGAAATGCCCAGCCTGTGGAGCGTCAATTGATTTAAATGCAACAGAATGTAAATACTGTGGCGAATCTATAGCCGCTCAGTCTGCACAACACCAAGTACAACAAACACAGCAATACCAATCACCACAGCCACCACAAGCACCACAATACCAATCCCAACAGTACCAATCTCCACAAGCACCACAATATCAGGAGCAGCAGTATCAATCACAACAAGCACCGCTTATGTATAATCCAGCAGGTTTTCCTGTTAAATATAAAAGTAAAACTACTGCTGGATTACTTGCCATTTTTCTTGGGGGTTTGGGAATACATAAATTTTATTTAGGCAAAAATGGAAAAGAAATTCTATATTTAGTATTTTGTTGGACTTATATACCAGCTCTAATTGGATTTGTTGAAGGAATTATGTATCTATCATCAAGTGATGAAAATTTTTACAACAAGTATGTTAATCGTTAAGTAATTATTGCCTTCTTTTAAACAAAAAAGCTGTGAATTGTTTATTCGCAGCTTTTTTAATTTAATTATAATTTAATGAATTTTAATAAGATTTTAACAAGAATTTAATTAACAGTTAACAAGGATATATACTAATCCACCGAAACTAAATACTTTTATTGAGTTAAGTTACGGTTAATATTGCTGTCAAATCTAATTAAATCTAATTAAGAGGAAGGCATATTTGTGATTAAAAATCCTATCCATATTTATTTGATTTTAAATCTACCTACTATTTTATCTAATACAACTACTAATTCCTTTAATTCTTCTACGGTTCCAGATACATTTTTAATAGCTGCTTCTTGCTGCTCCATAGTTGCAGCGACTTCCTCAGTTGATGCAGCAGCTTGCTCAGTTATTGCAGATATTCCTTGAATAGCTGAAACTATATCCTCTTTCTCACTATCTACTTTATTGATGCTATTTGCAATACTTTGTATTTTTAACTTAGTATTATATATTGCATTTCCGATAACTTCAAAGGCATCTGTTGATGTTAACATTACAAAATTCGCTTCCTTAACAGTATTTTTAGCTTCATCCATATTGTTCTTGCCCAAACCTATTTCACCTTGAATTTGTTTTACAATATCATCTATTTCATGTGTAGATATAGCAGTTTTTTCTGCTAGTTTTCTGATTTCATCTGCTACCACAGCAAAACCTTTTCCACTTTCACCTGCTCTTGCTGCTTCTATTGCCGCATTTAAGGCTAGTAAATTTGTCTGACTTGCAATAGATTGGATGGTACTTATAATCTCACCTATTGAGTTTGATTTATTTGATAGTACGTCTATATTATTAGCTACTTTTTCAGTAGCTTGTACATTCAATTGGAGTTTTTCATTAAGTTCTTTAATCGCTTTACTACCTTTATCTTGGATTTTTTCCATTTCTATTGAATATTCTTTAAGACTCGATACACTAGCCGCAACTTCTTCTATCTCACCCGCAAGTGTATTCAATTTATAAGCACCATCTTGTGCCTCCCTTGCTTGTTCAACAGCCCCCTTAGCTAATTCTTCAACAGTTTGAGAAACCACAGTAATGGAATAGGATGTTTCATCTGCATTTACAGAAATTGTATTTGTAGACTCTAACACATCAGCAGAATCCTTGCTTAATTCCTCAACTACCTTTATTAGTTCTTTCCTAAGTTCTATTAAACTATTTCCCATGATACCAATTTCATCTTTGCTTAAGAGCATTTGGTTAATGTTCTTATCATTATAAGTTAAGTCTAGCTTAGATAATTTGTCTATAAACCTGGTGGCAACTTCTATTGGTCTAGATATTCTTCTGCCAATAGCTAATGCTATAACAATTGAAACTATAATTCCAAGGGCTATTATTAAAATAATAATATATATTGAATTGTTTAAATCTTTAAATACTTCTGAGCTTGGCACATTAACTCCCATAATTTGACCATTATTTAAAGTATAATAGCCCATCATTTGTTTATTGCCTTCAAAGCTTGTCTCTAAGGCCATTGATTTTTTATTTTTCAACTCATCAGTTATAAATTTATATCTTCCGTTATCTAATGTATCTAGTTTTTCAGTCTCTTTTTTACTTGCATCAACTATAAAACTATAATCCTTATCTAATAAAAATGCAGATCCAGTATCATATATCTTTGTATTTAAAATTATCTTTTTTAAACTTTCGAAAGAAATATCAATACCAGCAACTCCAACTAATACATTGTTAGCATATACGGGCATGGTATAAGATATCATATTCATTTTACTAGCTGAGTCTATATAAGGTTTTGACCATAATCCTGACTTAGCTTTAATTGGAGCATAATACCAATTCTTGTTAACATTGTTTTCAACAAAGTCCTCTGAGTTCTCATCATCAAGAAAGATTTCGCTTTGTTTTTTCTGTTCATCATAATCATAATATATTTCGCGAATTTTACTTCCATCTGTGAATTTAGGATCGAAAGTCATATACATCCCTACAAGACCTGTGTTGCTATCTCCTAAACTCTTCATTAACGTACTAAAAGTTTTTTCATAGGTATCCATATATTTTTGATCTTTAGCCTTAGATAAGTCCATTGTTCCTAAAACTAGTCCGGATAACTCATTTAGAGTATTTTCCACTTTTGTAGTGTGTATTGTGTATTCATTGCCTCTACTAAAAGCTATGTTTAATAGTCTCTCTGTGGTTTCCTGCTTAATAATGCTCGTGGATTTAACAATGCTTGTGATTCCGACAATTGCTGATACCAAAATGGAACAACTCACTATGGCGATAATTATTTTAGTACTAATCTTAGTTTTCATTAAAAATCCTCATTGGTATAATTGTAAAATATATTAAATAATTGCATTACTATTTCATTATAATTTAATATAATACAATAGCTAATTATATTATCGGTTATTTTTGTGAATTGTTTATAGAAAAAAACAATTCACAGTATTTTTAGATAGAGTAGCTCTTGTTAAGTTTAACAGTGAGTGAGGTTTAATTTTGATAAATAGACAGATTTATACTATAATAAATGTTAAGTAGAATATGATTTTCTATGATATGACTTAAACTTTGCTTCACTGAAAATAAAACAGCAAATAAAAAGCTATGAAATATTTATTCATAGCTTTTTATGTTTATTATAAAATTTTTGTATATCCTCTTTAAATCGAAAATGTGAATTTGTTTTATTTTTATTTGTTGTTGCCTAAAATAATTTCATCTAATGATCTTTTAGGTACATGGTGTACTTCTTTTTCATCTCTCCAATACTTAATATCTGCAGGTAAACTCATTTCGTCAATAACAACGATTTCTCTAGGTTTTCCTAATGCTATGACTAAGTCAATTGCAAAATTTTCATCTAAGTTAAGAACAGAAGCTAGTTCTACCTTATTAATATTGGCCAGCATGCAACCACCTAAACCTTTTTCTACAGCTCCAAGTAGTATGGTTTGAGCTGATATACCTATATCTAAAGGCGGCTTTTTACTAATAGATAAGTCGTTAAGCATAACTATATATGCACTTGGTTTTTCACCTTCTATAGGACCATCCCAATCTTTTAGGTAACCAGCCCATCCTAAAGTTTTAAATATGCTCTCATTTTTAATTGAACCATTTGAAATAATGTACTTCAATGGTTGAAGATTTGCAGCTGAAGCCGATAACCTTGCAAGGCCAATTAATTCTTTTAAAGTACTTAATTCTATAACTTCATTCTGATAAAATTTTCTGTATGATCTATTTTTCAAAACTAAATCTTTAATCATTTTGCACCTCCATAAATTTAAATCTATTGCATACAGTATAGTCAAAATAAAAGTATATATCAACTAAAGTATGCAATAATAATAGGAAATTGTAACTTTTTACATTAGATATGATAAAATAAGGATATAAATTAATAAGATATTCAAATAGAAGATAAGCTTTGATTGGAGAGTTTAATATGTGTAATAACGAAAAATTTCTACTAACAATTTTAGAAACCAGCGATGTTCATGGGTATGTATTACCCATAAATTACTCGGATAATTCCTATGTAAACTGTGGCCTAGCAGCTTTATCTACTATAATTACTAAAGAGAGAGCAATAAATCAGAATACCTTACTTATAGATAATGGGGATATGCTCCAAGGTACTGCACTTACATACTTTCATGCTAAAATTAGTGATAATATACCAAATCCAATGATTCAATCTATGAATCTTATGGGATATGATGTTGCTGTAATTGGTAATCATGAATTTAATTATGGCAGAGATTATTTGGATAATGCATATAGAAGGCGGCATGGTTATTAAAGACCATTTAAATACAAGGCTTAAAGATAATGCTTATGCTGAGTTTATAAATAATGTTCAGATGGAAGCAGCTAAGGTTGAAATATCTTGTACCTCTATTTTTGATAATAACTGCAAGGGATTTAAGCATAATGTTACAATGCGAGATATCATATCAAATTATAAATATCCAAACACTCTAAAAGTAATAAGTTTAAAAGGTGTTGACATTAAGGCAGCATTAGAAAGAACTGCAGAATATTTTACTATTGTTAATGCGGAAATAGAGGTAAGCAAGACTGGTATTTATAATAAACTTCAACATTATAATTATGATATGAGGGAAGGAATAGATTATATTATAGATATTTTAAACGCAGTGGTATCAACACTTAGTATGTGTAATTTACTTATATTTTATACAATAATACTTAACACCACTAACTCATGACTGAAGTCACGAGAGTGCGTGGCGAAATCTTCAAAACCCATAAATTCAAGAATTACGAAAATCAATTATAAAAATTATCCTCTTAACATGGAGGAGAACTATGCTGTGGTAATGAATAATTACAGAGCCGGTGGCGGTGGTGATTATTTAATGTTTAAAGGTAAACCTATCCTTAAAGATATACCCATGGATATGGCTGAACTAATTGCAAATTATATTATTGAAAGAAAAACAGTTAAGGTAAAAGTGAATGATAATTGGAAAGTTATATGTTAGATTAGTTAGAAAACTTATATAAAGAAAATTTAAATAGAGATGGAATTAATAAAATGATTTTTCAAATAAGTTTTCAATGAAAATTATTTACGATAACCTATACAACTATATTCATGATAGAGATGGAAATGCATCAGAAAATATTTTGAAACAAGGAATAAAAGAAGTTGGTTGAGTATGATGGCTAGGCATTTAGTGCCTAGCCATTATTTTTTTGGTAATGAGCACTTGCCACGTGGGTGTCAACTTTTTTGCAACTATTTTATTGTTAGCTATCATAAAACTTAAGCTATATTTAAGTCCTTTTTAATCTATTTTTAATCTTACCAATATATAATATGAATTGTGGGAAAATATATAGAAGATTCATATAACGAAAGGGGAAAAAACATGGATATTCCAATCAGCTTTATAAATGGAATAATGCATATTGATAAGTATTTGACTTTACTAATACAGCAGTATGGGTTATTAACCTACATTATTATTTTTTTAATCATATTTATTGAAACAGGATTGGTTGTTATGCCATTTTTACCAGGAGACTCAATGTTATTTGCAGCAGGAGCACTGGCAGGAATTGGATCGATGAATATATTCACTATTTTTGTAGGAGTGTATCTTTCAGCAGTACTTGGAGATAGTACTAATTATCATATTGGTAAAAAGATTGGTAAAAAAATATTGGAGAAAAAAGAATTAAAGTATATTAACAAAGAGCATTTGGAAAAAGCTCAGGATTTTTATGAAAAACATGGTTCGATGACAATCGTAATCGGACGATTTATTCCTATAATTAGAACCTTCGTACCTTTTGTAGCTGGTATTGGAGAAATGAATTACTCGAAATTTATACCTTACAATATAATTGGTGGGGGTCTATGGGTAAGTTTATTTCTAGGTGGAGGCTATTTCTTTGGTAATCTATCATTTATAAAAGAACATTTTTCTTATATGTTAATAGCTATAATAATAATTTCTTTATTACCAGCAGTTATAATGTTTATAAAAGAAAAAAGAAAAAAAGGTGAAAATGATGAAAATGATATCCATAATACAGCGATTTGATTGTTTTATATTATTGTATATAAAAGATAATATGCATGGAACTATTATGGATAAAGTCATGGTTGTATCGTCATACTTAGGTGATAATGGAATGATATGGATTATAATATCAACTATTCTTATAATAAGTAAAAGATATAGAAAAATAGGTTTTATGGCTTTAGGAGCTTTAATATTAAGCTCAATTTTAGGAGAAGAAATATTTAAACATGTATTTAGGCGTATAAGGCCAGCAACACTTAACCTTTTAATAGCAAAGCCTGTGTCCTATTCATTCCCATCAGGGCACACAACTTCTTCATTTGCAGTTGCAGGAGTGCTAGCAAAATATTTTAAAAAGTATGCATTTTGGTTTTTAGGTCTGGCATTTTTTATATCTTTTTCAAGATTATATTTATATGTACATTATCCTACAGACATTTTAGCGGGCATAGTTTTAGGGCTTATATGCAGTAAAATAATAATTTACTCTTTTAATAAATCAAATGCTAATAATAGTGATAATAGGGCCAGCATTTAAGAGAAAGAGGCGGTAATGTGTATCTTAATATTGGAAAAAGAATAGATGAATTTGATTTAGTTATTTAATAAGAAAAAGGATGGTTCTTATGAAAGAAAAAGAGAAAATTAGAAAAACTAAAAGAAGTACAAGCACTATTGTTTTATTATTTATAATATTTGAATTAATTTTTACAACTGTTACAAGCCCATTTATGCTTTATTATGGACCATTTAAAAATGTGAAGAGTACAGTGGTAGGTGCAGCAATGACTACTTATACATTACAATGGCTAGCAACATCATTTATATCAGATAAAAAAATAAATAAAATTATGAGCGAACAAACAGTAGCTGTTATAGCTCAAGATAATTCAAAAGGAGTAAATTTCGGTGTAAATGTAAAAAGTAAAAATGATAATAGTATTGAAAGATATGATGTAACAGGTAAAAAGTTTAAAGGGTCTTTGCTAGTAATTAATGATCCAACTAGATTAAAAGTTGGTTACAGCAATAATCTGGGCAAGGAAGGTGAGCTCACTAGTGATATTGCAAAAGATAATAATGCCATTGCAGCTATTAATGGTGGTGGGTTTACAGATAAAGCTTCTGAATCGCTACAGACTGGAGTGGGGGCAAATCCTTCTGGAGTTATAATGTCCAATGGAAAAATTGTTTACAATGGTATGAAGAATGAAAATCAAAAGAGACAAGCTGTAGCCATTACTAAATCAGGAAAGCTGTTGGTTGGTGCTTATTCCATCAAAGAAATGAAAAGTATTGGGGTAACTGAAGCAGTATCATTTGGACCAGCTATGATAGTTAATGGTGAAAAAACTATAACTAAGGGTGATGGGGGATGGGGAATTGCACCTAGAACATGTATTGCACAAAGGAAAGATGGAGCAATACTATTATTAGTTATTGATGGGAGAGAGCTACAAAGTATAGGGGCTACTTTAAGAGAGGCACAGGACGTATTGTATGACAATGGTGCGTATAATGCAACTAACTTAGATGGAGGCTCTTCTTCTACATTGTTTTATAATGATGAGGTTATAAATAATCCTTGCGGTAAATCTGGTGAGAGAACTGTACCTTCAATTATCTATGTGGAAAAGAGATAATAATAAAATTTTATCAGGAATATCTAACATTAAAGGAGAAAGCATTATGAAATGGAAGAAAAGAATAGGTATATGGGCAGTAGTATCTTTATCTCTGCAATTTTTAGGACTCTTTTATATAAATAATTATTTTTTAGCAAATGATTCTAAAGTGGTTACGAAAGAGGTTGTTTACGATAAAAGTAAGATAATAAAAAATAAGGAGATTATTGTACCAGCAAATGCGAAAAATATATTAGTATCTTATGATGGTAAATATTTATCCTACTTTGAAAATGAGGAATTAAAAATTGTTAATTGTAGTGATGGAAAGATTCAAAATATAAAGGCGGAAGATGGAACTAAAATTTCTTTTCCCAAATGGCTCCCGGATAGGAATAGAATACTATTAGTAGAGAAAAAAAGTGATGCTAAATCTAGTGACTTAGTATTATATTCTTATGATGTACTAAAAAGGGAAAAAGCAAAAATAAAAGATTTAGCATTGGGCGATATAAACTCTGAAGTGAAAGATATTAAATTATCACCTTTAACAGGAGTTACTTATTTATTGGTGATAAGTGGAGATAAGAGTAGTAGCTTATATAGAATCGACAGAATGGGTGAAATGACAAAAACGAGCACAATACCTAGTTCTGTGGGTAATATGGCATCAGTGCGCCATGAAGATAAATTGGTGTATGAAGGGTTAACTTACAATAAAATATATGCTACAAGTGGTGATCAACCTATAAGTATTAAAGGTGTAGAAAAACTTACGCTAATTGGTAGTGACTTTGAGGATAACATGTACCTTGGAGAAGTGAAAAATAATTTGGTTACCAAAATTTATTATGGTAAAACATTAGAGAACACTGGGAAATGGAAAGTTTTAAATCTACCAATACCTTCTACAAAAAATGACTTATTTATTTCGCCTGATGGTAAAGTTTATCAAAATGATGAAGTGAAAAGTGTGATAAAAGAAGTTAATTCTGGAACTCAAACTAGCTATGAAGGAAAAGTATTACAATTGTATTCTAAAGGAATTGTAACTTTATTAAATAACAAAATATCTTTTGTTCCTTTTAAGTAGTTAATAACTTTAAACTATACGATACAAGTTATATGTAATATCAAAGTTTTTCTGATATAATCTATTTAGATAGACGTATTGGAAAGGACTTGATATTATGTTACCCTATAGTGATTATGGTAAAAGTAGAAGGTTACTCGAAACTTTTAGATTAATAAAAGCTGGAATAGCCAAAACACCAAAAGAAATAGCAGATATATTTGAAACTTCACCGGATAACATTCATAATTATGTGAAAGAATTAAATGAGGAATGGGAAACGGATATTATATATGATAAGTCAGAAAAAAGTTATAGAGTAAATGATGACGTTGATGTAAATGGGGATGGAATACTAGAGGCCAATAAATATGTACAACCTGTTACAGCTGAGGATGTAAATCTAATATTAGCCTCTTTAGTTCAATCTCAAACATTTATGGAAACTAAAATATCAGTAATAAAAAGCAGCTTACTCGCCTTGCTACCTAAAAAAGAAGCTAAAAAATTGACTGAGATGCTTCACTTTGAGAAATCTTCTAATATTGATCATCAATATATTGAATTCAATATTAAAAACTTAAGGAAGGCCATCTCTGAAGAGAAAAAAGTAAGCTTTAGCTATAATTCAGCTGTGGGAAATCATAAGACCCACACAATAATACCCTACAGCTTTGCTTGTGAACTTGGTAAATACTATATTATTGGATATTTAGAAAGAAAAGATTGCCTAATACATTTTAGAATTGATAGAATATCAAATGTAACCATTTTAGACGAAGAAGGAAAAAGAGACAGTAAGTTTAATGTCTATAACTACCTTAAAAGAACCTGGTATATGTATGGTGGTGATGAAACAAGAGTAAAGGTTAAGTTTAATAAACGCTGCTTTAAGGTAGTAACTGAAAAAAGTTTACTTGAAGGAAGTCTAGTTGAAGAAAATGAGGAATATTTTATATATGAGTTTGTTTGTAATGGTACATATGGAATAAAGCTATGGATTATGGGCTTTGGTGCAGATGCAGAGGTTATAGAACCGGTAATGTTCAGAGAAGAGATTAGAGACAGTGTAAGGGATATGAATAAGGTTTATGGGATATAGATTACAACTTAAAAATATTGTTTGAAAAACAAGGGCATTTTATTTAATTTCAGCTCCCCGTTAAAAGATGAGAACTCTGCATCTTTTAATTGGGAGTTTATTTTTGTCTGTCGCATGAAAAGATATATTATAATTTTAAAAAACATTATGGGAAGGAAAATTTTTCTAGCTGCTCAATTGTACAATTATATTATAGATATAAATATTAATTACGCAAGGCGCCTAAAAAGTATTCTATCCAGATTTAACTTATTATTTTTAAAAATGTTTAATAGTGGGGTGAAAGTATTTGAATTACAAAGAAGTTGGAAATGAAAGGCTTATAGAAATAATAGAGGAAAAAGATAAACTTATACTAGAACTTAAAAGCATGAAAATTGAATTGCAACATCAAGCAGGTTTGGATTATGTAACTGGAGTATTAAACAGGAGAGCAGGTTTGAAAATTTTAGAGACAACTATTGATGAGGCAGAGGGGCAAGGAGAAAATTTTATAATATGTTTTGCTGATATTGACGATTTTAAAAAAATAAATGACACTTATGGTCACAATGAGGGGGACAAAATTCTAACAGAAATTGGTAATATACTGAGAGCAAATATTAGAAAAACTGATACTGTATTTAGAATAGGTGGTGATGAGTTCGTAATTATATTCCCAAAAACAACATTAGAAGTGGCAAGAAGTATTTGTTCAAGGGTATGTATGAACATTTATGAAATGAAGAAAAGGGATAATTGTGACCACAGGCTAGGGTTAAGCTGTGGCTTGTCTGAATATAACACTAACAGTAAAATATCTGCTAGTGAATTAATAAGGCGAGCAGATGAGGGAATGTATGTTTGTAAGAGGTTGAAAAGATAATAGGAAATAATATTTAAGAAAAGAATGAAGATAGAAATAAAATAATGGAATTACCGGATGAAACTATAGAGATAATAGGAAATGATAAGTCATCTCAGGGGTTTTTACTCTTTTGTGCAAATAGGAGCATAGTTGTAGGACAGGGGATAATTAAGGAAAATATTTATTTTAAATGAAGGAATTTTAAAGTTTGTGTAGAATGTTATTATTTATATAAATTTAACAAAAATATATGTCAGAATTTAAAACTTGCTTTTGGGTATTAGATTCAAAAATATTTATTTTCTAAATACAAAGCTAAGGGTTTTAGCATGTTAATTTTTTGTAATTATTTGAAGTCAATAAAACTAGAAGATGATAAAAAAGGAGGATGTTTAAAATGGGATTAATAAAGTTAATTACAAAAATAGGTATTGGAGCAGGTGCAGCAGTAATAGCAGTAACTGCACTACCAATTGCAGGTGCAGTAGGAGCAATTACTGCTACTGGGGCAGGCGTAGCAGCAGTAGTAGGTGGAGTTGCGGCTACTATTGATCATGTAAATGAAAAAAATAAGGACTAAATAAATTGTAGATTGTTATGAATTTAAGGTAAGTACAAAACTTGCTTTTACAAATCATGTGCAATAATAGAATATTAAGGTTCTTGGAAGAGGAAAATTAATAAAAAGTAAGTTTGAGAAGAGTATAATATAAATTATTGAGATAGGAGGTCTACGAATGCCAAGTCCGAAGGATACGAATGGCCCTGTAGTTAAGACTGGGCCAACAGCAGGTCAAAACAGATCAAGAAATGTAGATGGTGAATGGAGAAAAAAAAGAGATGACGCGGGAAAGCCACGTCCTAAAATTGAGAGTAATAGATAGCATATTAAGAGCAGACGAGCTATATGATAAAACTAGAGATTAATATTTGATAATATTCCTATAATCTTTAATAGGTATTGTACAGTTAAGACAAGCAAGCCGTAACCACAAGTTACTGCTTGCTTTATTTATTTTGACCAAACTTATGATACAATATAATTAGTAATAAGTGATAATTTCCAATAAAAGTCTACCAACCATAGGAGATGTACCCCCATGAATAAGATAATATATTTTGAAAAACTATTTACAAAACGAAGAGAGAATCTTCTAGAATACTGCTCAGAACTTCAGAAATGTGGTAAAAACTTTATTTATATATTACCCTCTAGAGAAGCTATCATGGATGTTAGATATGCACTTATAGAGAAAAATAAAGGAATTATTAATTCATATATTATTACTTTTGATGAACTTGAAGAACTTATTGTAGACCCTTATATAAGTAAAGAAAGAATTATATATGAAGAGTTCGAGCAGATTTTAATACAAGGTATTTGTAAAAAATCTATAGATAATCTTACATACTACACGAAGATATGCACTAAGAAAGGCTTTATAGAAGAAATAAGAACTTTTATAAAAGCATTAAAAAGGCAAACTGTAACTGAAGATAATCTGTTAAATATAGTTAGAAATGAAGAAAATGAAATTTTAAAGAGTAAACTAGAGGATATTTATATCATTTATAAAGCTTACAATAAAAGTTTAAGTGAGAATAATGTCTATGATATAAATGATATATCTTTAAAGGCCGTTGAATTTGCGAAGAGTAGCAAGGTCTTTGATGAATTTGATGCAATTATAATAGATGGTTTTATTAATATAGATGTGGTTAATCTGGAGCTTATAAATGAAATATCAAAGAGCAAAGATATAGATATCTATGTAAATAGTTCCTTTAGAAATCATCTTATTGAGCCTTTTATAAGAGGTGAGATAGTTAATAAACTTAAAATTATGGATTTTCATATAGTAGAGGATATAGAGGAAGAGTACAAAAGTGATGAAAAGATAAAGCAGATATCAAAAATGTTGTACTCAGGAGAAAAGTTGAACATAGATGAAAATCCCAAACAAATTTGTAAGCACGATATAATGCAAAACTCTTGCGAAAAATTTAAATGCATAAAGATTAATAAGTATCCCTGCATAGAAGCAGAAGTTAGAGAAACTGCTAGAGATATCAAAAAATCCTTAATGAATGGTGATAAGGCTTCAGAGATTGCTTTGTTTGTAAATAAAAGCACTCTTTATTCCTCAATTATTATAAAGATATTTAAGGAGTTTAAAATTCCAGTTGAGATGATATATAAAATTCCTCTTACTGATTCATTAGAGGTTAGAAAAATCATTGCGAGCTTTGAAAAAAATGAAGAGGAAGATATAAAATCGGCCTCACAGTGGCTTAATATATTAGAGGAGAAGTTTTTGAGATATCATGAAATAATTAAACCGGTATTTTTAAATGGTCTTAGTAGTGATTTGTGCTTTGAGGACAAGGTATTACTAAAAGGCTATGAAGGTTTAAAAAGACTCCTTAAGAATCTAAGAAATAATTTTGAAATCTGCCACATGCTCGAAAATAATATGGAGAGTGTTATATTTGCTGATTTCTTAAAAGATTATGCACTAAATTCAACAATAACCATTGAAAATATGAATACAGATGGTGTTAAAATTTTAAATACTGATCTTGCTAAGGGAGTATTTTATAAGCATGTATATATACTTGGGTTAAATGAAGGAGAAGTACCAAAGGTAGTTCGGAATGCAGGTTTATTCACAGATATGGAAGTAGATAAGCTATATAAACAAGGCATTAATTATAGAAATTATAGATATGAGCTTTCAAGGGAAAAAATTAGATTTAATCTAACTCTAGCAGCTGCAAAAGAGACCTTAACACTGTCCTATAGAGGCGCAAGTGAAGAGGGTGGGTTTGCAATAGCTTCATCATTTGTGGATGAGATTAAGTTCTTAACTGGGATTAAAGAAGAAAGAGTTTTAACCATGAGAGATAGGTTCAATATAAATATAAACGAAGTTATGAGCGAATTAGAATTGAAAACAGTTGTTCTAAAGGATATATTTGAGAAATATTATAAAGGCTTCACTGATAAGAATATTGATAAGAGAATATCTTATGCTCTGGAATTTGAAGTAAATATAGTGGATTATTATGCAAAGTGCTTTGTGGAATATCATAGAGAAGTGCAGGCGGACTATAATAATTACGAGGGCTGGATTGGCAGTGAGTATGCACAGGGTAAGATTGAATATTTTAAACCATCAGCAGTAGGATCATATTTCAGATGCCCTTATCAATATTTTATGCAACAATTTTTTGGGATTAGGGATGTGGAAGAGAGTGAGAATGCGTTTAATAATCTTGAAATAGGGACCTTTTATCATGAGATTTTAAAAAGATATTATGAAAATACATCAATAGAGGAACTTTACTTGTTGGATAATGGGAAAATAGATTTGGTATTTAATGAGGACAAGTTTAATAAGATATTTGATGATGAAGCCCAAAATCTTAGAGTGTTAGACATAGAGGATGATAGGAAAGAAAACATCTTGGAAGGTTATAGGAATACATTGAATAACTTCCTTGAGCTTGATGTTAAAAGAATGAAAAAATATTTGAAGGATACAAAAAATATTCTTGTCCCATTTTTAATAGAAGAAAAAATTAAAGAGAAAGCGGTCTTTGGAATACCTATTTCCTGTGTGGTGGATAGGGTTGATTTGGAATTTGAATATGTGGACAATCAGTGGATGCCTACAGGTAAATATATGGTATATGATTACAAGAAGCGCTCCATTTCAGATATTGGAGCAATACTAGCAAGAGAGGATTGTCAAATTGTGATTTACTATTATATGGTGGAATACATTTTGAAAAACAGATTTAGTAAGCTATTTAAAAATAGAGAATTAGATTGCATGGGGCTTATTTATTTGAGCATAGAAAATCAGAATAAGACGGGCCTCGTTAAAGAAGGCTTATATAGAACTGAGTACAAAGCTTCAACTGATTTTGGAAGAAAGCATTTTGACGTAAATATAGATATGTTTAATATACTTACGGAGTATGTTAGAGATTTAGTAATAGAGGCAGCCAGTGATATAAAACAAGGTAAATTTAACTACAAGTCTAATTGTAGTTCCTTCGATGGAAAAAGTTTTGGTGGCTATAGTTGCTCGTTTAAGAATGTATGCAGGTATAACAAAAATAAGCTATTATTACAAAATACAGTTTTCAAAGGAGGTACTTCAGATGTGCATTAAAGAAAAATTTAGTTTTGCTAAATTCTTTGGACTGAATAGTGAGCAAAGCGAGGCTGTGGATGTTGAGAAAAATATATCTCTTTCAGCAGGCGCGGGCTCTGGAAAAACTAGAGTTTTGACTAGCAGATTTTTAACATTACTTGATAGTGGTACTTCTATAGATGAAATTGTAGCTATAACCTTTACTGAAAAAGCTGCACTAGAGATGAAAAGTAGAATTAGAGGCGGAATATTGGATAAGATTGCAATAGAAGATAAACAAAGCAGGCCATTATGGCAGCAGCAGTTAGATAATTTAAACAGAGCTAATATTACCACTATACATAGTTTTGCTGCAACAATTGTTAGAGAAAATGCTGCATTTTTGGGTATTGATTTTAATTTTGCAATAATAAATCAAATCCAAAAGAGTGTATTTTTAAAAGATAAGCTTAATGAAATAATTAACACTATGTTTTCTGATGAAAATTATATTAAAGAAGTTAATAGTCTTTATAATTTCTTTGAGAAAAAATATGTAGATGAACAATTATGTATTGATATATTAAAGCTTAGAGAAGATATAGCTGAAAGCAGTGAGAATATTCATGAAATTTTAGAAGGAGCTAAAGAAGATAAGTTAACTAGTTTTATTTTAATAATGGTCAAAGAATTAGATGATAGCTATTATCAGTACAAACTCTCAAAAGATATGTTTGATTTTGGAGATCTTCAGAAGAAGGCCTTTGAAATACTAGAAAGTAAGCTTATGTGTGATAATTATAAGGACAGATACAAGAACTTTTTAGTGGATGAATTTCAGGATACCAATGAACTTCAGAGAAAAATATTATACAAGCTTACAGCAGATGAGAATGGAAAATTAATACCAAAGAAACTCTTTGTAGTTGGAGATTTTAAACAGGCTATTTATGGTTTTAGGGGAACGGATTCTACTATATTTAAACGGGTATCTGAGGATATGGGGGAAAGTGGATTAAAGTCTCTTAATATATGTTATAGAAGTGAGCCTGAGATTATAAAGGGTATAAATGAAATATTTCAGTATCTTATAGAGGATTATCAACCGCTTAAGCATAAAGATGAGGATGATAATCAAAATAAGGTGGAATTAGAAACTGCAATAGGAACTATAAAAGTAAATAAAATAGAAAAAAGAATAAGCATAGTTACATATAGTGATGAAAAATCTGGCGATACTGACCTAATAAAAAAGGCAAAGGCAATTATAAAAGATAAAAGAGAAATTGAAGAATTTAAAGCAGTTCTAAATGAAATAAAAGAGAGTTTTGGAGTGGTTACCGAAAAGCCATCTAGTGGAGCGGAAACAGTAATAAAATCAATAAAGCTCTTGAGAGATAAGGGAATTAACTTTAAAGATATTTGTATACTTGTACGAAGTCGCGGGATAGTTCCAGATATTGAAGAGCAGATTTGCAAATATAAAATACCCTACTGCATAATAGGTGGAACTGGGTTCTTCGACAAGAGTGAAACAAAGAACATATTGAATTTATATGAGCTTGCTGTCAAGGGATTTAATGAAAAACAGACAGATAAGCAGTTAATTAAGCTTTTATCAGTACTGAAAAGTCCACTGTTTGAGCTTCCAGATGATGTGCTTTTAAAAGTAAGACAAACGCAACTAGAGCTTGTGGAGGTATCTTTTGTTGATGCTATGATTACAGCCGTGCAGGAGCTTTCAGATGATTATCAAAAAAGTAGTCTTATTAAGTCCTATGAGTACTTAAAAGAGTTGGAAGCTACAGCAAAAAAAATGAGTGTTGTAAGAATCTTAGAGAGTATAATAGAGGGCCGTGGAATTAAAGAAATATATCTTGCAAAAAAGAATGGGCCGCAAAAGCTACGAAATATAGAAAAACTTTTAAAACTTGCAGAGCAGTATGACAATGAAGAATTTTTTAGTAGTGAGGAATTCATAGAATACATTGAGTTTCTTAATGAAAACAATAATAATGAAGCTGAGGCAGCCCTTGATACTGAAGATTCAGAGGCAGTAAAGATAATGACAATACATGCTTCAAAAGGACTAGAATTTGAGGCTGTCATTGTGCCTAGTATTGAAAGAAATGTTATTAGTTTAAGCAAAAATCAAAATAATAAAGTTGGGTTTATACATTATAAAGATACCATACTTTCAAGATATAACATGAATGGAGAACAGTGTAGTGAATTTATAGATGTTCTAAATGAAAAATTAACAAACGAAATTCATGAAGAAATAAGAATACTATATGTGGCTATGACCAGAGCCAAACAGTACATTGTACTCACAGGTAAAGAAGAGGAGTATGATGGAAACTTTAAATTAAGTGAGGAAAACCTAGTAGAAAATTTAAATACTTATGAAAAAATGATAAAATATGCAACACTAGCAGATAGAGCAAATTTAGACACAATTGCATTTATGAGCTCAGAAGATCTTGTGCAAATTAAGGTGCAGGAACACAATATAGTGGAAGAGGCGCTACTGGATGATAAGGACATAAGAAATAGAATTTTATTTAAACCACAAATAAAGCCAAGGAACTATGCCAGCGCTTCAAAATACATGAGTTACAGTAACTGTCCAAGAAAATATTATTATGAAAATATTTTAGGGGGGAGATACGCGGACTATACCAAAATACTGGAAATGAAATTACAAGAAAAAACAGTAGATATAGCAAGTGGGATAAAAGCAACGGATAAAGGGGTAATTGTTCATAAGGTTTTAGAACATATGAATAAGCAGGGCAGCGAAAATTATGAAACTTATATTGAGGATATTTTAGATAAGACTTATTTAGAAGAAGCAGAGAAATTAATCCAGGATGACGATCCAAAGGAAGATGTGGATATTAAAAAAAGTTATAGAGATGAGGTAGAAGCATTACAAAATGAAATAAAAACCTTCGCAAACAACTATTTGGAAATGGAAGAAAAACAAAATAGTGAATGTGCTTATGGAGAACTTATAAAAAGCAGTAGCGAGGTATCCTATCTTCTTGCGCCTCTTGAAGATAAGAAAATGATGATAAATGGTTTTATTGACAGGTTGAAACTATATAAAAAAGGTGACAAGCGAATTGCTGTAATTATTGACTATAAAACCAACAAAATAAGCGGAGAATATAACGCAAAACATTTCAAAGAAGTATACTCTGATCAACTAATGATATATGGAAAAGCGGTAAAGGAACTATTGCAGGTTGATGAGATAAATTTAAAGCTATACCTTCTACAGACAGGAGAAGTGGTTTCTATTGAATATGATGAAAGTAAGGTAACTAAGCTTATGAAGACTATGGATGGAAGCTTCTATAAAATGAACACTGCAGTAAGTTTGGAGGATTATATGAAGGCTGAAAGTGAACAGTGTAGTTGGTGTAAGTATAGAAATGGTTGTTTGTAGGGGATTTTATTTAAAATGTTATAGAAGGAAAAATTTTTCCTTTGGCGAATGGTACTATGTAAATAGAATTACAGAAAAATATTTTAGGAGGAACTAAAATGAAATTTGGAATAAGGAAACCAAGCTTGAAGAAAATGATTAGCAGCAGGACGAGTCCCAAGAGAATAATAAAAAATAGCTTAGGTTTAAGAGCACCACGTGGGTTTGGCTGGATTACAAATCCTAAAAAAGCTGCTTATAACCGTGTATATAATCGTACTAGTTTTAGTATTTTTGATATATTAAAGAAACTTTTCAAATAACAACAAAGGTTTAGGAGAATATTGTAATGAGTTTAGAATGATGAGAAAATGGGTCGCTGTTTATAATGCAATGCTTGGTTATAATATATTATAAGAGAAGAAAAATACTGACTCAATTATGGAGGAGTTATATGGGAAAAATAGATTTGATAAACTTAGCAAATAAATATTTGAAAAATGAAGAATCTAATTTTACTGGGTATTTAATGTATAAGGACAAAAAGGTAGCTGAAATAAAAGACACAGAGTTTGTAAAATCTTTGGATGACAATTTATTACCAGTAATAATGATAAATAAGAATGCAGGATCCTTAGAAGTGTGGCTACAAACTAGAGTAATAGATACTCATAGGACTAATTCAAGGCAGGTAAGGCGTAGATTAAGTGTTAGGTCAGAGGTTCCTAAGGAAATAGTTATTAAAGCTAGAGCTATATGTATTACAGATAGCTATTGGTTAAAATGGATAAATGAAGATATAACTTATAAAGAAGTAAGAAGTAGATTATCTGATGGGCTAAATACTGTTGCTTTATACGGCAATGCTTCAGAAATAAATTTTAAGGATCTAGATATAAGTCCTGAATTAACCAACATCGGAAGTTTTGAGAAGTGCTGGAAGCTCATTGAGGGATGTTGGTATATGATAAAAAAGGGTACTTATAAGGAAAATTTTGCGGAAGTATTAATAGCAAACATTGCTATTAATCTTGGATTTGATGCGGTTAAATATGAAGCTATTGAAGATGGTGTATTAGTTAAGTGTAAAGACTTTACTAATAATGGAGAAGTCGACTTCGAGCCAATGTTCAGCTTTGTTCGCGATTATTGGGAAATAGATGATTCTATAAGTATTATAAAAGAACTTGGTTACATAGAAGAGTTCTTGAACATTACATTTATGGATGCGCTGTGCTATAACATAGATAGACATACATTTAACTTTGGAATATTAAGAAAGGATGGAGAACCAGTAGGACTTGCACCAAATTTTGATAATAATTTAGGCTTATCAGGAGTTCTTAATAATAGTGGTTTAGAAAGTACATGGTATTCAACATCATTTACAAGAAATAATTATAAGCCAATATTAGATGAGTATAATTATAATGTACCTAAGATTGATTTAGAAGAGATAAAAGTAATTATAAATAATACATTAAAAGGATTTCCGTCGCTAAAGTCGGAATCTGGATTTAGTGAAGTGGTATTTAAAATAATAAAAAATAATTATGAAGAAATATTGAAGTAAGAAAATTAGATGATGTTCATTTAAGCTATGAAAATGTAATAGACATTTTTATAGCTTCTATTATTTTTAATTTTACAAGATAAATTTTTGTCTTTGGATTCAAGGGCTGCTAGGCAATCTACTTCTCAATAGAAAAATTTAAGTAATAGCTTCCTTGGCTGTGATATAATGTGAAAGGAATATTCTTCAAGGAGGAAAAAATATATGATAGGCAAATTGCTTTTAAATAGATATGAATTATTAGAGAAAATTGGCGAGGGCGGCATGGGTACTGTCTATAAAGCAAAGTGCCATTTATTAAATAGATTTGTTGCAGTAAAAATATTAAAAACAGAGTTAAATAATAATGAAGATTTTGTTGCTAGGTTTAAAAGGGAAGCTACTTCTATTGCGAGATTGTCGCATCCGAACATAGTGAATGTTCATGATGCTTCTGAAGAAGAACATATTAATTTTATAGTTATGGAATATATCGACGGAAAAACATTAAAGAAAGTAATAAAGGAAAATGGCAGGCTTAGCTCTGCAGAGACAGTAAATATAGCTTTCCAAGTAGCAAAGGCACTTGAGTGTGCTCATAAAAGCAAGATAATTCATCGAGATATAAAACCAGATAATATTATGATAACGGAAGATAATATGGTTAAGGTTATGGATTTTGGGATAGCTAAAGTTGATGATGCAAGAACCGCAACTAATTCCAATAATGTTATGGGCACCGTACGCTATTTTTCTCCAGAACAAGCAAAAGGAAATATTGTAGATTGTAGAACAGACATATATTCCTTAGGTGTTGTGATGTATGAAATGGTGACGGGGCAAGTACCTTATAATGCAGATAGCGCTATATCCATAGCTATGATGCATATCCAAGAACCGGTTATTCCACCAAAAGAAATTATTAAAGATATACCTGAAAATGTAAACGGAGTAATTCTGAAATGCATGGAAAAAGAACCAATTAAAAGATACCAAACAGCTAGGGAAACGGCAGCTGTTTTAGAGAAAATCAAGGAACATTCTAATTTTGAAACCGAAATGTATAGTAGTCAAGACGATGCTACAATGTTTATGGGCGCAGCGGTGGGCTTAGATATAGCAAATGATTTAACAACAGTTATGAGTAAAGCTTCAGAAGATGAAAACACAATGATGAATACAGATAAAGAAGTATTACCTACAAATAAGAAAATAAGTAAGAATAAAAAGGCAATGATAATTATTGCATCACTTATTTTGATTATGATTGTTGTAATTCTAGGAAAACTTCTATCCAATGGGACGTCTGGTAATAAGCAACCTGCCATTGTAAAGACTACTGCTCCAACAGAACCAGTGATAGAAAAAAAGTTTGTTCCTTCACTTATTGGAAAAACTCAAGATATTGCCGAGAAAACTGTTGCTACTAATGGATTTATACTTGATAATATAACAAATGATTATAGCGATAGTATCCAAAAGGGATTAGTTATTAGTCAAACACCTGTGGTAAATACATCCTACGAAAAGGGTGGTAAAATAGCCTTGGTAATAAGCCAAGGTAAAAAAATTGTTCAGACTACTAGTACTCAAGTATCACCAACAGCACCGGTAGCACCAAAAGCTCATAAAACACCAACAGCACCAGTAAAGAAGGAAAAAGGTGGGAAAAAGAGTAAACACTAGCCTTACCAAATTTGAGAATTAACGAATCCTTATCAATCAAACAGAATATGAACTGGATGAACAAATTCGAAATTGCGTTATACTTTAAAAATTCAACATAATATGGATTATGCTATTAGCGAAATAGTACTAAATAACAAAAAAAGGTTAGGTGTGAAATTAAATGTCAGATAAATATAGGTTAAAAAAGAAATATACACATAGTGCAGAGATGGTATTTAGGGTATGGATTAAGGCGACATATGGGGAAGCTAAGATAGTAGGTACATACAATGAGTACACCAGGGATGAATTTGAGAATAACATAATAAATGAGTTGCAAGAATTAGTAAGTGATGAAAAATACAAGTGTGGAAAGCTAGAAGAACTGAAATATAAACACTTAAGTTTACCGGAATGTAAAGAAGGGCACTGTCATTCATTGTTAACTTTAGATGTTGTAGCTGTGGGCAGAACAGGTATTTTGTATGACGTAATAATAAAAAAAATAGACAAAAACATAAGAGCATAAACATCTCACCACTAACTATCTTATTCGAAAGTGGTGACTAAATACAAAGATACAAATAAAGGGTTGAAAGCATAATAAGGGTATTTTAGGCATGAAACATGATGCTTAAAATACCCTATTATTTGTAATAATTATATTTCTCTTCTTATTTAACTAGTTTACCTTGGTTGGTAAGGCATTTTTCTTTTCTACTGCCAATGCGATAACAATTGCAACTATTGTTCCGCCCCAAACCGTTCCGCATCCTATGATCATCATAACTATAGCACTTGTTGACATATGAATCCCTCCAATTATTCATTCATTTTATTTAGAGATTTACTTTTTTATCATTTAAAGTTGGAGCTACTTCTTGTGCTTTTGCAGTCCATTTTTTCTTGTAGAATACAAAGGAGGCAATAATCATTATAATTACAGTTCCCCAACCAAATACGATGTTAGAAACTACTCCCGCCGTATCCTTTTTTAGCAATTCAGTAATTATATTGAATAGATTTGTTATTACAACAGCTCCCAGTAATAATGGAGTAAAGTATTTTAGTAGATAATCCCACCATATGCCAACTTTAAAATCTGAGTAAGCATTTGCTTCCTCTCGTAGCTTACTTGTTCCATAAATGTAACTAACTAAAATAACTTCTGCAAGGCCCAAGCCTGCAATTACAATGTTCCCCACATAAGCATCTACTATATCTAATATATAGTTAAATCCAGCATAGCTTGCAAAACATGCACTGCCACAGAATCCAACAATGGAAATAATTGAAACAAGTTTCTCTCTAGAAACATCAAATTTATCTAACGCAGCAGTAGTAAATGATTCCAGCATTGAAATACTGGATGATAAGCCAGCGATAAATAGACAAAAGAAGAAGAGAAAACCGAGCAATCCTTGGATTACAACATTTGTTGACATGGTTGAAATAGCAATTGGGAATGCTATAAATGCAACACCTGCACCTGTACCAAATGATGTAAATTCTACACCCATATTACTAACTAAGTAACCCAATGTTGAAAATACTAACACACCAGCAATGAGATCAAAACTTGAATTTGCTAAAACCGTAATAATTGCGCTGTTTACAATATCTGCTTTATCATCTAAATATGAACCATAGGCGATCATAACACCTACAGCCAAAGTTGTTGAAAAAAATACTTGAGCATAAGCCGAAACCCAAATGCTGGGAACTAGAATTTTTGAGAAATCAGGTTTAAACAGTGCTTCAAGACCTATTGCGGAACCTTTTAAACGAACCGCATTAATCATAAATATGATCATTAGTACCATTAATAAGGGTGTGAAAATCATTGACATTTTTTCTATTCCGCCAGAAATTCCTTTTTTAACAATAAGCCAGTTACAAATCCAAACTACAATAACAGCGATCAAAATATAAATACTCATGCCAGCACCTAAGTCTAAAGCATTTTTTGCACTTCCTGTAACCATACCCATAATAGGTCCTGGATCTGAAAGCCAGTTAATAATGCCAAACGCATGTCCCAAGGAAAAAACCATAAATACTACTGCTACAGCAATAATTGCAGAATAATAAGTCATAACTATTATAGGTACCATTACTTGGATCCACCCAACAATTTCTAATTTCTTTTTTAATTTCGAAAATGCCTTAACTGATCCTCCACGAATCTTTCTACCATAAGCATACTCCATAATCATTAAAGGTATTGCGCAAGTAATCAATGCTACAAAGTATGGTAAAAGGAATGCTCCTCCACCATTTTTATATGCTTGAAATGGAAATCGCCATAAATTGCCCAGACCTATTGCAGCTCCTGCTGCTGCAAAAATAAATCCTTTCCTGCTTTTCCAATTTTCTCTCATTGCTAGCTTCCTCCTTTATAATATAATAGTCTCTGGGTTGATGTTTAAGCTTAACAGTAAATAATAAACCTCTGAAATCATAGTCACAACCTCAGAGGCTATAACAGAAACATAAAGTTTCTGATTGTCATTTCTTATATTTCTACTGGTTCAAGACTTGCTTGGAAGTGTCTAAGAACAGCTGGCTCCCAGGTAATTCTATAACCATGTATTTCACTCGCTCTTTCTTTTATTGAAATTAAAGCATCAGCCATAACATCGAAATGAGATTGAGTATAAACACGACGTGGAATTGCTAGACGTGTAAACTCAAATTCTGATTTTATTTGTTTTCCTGTATCAGGATCATTTCCCATCATATAAGACCCAATATCGCACGAACGAATTCCAGCTTCGATGTAAAGTTCAATTGCAAGAGCTTGTGCTGGAAATTCATAGAACGGAATTTGAGGTAGCATCGCTTTTGCATCTACAAATACACCATGTCCACCTACTGGTGATTGGTATGTGATACCTGCTTCATCAAGTCTAGACGCAAGATATTTCATTTGTCCAATACGATATTTCAGGTAATTTTCATCAAGTCCCTCATAAAGACCAATTGCTAAACTCTCAAGATCACGACCCGATAAACCACCATAAGTAATGAAACCCTCGAATAAAATCGTACGCTCTTTACAAGCTTGGAATAATTTTTCATCGTCTTTAACACCAATTAATCCACCCATATTTACAATTGTATCTTTCTTAGCACTCATCGTGAACATATCTGCATATCCGAACATTTCTTTTACAATTTCTTTTATTGATTTATCTGAATATCCTTCTTCTCTTTCCTTTACAAAGTAAGCATTCTCTGCATAACGTGCAGCATCAATGCACAACTTAATACCATGGTTTTTACAAATTGCTGCTGTTTCTCTTACATTTTGCACAGATACTGGTTGACCGCCCGCTGAGTTATTTGTAATTGTCATAACAACAAGACCAACCTTATTATCGCCGTACTCTTTAATCAATGATTCTAATTTTTCAACATCCATATTTCCTTTAAAAGGGGCTCTCTTTGCTGGATCTTTAGCCACTTCAACAACACAATCAATGGCTCTTGCACCTGTGGCTTCTACGTGTGCTCTTGTTGTATCAAAGTGAGTATTCGAAATGGAGTATTTATCTTGTCCCAATAATATTCCAAACATAACCTTCTCTGCTGCACGGCCTTGATGAACTGGTTGGATATATTTATAACCAAAAATGTCTTGCGCTGCCTCCACAAGTTTAAAGTAACTTGATCCGCCAGCATATGCCTCATCACCTCTAATTACACCAGCCCATTGCTCTTGACTCATGGCATTTGTTCCACTATCAGTTAATAGGTCAATATAAACATCTTCACCCCTAAGGTTAAACATATTATATTTTGCTTCAGCAATCTTTTGTTTTCTTTCTTCACGAGTAAGCATTTTAATTGTTTCTACCATCTTAATTCTAAATGGTTCAGGTATATATTTTGCTCCCATAACAAAAACCTCCATTTTTATTTTTTTATTTATAATATAATTAAATATTATCATCGAAAGAATTTTCAGTCAATGGCTTTACTGTAAATATTTATATAAATATATTTTATTGTAAGATGTGGTCATTTTAAAGTTCTTACCATTTTTAAATGAAGTAACATCTGAATTTTTATTATCACAATAATAATTTTTTATTGATATTCTTTTGTTATCGTGATAATCTATATTGTATATATTTACAACCTTTGGATATCGTTTATGAGATTTCTTAACAAAATATTGGGTATAATACCAACTATATAGTTGCCATTGCAAGTGGTAATATTTGTGAACGAAGCAGTAAAACAACTATATTCTTCAGATCCTAGCATATATCGATATCTCAGCATGCTCAATAGTGATAATGATCATGATTAATCGCAATAAGGACATAAGGGTACAATTGTATGAAATTATTATGGAGAGGTGTTAATAATGGAATTTGAAAATATTATTGTTAGAAGATTTAAGAATATGGATAGTTCAAATGTATGCGAAATTATAAAGCAAAACTTGATTGAAATAAATAGCAAAGATTATCCAGAAGAAATTATTAATGATATGTGTAGGCTATATATACCTGACTACATGATAGAAAAAGCTAAAAAACGTGATATATATGTTGCTGAATTAAATGGAGAAATAATCGGCACTGCAAGTTATGAAAACAATATTATTTATACAGTCTTTGTAAAATGCAGTTATCATAAACATGGTGTTGGTAGAAAACTAATATCTTTTATAGAAGATAAGGCTAAGAGAAATTTAGTCAATTCAATACAGATATCTTCAAGTCTAACATCACTGAATTTTTATTATGCATTAGGGTATAAATATGTTAATGAAGTGGAAGTCCCTAATTTAGGAAAAAGTATTATAGTTAAAAAACAATTAGTTTAAGTAACATGATTGATTTCAATCATGTGAGGCTCACAAAAGAAACAGCTTGGTCTCTGATTGGGGCCTATTCCCCAACTGAAACTAGAAGAAAAGAAATTTGTAAGGGGTATCGTATTAATGATTTTGCAAATTTATCCGATCTAATTAAAGAATGTGATGCAATTTTCGTTCATAGTTCAACGGCCACTCATTTTGAAATTGTATCAGAAGCACTAAGAAAAGGAAAAGACGTTTACGTAGATAAGCCTTTAGCATCTACCTTGGAGGAAGCAGAAAAGATTGCAGAATTGAGTATAAAATATGGAAGAAAAGTAATGGTAGGCTTTAATCGAAGATTTGCGCCTATGTATGTAAAGGCAAAGCAGGAAGGAAATAATGCTGCTTGGGTACGTATTGAAAAACACAGAGTAAATGGAATTGGACCCAAGGATTTCGATTTTACCTTGCTTGATGATTATATTCACTTAGTTGATACTGCCCGTTGGATTGGAGAACCAGTCGGGAGCATAAAGGGCTGGAGCGAAGTTAATGCTGAGAATCAATTAATCTATGCTCAACATTTTTATAAAAGCCAAAATAATAAACAGATGTTTGTAGGCATGCACAGGAATACGGGATCAAATTTGGAACAGCTGGAGTTTGTAGCTGAAAATTCCATAATAAGAGTTAAAATGGATACAATGGAAGTTGAAAAGGATGGAAAGTTAATAACAAGTGCATCTGCTTCTTGGGATACAATTTTAAAGCGCAGAGGATTTGAAGATGCTGTGATGCATTTTATTAAATCAATAATTGGCGATACGAAGCCAAGTATTGATGCTGTGGAGGCTCTAAAAACTCAAAAACTTGTTTATGACATCATTAAACAGATAAAAATGCAATAAAATCACTATCTACTTACATTTCATATTTTTGGTGAGAAATTAAATTAATTGTTCATGTATGTCGCTGAAAGCAAAACCATATCAACTAAGATATGGTTCTTTTTAGTGTGACAAGCATTGCAATTAAATATTACAATTAAACAAAATTTTTACAAACTAATATAGCAGGTGATAATAATAATCCTTCCGTTACAACTTTAAGCATTATAGTGTTAAATGAAATTTTGTTTTCTAAATTGATCTTATTATTTACCAATATTTTAAATTCCTTGTAAAAGTCAGTTATATCAGGTTCATATATGTACGATATATGTGGTATTTCATGCCATGATGTGGTAGTTATGTGTGAAACTGCTCTTCTTTGTAAATCGAACCTTTCAGAATGTTTAAATTTATTTGTTTTTAATTTCATTTTCTAACCTCCACATTAATAGTTATACTATGCAAATTTGTTCAACAATATAACACAAACTCATTCGCATTAATAAAAAAATAGAGAAGTTACGTGTAAACGGTTAAATTATTAATATTAAAAAGATATTGTTATCATGCTATAGAATATGGTAATATAAACATTATAAGTATATTTTGCAATGTATTTGAATTATCAAGATGAAATTTATAAATGTTAAAATATAGAGCTGAAGGGTGGAGGAGATTATAAATATGGAAGAAACTAAAACAAAAATAATTATAGCTGATGACAACAGAGAATTTTGTGATATTCTGAAAGATTACATATTAACGAAAAATGATATGGTTGTTACTGGCATAGCAGAGAATGGAATAGAAGTATTAAGATTGATTGAAGAAAAAAAACCTGATTTAGTAGTACTTGATATAATTATGCCTATTCTTGATGGGCTGGGAGTTCTAGAGAGACTAAATACAATGGATTTAGATCCAATGCCTCATATAATAGTTTTATCAGCAGTTGGACAAGATAGAATAACACAAAGAGCCATGGCACTAGGAGCTGATTATTATGTTGTTAAACCTTTTGACATGGAAATACTTATTAGAAGGATAAGACAGCTGTCAAATAAAACCATAGATAGTGTTGATGTAAAAGCAATGCCTAATGTTGATAATACCAAAATTAAAACAAATAGAAATCAACCAGTTGATGCTGATATGATAGATCAAATAACTAATATTATGCATGAAATTGGAATACCTGCTCATATAAAAGGGTATATGTTTGCAAGGGAAGCTATAAGCATGGTATTGAATGATACTGAACTTTTATCAGCGGTAACAAAAGAGCTGTATCCATTAATAGGTGAAAAATTTAATACCACTCCTACTAGAGTAGAGAGAGCGATAAGACATTCAATAGAAGTTGCATGGGGCAGGGGTGAAATAGAAACTATTAATAAAATTTTTGGATATTCTATTCGTAATGGAAAAGCAAAGCCTACTAATTCAGAATTTATAGCTATGGTAGCTGATAAACTAAGATTACAAAATAGGGTTAGTTAGGAGTATTTATTGATTATTAGGTGTGGATTTACTTTTAGTGATAAACTATTATGAAGGTAAGTCCTTTTTTTATTTAAAACTTTTTAGAAGGTAAAACTTTTTCCTTGGCGAATAGTATTATATAAATAGGATTATAGAAAAACAAAATCTGAATAAAAAGATATGGAGGTCGGATTTTAATATGGATAAAGAGCTATTGCAATGCATGGGTAGCATTATGAGGGTGAGTATTATTGGAATGTAAGTAGAATGAAGAACTCCGCCATAAGATAACTATAATTTATTACAAAAGATAATGGGAGGAATAAAATGAAGGATAATGAATTTCCCAAAAATACATATGGAGACGGAAATATTGAAGAATATAAGGATGATGATGAAGTGGCAGGAAGCAGTGTTAGTGTACAGCAGAATGCTGTTTCATTATTAGAATTACAAGAAGATATGGTTTGATAGAGTATTCACTTCATGATTTTGTAAGACCTATTCAAAAACATTTCAAAAATAACACTCAAAAAGTTAAAGCATCTCAATATAGTTATTTCACAGGCGAATATAATAAAAAAGAATTAAAAGATAGATGGAATAAAGATATTCAAATTCAAAGGGATTGTTATTCTGCTTTCCTTATTATGAATGTGGAAAATGATTTAGAATTAATTAATAGGGAGTTATGCAATAAAACTTATGATAATTTTATTGCATGATGTTGAGATTAATAGATTAAGAAAAATAAAAATAAGTGGAATTAAATTAATATCAAGTATGGGGATTTAAGTAAGTCAATACGGTTTTGAAGTGAGCCGTTATGCTATCGTTAATGGGTACGTAGGTATCTTTGGTAGTAAAATTCTTAGGGAAAATAATTAGTGTTAGTGTGTTGTAGGTATAAGCATTTAGAAATAATGTAAGTCTTTTAGTGAGAGCATTAAAGAAAGTTATTTAGTAATTAAGAACCCCATGCATTTATGCGTAGGAGTTTCAGAAACAATGAAATATATGTTGACAGTGAATAAAGAAAACCTACGCGTTTAGCTTTAGAAGGTCAACACAAAAAACATTTATGTTTTTTGTGTTGACTTTTTTTTGTTATAGAAAACTTATTTAATGGAAACCCGGCACGGCTATAATAAAGATATGACCACCAAATAGGGAATTTGATATTACATATTCAAATATTATTTTAGAATTTTAAAGGGGTGTATTAATTGGAGGAGAACAAGATGGATATTTCTAAGCTTTCAGCAATTACAGATCAATTGATTTATGAGGTAGAAAAAATAATAGTAGGCAAAACGGATCAAATACGGATGCTTTTAATGGCGGTTTTTTCAGAAGGCCATATACTTCTCGAAGATATTCCGGGCGTGGGTAAAACAACACTTGTAAAAACATTGTCCTATGTATTAGGTTGTGATTAATCAATATGCGTTTGTTTTCTGAAAATGCACAGGAGATAGATATTTCAAAGATGCGTAGAGGCATTTTTCTCATAGCTGGTTTTGTAATACTGATAGGAGGAATAACAGGAATTCTAACCTATGTATTGTCGGCCTTCAAAGGTTTTGTCTTAGAAGTCATTACAACAGTAAAAGGAATTATTAATCTGTTTTTTTCGTTTATACTTGTCCATACATATGAGACATACACCCCAAGGACTATTTTTTATGATTGAACACTGGGGGCGGCACAAAGATTTTCCTCGTAAGGTGTGCGAAACCCCCGGAACTTATTTAAACAGGCTGATGGACTGCAAAGAGTGTAACAAGGGCTTAAAGGACACTCATACAAAAGAAATGGTTCATCACTTGATTAAAGAATTGGAATGGAAGTTTTACAGCAAGGGTGGAAGCACTATCATCTCCCAGATTTTGTGTGATATGATAGTGCTACAATAGATAGATGGCTTAAGTAAAATAAGTATTTCGCAAAATAAACATTGCAAAATTTCTCCGAATAAAGAATAATAAGGTATCAGATAATACAATATAGAATTATTTTTAGGTTAAAAGATAGTTTAATTGAACTTGAAAATTTCATAATGCTACAAGGGGGAACATATGAAAATTAAAATAAAATCTTTACTAATAATTTGCTGTAGTGTTTTTTTAACATTCGCAGTGATAAATGATGCGAATGCTTCTGAATCAAAAGTAAGAATTGGGGGCAAAGATAGATATCAAACTGCTATACAAATATCTAAAGCAGGTTGGGTGGACAAGTCTAAATCTGTTGTTTTAGCTACAGGGCAGGATTTGATGCCATATCAATATCCTCTATTGCAGCACAAAAGGGAATGCCTATTTTACTTACTGGGAAAAACAACTTACCTAGTGGTGTAGCACTATATCTAAAAACAATGCTATAGAAACTACCTATGTAATAGGAGGAAATGATGTTGTAAGTGATGGGTTAGCAAGTAACTTCCCAAATGTTGAACGTCTACAAGGTCATGATAGATATGATACCAATGTAGTAGTTCTAAATAAATTTTCACAGGAAATAGATTTTAAATCTATTTATGTTACAACAGGTAACAACTATCCCGATGCTTTGGCAGCTTCTGCGCTCTCATGTCAATCAAAATCACCTGTTTGTTTAGTGAGTAATGGATCAATAGATAAACTAAAAGGTAATATAGCATCAAAGCTTCAGGATACTACGGAGGTAAAGGCTGTGGGACAAGTAGATGTGGTATCTGATGATATTGTTGAAGAGATACTACAAAAGTATGGGAATACAAATGGAAACTTGCAGAGTGGGGGTGACAATCCTTTGGGGTGTGTGACTACTCAAGGTGCTTTTGACTATTATTATGTACAAGGCATAAATAACTACAGTGGAGTTATAAGTTATGGTGGACTTTATAAAATAAAAAAGAATAGCAATGAAAGCATTGTAGTAGATAAAGATTCCTATTCTAGGTCTACCACTAGTGGTTATTGCACAAAATCAAATATAAATGTTTATGGGGAATGGATTTATTATGAAAATATTGCAAGAGCTTGGATGGGTGGTGAAGGGGAGGAAGAGTACACAGAAGGAATTTATAAATTAAAAACAGATGGAACAAGTAAAATAAATTTTTCTGGAAACTACATTTATTACCTTAAATATGACGATGTTGCACAGACAAATATGAAGTCTCTTTACAGAATAAAGGTTGATGGAACGGAAAATATGAAAATACCTTATGCTGAGAAAATCAAGTCCCTAGTTGTTGAAGGAGATTTTACTTATTACTCAAGCTATATTGATGAGAAAGATGTTCTAAAAGGAGTGAGCATCTTTAAAATGAAAACAGATGGCACTGAAAAAGTTAAGTTATGTGATGCTGAATTTATTAATTCCTTCAACGTTTTAAACGGGAACTTATATTATTGGGGGGATTATACAGTAGATAAAGCTACATTTCTATATAAAATATCCATTGATGGTAAAATCAAAACAACTAAATTTAACCAAATAGTTGGGTATAACTGGATAGTTAGGAACCAAATTTATTATAACAATATATATAGAATTAATATGGAGGGGACTAATAAGCAGTTTATAAACAAAACTACTACCAAGTAGTATAAATAATTTAGACGAGGGAGTATTATTATGGCTACAAATGTTTGTATTATGGGCGGTGGGAATGGTGCATTTGCAGCTGCGGCGGATTTAAGTCTTAGAGGTTATCGTGTTACGATTTATGAGAATGAATGCTTCAAGTCGAATGTTTTTGATATAATGGAGACAGGCATTATTCATTGTGTTGGAGTAGGTCCTGTAGGCGATGCTAAAATATATAAAGTAACTTGCGATTTGGCCGATGCACTTAGTGATGTAGATGTTATCATGCCTATCGCTCCGGCATATGCACAGGAGGATATGGCAAAAGCTTTGCTTCCATATATAAAATCAGGTGACAAAATCGTACTTACACCTGGGAGCACTGGTGGTGCTCTTATATTTGCGAAGGTACTCCATGACAATGGTAAACTAGATGGCGTGAAAATCGCAGAAATGCATACACTACCTTATGCTACAAGGAAAGTGGATAGCTGTACGGTGAATATTATATTGATGTGCAAGATGATATTTTTTGCTGCATTTCCTGCAATTGAACTGGTCACAGACGTTCTAGAGACAAGTCTGAATAACGGGAATGCTGTGAGTCATCCAGCTCCAGTGGTTTTAAATGCGGGTAAGATTGAATATTATGGTAAACATTATCATTATAAAGAAGGAATTACTCCCTCTGTTGCAAAGGTTAATGAAAAGATTGATGAGGAACGTCTCGCAATTGCATCTGTGTTTAGATATACACCTGTGAATGCAAGGGAACGACTTTATAGGATGGGATATTGCCCTATGAAGAACACACTATATGAAAGTTATCAAGGAAGTATTGATGTATTTATTCCTATAGAAGGGCCTGATGATTTAGGTAGCCGCTATCTGACTGAAGATGCACCATGTTCATTGGTCGCTATGGCGGAAATTGCCAAGTTGGTTGGAGTTGCCACTCCAGTCATGGATTCTATAAAAGTTCTCGCTTCAACACTCAGAAGTGAGAACTTTTGGACAACTGGTAGAACTTTAGAAAAAATGGGATTGAACGGTATGGCCGTTGATGAAATTAAAGAATTAGTGCAGAGGGGCTATAAATAGCTAAAATTGCTTTTCCAAAGGAGCAAAAACTTAATATAATAAGGAGTCTTGTTAAATGAATAAGAAATTAGTCTTAGGTGTAATGGTAACAGCAATTCTGTTTGCAACACCTATAAACAATGTATATGCTGATTCATATAAGAGTGTTACTATAGGGTCTGATTTGACTAATCAACAGGAAGAGGACATGCTAAAGTATTTTGGTGTAGATAAGAATAGTGCCAGCGTTGTTGAAGTTACAAATAGTGAGGAGAAGAAATATCTAGGAGATACAGTGTCTAAAGATCAACTAGGTAATAAGGCCATATCATGTTCATACATTGAGCCAACAACTAATGGTGGGTTAATAGTAGATACACATAATGTAACTTGGGTAAATGGTAATATGATAAAAAATGCTCTAATTACAGCAGGAATTGAGAATGCTAATGTTAAAGTTTCTGCACCATTTGCGGTATCAGGTACGGCAGCTATGACTGGCATACTAAAGGGATTTGAAAATAGTAAAGATGGTAAAAAATTAGATGAAAATACAAAAAAAACAGCTAATGAAGAGGTGGCAGTAACAGGTGAGCTAGGTGAAAAAATTGGACAAGATAAAGCTGCGGGATTAATAAATGAAGTAAAGAGTGAGGTTATAAAAGACAAACCTAAGACCGAGGAAGGTATAACCGAAATAGTAAATAATGTAACAAATAATTATAATTACAATTTGTCGAAAGATGATGTAACTAATATTGTTGGGTTAATGACAAAAGTAAATAAATTAAACTTGGATTATAGCAAAGTAAAAGGACAGCTTGAGGATGTAGCTAGTACAATGAAAAATACATTAGAAAGTGATAAGACTAAAAGTTGGTTCGCAGGTGTGTGTGCTTCTATTGGAGATTTCTTCAAAGGGATAGCAGATAGTTTAAAATCATAAAGCAGATAATCATGGAGGCATAAGTTAGTGGGTGAAATAATTAAGGGCAAAGAGACAGAGTAGTATATAATCCCCTGTCTCGATGTTATTAATTAATATAATCCAGCACTTATAAGCCTCTTTTTAATTTGAGGTCCAACCAATGCTGCAATTACCATTTTTGCTAGGTCTCCAGCAATAAATGGAAGAACTCCTATTGCTAAGGTTGCATTAAATGTTAGATTTGCTTGATAGGCTAACCATGCTGTTCCAAGTATATATGCAACAATGGTACCTATTATCATTCCTAAGAAGCACATATAAATTTTGTTTGAAAATTTGTCAATGAAAATACCACTAATAAAGGCCATAAAAATAAATCCAATTAGGTAACCACCTGTTGGCCCAAATAATTTAGTAAATCCTCCAGAAAATCCAGAAAAGACTGGTAACCCTATAAGGCCTATGAGTAGATAAACTATATAACTAAGGGTGCCTCTCTTTTGTCCTAGTACATATACTGAGAAATAAATTACAAGATTAGTTAATGAAATTGGCACTATTCCAATAGGCAATGATAGTGGCCCTAATATACAAGTAACCGCCGCCATAACCCCAATCAACGTTAAGTGATGAATATTAATTTTTTTTGTGTTCTCCATAACTTCATGCTCCTTCTATTTTTGAATATCAAAACCAAGCGCTGTAAGCATAATTTTATCTTGCTCAGTATTATTTCCTACAGTAGTTAACATATCACCAGTAAGTGTTGCATTGGCTCCAGATAGAAATATTTTTGAACCTCCATCTGCAAAATAAGTCCTGCCGGCTGCCATACGAATATAAGCTGTTGGATTTAAGTAACGAAAAATTGCTATTGTCCTCAAAATATCTTCCTCAGAAATTCTTTCCAAATCTCCAAATGGAGTACCTTTTATTGGCATTAATACATTAATTGGAATTGACATAATTCCAAGTTCTGATAAACTAATAGCCATATCAATTCTATCTTCCCATGTTTCGCCCATTCCTATAATTCCACCTGAACAAACATTAAGTCCTGCTCTCTGAGCAAGTTTAATTTCTTTGATTTTATCTTCATAGGTATGTGTAGTGCAGATATTATGAAAGTTTTTTTTAGAAGTTTCAATATTTTCATGATACATAGTAACACCAGCTTCTTTTAAGCGTATAAATTCTTTTTCTGTCAAAATACCATGGGATGCACACAAGTTGATTTTACATTCGTCATGCATCTTTTTATAGGCTTTTATTGCTTTATCAAAATCGGTGCCAGTTAAGGATCTTCCAGCTGTAACAATAGAGTAGCGATGTACACCATTTGCCTCATTTTTTTTACAATCTTCTAATATTACATCTGGTTCTAAGAATGTATATTCTTCAATTCTTGTATTATGATGAGAAGACTGAGCACAAAATTTACAGTTTTCACTACATTTTCCGCTCCGTCCATTAATAATTGTACAAAGATCTACTTTTTTGCCACATAATTTTTCACGAATAATATTAGCGCCTGCGCAAAGTTCTTTTAAATTTGCAGTTAATAAAAATTCTAAATTATCATTTCTTGCTAGACGTTTTCCAGTAATAATTTCTTTAGCTAGTTTTTCCATAGAAGTTTACCCCCGTAAATTTAAAAATAAATATTTATTAAGTATAAAATTTATTCCGTGAAATGTCAACCTAAATTTTAAAAATGGTTTACAATCATTCGGGGGAGTTCTTGGCGCACTTTGCTTTTCAAAAAGAGATTAATGAAAAGTTTATATAAAATCTATAGCTATGAGAGCTTGTAGTGCTATAATTAAATTAAACATAATATTCAGTTAATAACAATGAAAGGGGATAATTATATGAATCAGGAACAAATGGATCGAATCCATGCTGGAAAAGGGTTTATCGCTGCATTAGATCAGAGTGGGGGTAGTACTCCAACTGCACTTTTGCAGTACGGCATTTTGAAAGACAGTTATTCAAATGACGAGGCGATGTTCAATTTGGTACACGAAATGAGAACTCGTATTATTACTAACCCCGCATTCAATTCGGAGCACATTTTGGGTGCCATTTTATTTGAAAACACTATGGATCGTAAGGTTGGTGATCAATTTACCACAGATTTTCTTTGGGAGAACAAAAGGGTTGTGCCTTTTTTAAAGATCGATAAAGGGCTGGCTGAACTTGAAAATGGTGTTCAACTCATGAAACCCATTCCCAATTTGGAAGAACTTTTAAAACGGGCGGTTGAAAAAAACATTTTTGGGACAAAAATGCGCTCAGTTATTAAAGAAGCCAATCCAGAAGGAATTCGAAAATTAGTTGAGCAACAGTTCGATATTGGCAAGAAAATAGCTGAAGCTGGACTTCTTCCAATTATTGAACCTGAGGTTGATATCCACAGCGTGGATAAGGAAAAATCAGAAAAACTATTAAAAACTGAAATATTAAGTCAATTAGCTGCCCTTGACGAAGACGTCAAAGTCATGCTTAAACTTTCAATACCAACAGAAGATAACTTCTATGATGATTTGATGGATGATCCGCATATTGTGAGGGTTGTGGCTTTATCAGGAGGATACACTCAAAGTGAAGCAAATGAAAAACTTGCGCGCAATCACGGACTGATAGCTAGTTTTTCCCGTGCCTTATCGCAAGGACTTACCGCCGGGCAAACAGACAGTGAATTTAATTTAATGTTAGCTAATTCAATTCAGACAATTTATGAAGCATCAATCAAATAATGTAGATTTTTATTCTGAAAGAATTATATAAATTAGATTAATCTTCTATAAGAGTATAATGAATAATTCACATTTTTTTATATTGGGCAATTAAGACTGTACTTAAAATAGTGCAGTCTTTTGTTATTATTTATCCTTTAAAAAGACTTAAGCTACATTGGTAAATCAAATTATTGGATAACAAATCCCTTTTTAAAGGGAAAAAATATAAAAGTAGAAATAGGTGAAGGAGATGCACTTGTTTTGATTCACAGTGGTTATACTGATATTATAGAAATCATTGGCTTGTGTTATAATTAAGGAAAAAAGTAAATATAGAGGTGGGGCTGTTATGGAAAAAGTGGCTTTATTAAAATGTACAGATTATAACATACTGCTATTTACAAAGAAAACAATTATAGTATTCAGAATGCCAACTAAAATAGTAATAAAAAACATGTGAGCCTCTATATGAAAGTTTTAAAGTGGGTTAAATAGTTCATTTAAGTTGATGTATCACAAACTTTATTAAGAAAATGAAAATTATTGATAGTATAATCTATTCAGAGTTGTTTCACAGTAGTAAAAAAGTGCGTACTAAATTATAAAGATAATTAAAAGGGGGCGATTATTATTAATAAGAAAATTGGATTAACAATTTTCTGTTTGTTAA
>NZ_JAHLDL010000012.1 GCF_018861315.1 Clostridium bowmanii | reverse complement strand
TCATCCCCGTATTAAAAACCACTTCCCCCACACTTTCTTCTAAATACCCAAATATATTACCTTCAAATATTATTCCATTCTCTAAAATCAATTTACCCTTCATATTAAAGCCTCCTAGGTCAACCAAAAGTATATTTTTTTTATTTGTACCACGACTCATTTATAATATAATAAGTCTATGAATATTTATACATTATTATGTATATTGCTATTATTCTTATTGTTTGTTATCCGTTTAAATACTTGTTATTTTTTATTGAATTAAGTCATTTTCTTTTACTTATTATATACTTATCTTTGTGGTTATGCAATGTTTTCTTATTCATTTTATATAATAATTATTCATACATAACAATAAAAACGAGTAAAATCAATTGATTTTACTCGTTTTTACTAAAGGTATAAGCTAGATGTATTGTTCACAATCTCTCATAGATATCTAGGACTTTTATTAATAGAAAAAGGCTTATTTAGCTATTTACGATGTTAAGCTATCCTAACTCTCCTCATATTCTTTAGATATTTTATCTGCACGTTTTTTTGAAAACCAACTCAATCCCCAAGAACATAAAAGTGAAAAAGCAAACGTAGTCGAAAAAACAACATTCTTAGTTTTCCTTATTTATTGCTGTTGGTTTGTAATTTTTCAGACTTTCAGCTAAGGCTATTCTAATAATAATATTGTTATTAAGAATTAATTGTAATCGAAAGAATTTATTGACATTCCACTGTATCTATTATATAGTAACAGTAGACAAGGAGGTGGTGTACTTGAATATTCTTATATCAACCCTTTCGCAAACGCCCATATACCAGCAATTACAAAATCAAATAAAAGAACTGGTACTAAAGGGAATGCTGAATTCTCATGAGCAATTACCTTCAATAAGGCTTATGGCAAAAGATCTTAAAATTGGCATTATAACCGTTAAACGGGCTTATGAAGAATTAGAAAAAGAGGGTATTATCATCAATTTACAAGGACGAGGATGCTTTGTGGCAGAGATTAACCTAAGCAAAATTAAAGCAATACACATTGATATGCTTAGGGAGAGACTCCTTGAAATTAAAGAATTTGCAGATGCTGTAGACATATCACCTAGTGAAATGTTTAACGTTCTAAATGAAATATATGGAGGTAATGAAGATGACAAATAAGGCTGTGGAAATCAAAAATCTAAATGCAAGTATAGGCAATTTTTTCTTAAGTGATGTAGACTTTTCATTGGAAAAAGGAACAATCATGGGATTTATAGGGAAAAACGGTTCAGGCAAAACCACACTTATTAAAACAATACTTAATATGATTCCAAAAACAGGAGGAAAAGTGTTGTTCGATAATACCCCTATGTATGGAAAGGAAGAAATGGTAAAAGCAAAAATTGGGGTTGTATTTGATAGTTTAATCTACCCTCTTAATCTCAAACCTATAAAAATTAGAAATATGATATCACCCTTTTATCAAAGCTTTGATTCTAGAAGGTTTGATGAACTAATGAACCGTTTTGAACTTGATGGGAGTCAAAAGCTTTCATCATATTCAAAGGGTATGCAGATGAAGTTTGGGGTTGTAATGGCATTATGTCACAATCCAGAGCTAATCATACTTGACGAACCCACAGCAGGTCTTGATCCTATTGCAAGAGCAGATGTCATGGACTTACTCTTAGAACTTATGCAGAATGAGCAAAGGTCCATTCTTTTCTCAACACATATTACCAGTGACCTTGAAAAAATTGCTGATTATATAACTATGATTGATGATGGTAGAATTATTTTTTCTAAAGGAAAAGATGAAATACTTGATACCTATCTCCTAGCTCATATTGATAAAGAGACTATGACAGATACAATTAAGTCTGAACTTATAGGGCTAAAGGAAACAATTTTCGGATATGAGGGATTATGTAGGAAAAATTTAAAGTTTCAAAATTTATCAGGGGTTAAAACTGCCAGACCTTCCGTTGAGGACATTATGCTTTACATGGATGCAAAAAAATGATTAAAGGAAAGAGGTGCTTTATATGTTAAAAAAACTCATTGCTTATCAAAGACTATTACTAAATTCAACTCCGCCAATTGATATAAGATTTCAAAGTCCATTCAAGCAAATACCTTATATTTTTGCTATTCTTGTTATGACTTTTATGAATATGTTTATATTTATGGGAAATACATTATCTACAAACGATATTATTCCCATTGTTTTGCCAATAATAAGCATATGGGTGATTAACAGGATACTTTACGGCGATCAAAGACTGTTTGAAACTGTACCTGTTAATAGAAAATATACAGCCTTAAACATATTTTTACTATCAGTAGTAATCATCATTATATTATATGTTGTAGTCTCCCTTGTTGGATTATCGCTGGCAGGCATTCTATTCAGTGTTTTATACCTCGTGTCTCCTAATGGATTTAGTAAGTCACCACCAGAATCTGCAGTTCATCAAATAATAAACACAACAAAAGGAAATATGCTTATGTTGTGTATACTAGTAATAATCATTTTTGTTGGAACTACAATTACTTTTATAAAAAATAAGAAACTCAGATACTCTAGCTTTGCACTATTTGCTACCATAGGCTATGGGCTTCTGTTTTTTCTAAAATCTTTTATGCCAATATCCCCAAGCTCTGACAAGGTTGAATTTCTTGAAAGCTTTTCTGTAATGCCTCAGGCAAATACAATTTTGATTTGTATAGCTGTAGCCACAGTTATACTAGCTACTTCATCTGTTTTCATAGGTGGCAATCTTTATATTGGTAAATTAAATAGCCCCCAGCAATAGTAACTTTTTTACAAGATAAAGCAGCTATGAGGTTTCTCTCATGACTGCTTTATTTATAAACTATTTAAAATTTCCTAATCATTGCTTAAAAGACATAGAAGTTTACCTAGCATTCTCCCTATTTTTCTATATATCCTTCTCGTAAAAATTTAATTTCCTGCGCATGACCAGCTAAATCAATTGGAGTTTCTAAAAAAAATGGTAAGTGACGCAGTTTGGGATGATTAATAATTTTAATAAAAACTCCTTTTCCCATAGAACCTTCGCCAATTTTCTCATGGCGGTCTTTATGACTTTCAAAGGGATTTTTGCTATCATTCAAGTGAATTGCACATAGCTTATCAATACCAATAATTCTATCAAATCGCTCTATTACTCCATCTAAATCATTAACTATGTCATAACCTGCATCATAAATATGACAAGTATCAAGACATACGCCCATTTTATCAGAAAGAGTAACTCCATCAAGAATTCGTTTCAATTCTTCAAAAGTTTTGCCCACTTCGGTTCCTTTACCTGACATTGTTTCAAGAAGTACTGTAGTAGTTTGTTCTGGTTTTAATACGGTGTCGAGCATATTTATAATATATTCTATGCCCTTTTGAGCCCCTTGTTTTATATGGTTACCTGGATGAAAGTTATAAAAATTATTTGGCATGTATTCCATTCTATTTAAATCATCCGCCATAACATTAACTGCAAATTTCCTTGTTCCTTCATCAGCAGAACAAGCATTTAAAGTGTACGGAGCATGTGCTAAAATTGTAGCAAATTTATTTTCTTTTGCTAGTTCTAACAGTGCTTTTACATCGTTAGAATCAATTTCTTTTGCTTTGCTACCTCTAGGATTACGGGTGAAAAACTGAAACGTATTTGCTCCTATTTTAAGTGCTTCTTCACCCATGACTTTATAGCCTTTTGATACCGATAAATGGCAACCTATATTTAACATATCTATTCCTCCGAAAATTCAATATATTTCAAAACTTGCCACTTGACACCTGGATGTAACCTATCCATGCTATTCTACATATGCCTCTCTTAAAATTTTAATTTCATGAGCATAACCTTCTAATTCATTTGGAGTTTCTAAAAAGAACGGTAAATGACGTAGTTTAGGATGGTTAATAACTTTAATAATCACATCTATTCCAATAGAACCTTCACCAATCTTTTCATGGCGATCTTTATGACTTTCAAATGGATTCTTGCTATCATTTAAGTGAATTGCATATAACTTATCAAGACCAATAATTCTATCAAATTCATCTACAACCCCATCTAAATCATTAACAATGTCATATCCTGCATCATAAATATGACAAGTATCAAGACATACTCCCATTCTACTTGAAAGAGTAACTCCATCAAGAATTTGTTTTAATTCTTCAAAAGTTCTACCAACCTCTGTTCCCTTACCAGACATAGTTTCAAGCAGTACTGTAGTAGTTTGTTCTGGTTTTAATACGGTATTAAGCATATTTACAATATACTCTATGCCCACCCGAGTCCCTTGCTTTACATGACTGCCTGGATGAAAGTTATAAAGACTATTAGGCAAGTATTCCATTCTTCTCAAATCATCTGCCATAATATTAACTGCAAACTCTCTTGTGCCTTCATCTGCAGAACAAGCATTTAAAGTGTATGGTGCATGTGCTAGTATTATAGCAAATTTGTTTTCTTTTACTATTTCTAATAGTGCCTCTACATCTTTTGGATCAATTTCTTTTGCCTTACTACCTCTAGGATTACGAGTAAAAAACTGAAATGTATTAGCACCTATATTAAGAGCTTCTTCGCCCATGGCTTTATATCCTTTTGACACTGATAAATGACAACCTATATTTAACATAAATTATTCCTCCAATATTGTATTGATAGTGACTCAATAAATTTATTTACTTGTTTTTTATTTGCTCGCATATTATCTTAATCAATGATTTTATTGTCACTTAATAAATTCAAGTTTGTAAGGTGTAAATCCTGATTATAAATGAAATGCACCCTTGAAAAATCTATTATCAATTGTTAGTGTATCCGAAACTTCTAGATTTATATGTATAATATATAAGAGCTTCCACAAAACTAATTTATCAAATTTCTTTAATTCATTGATGAACCAGAAATCAAATTTATAATGAAATAAACAGAAGGCCATAAGCATTTTTTTCCTTTATTTCCAAACATCACTATCCACACCAATAGACTTTGACTTAAAATTAGCACCCTTGGTCTCGTTGTAATTTTTTAGGGCTTTAAATACAAGGTTAGATCCAATTAATATAATTGGAACATTTACATAAACTACAACTATATTCACAAAATCAGATATGTACCATATATTACCTAGCTCTAAGCCTGCGAGAACTGTTAGTGCACCAAAAGGAACAAAGAAGAATGCTCCAGCTAAACGTATTCCCATGATGAATTTCTTACTTCTAGATATTAAATTTGCAGATACTTCTGCAAACAGTATTAATCCTACCAAAGTTGTAAAGGCAAACATTCCATAACATAGAGAAACTATAACTTTAGCTGTGGAATCTAAGGCAGTCCCTGGAACTAAGTATTGTATCGATGATAAATAAACTGTAAGTTTAGAGGCTTTTATACCCTCCCATGCAACTCCAGCAGTGCCTGTCCAAACATGAGCTAAAACAATAACAAAACCAGTCATGCTACATATTACCATTGTATCAAGAAAAACTCCTATAGATTGTACAAATCCTTGTTCTACGGGATGCTTATTATCCGCTACAGCTGCAGCCATAGTAATTGTGCCTTGTCCAGCTTCATTGGACATGAGTCCACGCTTAATTCCTTGGGCTAAAGCTACACCAAAGGCCCCACCGAATAAGGCATTAGGCTTAAATGCTCCACCAAACACTGCCTTAAAGAAATATGGAATTTCATTTAAGTTAACTAATATTATTAGAAAAACTACGATTGTATAAATAACTGCCATAATAGGAACCAGGATATCAGTAACCGCTGCAACCCTTCTAATTCCTCCAAGCACAGTTAATGCTACGGAAATTACTAAGAATATTGCTACGCCATAATAAACACCAGATTGACGCCCAAAGGTTTTACCAGCTATAGTATCAGCTATTGAACCGAAGCTTGTGAATAAATGAAAGGTTTGTGAGGGTATAGTAAAAAGTGCATACATTATAAAAACTAAAGACAGCACGACTCCTACCCAACGTTTATCCCCCAAAATCTTTTGTCCATAAAAAGGAAGTCCACCTATGTACTCATTTCCTTTTTTCTCTTTAAATATCTGTGCAAGAACCGATTCAGCAAAGGCAGTGGACATTCCGAAGAAGGCTGAAACCCACATCCAGAATAATGCACCTGGTCCACCAATAGATATTGCACCAGTAACCCCCATAATATTACCTGGTCCTACTCTCATAGCAGAACTTAGTAAAAATGAGGCTAGTGGAGTAATCCCAGTGTCTGTTGCCTTACTCCTAATAAGAATTCTAAGTCCCTTTTTGAATCCTGTAACTTGAACAAATCTAGTTCTAATAGTAAAATAAATCCCTGTTCCCACAAGTAAAATAATTGCAAAAGAGAACCTTCCTAAAATAGGAATGTTAGCATACCACTGAAAATTGGTTGGAAAATCCCATAAAATATCTGCTATAGGAACTATAAATGCAAAAAAATTATTTATTGCTTCTAAAAATACACTCATTTGTTACCCCCTACTTTTATTGATTCTTAAATCTAAAGCTGCTCTTCTGACTTTACAAAAGCAGATAGTCCCATTTATGTATGAAAGACTACCTGCTTTAATTTATAATTGCTTAATTATTCTACTATTAATAAATCTTTTGTAGAATGATTTAATACTTCACAACCATCCTCAGTAACTATTACTAAATCTTCTATACGAACACCAACATCACCCGGAATATAAATTCCTGGTTCTATTGAAAAGCACATTCCAACTTCCACTTTATCAGTGTTAACAGAAGAAACATCACCAAACTCATGATCTTGAAGTCCTATTGAATGTCCTAATCTATGAGTAAAATATTTTCCATAACCTTTTTCTGTGATATAGTCTCTTGCTGCTGCATCAATATCACAAAATCTAACTCCTGGTTTAACTTTTTCAATTCCTCTTTTGTTAGCTTCTTTAACTATTTCATAAACTTCTCTACTGTGGTCTGATACACTTTTGTAAAAAACGGTTCTTGTAGTATCTGAGCAGTATGAGTCTTTGATACAACCTATATCAATAACCACACAGTCGCCTTCTTTAACTGTTGAATTATCATTACCATGATGAGGATCTGCTGCATTAGCACCATAACCTACTATAGGATCAAAAGAATGCCCCTCAGCTCCCATTTCTTCCCACATATCACCAAGTATTTTCCCCATTTTCTTTTCAGTATATTTTTTAGAAACAAGTTTAATCATCTTTTCAACAGCGATATCATTAAGCTTTGATGATGCTCTCAAAAATTCCTTTTCTTTTTCATCCTTTGAACTTCTTACACTATCAATAATTTTAGAACCATTAACAAATGTGCTACCACCTTTTAGTTCCATTAATCTTAATAAGAAATGTGCAGGCCAATTTTTATCTATACCCATTGGCACATCTTTATTGATATGTTTTGAAAGAATTTCTACTGGTTTGTCAGTATCACTATACCATATCATTTCTAATCCTAAATCTTCACTTATAGGGAATAACTCATTTATAAATAACTTGTTATGCCCATCTGTGTTAATATACAATGCTAGCATTCTCTCCCCAGGTAATATCCATTTACCCGTAAGATAGAAAATAGCATTTGAATCAGAAACTATCATCTGAGGTATTTTCTTTTCTCGCATAATTTTTAAAACTTTGTTAAGTCTTTCCTTTATCATTAAAAATCCCTCCTAAAATGTTATGGTTATATTTTGATTCTCTGTATTTATCAGAGAAATACAGGCTATCTTTTTTCTTCTTTAAATCCTGTTTTCTTCACAAAATTATTCCAAATAACAATCCCACTAAATATAACTACCAATGCTCCACCAATCATTTCTATTTCATAAATTATATTTTCTTTTAAACTTGGCATTACTGGTGCTGCTGATAGAACTATACCAATTATTACTACAACTAATACCATATGTGCAATTCTAATTGACGTATTGTTATTTCTTGATAGTTCATATGGTCTTACTTCATTTGGTCTTGTTTTTCTGAGTTTTATATAAGCTGTAAATAGTAATACGTAAGGGAACAATGCTGTAAGTGCTGTCATTGTAAGAAGCACATTGTATATTGTATCAACTGAAGGCAACAAATTTATTGCAAGTAAAATTACTGTTACTATTGTTGCTTGAAGATAAACTGCCACTTCTGGTATATTGTGCTCATTTACTTCTGTAAATTTCTTTGAAAAAATACCCTTCTGAACACTTCCAAAAAGCATCTTTATTGGTGAAGCAATATACAGTATTATTGTTCCAAAAACTGAAAGCGATATTCCGATTGCAACAATTTTTATAAACCAAGTTCCTATTCCAAGGTTTGCTGCAACTGTGGAAAGTGCTACTAAAATCCCTTGCGATGCTGTTATCTCGCTTGCTGGTAAAATAAGAGTAATAGCAATTGAACCTAAAACGTAAAGTCCAGCAACTAAGCAAGCTGCAATCAATATAGCTTTAGGCAAATTCTTCTTAGGATTTTCCATCTCTGTTACAAAGTTTGCTGTTATTTCTGCACCAGATAATGCAAACATTACACTTGAAATGGCTGCGAATGAATCCATATTTAATTTTGGGGTAAGTGTTTGAACTGTATAAATAGAAGCTGGCTCATTGCCAAATACATAAACTGAAACAAGACCCATAACTATTAATAATATTGCAGGCACAGTCGACCCTAAAGCCCCAATATTTGTAAATAGTTTTCCAAAGCCCATTCCTCTTGTGCTTATATAAGAAAGTAACCAGAAAATGATTAATGATAATGACATTACAAACATTTTATTGCTAGCAAGGTCAGGCCTACCAATAGCATAAGATATATTAACAATTAAGAATGTCAAAAATGAAGTATACCAAAATAACTTTGCAGTCCAATTTAACCACGAAACCATGAAAGCTTTTTTGTCACCATAAGCTTCCTTTACCCATTCATAAAGTCCACCATCCTTTGGATATGTTGCTGCAAGTTCAGCACAAATAAGTGCACCTGGTACAAAAAATATAAATGTAAAAAGAATCCATGTGGGAATAGACCCTAGTCCTAGTCCAAAATTTGATGCCGTGGATTTAGCAATCCATCTAATTCCAAACAGAGCAGATACATTCATAAATACTAAATCCCATAAACCGATTTTCTGTTTCATTAAACCAACCTTTTCTTTCATTTTCTTACCATCTTTCTTATAATGTAATTCTAATAGTCAGTATATTATGTTACTTATAATATATTATATCATAAAAAATTATAGTATGCCTAACCTTTTAAGTGCAACAGTAATTTTTAAAGTATAACAATAATTTATATGAATATTACAATAACTATTTAAATAAAACAATATTTTTTTTATACACATCATAATTATTATAATATTACAGTAATTATGAAGTTTCTTATATTGAATATTTTTTTTTAATATGTTATCATAGCTATTAATAGCTATGATAACATTTGGTAAAATAAGATCTTTTTTAAAAAAATATACCATTATATATTGTAATAAACAATAAAATTTGGGGGTATTTAATGATAGCTGAGATATCAGGAAAAATTCGTAATCTAAGAAAAGAAAAAAATCTAACCTTGAAAGATTTAAGTATGAAGACTGGTCTTTCAGTAAGCTTTCTATCCCAGGTAGAAAATGGTTATTCTTCACTTGCAATAACTTCATTAAAAAAAATTGCGGAAGCACTAAATGTTACAATGAACTATTTCTTCAAAACTCCTGAAATACATAATTTTTTGGTTAAGTCCGAAGAAGAAAAAGTATTTAAAATAGAAGGCTCGAATTCTGAATTTATTAGAATTAGTGGAGATTTTCCTGGAAGAAAAATTGAATCCATGATAGTCATACTTCCGCCAAAAGAAATGCATGGAAGCAACTCTAATCATCCTGGTGAGGAATTTGTTTATGTACTTGAAGGGGCACTAATTGTAAATCTTGCCGGAACCGATTATTTAGTAAAAGCAGGAGACTCAATTCAATATCCATCAACAAAAGATCATTCTTGGTTAAACCCACTTAATCAAAACACTAAGTTTCTTATCGTTGTTACTCCATTAATTTTCTAATCCCACAAAAAAAAGGCTATAGGCCTTTTTTTTAACGTTATATTATGATAATTTTAAATTTATTTTAATTTCTTCATTTACCAAACAGTATGCTGTATCTTCTTCAACTTTTATATAAACAGATAAAGTTTTAAGTTCTGAGATTTTATGAGATTTTATCCACTCTTCGTAAACTTTTTCAAGTATTGTTTTTTTGCTAATTTCTTTTCCATGATATTGAACATAAAAACCAACATCAATTTTCTTAGCTATTGTTTTTTTTGCAGCAGTAGTTGCTTTAGTCGTCCTAGTTTTAATGCTTTTAGCAGTATCCTTCACTGCATTAATAGTTTTTCCCACATTTTCTTTTGTTTCTTCCGTAGACTTTATAACTTTTTCTGCCGTTGCCCTTAAAGCCTCTTTAGCGGATGTTAAATTACTATCTTTTTTCATATCTTTTACCTCCGTTTATAGATTTTTTTAGATTTTTTTTAGTTTATTATTATATTCTAAATTATTTTTAAAAATCCTTTTTTTTGTAGGAATAAAATAATGTACCACTTATAATTGCAAAATACGATACTGACATTATAACACTATTTTACAATAAATGGAGTGAAATCCAATTAATAATTAAAAGTATTTGAAAAATCCTCCTTTATACATTTAATTTATTCTGCATAAATATCTTGATTTTCATATTCACACTTAGTAAAATCCAGAATATACTAAAGTACCAGCTATACCTTCCTTTATTTGACGATTTTTAAAAGGAAGTCCATCACCTAGCTGTGATGGTATTATTACCAAAGCATCTCCAATACTTAAGTTAAAGTGTAAAAATTCTTTTAAAGTGAGTAATGAATACACTTTAGTTGATTTTTCAAGCTTTTACTTAGGCGCATTTAAATAAATATCAAGTATTCACCTGTTAGTTATTTGAATGTACCGAATTTTAAAAGGAGGTTATTTATATGAGTCATAGACATAATAATTGTTGTTGTAATAATAACTGTTGCTGTAGGCCTACTTCCAACTGTGGAAATAACAGTGGTTGTGGAAACAATTGTGGAAATAGTTGCGGAAATGGATGCGGAAATGGCATCGGTGGAATAGGTGGTGGCAGTGGCATTTGGTTACTTCTTTTACTTTTAGGTGGTGGAAGTAACTGTGGTGGTGGTTGCGGCAGAGGGTTTGGTGGCTTTTTTTAGTTAAATAAAAGAAGCACTTCTAATAATAATTATTAGAAGTGCTTCTTTTATTTGTACATAAGTTCTAATTCATTTTGAATTTCATCGCTTTCAGAGAATTCATCATAAGACATTACTTTATCCATTATACCCTTAGGGGTAATTTCTATTATCCTATTTGCAACTGTTTGAACTAGCTGATAATCATGTGATGTAATCAAAATTGTTCCAGTAAAGCTAGTTAATCCATTATTTATAGCAGTAATAGACTCTAAGTCTAAATGATTAGTAGGTTCGTCTAAAATTAATACATTAGCATTGCTCAGCATCATTCTAGAAAGCATACATCTAACCTTTTCCCCACCAGACAAGACGCTAGATTGTTTAAGTGCTTCTTCTCCAGAGAAAAGCATTCTTCCTAAAAAGCCTCTAATAAAGCTTTCTGCCTTTTCCTCAGAAAATTGTCTCAGCCAATCAACTAAGCTACAATCTACAGCATTAAAATATTCTGAATTATCCTTTGGTAAATAAGCTTGAGAGGTAGTAACTCCCCATTTAAACTCACCACTATCTGGCTGCATTTCACCCATTAATATCTTAAACAGTGTAGTTTTAGCTATTTCATCTGCACCAGTGAACGCAATCTTATCTCCCTTGTTAACTATAAAAGATAAGTTATCAAGGAGTGTTACTCCATCTACAATTTTAGTTAAATTTTCAACTACTAATAAATCATTTCCAGCTTCTCTTTCTGGCTTAAACCCTACAAAAGGATATTTACGAGAAGAAGGTTTTATATCATCTAAAGTCAATTTATCTAATTGTTTTTTACGAGAAGTAGCCTGTTTCGCTTTAGAAGCATTGGAGCTAAATCTAGCAATAAAGTTTTGAAGTTCTGCAATTTTTTCTTCTTTTTTCTTGTTAGAATCTTTAGCCATTTGAAGAGCTAACTGACTAGACTCATACCAAAAATCATAATTTCCAACAAATAATTGAATTTTACTAAAGTCAATATCTGCAACATGAGTACATATTTTATTTAAAAAATGCCTATCATGAGAAACAACTATAACAGTACTATCAAAATTCAACAAGAAATTTTCAAGCCATTTTTTTGATTTTGAATCTAAATTGTTTGTAGGCTCATCCAGAAGTAAAATATCTGGCTTACCAAATAATGTTTGGGCAAGGAGTACCTTAACCTTTTCTGATCCTGTTAGTTCCTTCATCTTTTTACTTTGAAGTTCTTCAGTTATGCCTAGACCCATTAAAAGAGTTGCAGCTTCTGATTCAGCTTCCCATCCATTAAGTTCTGCAAATTCACCTTCGAGTACTGCAGCTCTAATCCCATCTTCATCCGTAAAATCTGGTTTTGCATATAGGTCATCTTTTTCACTCATTATTTCAAACAATCTTACATGTCCCATCATTACAGTTTTGATAACTTCGTGTTCATCAAATTCAAAATGGTCTTGCTTTAAAACTGCAAGTCTTTCTCCTGGTGTAATTATAACATCGCCAGTATTAGACTCAATTTCTCCTGATAATATTTTAAGAAAAGTTGATTTACCAGAACCATTAGCACCAATTAATCCATAACAATTACCTGGTGTGAATTTTATATTAACATTATCAAATAATTTACGTGCACCATATCTTAAACTTATATTATTTGTACTAATCATATATTTATAAATACCTCCATATTAAGTAATTTCATTATAGTCGAAACCACTGAACCATTATACCATAAGGAATGAACCTAAGCTAATATAATTTATTCCTTAACTATTTATTTTTTTAAATTTGATGTTTTATTTTGGAGCCTTTCTGCGCGTTTAGCTTTAGGCGAGTCCTCTGGATCAATAATTATTCCCTTGAAGATATCTTTTGGCAAAATTTCTATATTAAAATCTTTTTCATATGTTTTAATTAAATCAAGTTCTCTTTCTTCTGCTATTGATAGTGCAAACCCATGTTGACCCATTCTTGCTGTTCTACCAACTCTATGTAAATAGTCCTTAGAATTCTCTGGTATATCTAGGTTAAATATATGTGTTACTCCTTCTATATCAAGCCCTCTAGCAGCTAAATCAGAGGCCACTAAAAGCTGGATTTTTCCTGCATTAAAATCCTCAATCGCTTTCTTTCTATTTTCTTTTTCAGATGTTCCGTGAATTCCTTCTACACTTAATCCATGATAGCTAAGCTTTGAAGTTGTAATTTCTACTTCATCACTTTTGTTAATAAATATTATTGCTTTTTTAGGGTTAGTCGCACTTATAAGTTTCCTTAAAAGAATCAGTTTTTCTCTCCTTTCAACCACGAAATACATATGCTCTATGTTAGGGTTTACAACACTTTTGTCCCCTACTTTAATAACCTCTGCATCCTTCATTAATGTTTTAGCAATTTCTACTGCTTTAAGTGAAATCGTAGCTGAAAACAACATAATTTGTCTATCTCTAAGGGTGGTTTTAATTATGGACTTTACTCCCTCTATGTTATTTTCGTCTATCATTCTATCGCCTTCATCGATTACTATAGTCTTTACCCCATGTGATTTTAGTTTCTTCATAGTTATAAGTTCTAAAATTCTTCCTGCAGAACCAACTATTATATGTGGCTTCTCCTTAAGATACTCTAGCTGTCTTTTAATATTAACATTGCCTATTATGCTAGTAGATTTTACTTGCGAAGCAGAGTTTTCTGATAAAAGTTCTATCTGTTTGTGTATTTGCATTGCAAGTTCATGAGTAGGTGCAAGTATAATGGCTTGAATATCCTTTGATGTAATGTCTATCTTTTGAAATATAGGAAGTAGGTAAGCTAGTGTTTTTCCTGTTCCTGTTTCTGATTCTCCTATGATATCCTTGTTTTCAAGTCCTAGCGGAATAGCCTTTACTTGAATTTCTGTTGGACTTTCAATTCCTTGTTTTTTTAAACCTTCTATAAGGTTTTCTTGTAATCCTAGTTCGTTAAATGATTTATTCATGTTTTCTCCTTTTTTCTAAGAAATTTTGTTGTTAGAATACTTAAATATAGCTGCTTTTATAGCTAAATAATCTATTTCCTTTGGCAATGCATCTTTAATAGGTTTTAATTTTGAAGCTCCGATTTTTTCTATAACCTCTATAATAAGTGCTTCATGCTGTTTTGGAATAAAATCATCCAAATTCACTTCAAAACCCTCATAAGCACATTTTAATATATGATCTTGTATTGTAAGACTTTTTAATTGTCTTTCGTTTATTATATCCTCTATGCGCATGCCCTCTTTATACATATTATAAGTAATTACATAACTAGGCACCTTATCTTCATTTTCGCCTTTTCCATCTACCACAGGTTCACTTATAGCCGCAATATCAACTTCTTCATTATATAGCATATCTGGTATAAGTTCTATATTATTTTCACCCATATATTTTTTTATAGCCTCAATAAATTCCTCACCATACTTATTAAGCTTAGATTCTCCTACCCCTTTTATATTAAGCATCTCTTTTTTATTTACTGGAAAATACTCACTCATTTCTCTTAGGGCGCTATCTGCAAAAACAATATATGGTGGAACTTTTTCTCTTTCGGATATTTCTTTCCGAAGAGTACGCAGAATTTCAAATAACCCAGTATCGCGAGATACCTTAGCTTTTCTTTTCTCAACCTTTTGATAGACTTTTTCCTTACTTTTAAGTACTGCCACTGCTTTTTCTTTTAAACGAACTACTGGAAACTTACCATCCTCAAGGGAAAGATACTCTTCTGCTGTAAGCACATTTATAAGGTCCCTTATTTCTTTAACAGTGTATTGCTTTATTATTCCGTAAGTAGATAGCTTATCAAATCCAAGATCTAAAACTTTTTTATTCTTTGAGCCCCTGAGCACCTCTGCAATTAAAGTGGTACCAAACCTCTCTTTCATACGAAGGATGCAAGAAAATATTTTTTGTGCCTCTATAGTTATATCTACCAGTTCACTTTCATCATTACAGGTACTACAATTTCCACATTTGTCTTGAACGTTCTCTTCCCCAAAATATTCTAAAATAAATTTTCTGAGGCATCTACTGGTATGCGCATAATCCACCATAGCTTGAAGTTTCTTATATTCATTTATCTTTCTTTCAGGTGATCCCACACTTTGCTCTATAAAGAATTTTTGGAGTAGTACGTCTGCAGCTGAAAATAATAGTATACACTCACTAGGCTCCCCATCTCTACCCCCACGTCCTGCCTCTTGATAATAAGCTTCCATGCTTTTGGTCACATTATAATGAATTACATATCGAACATTTGATTTATCTATTCCCATTCCAAAAGCATTTGTAGCCACAATAATGTTTATATCATCATACAAAAACTTTTCTTGGTTTTCTTTCCGCTCTATGTCTCCCAGCCCTGCATGATATTTTCCAGCATTATATCCTTTTTTGAGCAAAATTTCACAAAGATTATCCGTTTCTTTTCTTGTAGCTGTATAAATTATTCCTACTTTATCTTTGTTATCTTTAATGTATTTTAAAACAAAATCTCTTTTGTTTTCTCCGCGAATAACAGTGAAACTTAAATTTTCTCTATCAAAACCAGTTACATAAACATCTGGCTTTCTTAATTCTAATAGCTTTATAACGTCGTGCCTTACCGCTTCTGTTGCAGTAGCTGTAAAAGCTGCTATTATCGGTCTTACCGGTAATTTTCTTATAAGTCCAGAGATTGATGCATAACTAGGCCTAAAATCATGTCCCCACTGGGATACACAATGAGCTTCGTCCACTGCTAAAAGTGATATTGTCAATCTATTTAACATACTACAGAAAAATTCCGATTCTAGCCTTTCAGGAGCAACATAAAGAAGCTTAAACTCACCTAGACAGGCCTTATCAATTCTTTCATTAACTTCCTTAATACTGAGTGAGCTATTTATATATGTTGCCGCTATACCTACACTGTTTAATGTATCCACTTGATCCTTCATAAGAGATATAAGTGGTGATACCACAAGGGTTACTCCAGGAAGTAATAATGCCGGTATCTGATAACAGACTGATTTTCCTGCACCCGTAGGCATTACCGCAAAAGTATCTACTCCGCTCATAATGCTCTCAATTACAGCATCTTGACCTTTTCTAAAATTATCATATCCATAATGCTTCTTTAATTTTTCTTGTGCTTCACGTAACATATATTTTTACCTCTCATCCCTAATAATTTCTTCTAATAGTATAACATTATTTTAAAAACTTTGTACCCTTATGGTGACGAACTTTACATTTGTCTTAATTTATTTACACTACTTTATAAAAAAAGAACTACTTTATTTATTTTCGTCAATTTTATAATATTTAAACACAAGTGCTCATTGAATTTTTACCCTTTAATATAATTTCAAATAAATATCACTATAAAAAAAGTACATACTACGAAAAATGCATCTGATAATGCATTATGTAATATATACTTATTTTTACTCATTTATCATATTAATGAAATTTAGTGAACTATTAATCCAAGTACATTTTCTGCTATAGATAAAACTTCATTAAAATAAAAGGGTTTAGTAATATATTTATCGCATAAAACGTCATGCCCTCTATTTTTATCTTCTGCTTGTCCTTTTGCAGTTAGAAGTACTATATAAATATCAGTCAGCTTTAATTCCTTTTTTACTATATTGCATACCTCATAGCCATCTAATGTAGGCATCATAATGTCTAGAAATACCAAATTAGGCCTCTCATTTATGATTATATTTAGAGCTTTTTTTCCATCTTCCTCCATAAGTATTTCTACCCCTTGTTCTTTAAACTCTTCAAGTATTTCCTCCAGTAATAACCTATTATTAACTTCATCATCTACTATTAGTATTTTTTTCATTTAATTTTCACTACCTTTATCAATGATATAATTTAAAGAAGTAAGTAAAACTATGCCTTACATATCAATTATTCTTTTAAAGTCCTTAACATAGTGTCTACTTACTGGCACTTCATCTTTGCGGTCTTCTATTTTCAATACAAAAGTACTATTAAACCAGGGGACTATTTTATAAATTTTGTCTAAATTAACTAAATAACTTTTATGGCTTCGGAAAAAATTATGATAATTCAATTTATTTCCTAATTGATTTAAAGTATACTGCGTAGTAAATTTATCATCCATGGTTAATACAAGCACCTCTTTATTTATAACCGTGCAATATAATATATCTTTTGGATGAACAAGATATATGCATTCTTCCTTCCAAAGTGGTAGCTTCTTCATGCCCGAAATTGCTTGCTTTTCTGGAAGTATATTATTATAGCTACAAGATGGTATATTTTCATCGCAATTATACCTTTCATTTATTTTATCCATAGTAATTTGTAGCCTTTTCTCTGAAAATGGTTTCAAAACATAATCGATAGCATTAATTTCAAAAGCTTTTACAGCATACTTATCAAATACTGTTGCAAACACAATATTCACTGAAAAATCCATCTTACTTATCTCCTCAGCTAAAGTAAACCCGTCAATCTCTGGAATTTCGATATCTAGAAAAACAATTTCAGGTTTAGATTTTCTAATAAATTCTAAAGCTATTAAGGGATCATAATACTTACCTATAATTTCTATCTCACTGTTTTTGCTCAAAATAAAACTTAGTTCGTCCAAAGACAATTTTTCATCATCAACTAAAACTACTCTTAACATATTACCCCACCTATATTAAAATTTTACAATTTACTCGTATTTTATATTCTCTATCGGTATATATAAATTTATGTAGGTTCCAATATCTAATTTACTAATTATCTCTAACTTAGCATCATATAAATCACTATATTGAGAATTAAAAGTTGAGATAGAACCACATTTTTCATTATTAAATATCTGCCGTATTTGCTCTTTCTCCATTCCAACACCATCATCCTTTATTCTTATTACTATTTTTTCACTATCTCGCTTAATAATAAAGGTTATAGTTCCTCCAAAACTTTTTTTTAAAATTCCATGGGTAATGGCATTATCTATTAAATTGTACAACGAATTTTTAGGAATCAGAAAATTCACATCTTCCTGAATATCATACACAATATTTAACCTATCACCAAATCTAACCTTCTGAATATACAAATAAGATTTTATACACTCAATTTCCTCATACAAAAAAACAATTCCATCTGTTACATTAAAATTGAATCTTAAATAACTACTAAGTTCTAAAACAACTTTTCTAGCCTCTTCAGAATTTCCCCTGCAGAGTGATAGTATGCTGTTTAGAGTATTAAAAAGAAAATGTTGATTTATATATGGTACCACTTGCTTACTTTGTTCCCTAACTTTAATATTATTTAATGTCATTAACTTATTTTCTTTAAGTGCTGTCAAAGTTTCTTCTCCTTCTAACCATCTATGCTACATATTATTTTCATCATAAGTTACATTTATTTTATGTCTAGTAAATATATCGTTACATTTTCTATATACCTTAGTAAAAAAGGAAAAAAGTATATATTACGCATACTGCAATACGATTAGTGCAATCACTTCGCTAAGAATTACTATACGTAATATATACTTTTTTTACATAAATAAGATGAAATATTTATGTTATTTTTGTAAATTGTAGCTTATATTAAAATAATATTGCATAAATTTATAATCTTTACCCATTAACCACTGGACATTTTCGGATTATTAACCTACTATTAATTAAGAGAATTCAATTAGGCAACAAGAAAATATAGAGGAGGTTTTTAATTATGGCAGCTGCACATTCGTTTGACATAGTATCAGATGTAGATATGCAAGAAGTAGACAATGCAATAAACCAAGCATTAAAGGAAATCAAACAAAGGTATGATTTTAAAAACACTATTACTGAAATTAAGGTAGTAAAAGAAGATATTAAAATAATATCTGATGATGACTATAAATTGAAATCAGTTATAGAAGTTCTTGTAAGTAAATTAATTAAAAGAGGTATATCTGGAAAAGCATTAGACCTTGGAAAGCAAGATGAAGCTACTTTAGGCTCTGCAAGACAAACTGCTAAAATTGTAAAGGGTATTTCTACGGAAAAGGCAAAAAAAATAATTGCGGAAATTAAAGCTACTAAAATTAAGGTTCAAGCGCAAATTATGGATAATCAATTAAGGATTACTGGTAAGGACCTAGACGATTTGCAACAAGTAATGGCACTTATAAAATCAAAAGATTTTGGAATTGCACTTCAGTTTACTAATTATAGATAGTTACAAATTTAAAGGTTAGTGCCATTGGTGCTAGCCTTTTTTTATTTTCTTCTTTTTTATTTCTCAAATTATTTTATACTCCTAATATTTTACACTAATTACAGTGCATTATAATTATTGTATTTTTATAAAAAATTATGTATAATGTAGAAGGTATTATAAAACTGTTTAAAATGACAGACTATTATAGGTTTTTTGCATAATACGTAAAAGTTTATTAATTTTAATTATTATTATTAAATATTTTCATAAACCTATTGACGTTTTATGTTAGTTTTGCTATAATTTAAATATAAATAAGTCGAAAGATGTTTGAGGAGGAAATTATATGAAATCAACAGGTATTGTAAGAAAAGTGGACGAACTTGGAAGAATTGTTATTCCTATAGAATTGAGAAGAACTTTGGATATAGATATCAAAGATGCTTTAGAAATTTATGTAGATGGTGAGCAAATTATTCTTAAAAAATATGAACCAGCTTGTATTTTCTGTCAAAATGCAAGAGACGTTGTAAACTACAAAGGCAAAAACATTTGTAAAGACTGTCTTGCTGAATTAGGTTCAGGTAAATAATTTAAGATAATTTTTTATTAGATATTTCATAGCTTATTTATAAACTATGAAATATCTATAATTTATTGAATGAACTATAAAAGCCAAAAGAAATATCCTATCTTAGGAATATCTCTTTTGGCTTTTATTTTTTATTTTTTATGTTTTTAGCCTAAACACACTAGAACACTTTGAGCAAGTTGCAATAATCTTACCCTTTCCCTTTGGTAGTCTTAATTTTTGTTGGCATTTAGGGCAACTAGTTATTATATACTTTCTTCTTTGTTTTAATGATTCCATAGGTTTGTATTTCTTAATTTTATTACTAATTAATTCCATATCATTTTTAATTTTTTTGTTGATTAATTCCATATTTTTTTTAATATTAATTAATTTAATGTTTTTTTTCAAATTATCCATGTTATGATGGACCCCTCTTTTCGTATTTTCAAAAACAAATTTTGTATTATTTCTACCCCGTACCCTAGATGATTTGCTTCTCCAAATAGAGTAAATAATAATTGCTATTCCTAAAATCATTGCATATCTAGTTACAAACAAAAATATTCCTACCGTTAAGGATATTTTTGAAAATCTATCCCAGCCATAAACTTCTCTAGAAAACTTAACAGACATTTATACGATTCCTCCTATTATTCTCTGAAGTACATACCAATTTACAATTTTTATAACCCTTGTTATTCTTATAATACAATTCTAGCACTTTAACCCTTAAATCATTATTAATTTTCTGTAAAAATTATCAGAAAATAATTCATAATATTGTATGGATGTTTTTTTTTCAAGAAAATTCAAGAAATAATTGTTAATAACATCATTTTATGGAGTTTTTATTGACCGAATAATTCTACGGGTATATAATTATTCGTGTTACGAAATAATTATATGCCCTATGAGTGAAAATAATTGTTGTTTTTTATTCTAGAAAAATTAGGAGAGGATTAATATGAATGAAAATTATGATGAAAATATAATAAAAATCGAATTTTTATTAAGAAAAATTTGTTTTGGTATAAAAAAAAGAGGGAGAGTCATACTTAACGACTATAAAATTACACCTCCTCAATTTGATGCCCTTCAATGTTTAATAAACAATGGAGGATTAAGCATAAGTGACCTTAGCACAAAACTTTTTCAAGCTCCTAGTACTATTACTGATTTAGTTGATAGAATGGAAAATAGTCATCTTGTAGAAAGATCAAGGGATGTATTCGACAGAAGAGTAGTTAAAGTTAATGTTTTGCAAAAGGGTTACAATATTATCAATAAAGTGTTAAATAAAAGATGTGAATTTGTAAATGAAGCATTAAAATTAATAGATTCTGATGATAAAATAGAGTTCATAAAACATTTAGACATTGTATATAATTCTTCCTTTTGTTCTTTTGAAAATAAATAGTTTACTAGTAAATAAATTGTTGAAATATATTGCATTTTTTTAAATTCGCATATTCTAAATCCCAAATTTTATACTTTTTGTCGAATTTATATATCATTTTTTGCTTTTACTGTTTGTCATATTAAATTTTTAAAAAACGTATTGACTATTTGTGTTAATCATGTTACTCTATAAATAAGAAATAAGTCGAAACACAACAATGATGTAACTACAAACGATAAAACTTATTTCGATATAAATCTACAAAGATTAAAATTCCCCAAAACAAAAGATAAAAAGGAAACTGTTTACTTTATAAATATTTAACAATGATGGTGATTATTTGTACTAATATTGATGCTAACAAACAGAGAACAATTATCGTATTCACGGTTGTAAATATCTTATATTAATGTAGATATATTTGTAGCAATTATGAGTAATTTCTTTCCTTTTCTTTATCCCCCCCCCCCCAATATACACATTATATAATTTTGATTAATTATATAAAAAAACTTGAGCAGATGCTCAAGTTTTTTTGCTTTATTCCCAAAATTCACAAATTTCTTTTTTTGCAACAGTGTTATTAGTTATTTTAAGATAACACTCCCATTGCTTTGGAAATAGTTTTCTATACCTTTGATGAAGGAATCTATCATCTATTAAAAGCACAATGCCTCTATCTTCCTCTGTTCTAATTACCCTTCCCGCTGCTTGTAATACTTTATTCATACCTGGGTACATATAAGCATATTCATAACCACAATTACTTTTATTATCATAGTACTCCGCAATGATTTCTCTTTCAAAGCAAATCATCGGAAGTCCAACACCGATTATTATTACACCAATTAATCTATCACCTTTCAAATCAATACCTTCAGAAAAGATACCACCTAAAACTCCAAATCCTAAAACATTTTTAGAATCACTATCACTAAAATTTTGTAGAAAAGCTTCTCTGGCATCTTCAGTCATAAAATTACTTTGAATCCTTATATTAATATGCGGATATTTTTCAGCAAACAAATTACTCACCGCATCCATATACTTATATGATGGAAAAAACGCCAAGTAATTTCCACTCTTAGCACTTACCACAGCATAAATGTATTCTACTATTTTTGAGTAACTATTTTCTCTATATTTATATTTAGTAGAAATATCCCTAGCTATCATTAATTTAAGTTTATTTTTATTGAAGGGAGAATCTAAAGTTAAATGATAATCTTCACTTTCTCCACCCAAAATTTCTTTAAAATATAATAGTGGTAGCAGAGTTGCAGAGAAATAAACCACAGACCTACCTCTTTTAGATGCCTCTCTTAAAAGTTTAGATGGATCCAAACAAAACATCTTTAATACCACATCATCCTCCGTGCATTCCACATATGTTATGTATTTATCATCATAAAGTTCAGCTATTCGAATAAAACTCAAAGAATTAAAATACAATTCTAAAAAATTGTCATACACCTTAGATTTTTCATTTTTTGTAAGCCATACTTCTAATATTTTAGTAAGATTGTTAAGGAGGTTGTATATACCTGCCGGCTCAGCATTTTGCTTATAATATCCCTCTTCATTACACATTTTCTTCATACTTAGCATAAAAGCATTTAGCTTATTCAAAGCTTTATACAAACTACCATCTGCACCTTTTATTTCTCTTTTCAATGCTAAAAGTGGTTCTTTATGAAACTGCGCCGAAAACATTTCGCGAGCTCTGTCCACTAAATTATGAGCCTCATCAACCAAAATAGTATAATCTCCATTGTTGTCCATAAAGAATCTCTTTAGGTAAACTCTAGGGTCAAAAACATAATTATAATCACATATAACACAATCAGACCATAGTGTTAAATCCAATGAAAATTCAAAGGGACAAACGTTATACTTAATTGAATAGTTCTCAATTATTTCTCTGCTATATGTATCTTCATTCTTTAAAATATCAATTATAGCCTCATTAACCCTATCGAAATGTCCTTTTGCAAATTTACATTGGTCAGGATTACAAGCGCTACCTTTACTAAAGCATATTTTATCCTTGGCAGTTATTATAATGGTTTTAAATTTAAGTCCATGCTCTTTCATCTTATGGAAGGCAACCTCAGCAACCTGTCTTGTTATAGTTTTAGCTGTTAAGTAAAAAATTTTTGAAGTACATCCTTCACCCATGGCTTTCACAGCTGGAAACAAGGTAGATATTGTTTTACCTACCCCAGTGGGTGCTTGAAGGAACATTTTCTTACCTTCTAATACTGTTCTATACACAGAAACAGCTAGTTCTCTTTGACCAGCTCTATAATTATCAAAAGGAAATTTCAAATCTTTTATAGTATTATCTCTTTTTTCATTCCAATCACTGGTTATGTTTGCCCATATAAAATAACTAGAAATAATTTCATTAAAGAAATCCTGTAGCTCTTCAATAGAAAGGATCTTTAAGAATCTTCTGATCTTTTCATTATCAATTTGATAATAAGTTAATTGCACGTTAATAAATTTCAGATTATTTTGCATTCCATATATATATGCATAACACTTTGCTTGAGCCCAGTGAAGACTATTATAATCCTCATGGAGCAAATCTAAATCTTTAGTAACTGTTTTAATCTCATCTATGGTGACGACCTTATCTTTTATTAGAATACCATCAGCACGCCCGTCAATTACGATGTTACCTCCATCATATGATACTATATGTTTTAAACTAACTTCGGACAAATATTCTTCTCCAAGGAGAACAGAATATTTTTCTCTGTTTTCCTTTTGAATTTTCTGATGTGCTTTAGTACCCTCAACAGCTCTACTGCTACCCATAAACCTGGTATCTAAATCCCCAGATCTTAGTACAAATTCCACTAAATTACGCACAGATATTTTTATTTCTTTATTTTTACCCATAATTTTACCTTCTTAGCAATTTTAACTTCTTTATAATTTAAACTTTTTAATAATTTCAACTATTTTTCTGCGCCTCTATTTCCTCATCTAATTCATTTAAATATGTCCATCTTGTAATGTACTGTTCCAGTTCTCTTGCTACATCCTTTTGTTGCTTAACTAGTTTCTCTAAATATTCAAAATCACTACTGCCACCATTGATTTTTTTACTAACCTCTTCCAGTTCTGCTTCTTTTTCCTCAATTCTGCCATCAATTTCTTCGAATTCCTTTTGCTCTTTAAATGTAAACTTTAATGGCTTATCTTTTTTAGAATCGTAGCTTTTCTTTTCCTTATCTTCATCTTTTTTGTCCACTTTAATTACACTCTCATTGACTTCAAGTAAGTTTGAATTTTTTTCTATATATTCTTGATACTCTGAGTAATTTCCTACAAATTGGATTATTTTTTCATTTCCTTCAAAACTGAATATTTTTTCTGCAACTCTATCTAAAAAATATCTATCATGGGATACAGTTATAACCACTCCAGCGAATCCATCTAAATAATCTTCTAGTACTGCCAAGGTCTGAATATCGAAGTCATTGGTAGGCTCATCTAGAAACAAAACATTTGGAGCTTCCATAAGAATTCTTGATAAGTATAATCTTCTCTTTTCTCCACCTGACAATTTAGAAATAAAAGAATACTGGGTGGTTCCATCAAATAAAAATCTCTCAAGCATTTGAGAAGCTGTAATCTTTTCTCCATCCCCTGTAGATATATATTCTGCTGCTTCACGAATATAATCAATGGCCCTCATATTTTCATCCATAGCACCATTCTCTTGATGAAAATAGCCAATTTTAACAGTTTCGCCCCATTCTATAAGTCCGCTATCTTGTTTTATCATTCCACTTAAAATATTCATAAGTGTAGACTTTCCTATACCATTAGGTCCTATAATGCCCACTTTATCTCTCTTGGTAAATATGTGACTAAAATCTGCGATTAACTTATTCTCACCATAGGCTTTATAAATGCTCTCTACATTAATAATCTTTTTACCAAGCCTAGTTGATGCTGAAGATAATTCTAACTTATCATTTGAAAGATCTATTTTGGCATCTTGAAGATCCTCAAAACGATCTATTCTAGCCTTTTGCTTTGTAGTTCTAGCTTTTGCCCCACGTCTTATCCATGCTAGTTCCTTTTTAAATAAACCTTGTCTTTTTCTCTCTAGCGCATCCATTAAAGCCATTCTTTCAACTTTCTTTTCTAGAAAAACACTATAATTCCCCTGATAACTATATAAGACCCCCCTATCAAGTTCTAAAATCTTATTTGTTATCCTATCTAAGAAATATCTATCATGGGTAATCATAAGTAGTGCGCCTTTTCTATTATTCAAATAATTCTCTAACCAATCTATTATTTTATTGTCCATATGGTTTGTAGGCTCATCTAAGATCAATAAATCAGAAGGAGTAATTAGTGCACTACATAGGGCAACTCGCTTCCTTTGTCCTCCGGAAAGGTTCCCTATACGCTCCTTAAAATTAGTTATGCCAAGCTTTGTTAATATAATTTTAGCTTCATTTTGAACTTGCCATCCATTACAGGCATCCATTTTATTGTTGTAGTTCATCAATGATTTTTGAAGTGTTTCATCTTCTGGATTTTTTTGTAATTTTTCTATAGCAGCTTCATATTCTCTTATAACCTTCATTACATCAGTATCACTTTTAAAAATCTGTTCTAGCACTGTAGCTTCTGAATCAAATTCAGGATCTTGCGGTAAATATTCTATATTGACCATACTGCCCTTTAAAATTCTTCCGGTATCCGGAACTTCAAGTCCAGCTATTATTTTTAAAAAAGTAGATTTTCCAGTACCATTAACTCCGATTAATCCAATTTTATCACCATCACTTATGCCAAGTGATGCTTTATTAATGAGTATTCTCTCACTATAACTTTTACTCACTTCTTCTACTGTTAATAAATTCATATATGTACCACCCTTTTCATGTTATAACATTATACTTTAATTATACCCAAATAAACACCCTAGTGATAGTGTAAATTTGCAGAAGGCAAATTCTTCACTATTACTGGGGTCTATTATTTATATTAAGCTCTAATCCATACTTTCATTATAATGAATAACAACAAAGTCATGAATATTGCAGCTACAAGCATTATAGGCATCAATATCTGAAATTGTGCTATCATAATGGCTACAATATCCTTCCAGCCTACACCATCATCATATTTAACTTTTTTACATAACAAATCGCCAGCTACTATCCCTTTGAATTCTCTTTCCGTTTTCATAGCAATCTCCCTCCTCTAATTTTGCATCCCAAATAAATTTACCTTATAATAAATACATGTTCTTAATATCTAAGTAAAACCTACATCAAATGGCATGCTACAAAATGTTCCCCACCTACATCTTTATACTGGGGACACTCACTTTTGCACCTTTCCATAACATAAGGGCAGCGGGTATGAAATTTGCAGCCTGGCGGTGGATTTGCAGGACTTGGTATATCACCTTGCAGTATAATTCTCTCTCTCTTAAGTGTCGGATCTGGCATTGGTACAGCTGACAGCAAAGCCTTCGTATATGGATGAAGAGGATTATTGTATAGTTCATTTTTTAATGCAAGTTCCACCAATGATCCTAGATACATAACCCCTATTCTATGACTTATATGTTTAACTACACTTAAGTCATGTGAAATAAACAAATATGAAAAGCCCATTTGTTCTTGAAGATCACACATTAAGTTTACTATTTGAGATTGAATAGACACATCAAGAGCTGACACAGGCTCATCTGCAACTATAAATTCAGGATTTAATATAAGAGCTCTTGCTATTCCTATTCTCTGCCTTTGTCCACCTGAAAATTCATGAGGATATCTTCTTATATGATAAGGGGCAAGTCCACAAATCTCTAGCACTTCTTGCACTCTACCAGCAATTTCACTTTTAGGTAATAACCCATGGTCTAAAAGCGCTTCCCCAACTATTTGCCCTACAGTAAGCCTTGGATTAAGTGAACTATATGGGTCTTGAAAAATTATTTGCATCTTAGGCCGTATATTTCTCAAATTTTTTTTAGAAAGTTCAAATACATTTTTATCTTTAAAATATACATTTCCTTCTGTTTTGTTTAAAAGCCTTAAAATAGTTCTACCAACTGTAGTCTTACCACAGCCAGATTCACCAACTAGTCCCAAAGTTTCTCCTTTTTTTATATATAAAGATACGCCATCTACAGCTTTAACATACCCTACGGTCTTTTGAAGTATTCCACCCCTAATAGGAAAATATGTTTTTAAATTTTCTACTCTCACTATTGAATCGCTCACTTATTTCCCTCCCTCATATAAAAAACAAGCTACCTTATGCCCTGGTCTTATCTCTTTAATGGGTGGTTGCTGCACCCTGCAAATATCCATAGCATTAGGGCACCTGGCGCAAAAATAACATTCTTCTGGCATATTAATTGGGTTTGGAACTTGTCCCGGTATTGAGTATAATCTATCTACATCTTTATCTAATGACGGTTTTGATTTCATTAAGCCTTCAGTATATGGATGCATAGGATTTTTAAATAATTCAATTACAGGTGCTTCCTCAACAACCTTACCAGCATACATAACTACTACATATTCTGCCATTTCGGCGATTACACCAAGATCATGAGTGATAAGCATTATTGAGGTGTTAAGCTTTTTCTTTAAATCCTTCATAATATCAAGTATCTGTGCTTGAATGGTTACATCCAAGGCAGTTGTTGGCTCATCTGCTATTAAAAGCTTTGGATTACAAGACACTGCCATTGCAATCATAGCCCTTTGACGCATGCCCCCACTAAGCTCATGAGGATAGCACTTCACAATGTCTTCTGATCTTGGCACCCCAACTAGCTTTAACACTTCTACCGCCTTTTTTTTAGTTTGAATTTTATTTAACTTTTGATGAAGTTGAATTACTTCTTCTATTTGGTACCCTATAGTAAATATTGGGTTTAAAGAGGTCATAGGTTCTTGAAATATTACGGCTATTTCATTGCCCCTAATTTTTCTCATTTCATCATCTTTAAGTTCTAATATCTTTTTGTCTTCAAATAGAATTTCTCCGCCAACTATTTTTCCTGGCGGTGACGGAATAAGTCTCATTATTGACATTGCTGTAACACTTTTACCACAACCCGATTCCCCAACCACACCTATTATTTCACCTTCCCTAATATTAAAACTAACATCATCAACTGCTTTTACAATGCCATCTTCTGTATAAAAATAGGTTTTTAAATTCTTTATTTCAACTAAATTCTTACTCATATAGCATGCCCCCTAAACCTTTAGTTTTGGATCAATGGCATCCCTAAGTCCATCTCCAAATAAATTTATACCCATTACGGTTAAAAATATACATATACCAGGAGGTGCCCAGACCCAAGGTTGAAATTGCAATATATATGCATCATTAACTGACTGAATCATTTGACCCCAAGATGGTGTTGGTGGAGTAACTCCAAGTCCTAGAAAACTCAATGCCGACTCCGTTAGTATTGCACCACCTATACCTAAAGTAGCTGAAACTATAATAGAGGAAAAAGTATTTGGTAGTAAATGACTAAATATTTTTCTTTTGTCCCTAAGACCTAATGCTTCCGCCGCCTGCATAAATTCTTGTTCTCTAAGAGATAATATTTGCCCACGAACAATACGACAAAGCCCTGGCCATCCAAGTATGCCTATAATAAACATAACCACGTACATCCTATACTGTGGTGGAACTTGTAAATCTGACATTACCGCTGCAAGCATTATAAGTAGTGGTAAGCTTGGAAAACATAAAAATATATCAACTATCCTCATTATTATGCTATCCACCATTCCACCATAAAAGCCTGCTATGCCCCCTAGTATGCTTCCAATTAGTACTTCAACAAGTACGGCAAGCACTCCTACTGAAAGAGATATTCTGCCACCATACATAACTCTTACTAAAACATCTCTCCCCACATCATCAGTACCCAAAATATGTTTAAAAGATGGAGATGCTGATACATTAAATAAATCTATGGTATCCATTTTATAATGTGATATGATTGGACCAAACACCGCCATAAGTATCATAAAAAGCAGTATATACATTCCAAACATAGCTAGTTTATTCTTCTTTAATCTTTTTCTTATTATCTTCCAAGGGCTCAAAATTTCTTCTTTTTTAGCATCCTTCCCTTTTGGTTTTACTTCTAATTGCATTTTGATACCTCCTATTTTAGCCTTATTCTCGGATCAACTACGGCATAAGTTACATCTGCAATTAAGTTTCCAAACAACGTTAATGCTGCAAGTAAGATATTTATACCCATAAGTAGTGGATAATCGCGTCCACTTACTGCATTAATTGCTATAGGTCCTATACCAGGCCAACCAAAAATTGTCTCTGTAATAAAAGCTCCAGAAAATAATCCAGGAAGCCAAAATCCAAGTAGTGTAATAACAGGAATCATTCCATTTCTAAGAGCATGTCTATATATAACCACCTTTTCCTTAAGGCCTTTAGCTCTAGCAGTTCTTATATAATCCTGCCTTATAACTTCTAACATACTAGACCTTGTGTATCTCATAAGACCTGCAACACTACCTAAAGTAAGTACAATTAATGGAAGTATCATATGACGAGCTACATCTAAAAAATATGAAAGGCCCGTTGCTACATTTCCCGCTGTTGTCATTCCAGTAACTGGCAGTACTCCAAGATCTACAGCGAATATTTTTATAAGAAGCATTCCAAAAAAGAAAGAGGGCATAGAAATCCCTATCAGTGCAAACACGGTGAAAAATGCATCAAATCTTGAGTACTGTTTGGTAGCAGAAACTACCCCGATTGGAATTGAAATTAATACACTTAGTATTAATGATAAGATAGCTAAGTAAAAGCTATTCCATATATATGTGTTCATAACTTTCCCTACTGGTTGTTTAAAGTTAGTAGACTCACCAAAATCCCCATGGAGCACTCCACCTGCCCATCTAAGGTACTGCTGGTCCAATCGTAAATCTAGACCCATTTGGTGTCTTAATTCTTGCTTTCTTTCTGCTGTGAGTCCCTTATCCATTTTACCTGTTAATGCATCCCCTGGTGCTAGCTGCACTATTAAAAATATTACTATAGATACCCCTATTAAAACTGGTATCATTTGCAGCAATCTTCTAGTTATATACTGCCTCATGATAATCCCCCTTTTAAACTATGCTTGGGGTTAGCCAAGCATAGTAAAATATATTAAGATAATTAAATCATCTCCTGCGGAGCAATTGTTATTCCCCATATAGAAGTGGGAAACATTTCTTCTGAGATGTAGTTAAAATTTTATTTAACTATTTAGCCTTAGGAACAACTAATTCTGCCTCTGCAATTTGATAAGTAAACCTAATATATGGAGATAAGCTTATACCTTTAACTCTTGAACTTACAGCCCACATTTCTTTACTTTGATCCAACAAAATATATGGAACATCCTCTGTAAATAGTTTTAACCATTCTCCATATAGTTTCTTTCTTTCGTTTGTATCAGTGGTCTTAAGCGCAGCTGTCATTAATTTTAGACTTTCAGGATTTATCCAGTTCCCTGCATTGAATCCACCTAGCTCTGCTTGTTTCGCTGAAAATATTCCTGATGGATCTGGATCAATACTTAAACTCCAAGACATATTAAACATTTCAAACTTTTGCTCATCATAAACCTTTGTACATAGTGTATTGAATTCCATTAATTCAGGAATAACATCTATTCCTATAGCCTTCCAATTCTCTTTTACTATTGGAATTAACATATCAACGTATTTACTTCCTTTGTAAGTCATCCAGTGAATTTCAAACTTCTTGCCATCCTTATATCTAAAGCCATCATCCTTTTTAAGCCAACCTGCTTCTTCTAATAAAGTATTTGCTTTTGCAGGATCATATGCATATTTGGTTACATCATCAGAATATGCCCAAGAGACTTGCGATACTGGTGAATTACAAACTTCAGCATAGCCTTTATATTTAGCATCTATAAATCCTTTTCTATTGAGTCCATAAATAAGTGCCTTACGTACTTTCACATCTTTTAATTTTTCATCCTTAAGGTTTAAACCCATATATCCATATGAATTTGCTGGATACAATTGCATATTTACAAACCCTGATGTTTTAAGCATTTGAATATTTTCTGGTGAGGTTCCAATTCTATCAATATCTACTTCACCAGCGGATAATGATTGAATGGCAGTCTGAGCATTAGTAACTTTTAGTATTAGCTTATTAATCTTAGCTTCACCCTTCCAATAAGTAGGGTTTTTCTCAAAGTCAGCTTCTTGTCCTGCTTTATATGTTTTAAAAAGGTAAGGACCAGATCCCATTGGTTTTAAGAATAACTCTTTTAATTTTGCTACATTACCCTTTTCAAAAGTGTAATAGCTTTTACACATAATCCCATAACCAAAATCACCACTTAAAGCTGGTGCTTTAACTTCCGTTAAAGTAAAGGAAATTGTATAATCGTCTATAACCTTTATTCCTGTAACCGTTTTAGCATCGCCTTTGTTGTATTCCTTGTACCCAGCTAATTTTTCTACTGCGTCCGCTCTTGGTCCATCATACTTCGGGTCACAAAGAGCTGTATAAGTAAATTCGATATCTTTAGCCTTTAATTCTTCACCATTACTAAATTTAATTCCCTTGTTTATAATGAAAGTATAAGTTTTATTATCCTCTGAAATCTCCCATTTTTTAGCTACAAGACCTGTAGGATTTCCTTGAACATCATTTGACATTAACCCTTCAAACACTAATTCAGTGACATAACTATCATCAATTGTACCTCCATAAATAGGGTTGAATTTTCCTTCTGGTGCTGTAAATCCAATAACTATAGTATCTTTTCTATTTGTTGCTGTTGGTGGTAATTTTTCTGGATTTACTGCAACAATAACCTCTGATGCTTTTAAATCCTTTCCTGCACCCCCAGCACCACTTTTACCGCAAGCCGAAAACAATAATGTCATTGACATAGCTAAACTTAAAAATGCAACAACTTTCCTTTTCAATCATTATTCCCCCTTTAAATTTAATAGAGTCAAATTTTGATACCAATACAATTATATGGTTTTAAAATAATTTAATGTTATTGTCCATCAATTTAAGTAAATTATAGTATATATGTTATAAATTGGCAATATATTTTCTTCGACTTCTATTTTCCTTAGATATTTACATCCTTTTGTAGATTAATAATTCTTTTTGCAATTTTCAGTCTTTATATTGTATAAATATCTATACTACAAAATAAAATTATTACATCATAAATACACTTACCTAATTCATTTACTATCTTTATACAAGCAAAGTTTATAATCTAACCTAATAAATGGTTTCTACGCGTATAGAACATAAAAAAGGCTCACATTTTCAAAGAAAATGATGAGCCTTTTTTATAAAACTTTGAACCTTATATGAATATTATTTTTTCATATTTTTTACAAGTTTTAAACCTTATATAAGTTTTTAAAATAATATGCTACATTAAGGCATTATATATTTAATCACAGTGCCTTGTTTTATTTTTTTCCCATTTATATCCGATACACTATCATTGACTATCAAATAATATGTTTGTCCTTTTTCTAGTTGTTCTATTGGTGTTGCTATTACAGTATTCTTGTTAGCCTCTAATTTCAGTGAAATTCTTTTTCCAGTACTCGCTTCCATAAGTTCAATTCCTTGTGCCTTTATACTATCTTGATCTATGTTCATATTAAAATTAATGGTAAAATGTTTATCTACATCTAAGTCTTTTTTTAAATCACTTAATATTTTATAATTAGAAAAGCCCTGAAAAATATTACTGCTTAACTCATCACTGGTGATTTTCTCCCAACCTACATTAGTTCCACTATAGGAGTTATTTAGTGAACTTTTGCTAAGTATGTAAGTAAATGTAGTCCAATACTCCTCACTTCTAGCCATTTTAAGGTCAATATAAAACTCTTTACCATCTAGATCAATTCTCATATAACCACTTTTGTCTTTAGGCACACTTGCACCACTAAGAAGTAAGTTTGCCACCTTTAATGAATCAACTACATCATCCGCTGCTTTAAAATCTGGAGATATTCCAATCTTATGAATTATATTACCTTGTGGAGAAAAAAATTTTTCCACAGTAAGTTTAAGATAGCTGCCATCAGACAACGGAAACATCTGTTGAGCAACACCTTTTCCATAAGTTGTTGTGCCTACAAACAACGCCTTGTCATAATCCTTAACCGCTGCTGCTAATATCTCCGATGCACTAGCGGAATATTGATTTATCAAAAAAATTATTGGCTTGTCTATAAGTTTATCATGGGCCACTGCTTTATACTTATATTGTACTGAATTTTTATCTTCTATAATAATCGCTGGTTCATTCCCAATAAAATGGCCTGCTATATCTAGTGCCGTGCCCATATATCCACCACCATTATATCTTAGGTCTATAATATAACTTTTAGCTCCCAAATCATTCATTTTAGTTAGGGCTTTCGAAAACAAATCACCAGTATCCTCGCCAAAAGACACAATAGTTATATATGCTACCTTACCTGTTAGCATTTTACACTCTACAGTTGGTGACTTTATTTCTCTACGCTGAATATTAAAATTAAGTACCTCTGTACCTCTATGCACTACTATCTTCACATAAGTACCTGATTCACCCTTTATATATTTTATTGCTTCCTCAGTAGATGTAATTCCAACTAAACTGCTGTTATCTGCTTGTACAATAATATCTCCTGCCACAAGTCCTGCATCTATTGCTGGGGAGTTTTCAATAACCCTGGACACCCTTATTCCTTCTGGCACCAGATCTATTCCGATACCGATTCCACTAAATGTATTGTTAATACTGCCTGTAAATTCTGAGTACTCTTTTTTTGTAAAATAATCAGAATAGGGATCATTAAGTCTCTTAACCATTTCAGTTAGATCTGGTGCATTTAATACGTAATCCGATACTGTATTTACATAATTGCTTTTTATAATATTTTTGCCTTCTTGAAGTACAGTAGGCTGAGCTACTACTTTTGCATATATGGGATTTAAAAATAATAGTATTAATAATATGCTTAATACCTTTTGAAACTTATTAATATTTATAAACGATTGCTTTTTCATACCCTATCTCCCATCAAATAATAATTTTACCTTTGTTATAATACTTATCCATATAATACTTAACTATTTTTATAATCCAATAAATAGTTATAAATCTATAATACTACAATTAAATGTAGGTCGTAAATACAATTTTTTTTAAAAACATTTTTTACTTATATATACAGCGACAAATTATTATTATCAAGGTGAATCGTAATTATAAAATTCTCGTAAGCCTGCCATGATGCATAACAATTAATAATTGTTATGCGCCCTTGAGGAATACCCAGAGGACAGGCTAGCGAACCTGAGGCAGGAAGCCGAATGTGAGCATAGAGAATTTCATATGAGTAAAAGATTAGAATTTCTTAATGGAATTTCTTGTTTCGAGTTCGATTGCAAGGCATGCAAGAGAGATTTCATACTTAACTAAAAAGAGAACTATTTCTAGTTCCCTTTAATATATAACTTATCCTATAAAATTTTCGCTAAAAATTCTTTTGTTCGCTGATTGGTAGGGTTATTAAAAACTTCCTCTGGTGTTCCATCTTCAACAATATATCCATCATCCATAAATAGCACCCTACTTCCCACTTCTTTAGCAAAGCCCATTTCATGTGTCACAACTACCATAGTCATTCCATCCAAGGCTAGTCCCTTCATAACCTCCAGCACTTCTCCTACCATTTCAGGATCTAGAGAAGAGGTTGGCTCATCAAATAGCATTACATCTGGTTTCATAGCAAGTGCTCTAACAATTGCTATTCTTTGTTTTTGCCCCCCTGATAATTGGGATGGGTAACTGCTCGCCTTATCTCGAAGTCCAACCTTGAAAAGCAGGTCCAAAGCTAATTTCTCTGCGTTTTCTTTCGAAAGTTTTTTAACCTTAATAGGTGAAAAAGCTACGTTATCCAATATTGTCATGTGAGGAAACAAATTGAACTCTTGAAAAACCATACCCATCTTCTGTCTTTGGATATCGATATTATTATGCTTACTTATTATTGAAACCTCTTGAAAATATATTTCACCAGAAGTTGGCTGTTCAAGTAAATTCAAACATCTTAAAAAAGTACTTTTACCAGAACCGCTTGGTCCAATAACTACAACAACTTCCCCTTTTTCAACATGAACGTCAATACCCTTAAGCACTTGCAATTTCCCAAAATCTTTCTTTAAGTTACAAACTTTAATCACTGATTTTCAACCTCGCTTCCACACGTTTCATGAATTTAGAAAGTGTAAATGTCATAACAAAATATATAAAAGCTGAAACTAGTAATGGCTCAAAAGGCTTGAATATATTTCCTCTCACCGTGTCTGCATTATAGGATAACTCATGAATTCCTATTACGGAAACTATAGAAGATTCCTTGATAATTACTATAAATTCATTTCCTAGCACTGGTATTATAGTCTTCACAGCTTGTGGAATTATAATATTAATCATAGCCATGTTATAGGACATACCAAGCGACCTAGCCGCCTCCATTTGTCCCTTATTAACAGAATTTATTCCTCCACGAATAATTTCCGCTACATAAGCGGAACTATTTATAGAAAGAGCGATAATTCCCGCTACCATATCTGGCAATTGTACTCCAGCATAAGGCAAGCCATAAAAGATAATATATAGTTGTACCAAAACCGGTGTTCCCCTAATAATCTCAACGTATGTAGATGCTATAGCATTTAAAATCACATTTTTAGATATTTTCATCAATGCAAAAATAGTTCCACCGATAACTCCGAGTAGCACAGAGAAAAACGCAATTATTAATGTAAATTTAGCTCCATTTATAAAAAACATGTAGTACTCACTTAAAAATGAAAAATCCATATAATCCTCTTCTCCAATAATTTATATAATTATTTTTTAATATTCTGCATTTTTATTAGCATCTTCAACTAATTTATCAATAGTTTTATCCTTAATTAATTTAGCAATAGTAGTATTTATTGAATCTACTAAATCTTCATTACCCTTTTTTACTGCTACAGCAGAACCCTCTTCTTTGGTTTTAAGCTCTGCTTTAGATAATGCTAGAGCTTTATTTTGCTTTACATAAGCCTGCGCAACTGGTAATTCAACAATTACAGCATCAACTTTTTTAGTATTTAAAGACAATATAAGATCTGACACTTTACCAAGTGGTTTTATTTCAGAAGTTGATAATTGCTGCTTTGCTAATTGCTCCTGTATTGCACCCTTTTGAACCCCAATTTTCTTACTTTTTAAATCTTTTAAGGATTTAATTGTACCTTCATCTTCACTTCTTATAACAATACATTGAACCGCTGTATAATAAGTTTTAGAAAAATCCACATTCTTTTTTCTAGCTTCTGTAGGAGTCATACCTGCCGCAACAAAATCTATATTTCCAGTTTCTAGTGCAGCCAGTAGGCCATCAAACTTCATATCCTTTATTTCAAGCTTTACGCCTAAGTCCTTTGCTACTTCTTTAGCTATTTCTATATCAAAACCCACAATTGTGTCCTTACCATCAATTGATTTATGAAATTCATAAGGCGGATAATCTGCACTTGTACCAATTACTATTTTACCATTTTCTTTAATTTCAGCCGTCTTTGAAATCTCCGCCGTTGCCTTTCCCTTTGCACACCCAGATAAACTAAAGGCTATTAAAATTGTTATTATCATACTGATTATTTTTTTACTGTTATTGTTTTTCATATGTTACTCCCCCCTATATATATATTACATATATAAGAATACAATATATTGCATAAATATGCAATGTATTTTTTTAATATTTATAAATTATTAACACCCGCAGATCCATAGTCTTTAAGTCTTGTAAACGTTCTTTACCCTTTAGATACATGGTTAATAGACCTTTTATTATTTCTACAATATTTATACATGTATATTAATGCATAAAAAAAATCGTCTTTCGACGATGATTTAATTGCATTCTATAATGAATTTATTTTTATTTTTTATCCCTAGTTAAAAGCGGATTACTAATTTTCTTTTGTTTAGCTAAACTAATTTGATATTCTATCAGTTTGTTTTGCAAATCAATTATTTTGTATTTATAAGATTGAAGTTTAAATCTCATTTCTTTATTTTCTACCTTTACTTTTCTATTTTCTTCAATATATATTTTAGGAGATGATTGCATAGTTTCTAACTCTTGTCGCATCTTTATATTTTCTTGTTCTAAGGTTTTTACATATTCACCATTTTCTACGTTTTTACATTTAGTAAGTAATTCTTGGTTATATGCTTCCATATTATTTAGCTGTTTTTTATAATCTTCTAATTGCTTAATTGATTCCTTATCATGTTTTTCTAGAAGTTCACTCTTATCTGAAAGTTCCTTGCAAAGTGAATGGCTTTTAAACATATCATCACCTAAATTTAAGGCAGTCAAAATTGCTGCTGAGGAAGTGCTAAGCTTTTCATTGTTTTCTATTATATTCTTTATTTTCTTATCAACATAACTAGCTACCATATGTAAATATTCTTCTTTTTCATTGCCTTTTAAATTATACTCATTACCATTTATCTTTATTGTTACAATGTTCATCTAAAACACCCTCTTAGACAGATTAGTTGTATTCATTGTACCACAATATATGTTTTAATAAAACCAATATTTTCAAATTTAGTATGCAAATAAAACAATTTACATACTAGCCATTATTTTATGCTTTCATGAACGAATAAAACCCCCTTATTTCTAAGGGAGTTCTAATTTGAATGTGCCTTATCTAAGTTCAGCACCTAATTTATGTTCTAATGATCTTAATATTTTTTCGTGCACCTTGTTTACTTCTTCGTCTGTTAAAGTCTTATCTTCTTTTCTATATACTATAGCATAGGCTATACTTTTCTTTCCATCTGCTATTTGTTTGCCTTTATACACATCGAACAATTTAGCACTTTCTAGAATATTACTACCTTGTTTTACAATAATATCTTCAATATCTTGAACTAAAACTTCCTCATCAACTATGAGTGCAATATCCCTTGTTACAGCTGGGAATTTTGGAATCGCACTATATTTCTTATTAAAATCAGCATACTTATATAATACATCTAAATTTAGTTCTGCAATATAACATCTTTGTTCCACCTCATAATTCTCTGAAACACCGGGATGAATTTCTCCAACTGTGCCTACAAGTTCTCTCTTTACAAATAGATTAGAGGTTTTTCCAGGATGATACGTTGGATTTTCATTTTCTCTTTTAAATGAAGTGTTTTTTATTCCTAAAATATCTAATACATTTTCTACTACACCTTTTAAATCCAAATAATCAACATTTCCATACATTCCTATGGTTAATATATTTCTCTCTTCTGGAAGTTTCTGCGCATCTTCATTTGGTATATAGACTTTACCTATTTCAAATAATCTAGCTTCTTCATTATTTCTCGAATAATTTCGTCCTAAACATTCCATCATAGATGCTACCATTGTAGTTCTCATTATACTAAAATCTTCACCTAGTGGATTTTTTATAGTAACTACTTTTCTAAGCTTACTATCGCTAGGAACTAAAATTTTATTGAATATCTTAGGGCTTACAAAGGAATAGCTTATGGATTGATTAAGAGCGCTACTAGTTAAAGCCTCCACTACTTTATCTTCAAATTTTTGCTTTTCACTTTTTCCACTCTTTGTTGCCGTACAATTAGGTATAGTAGATGGTATATTATCATAACCAAATATCCTAGCTACTTCTTCTGCTACGTCTTCTCTGATGTTTATATCAGATCTATTTGTAGGTACTAGTATAACTAGTGCATCACCTTGTATTTCTGTAGAGAGTTCTAATCTATCAAGGTACATTTTCATATTACCCTTAGATATATCAGTTCCTAAAAAACTATTAATCCAACTTGAATCAACTTCTAAAGTATGAGGAATAAGTTGTTTAGGATATACATCTATACATCCTTCCATTATTTCACCTGCACCTAATTCTTGTATTAAATGACAAGCCCTATCTATTGCCATCTCAGCCATATTAGGATCTAAATCTTTTTCATATCTTGAAGATGCATCAGTTCTTAACGATAATTTTTTAGAAGATAATCTTATATTAACGCCCTCAAAGTTTGCACTCTCAAATATTATTCTGCTGGTATCTTCTCTAATTTCAGAATTTAGGCCTCCCATTATACCCGCTATAGCTATAGCTCTATCCCCATCTTTTATATTTAAAATACACTCGTCTAAATCTCTCTCTACTTTATCCAAGGTAATAAATTTTTCTAGTGGCTTAGATCTTTCAATAGTTATATTATTAGTCTTAATTTGCCTAGCATCAAAAGCATGCATAGGTTGACCAATCTCTATCATAACAAAGTTTGTAATATCAACTATGTTATTTATAGGTCTTATTTCTGCTTCTAAGAGCCTTTCTTGCATCCATTGTGGAGAAGGTTCTATTTTTATATTTTTTACACCCTTTAACATGTATCTTCTGCAAAGTTCATCTTTAATATGAACCTTATAAATATCTTCCACGTTTTCACCTGGGGTAGCTTTATAGTCTAGTGCTGGTTTTCTATACTGAGTACCTAGTGTTGCAGCTGTTTCTCTAGCTATGCCTAGGACACTTAAGCAGTCTGGTCTATTAGAAGTTATCTCAAAATCTATTACTGCGCTTTGAAGCTTCAAAACTTCTTTTATGTCTTTTCCAACTATAGTATCAGCAGGCAGTATCATTAGCCCATGAACAGGTTCATCTCCTGCGATTCCAAGTTCTTCCTCAGAGCAAAACATACCATTTGAAAGTATTCCACGAAGCTTGCCTTTTTTTATTTTTAAACCTCCATGTAAACTTGATCCGTGAAGCGCTACCGGTACAATGTCCTGCTCCTTCATATTAGTAGCTGCTGTAACAATTTGTGTTGGAACGTCCAGTCCTATATCAACTTGACATACAACTAATTTATCAGCATCTGGATGTTTTACTATTTCTATTATTTTGCCTGTAACAACATTTTCAATTTCAGCACCTGATATAATAACCTCTTCTACGTTTGAACCAGACATCGTTAAAATGCCCCCAAGCTCCTTTGGTGAAATATCTATATCTACATAATCTTTAAGCCATTTAACTGGAATTTTCATTTTATATCCTCCTAGCATACACGCAGTACAAAACAATTATCCATTGTTTGTCTCCTGTACTTCTTATAACAGTCAATTATTAATTTTCATTTTAAAATTGTTTTAAAAATCTCATATCACTTTCATAAAGTGCTCTAATATCATCTATTCCGTATTTTAGCATTGTGATTCTATCAAGGCCAAATCCAAAAGCAAACCCACTGTAGACTTCCGGATCTATTCCACAATTTTGAAGAACCTTAGGATGAACCATTCCACAGCCCAAAATCTCTATCCATCCGCTACCTTTACAAACCTTACAGCCTTCACCATTACATACAAAACAAGTAGCATCCATCTCAGCGGATGGTTCCGTAAACGGAAAATGATGTGGTCTAAACTTAGTTTTAATTTTGTCTCCAAACATTTTTTGAGTAAATAGCTCTAAGGTTCCTTTTAAATCAGCAAAGGTAATGCCTTTATCTACTATCAATCCCTCAATTTGATAAAATATTGGTGAATGAGTGGCATCTGCAGCATCAGATCTATAAACTTTACCTGGTGCAATCATTTTTATAGGCGGTTTCTGAATTTCCATAGTTCTTATTTGTATTCCTGATGTTTGGGTTCTTAAAACCATACTATCATTTATATAAAAAGTATCTTGTTCACCTCTTGCAGGATGATCTTTAGGTATGTTTAGTGCCTCAAAATTATAATAATCTGTCTCTACCTCAGGGCCCTCTTCAATAGCAAATCCCATAGATAGGAATATATCATTAATTTTTTCAAGTGTTAAATCTAATGGATGTCTTTTTCCTACTGTTTGTTTTTTACCCGGCATAGATATATCTATAACTTCACTTTTTAACTTTTGTTCACTTTCTTTGTTTTTTATTAAATCTGAGGCTTTTGTTATAAGAATTTCTATGTCGCCCCTAACTTCATTTGCTAACTTACCAACTATTGGCCTTTCTTCATTTGAGAGCTGTCCCATACCCCTTAATATTTGTGTAAGTTCTCCTTTTTTTCCTAAATACTTAACTCTTATATTTTCTATTTCTGTTTTAATGACAGACTCTTTTAATTCTTGTAGAGCTGCAGCTTTTATAGCTTCTAACTTTTCCTTCATAATGAATTCTCCCTTCATATTTATGTAATTTTCGTATTTCTTTATAAAACAAAAAAAACCGTCCCCAACGAAGGGACGGAAAATCCGCGGTACCACCCTAATTGACTGAAATAACAGTCCTCTTAGATAAATTTATCGATTCTACCCGCTAACAGCTACTTTATTTCACTATTAGAACTCAGGAGTGAACTTCGATATAAAAATTTCTTATGAAGCTCTCAGTCTAAGGCTTCTTATCCCTGTAAGTATTTTTATATTTACTTTCTCCGTCACAGTTAATTGCTATTCATTAATTTATTAAAGTATACCTATCAGTATAACCAAAGCTACAAAAAAATTCAACTATAAGTTTGTGACTTCTATATTTTTTTTTGTCTTACTACTTCATACATCATAATCGATGCAGCAACTGCAGCATTTAAAGACTCCGCACCACCAGGCATAGGGATCTTGATTTTCAAATCACATAGTGCATAAACTTCTGCGCTTATTCCATTACCTTCATTTCCAACTGATATAATAACTTTTCCTTTTAAATCTACATCATAGAAATTCTTTTCAGTATCCAGTGAGCTAGCAACTAGTTTAAATCCACTATCCCTAAGTTTTTGCACTCTGGATAAATCACTATCGCATATAACGGGTATTTTAAAAATAGAACCCATGGTGGCTCTTAAAGTTTTTTCATTATAAATATCCACAGTTCCTTTTGTAATTAAAACCCCTAATGCTCCTGCCGCATGAGCTGTTCTAATTATGGTCCCCATATTGCCCGGGTCTTGTATCTTATCCGCGAGTATATAGAACCCATGGTCATATTTAATCTCTACAGGTTTGTTTCTAACCACAGCCATAATACCTTGTGGATGCTCTGTATCACAAATACTTTTAAATAAACTATCATTAACACCATAAACCTTAGTGTTTTTCTGAAGCTTATTTTTCAAAGAGGAGTCTTCATATTTAAACTCACCTCTAGCACTTATAAATATATGTATCACTTCAAAATCTGACTCTAAGGCCTCTTCTACAAATCTAAAGCCCTCAACTAAAAACATATCACTACTTATTCTATGTTTTTTTTCTTTTAACTTCTTAATATCTTTAATCAATAAATTATCTTTACTTAGAATATATTCCAAATTAAATACTCCTTACTTAACTAAACTTTCTAATTTATTTAATTCTTCAATGCTACCTATAGCAACAATAATATCGCCTGATTCAACAATATTATCCGCTGACGGAGAAACATCGATATCATTGTTTCTTTTTATAGCCATTACATTTATGCCATATTGAGCTCTTATGTTTAATTCTCTCAGGGTCTTATTATGCCACTCTTCTGGACTAACAACTTCGGCTATACTATAATCAGGAGATAATTCTATATAATCTAATATATTTGATGATACTAAATTATGAGCAACACGAACACCCATATCTCTTTCCGGAAAAACTACTCTATTTGCACCTATTTTATATAACACTTTAGCATGTAACGCATTGGTAGCTTTTGTAATTACATACTTTACTCCCAGTTCCTTAACTAAAAGTGTTGCCAAAATACTAGACTGAATATTAGTACCTATACTGATAACTGCACAATCAAAATTACGAATACCAAGAGCTCTTAAGCTATTTTCATCATTTGCATCAACTTGAACTGCATGAGTCACTTTATCTGAAATATTTTGAACTACCTCTTCATCAAAATCAACTGCTAATACATCATTTCCTAAGGAATATAGTGTTTCAGCAACTGAGGTTCCAAATCTTCCAAGACCTATAACAATAAACTGTCTTTTACTCATTAACCCCACCCCTATCCAATTAAAATTTTGTCTTCTGGGTATTTTATAGTTCCAGATTTAGCCCTTTTATTTTTAGCTAATGCTAGTATTATGGTAAGCGGTCCTACTCTCCCCGCATACATGGTAAGTGCAATTACTATTTTCCCCACAAATGTTAATTTCGTAGTTAACCCGAGTGTTAACCCAACTGTAGCAAATGCCGAAGTAGCTTCATACAAAAAGTATTCAAAAGGAATGCCCCGCTGCTCTGTAATAGATAATATCATTGTAACAGCTATAACAAGTACTAAGCCAAGTACTGTTATTACTAAAGATTTATACACGGTTTCCTTGTTTATGCGCTTTTGAAATATTTCGGTATCCTCCCGTCCACGAACCATAGACACTACAGTCATAAAAAGCACAACCGCAGTAGCAGTCTTTATTCCACCTGCCGTTGAACCAGGAGACCCACCAATAAACATTAAGATTATTGTGAGAAAATTCCCCGCTGGAGTCATTTTATCCAATGGAATAGAGTTAAATCCAGCCGTTCTAGGAGAAACTGATGCAAAGATTGAAGATAAAATTTTGCCTTTAATAGACATTCCTTGCATAGTGTAAGGATTGTTCATTTCAAAAAGGAACATAAATATTGCACCGCCAAAAATTAACACTAGTGTAGTATAAATAATTATTCTAGAGTGTAATGACAATCTTTTAGTACCTTTAGAATTATATATTTCTACCCAAACATAAAATCCTAACCCACCTATTGCGATTAATGATGCAATTGTCAATATTACTACAGAATTATTAGCATAAGCAGTAACACTTTTGAAATTTCCCATCAAATCAAACCCAGCATTGCAGAAAGCAGAAACAGCATGAAATACACTATAATAAATTCCTTTGGCGATTCCAAATTGAGGAATAAATTGTGTTGAGAATAATACCGCGCCTACTCCTTCAACAGAAAATGTAAATATCAATACATATTTCACCATTTTGACTAACCCTTGTAGCGAATTTACGTTCATAGCTTCCTGCATTATTAGTCTTTCCTTTAGTGTTATTCTCTTACCTAAAAAGAAAAAAACAAGTGTACCTACAGTCATAAATCCAAGCCCGCCCGTTTCTATAAGTAACATAATTACTGTTTTGCCAAAATATGTCCAATGCGTCCCAGTATCCACAGTTACTAGTCCTGTAACACACACAGCAGAAGTAGATGTAAATATACAATCTATAAATGGTGTAACCTTACCACTTTGAGAAGCTATAGGTAAACTGAGCAATATTGCACCTGTGAATATCACTATAGCAAACCCTAATGCGAGTATCTGAACAGGAGTATATATATTTTTCCTTTTAAGCGCTTTAATACCTAATTCCAAATTAATCACCTCTAAATTTCACCAATAATGTTATATTACATTGCTATATTATACCACTTAAAATATTATTTACTATATGTTTTCCAAAACTGCAATAAAAAATGTAGCCTAAAGGCTACATTCATAAATAATTTTAAGCTTTTAATTGTTTTTTTGCAACTTCTACTAAATCAGCAAAAGCTTTTGGATCATGTATAGCTATTTCTGAAAGCATTTTTCTGTTAATATCTATGCCTGCAAGTTTCATTCCGTTCATAAATCTTGAATATGAAAGGTCACTCAATCTTGAAGCAGCATTGATTCTAGCAATCCAAAGTTTTCTGAAATCTCTTTTCTTTAATTTTCTTCCAATGTAACCATTTCTAAGTGCCCTTATTACTGATTCATTAGCTGTTTTAAATAACTTACTTTTTCCACCATAATAGCCTTTTGCAAGCTTTAATATCTTTTTATGTTTTTTACGTGAGTTAATTGCTCTCTTAATCCTTGCCATTTAATATACCTCCTAAGCACCATTCAATTATAAGTATGGTAACAATTTCTTCATTGATTTTATTTGAGTTGTTGAAACATATGCAGTTTTTCTAAGATTTCTTTTTCTTTTTGGGCTTTTCTTTGTTAATATATGGCTTGTGAAAGCTTTCGCTCTTTTTAACTTTCCTGTACCTGTTTTCTTAAATCTTTTTGCTGCGCCTCTATGTGTTTTCATTTTAGGCATAATAAAATTCCTCCTCTCGGTTATGCTCTTTTAGGAGCTAAAATCATTATCATATTTCTTCCCTCTTGCCTCGCTGGTTTTTCAACAATATAAACATCACCGATTTTTTCTACAAAAGATTTTAATATCTTATGTCCTACTTTAGAGTTTTCAATTTCTCTTCCTCTAAATCTTACAGTTATTTTAACCTTATCTTCATCTAACAAGAACTTTTTCGCATTACTAGCCTTAATTGCAATATCATGATCTTCTATAGTTGCACTTAATCGTATTTCTTTAAGATTTACAACCTTTTGCTTCTTTTTAGCTTCTTTTTCTTTTTTCTGTTGTTCATAGATAAACTTACCGAAATCCATTATTCTACATACTGGTGGTTTTGCTGTAGGTGACATCATAACTAAATCCATGTCTTTTTCTTCTGCAAGCTTTAACGCATCTTTAGTATTCAAAACACCTAATGGAGAACCATCGAATCCTATGACTCTTATTTCTGCATGTCTTATTTCTTCATTCATCATGAAATCTTTGTTTTTACTAATAATTTTCACCTCCTAGGCATATTTAGAAACTTTTTTTATTCAAATAACAAAAAGGACGACAAATGCCGTCCTTAATAGTAACAAATTTAAATTACTAATTAACCTAACTAGCATAACTGTTAGGTGAGAAACGGCTGTTTCTTCTTGTAAAACATAATTATATTATATTAAAACATATTAGATTAATATATTTTTTTATATTTTCATTCACAACAATTAAAACTATACTATTTAAACCACTGTTTGTCAACACTTTTTCATTTTATTTTTTATATTTTTTTAATATTGCACAACTACCAGACCTCAATTCCTTTTTTAATTTTTTCGCAGACTGCACACTCATCACAATAATAAACCTTATTTTCAAATACTTTGCTTATAGTTTGTATCAATTCTTTATTTTTACAATTCTCTACGCAGTGTATAATTATTTTCTTAGGGGCGGTAGTTATCATGGTACTAATTATAAGTTCTTCTTTATTTTCTTTTAAATCAAATTGAACTTTTGGTAACTCCATTTGCATATTTCCTACTAAATCATTTCCATCTTCATCTTTTAAATAATAATCTCCATTTTTTTCAATGAGAATATTAAGCTCATCTACCTTACTCTCCTGAACTTCAACAAAGTATTTCAATAATTTTATAAACTCATTATATTCTTTTTCTACCATATACTCTTCTACAACTTTGTCAACTATACATTCTAAATCCGCCCTTAGCTCTTTTGTCCTAAATGTTAAAAATCCACTTATATTAATTTCATTATTTTCTTCGATACATTTAGTTATCTTATCCATAATAATGTTTTTCCTGTTTATACAATATACCATGCTGGGACCGGATATTGCGCCTTCACTAAGCAAGGCTTCTTGTATCTTAGGTTTAATTCGTTTTATTTCCTCATATGGCAGAAAAAAATAAGTTTCAGCTAAAAAATTATTCATTTCTTTTTTACAAAATTCCATTGTTACTATTTTGTATAACATATTGGCAACATTCAAATTAAATGTTTTTATACTACTATAGCTTAAGTTATCATCACCGCAAAAAAATTTTATGAAGTGAGTATCGTCTATTATACTTTCGACTATCCCTAAAATCATTTTTTTATGTTCAAAACACTTTTTAATGTCTTTGATTTCATCAATAATGCACTCCATACTGCTATTATATACAACAGTTAATAAAAGCATTTCGCACACTCCCTTCTCATATAGTAGTATGTGCGTAAAATTAATGGATATGCAAAATACATTAAACAATTATCGACATATTGCAATGTGTAATAGTTGTGTGTTATAAAGTAAACTATACGAATAAAAAAATATACATGAAATAGGAGTATGGCATGAAAAATCTTATTGTTGATTTTAGAATTCATAATGAAGAAAGTGAATATTTACTCTCCCTAGGGTATAACTTACTTATTTGCCCACCTAGCAAGGACTTATATAAGGTTGAATCTGGCCATCCTGATATGTTGATGCATATTGCTGGCGATAGCATTATAGTGCATAAGGATATGAATGGCGAATTTATAAACACCTTAACTTCATTAAATTACAAAGTTTATAAATCAAATTCAACTTTGCAAACTAAATACCCAAATAATATATGTCTCAATGCATTGAGCATAGGAAATCTCTTTATTCACTCAATAAATTTTACTGATACTAATCTTTTGTCACTTATAGCAAACAAAAAATTAATTAATGTGAGGCAGGGTTACACAAAATGTTCTACTTGTATAGTAAATAATCATGCGATCATTACTAGTGATACTTCTATTGCTAAATCTTTAATTCTTGAAAAAATCGATGTTTTATTAATTCCTCCTGGGGATATTCTTCTTCCTGGCCTTGACTACGGTTTTATTGGTGGTGCAACGGGACTTATTGAAGAAGGGGTCTTAGCTTTTTATGGCAGCTTAGATCATTATTTATATGGAAATGAAATATTGAAATTTTTAAATAAGCATAAGGTAGAACCTGTGTATTTAAGAGATGGAAAACTAATTGATAGAGGTAGTATTTTTAGAATTTAGGAAATTGCTATTCTAATCTAATCTAAACGTTTTTTCTTATAAGATGCTATAACTAAAAGTATATATTGCTTAAAATGCGTTCACTGCGCCAAGTAATTCTAAAATTTATTGTATTTGCATCTGCTAAAAAATTCAAACTCGCTATCGCTCAAACATGAATTTTTCCTTACGCATATGCAAATACAATAAATTAGAATTACTAAGGTTTGTTCAGACGCATTTTTACGCAACATATACTTTTGTTAGCATCTTATAAGAAAAATTGTTAGTTTGAAAAGTAATTATTATTTTAGAAGGGTAAATAACCTTTAGATTTTAGTTTCTAGAGAAGATAATATAAATGCAATTGAGCATTGTTTTTTATAGCTCATGTATAGTTATATATATTGTCTTGAATTATTCACTTTGTATAGTCCTTGTTTTAATAGTATTGATTTCGAACGCAACAAAAGATTTCACAATTAAGTACAATCTTACTTATCATAATTTTCTTACTTAACGTGATAATTCTTTTTCCTTGCTACTTGTTATTAATTCCCTATATATATATATGATAGCAATAACAAAACTTAGTGCAACAAAACCAAAAGACAGAATTTTATTTTTTATAAAGTCCAATATGATTGGCATTGCTAAAAGAAAATATATTATAAATAAAGGATATGCTAATTTTATAAGTTTTCGAGTTTTTATAAATGCAGACATACTAGTAATAACTAAAAGTAATGTACATATTGGAAACATCATTGTTGGCAATTCAATTTTCATAAATATCATTATACATCCAGCCAAACCAACAATAAATGAAAGCATTTCTAATACCCTTGTTATTAATTTTAATTTCACAAATATCATCTCCATCCTAATTCATTATTAAATTCATATGATGGAATAACAAACTTTATGATTATAATAAGAAAAGTAGCCTAGATACTGAAATATCAGTATCTAGGCTACTTTTTTTCTGCTTTGGAGGCGCCACCCGGATTTGAACCGGGGAATAAAGGTTTTGCAGACCTTGACCTTACCGCTTGGCTATAGCGCCATTAGTTGTAACTGTAATTGGAGCGGAAGACGAGATTCGAACTCGCGACGTTCACCTTGGCAAGGTGACGCTCTACCACTGAGCCACTCCCGCAACATTGGTGGCTAGACCAGGAATCGAACCAGGGACACGAGGATTTTCAGTCCTCTGCTCTACCGACTGAGCTATCCAGCCTTACTAGTTTTTTAAATTTACTTTTTATAAAAATCACCAAATTTAAATGGCGACCCAGAAGGGACTCGGACCCTCGACCTCCGCCGTGACAGGGCGGCACTCTAACCAACTGAGCCACTGGGCCATATGTGGTGGGAACAACAGGGTTCGAACCTGTGACCCTCTGCTTGTAAGGCAGATGCTCTCCCAGCTGAGCTATGCTCCCACATGTCTTCATCAACTATTATAGTCTACATCATTTCATAAAACTTGTCAACAACTTTATATGCTAACCATTTCTTTACTTTAATGTTTGCTTTTTCGTCTTATAAGCACATTTATATATTATATAATTTTGACGTAGTTGTCAACATAAACTATTGCGAGTATCCATAGTTATTTAACTTATGCTCCTCAAATGTCAAATTAACTCTATTTTCCTCCATTTTATAAAACATGGTAATATACTCGGATTTCAATTATGAATTGATACTTTTTAACAATTGTCCAATATCTTCATGATTAAAATCATAATTCTTATTACAAAAATGACATTTAAGTTGTTCTGTTTTACCATCATTATATAATTCTTCTAAATCTTTTTTACCTATACTTATTAATGCCCTCTCAACTCTTTCTCTAGAACAATCACATTTATATGTTGGTACAATCTCTTCAAGTATTTTAAGTTCCATATCTTCAAATATAAATTCTAAAATCTCTTCAATAGTCATACCCTTTGCTATAAATTCAGTTATAGATGGAATCTCTTCGAGTCTATAGGTTATCATATCAGCTAAAAATTCATTTGCATCCGGCATCATTTGAATTATAAACCCTCCTGAAGCTTTTATGCTCATATCTGTATCCACTAAAACTCCGAGGCCCACAGCTGATGGGGTCTGCTCTGAAACAGTAAAGTAATAAGCTAAATCATCTCCAATTTCTCCAGTGCAGATTGGCACCTGTCCTATATATGGTTCCTTTAACCCCATGTCTCTTATAATTCTTAAATAACCGTCCACACCTATAGCTCCACTTACATCAAGTTTTCCTTTGCTATTAGCAGGTAAATCCACATTAGGGTTCCCTATATATCCTTTAACACTTGAATCAGCATGTGCAGTCACTACTACACCCTTAGCCTCTCCGCCTCCATCAATTTGAAGTGTTAAACTATCTTCCTTAGACTTTAGCATGGTCCCCATAAGAGTCCCAGCTGTTAACATTCTCCCCATAGCTGCTGCTGCAGTAGGAGCACATAAATGCATAGTAACTCCCTCATTTACTAAATCCGTAGTTATGGCTGCAATTATTCTAACCTGACCATCCTTTGCAGTAGCTCTAACTAATTTATCCATATACTAAAACCCCCTATAAACTTTCATTATTTTTTTAACACATAACATATTCTCTCTGTGTTTTCGCATACTATTTTATCTTCGTAATTATCCATTTTTTTAATTATTTCGAGTCCAACTTCTTTTATAACACTTTCTATATATTCTTCCTTATAAGCTCTTTCTGAATGCTGCTCATCAAATCGTCTGTACACTTGTCCTTCTTTTGCAAAAAAAGTTAAACTCATTTCTACTATATCATTTTCTAAATAGTTCTCCCAAATATACACTAGATTATCCGAATCAAAATTATAGGTATTATTGCCAAGTACCTTGGTAAGTTTGTAATAAGAGTTAACATCAAAAACAAACAAACCATCTTCTTTTAATAAATCATATACACCCAATAAATATTTTTTAAAATTTTCCTCTTCTAATATATAGTTGGTAGAATCTAAACAACAAGTTATGAGGTTAAATGTATTATTCAAATTTAAATTCAACTCACAAATATCTCGACATAGAAATTTTGCTTTTATGCCTGCGTCTCTGATTTTTTTTTCTGCTACGCATAACATATCACTGGATAAATCAACCGCCCATATATGCTTAAATTCACTTACAATTTCTATAGTAAGATTTCCTGTACCACACGCTAAATCTAGATAGTTCTTCCTATCAATGTTATATTCACTGCATATGCCTAATATCTTTGAAGCCCATGCACTATAATCAATATCAGAATTAATCAGTTCATCATATATATGAGCAAACTCTTTATAACAATCCATTTTAAAATTTCTCCTTTTTCAAAGATTTCTTATTTTGAAACTATAATGATATATAATATTCTAACCTATACACCAATTATTGTCCAAAATAATTTAACATTTTTTAAAAATCTTTGTTTTTAGGGAGATTAATACTCTTCTTTTTTTTAGTCATTAGACCTCCAATTCTACCAGTTTCTTCTGCTGTTAGCCCACTCCAGCCACAAGTCTCAATCTTTTCTATTAAACCTAACTCATCAGCTATTTCATATTTTAATGATTCTCTGAGCATTTCATTTTTAGTTAACACTTTGTTCGTTCTTAATTTAGCTTTAATAACTTTTTTTAAAGGTGTTTTTCCCATGATACCCCTCCCAATTGTAATATCTAATATTTTTTACAATTTGGAGTTCTTTTATTCATAATTTAAAAAATAAAATACACATTTTTTTATATTTAAATTATTACTTATTTATTACGCTTAACAAAAAAAAAATAGTGCAGTAATTTACTTACCGCACTATCTTTTTATTTATAAACCTATATCTATTTTCTGCCTTCAGTATAAGCATATTTGAAGTCATTAGCTCCAAATAATGGTGACATTACTTTTTTTAGATATTTAGCTCTAAAATTGTTTTTAATTCTATATACAGTTGGAGCGATAACAGCATCATCTACTAATAATATCTGTTCTGCTTGTTTAAAGAATTCTGTTCTCTTCTCTGGATCAATTGTGTTAGATGCTTCTTTAATTAAATTATCATACTTTGCATTTGACCAACCAGTTGCAATTATATTAGCTCCAGTCATAAACATATCAAAGAATGTATTTGGATCGTTGTAGTCTCCTGACCATGCCACACCAGCTATTTGGTAGTCATATTGATCAGTTCTCTTTTGAGCTACTGCCCAATCAACATATTCTATTTTTAAGTCTATTCCTAAATTTTTCTTATACATTTGTTGAGTATACTCAGCAAATTCTCTAGCTTGAGCATCAGTTCCAGCTTCTAATAATGTAAATGTTGCTTTTGCTGGATCTACATTTTCTCCAATTTCTTTTAAACCCTCAACTAACAATTTTTTAGCATCTGGATTTGCTGTTTTAAATGCTTTAAGAGGTTCTACTGCAACTTTTTCTCTATAATCTTTTCCACCTATTTGAAGTGTTGGTGGACACCATCCATATGCTGGTTGTGCTAATCCTTTATATAAAACTTTAACGTAATCTTCTCTATCAACAGCTAGACTGAATGCCTGACGTATTTTAGCATTTTTAAAATATTTATCCTTTTGATTAAAATGCATATAACTTTCTGAAGGTTCATTAAATGTTGTTACATTAAATTTATCCGTTGCCTTTAATTTTTGTATCCACTCTGATTTAGCAACTAAAGTATAATCTATTGTACCACTGGATAATGAGTTCATTCTTGCTGTTTCATCTTTCATAATATTAAGAGTTAATTTTTCAAGTTTAACTGAATCCTTGTCCCAATAAGTTGGATTTTTTTCAAATTCCATCTTACTTTGGTGTGCCCAATTTTTCAATATAAATGGTCCATTAAATACCATTGTACTTGCTTCTGTACCGAATTTATCTCCATTTGCTTTAACTATATCTTCTCTTTGAGGATACATAACTTTAAAGTATGTCAAATCTAAGAAATATGGACATGCTTTTTCTAATGTAAATTGCACCGTTTTTGCATCAACTGCCTTAATACCTACTTCTTCAGCCTTAGCTTTTTTAGAATTATATGCTAAAGCATTTTTTATAGGAAATAGAATAAATGCATATGTTGAACCAGTGTCTGGGTTAAGAGCTCTTTTAATTGCGAATTCAAAATCTTGAGCTGTTACTGCTTTTCCATCGTTCCATTTAAGATCTCTTAAATGGAATGTCCATACAGTTTTATCTGCATTAGTTTCCCATTTTTCAGCAGCTGCAGGTTTTATGAGATCTTTACCAGTGTCATCTTGCTCTATTCTAGTTAAACCTTCCATACAGTTAACTAAACTTTCTGATGCATATAAGTCAGTTGCAATTGATGGATCAAGTGACTTTGGCTCAGCCTTTAAATAACCATTTAAAAATTGATCCTTGTCCATTTTAACTGTAGTTGCAGTACCAGGTGTTGCTTCAGGTGTTACAGTAGCTTTCTTTCCACAACCTATTAATGCAACTGAAGCTGTTAGTGAAAGTGTTAGTACAGTAGCCATTAATCTTTTTGTTTTCACGAAAAAACCCCCCTTTAATATGTTTAGACTAGTTTAGACTATTAATAAGAATTTATGAAATCTTACTAATAAATTTAGATAATGAATATATGTTATTATCAATATAATCTGTGTAAAAACACATTGACAATATAACCTATTTAAACTTATTTGCATCATATATAGTAAGTCCACTGCATTGTGCATATTACTTATGTTAAGCACACCAATTTTGCATACTACATAAATTCATATTCTCATAATATACCATCTATTTCAGAAAATCAAGTATAATTTTCTGAATATAGAAATAATACTTTTATTTTATTTTATTTGATTAAATATTTGGAATTTTCTATATATCACAAATCAGTAATTTTAGTCAAATAAGTGACAAGCAACATAATGCTCTTTTTCTATTTCTTTAAGAATTGGTGTCTCAATGCTGCAAATTGGTTTTGCATATCTACATCTAGGTGTAAATCTACAACCCGGTTTTGGATTTATAGGACTTGGTACTTCACCCTCTAGTTTAATTCTAGCCTTATTTCTTTCAACTTCTGGATCTGGTACTGGTATTGCTGATAATAATGCTTGAGTATATGGATGTAATGGTTTTTCATATAAATCATGGCTACTTGCAAGCTCTACCATTGCTCCAAGGTACATTACTCCTACTCTATCTGATATATGTTTAACCATTGATAAGTCATGGGCTATAAATAAATAAGTGAGTCCTAGCTCCTGCTGAAGTTGTATCAATAAATTAACAATCTGCGCTTGAATTGAAACGTCAAGAGCTGAAATAGGCTCATCACATACTATAAATTCTGGTTCTATAGCAAGTGCTCTTGCTATTCCTATTCTTTGTCTTTGTCCACCTGAAAATTCATGTGGAAACCTTGAGCCATGTTCTTTATTAAGTCCTACTAATTGTAAAAGTTCATATACTCTATTAGTCCTTTCTTGGCCAGTGTAAATATTATGAATATCTATACCCTCACCAATTATATCTCCAACAGTCATCCTTGGATTTAATGAAGCATAAGGATCTTGAAATATTATTTGTGCCCTTCTTGTAAAATCTTTTTTTTGTTTCTTATTTAATTTATGAACATCAACTCCATCAAACAATACTTGACCACCAGTTGCACCATACATACCCATTACAGTTCTTCCACAAGTAGTCTTTCCACATCCAGATTCCCCAACAAGTCCTAGTGTTTCACCTTTTCTTATAAAAAAGCTAACATCATCCACCGCTTTTAAGGTAGCATGTTTACCAACTTGAAAGTATTTTTTAAGATTTTTTACCTCTATTAAAATTTCTTTATTATTAACCATTATCTATCACCTCTTAATGCTTCCGGAATATCAATATTTGGTGCCATAGAATGTTTTAACCAACAGCAAACTTCATGGTTTTCACTTAAAGTTGTAACTTCTGGCATTTCTTCTCTACATATTTGCATACAATACTCGCATCTTGCTGCAAATGAACATCCTACTGGTGGTTTAAGTAAATCCGGTGGTGTTCCTTGGAGCGAATAAAGTTTGCCCTTATTTTTTGTGTCTAGTCTTGGAACTGATTGAAGCAATGCCCAAGTATATGGGTGTTGTGGATTTTTAAATATTTCGTCTACTGTTCCATGCTCTATTATTTGTCCTGCATACATTACTTGTATCCTATCTGCAACATCTGCAACAATTCCCAAATCATGAGTTACAAGAATAACTGCTGTTCCAAGCTTTTCTTGAAGATCTGCAATAAGATCCATTATTTGAGCTTGTATTGTTACGTCTAGTGCAGTTGTTGGTTCGTCTGCTATAAGTATTTTAGGATTACAAGCTAGTGCTATAGCAATCATAGCCCTTTGCCTCATACCACCAGAAAATTCATGTGGATATTGGTGTGCACGTTTATCTGCATCAGGAATGTTAACTAGATCTAACATTTTTATTGCTTCATTCATAGCTTCAGTCTTACTCATGCCTCTGTGTATAATTAAGCTTTCTGCTATTTGTTTTCCAATAGTCATTGTTGGGTTTAATGAAGTCATAGGATCTTGGAATATCATAGAAATATCTGAACCCCTGAGCTCCCTAAGTTCTTTTTCTGACATAAGACTAACATCTCTGCCATCAAATAGTATCTTTGAACCCTTTTTTATTTCTCCCGGTGGCTCTGGAATTAATCTCATAAGGGATTTCGAAGTAACAGTTTTGCCACATCCAGATTCTCCAACTACAGCTAAGGTTTCTCCTTTTTTCAAGTAAAAAGAAATTCCTCTTACTGCTTGTACCTCACCAGCATAAGTATGAAATGAAACTCTTAAATTATTTACTTCTAATATTTTTTCCATGATTTTTCCTCCCTATTGACGTAATCTCGGATCTAGAGCATCTCTTAAACCATCACCAAGCAATGTAAATGCTAACATAGTTAAACTAATAAATAGCGATGGGTAGAATAACTGATAAGGATAAAACATTAAGTTTGGTTGTGCTCCAGCTGCTAGCGCTCCCCAACTTGTATTTGGTGATTGAATCCCTTGCCCTAAATAACTTAAGAAGGCTTCTCCAAATATAAAGGCTGGAATGTCGAAAGTAATAGCTACAATCATTATACCTAAAGTATTTGGAAGTAAGTGTTTCGCAATAATTCTTGAAGGATTAGCACCTAGCGCCGCAGCAGCTAGTACATATTCCTGTTCTTTTATTTGTAATAACTGTCCACGTACAAGTCTTGCCATTGAAACCCATCCTGTTATAGTCATGGCAATAATAATAGCCCAAATACCTTTATGCAATATTAGTGAAACCAATATAACAACTACTAAATAAGGAATACTGGCGAGTATCTCAACTATTCTCATCATAACGTCATCAATAAACCCACCGTAAAACCCAGATATTCCGCCGTATATACCACCTACTACAGTGTCTATAAAAGCTCCTACAAGTCCTATAATTATAGAAATTCTACCTCCTGCCCAGACCCTTGAAAACATATCACGTCCAAGATTATCTGTTCCAAACCAATGTTTCATATTTGGTGCAGCATTTAATAACGAGTCATTTTTAGCTTCAAAACTAAATCCATTAATATATTGTCCAAAAATAGTCATAAGTGTTATTAAAATCAGTATTATTAATGAGGCAGTAGCCACTTTATTTTGTCTTAATCTTCTCCACGCATCTTGCCAATAGGTGATACTAGGTCTTAATATTTCCTCAGCATTAGCATTTGCACATCCAATTATTTCAAACTTTTCTTTCGATAACTGTACCATACTTATCCCCCTATCTCTTTTCTCCAGTTAATCTTATTCTTGGATCAATTACTCCGTATAATATGTCCACTAAAACATATGCAATTATTACTAACGAACATAAGAAAACCGTTTGTCCCATAATCATAGTGTAATCTCTATCGGTTATTGAAGTTACAAAATTAAAACCAAACCCTGGAATTGAAAATATAGTTTCTACAACGAAAGAACCTACGAATACATTCGCCACTTGTGGTCCTAGTAATGTGATGGCTGGAAGTATGGCATTTCTAATAACATGTTTCCATACTAAACTAAGTTTTGTGACACCTTTAGATTTTGCTGTTAATATATAATCTTGCCCTATTATGTCAAGAGTATTTGCTCTCATATATCTTGCATAAGTAGCTATAGACACAAAACTTAAGGCTATACTTGGTAATATAGTATATTCAAATCCACCCCATCCCATTGTTGGGAGCCAAGTATTTTTAACTGTAAAGAAGTATTGAAGTACAGATGCCATAACAAAGCTTGGTATAGAAATACCTATTATTGCTATAAACATAACTAGATAATCTGGCCATTTGCCTCTATTAAAGGCTGCAAATATTCCAAGGGTTACTCCTATAAAAAATCCCATTGAAAGAGCCTGTCCACCAAGTCTTGCTGATACTGGTGCATGTAATTTTATAACATCAGAAACTGATCTTCCTTGGTAAGCAAGAGATTCTCCTAAATCTCCATGAAGCACAATGTTCCCCATAAACTTTCCATACTGTACTATAACTGGCTGGTCTAATCCATACTTTGCCATAAAATTTGCTCTTATTTGTTCCGGCAATTTTCTTGCCATGCCTGCTAATGGATCTCCTGGGATAGCATGTATTAACATAAACGTGATGGTAGCTACTATCCATAGAGTAACAAACATATATCCTAATCTCTTAAGTATAAATTTAAACATTTTTTAAACTCCCCCCCATCATTAATTTTTAAAAAGTTGATTTTATTTTCATTCATCACAAATCAAGCAGAAAACTCAAGTAAACCTTTTCATTTTTATATGATTATTTAAAAAACAAAATATAATGAACACTTCTTCTATTAATAAAATATAATCATATATTACATTGGATTTACTTAATTGCAAAAATATTTACATTGTAAATATTCCAACAATTTTAAATTCTAACATTAATCAAAATTTAAACTAACAAATAATTAGCTATAGTTAGCTTAAGCCATCCTTTGTAATTTATCTGAAAACTGTTTTTGTTTGGGTTTAAGATACATGATATAACATATTAAAATGGAAATCAAGATAATTTCGTTTTAATAATGGTCATTTTGTTAACTTATAATGTTTTTTGTAATTTTGATGTTTTTCTATAGCACAATTAAAATTAGATTGAAATTTTAACTTTGTATACGACATTATCTGTTGTTTTTCTCATTTTAATTATTTGCTTCGCTAAATTAACATTTTCAATATATTTTATTGCTTTTCAATAAAATTCCCCCTTATATTAATGTGAGTTTATATAGCAATAAGTAAAATACTTATTAAGCCCAAATTATGATTTTTCAGAATAAAATGCTATCATTTTAAAAATATACCCTTAAAACTACTTTTTAAAATCAGTTTTGAATTTTAAATGCATTGTAACTTTCACAAACAACAAGGAATAAAAAAAATATGTAAATTCAAGTTATAAACGAAACAGTTTTAATAGACTTTAATGCAACATAAAATCCTATTCACGGTATTTATATCATACCAATTTTTATATTCAATTATAGTTTCATTATACTGAACAATGTGAAATTTGAACTATTTCACATGATTATTATCATTTTTCTGTTATCATACTAGCACGGTTTTTGTAAGTTGTCAAACTTATTTGTCGTTACTAATTGTAACTGCCGCCATTCATGTTAGGCAATGATGCTATTTAAAATATCCATGCTATTATTTCATAATTATAATATTATGAATTCTTTCTTGCAAGCAATATATTTCTAATTTTCAACTTTTTTTTTAAAAGTATATATATTTTCACATATGGGCTATATAATATAATAAAGAGGGCTATATAATATAGTAAAGAAGAATATTTTAGTGATAGTATATATATTATTGAAAATTATTATTAATTAATATTAAAAATACATCACTAAAAGCAATTTAAATTAATAAATATATAGTAATAAAAATAAAATAGTCATTTAAGAATAAAAACTAATAAATATTATTCTTAAATAAACTATGAGGAGGTAATCACATGAGTATTTTTAAATGTTCTGGTGTTGCAATAGTTACTCCATTTAATGAAAGAGGAGTAGATTTCAAAAAACTAGAAGAGTTAATCGAATGGCAGATTAGCAGTAAGACAGATGCTATTATAGTATGTGGTACTACAGGTGAAGCTTCAACTATGACAGAACAGGAAAGAAAAGAAACTATAAAATTTGTGGTTGATGTAGTTAACAAAAGGATTCCAGTAATTGCTGGTACAGGTAGTAACAACACTTCCTCTGCCATAAGTATGAGCAAATGGGCAGAAAAAATAGGGGTAGACGGTTTACTTGTAATTACACCTTACTATAATAAGACTACACAGAAAGGCCTATTTGAACATTTTAAAGCAATTGCAAATAGTGTAACCTCACCAATAATAATATATAACGTTCCTTCAAGAACAGGTCTTAATATTACTCCAGCAACTCTTCTAAAATTATGCGTAATATCAAATATTGTTGCGATTAAAGAAGCAAGTGGTGATATAAGTCAGATAGCACAAATTAAATCTCTATGCGGAGATAACTTAGATATTTATTCAGGTAACGATGACCAAGTTATACCTATACTTTCTCTAGGTGCTATTGGAGTTATATCTGTTCTTGCAAATATAATTCCTACAGACATTCATAATATGTGTGAATTATATTTAAAGGGTGAGCATACAGAAGCACTAAATATTCAATTAGGATATCTTCCTCTTAATAGTGCTGTATTTATAGAAACTAATCCTATCCCTATAAAAACAGCTATGAATCTTATGGGAATGAAAGTGGGTACTTTAAGATTGCCCTTATGTGAAATGGAAGAAAATACGCTGCAAATTCTGAAAAAAGAATTAAAAGCATATAATATCCCTTTAAAGGAGGAGATTTAATGATTCGAATGCTTCTAAACGGGTGTAATGGAAAAATGGGTAAAGTAATTTCTGAAATGACTAAAGCATCTAAAACTATTTCAATTGTTTCTGGTGTTGACAGAAATTCATCTAATATAGATTATCCGTGTTACAACAGCATAGATGAATGCAAAGAGGAAATAGATGTAATTTTGGATTTTTCAAGACCAGATGCTTTAAATTCACTATGCAAGTATGTTAAAGAAAAGAATATTCCTATTGTATTCTGCACCACTGGTTATTCGCCAGAACAATTAGGTGAAATTCATGATCTTAGCACCGAGATAGCAGTATTTCACTCTGCAAATATGTCTATAGGCATAAATATTATTAATAATATGCTTAAACGTATCAGTAATATGCTTTATAATGATTTTGACATTGAGATAATTGAAAAGCACCATAATCAAAAAGTAGATGCTCCTAGTGGTACTGCACTGCTTCTTGCAAATACAATTAAAAATTCTATTAAAGAAGAGACCACCTTCGTATGCGGCCGAGATGGCATAAGTAAAAGACAACCTAATGAAATAGGGATTCATGCTATAAGAGGTGGAAATATTGTAGGTGATCACGAAATCATATTTGCGGGAAAGGGAGAATGTATTGAAATCAAGCATACTGCAATCTCAAGAGAAGTTTTCGCAATAGGTGCATTAAAAGCCTGTGAATATATATACAAAAAAGAGTGTGGTCTATACAGCATGGATGATGTAGTTATTATGTCAAATTAGTTTTTTAAAAATGAATTATAGACTTAGAAACATTAAAGCAGTGTGATAAAATCTTTTATCACACTGCTTTAATGTTTCATGGATTTTTAAACCGGCTCAGTTTTATTTAAATCATTAATCCATTTTTCCATTCTGTCTAGACCCTCTTTTAATACTTCTAAGCTATAAGAATAGGAAATTCGTATAAAACCCTCGCCTCCTGCGCCAAAAGCCGACCCAGGAACAACAGCAACCTTACCTTCATATAACAGTCTATTACAGAATTCTTCGCTGCTCATAGAAAATTTTGATATAGAAGGGAATATATAAAACGCTCCCTTAGGGAGGGTTACATCCATTCCCATTTCACTCAATCTTTTATATACATATTCTTTTCTCTTTTCGAACTCAATTTTCATATTATTAACATCATTCATACTCCATCGCAATCCCGCGTAGGCACCCCATTGAGATATAGATGCTGCACAAGAGACATTATATTGATGTACTTTCATTATATTATCCATAATATATTTGCTAGCACAAAGATACCCAATTCTAAGGCCAGTCATGGAAAACATTTTAGAAAACCCACTGACCAAAACCACCCTATCTCTTAATTCATGGATTTGAGCTAGTGAGTAATAGTTTTCATAACATAAGGAGCTATAAATTTCATCGCTTATTATATAAATATCTTTTTCTTTTAGAAGTTGAAAAAGTTTATCTCTTTCTTCCTGTGATAGTGTTGCTCCCGTGGGGTTAGAAGGATATGACACCACTAAAAGCTTTGGATTTTCTTCATTAATAAGTTTACTTAAATTTTCAAAATCAATAGTAAAGTCGCTGTTAAGGTTGTAATTAACTACTTCCCCTCCAAAAAGCTTAACACAGCTCTCATAGGCAGGATAAGCTGGCGATGCCACAAGAACTTTATCTCCAGGGTTTAAAAATGCAGCAAACGCACACATTAGTGCCTCACTTCCACCAACAGTAACAACTATTTCATCTAATAAATAGTTAATGTCCATTCCACTTAAAAAGTTAGAAATCTCCTGTCGTAGCTCGGGAATTCCTGCATTAGCTGTGTATTCTGTTTTATTTTGATGTATAGCAGAAATCATGGCATTTTTAATATTTTCAGGTACCGGGAAATCAGGTTGCCCAAGAGTAAGTGAAACTGCTCCTTGAACCTTTGTAACCTTATTAAAAAACTTTCTAATTCCAGAAATCTCTAGGTTTTTTACATTATTTGAAAATACGTTATCCATAATATCATCCTTTACAAGTGTTTTTACTTTTTAGTGTTTAATTATAAACATTTTACTATATAAACGAATAAAAAACAGTAGTTTTTGAATTTTTAAAACATAATATTAATATTTCCCTTTAAATTATGTAAGATTTACTATATGCTTTATAGGATACATAGTTTTATCTTAAAATTTTGTTTTTAATTTAACCTATATTTTTATTATAAATAACAAAATGTGGTATTATAAAATGAAATATATGCATAAAAACAATAATTTGGATTAATACTTATAATACGGAAGGAGAATTACTATGAACTATGATTTAACAGACCCTTATGAAATAGCAAGATATATAAAAGAAGCTAAAAAGGCTACTCCAATTAAACTCTATATTGATGGCGATTTATCACAATGCCAATTTGGAAATATAGAAAATTTTGGTAGCGGCAATTTTTATATGCTTTTTGGTGAAAGTGACGAGGTATCTGATTTTCTAATAAAATATAAAGGTAAAATTAAAAAGTCTAAACTGGAACTAGACAGACGAAACTCTGCCATTCCTTTAATAGACCTAAAAAATATTGATGCCAGAATCGAACCAGGTGCAATTATAAGAGATAAGGTTAGCATAGGTAAAAATGCCGTTATAATGATGGGTGCTGTAATTAATATAGGCGCTGAAATTGGCGATGAGACCATGGTAGATATGAATGCAGTGGTTGGTGCAAGAGGAAAGTTAGGCAGACGAGTTCATTTAGGTGCAGGTGCTGTAGTAGCAGGAGTTTTAGAACCACCAAGCAAAAGTCCTTGTGAAATTGGCGACAATGTTCTAATTGGAGCAAATGCTGTAATACTCGAAGGAGTAAAAATTGGTAAAAACTCTGTAGTAGCAGCCGGATCAGTAGTTGTAAATGATGTGCCTGAAAATGTTGTAGTTGCTGGAACCCCAGCAAAAATAATAAAAAACGTAGATAGTGCCACTAAAGAAAAAACTAAATTACTTGATGATTTAAGAAAATAAAAAGGAAAAGAGCAAGTATTACTATAAATGCAATTCACATCGCTGAGTAATTCTAATCTAATTTTAATGAGAAATGCTAAAAAGTGCAAACTCGCGCTAGCGCTCAAACATGCACTTTTCTTAACGCATTTTTCATTAAAATTAGCTTGAATTACTAAAGCTTATTCATATGCATTTTACGTAATACTTGCTCTTTTTTGCCGTAAAAAACTTGTTCAAATGAATTTTCCTTAATAAGATTCCCTTTCAACCAGCTAAAAGTGAAAGTTGAATCTGAAATCAATTTAATGAATTTTTCACAATGTTTTCAATGGACTAAAGTCCACAGTTGAAATTTATATTTATATTAGATAACGTCTAGAGCTTCAAAATCTTGCTCTTCATCAATTATCGTATCTGATTCTACTATGTTCTCACCATCTTTATTAACCTTTTCCATTTTTGATATAGAAACTTCATATGCCACTTTTCTTATAACTTCATCTTCAGATAATTTTTTTTGATATTCTCTACTCTGAAGTCTTCCCCAAATCCTTATATTATCTCCTACTTCAAGACTTTTGCAAAACCTAGAATTTCTTCCCCAGGCAATTGTAGGTATATAATCAGATTTATTATACAATCTGTTAACTGCTAGAAGCATATCGGCAATCTCTCGTCCAAAAGGTGTGGTCCTATAAACTGGACTTTTGCAAATATATCCATCTAAAAATATTTGGTTTGGATTTTTACTTCGTTCTTCACAAATTTTAATATCCCTAGCAAAGACTGTTAAGATTAATCTATTAGATCCATCAACAAATTTATTGTAAGATCTAAGTTGGCCTTCAACTATAAACTCATTTCCTACGTGAATACTCATACCTGCGATTAATCTTTCAGAAATTGTTATAGTTAAAATATCTGTTGTTTCACTGAGTCTCCAAACCTCAAAATCAAATACATAAAACCCTTCCCCATACATTTCATGACTAAATTTTAGTTCAGTTACTACCTTTCCTTCTAAATAAATCTTGTTATTTAACATAACATTATCCATCATAACCCCTCTTTCCCTTAGTTTTTTTAATAAAATTTCCTTAGAATATAAGTATTCAGTTTTTTAATGTAATATACCTAATATTAATATAATTTTGTTTATGACATTCAAATAAATACCCCCTTATTCATTCGAACCTATCTCATATATATTTTGTCAAAATTATAACTATTTGGTGTTTCCATTATAATACAAATCCTTACTAGATTTCAACACATTTTATTTTTATTTTTTTATTTGTTTTCCTTGTCCATTAATATAATAATTATTTTTATATATAAGGTCCGATATTTTCACAAATTCGTACCCCTCACCTTTTAGATATTCCAATATTTTCGGCAAATTCTCAGGGGTATATTTCGCCTCATTATGAAATAATAGTATGGACCCGGGCTTAGTTTTTTTTATTATTCTATCCAGCTCAATTTCGGCCCCTTGTGCCTTCCAATCAATACTATCTGCATCCCATTGAATACAGTAATGGTTAGTGGCTTCTACAGTTTCAATTACTAAATTATTATACTCTCCAGATGGACATCTAAAAAGTGTTGTTGCTTGCCTTGTTATAGACATTATTTTAGCATCCGTAATCGCTATTTCATTTATCATTTTCTCTTTAGATATCGTAGTCATTATAGGATGCTTATTAGAATGATTTCCTATCTCATGACCTTTTTCGTAAATGGTCTTCAATTTGTCAGGATACTTATCTATCCACGCTCCTACTACAAAAAATGTTGCTTTAACATTGTACTTATCTAATATTTTTAATATATCATCTGTTTTATCATCCCCCCAACTTGCATCAAAGGATAGTGCAATCTTTTTCTCTTTAGTATCTACAGAATATATCGGTAATTTGCGTTCTTCTCCCAAAAACACACCCTTAGTTTTTAAATTATACCCCCCTAACATAGTTAAAATTCCAAGAAAAATAGCACAAGATATTATTAGCTTCTTTTTTATGTAACCCATCCTAGCCCCTCCTTAAATAACGTATAGACGAATATTATTAATAACCTTTTATTTTCTTATACATTTATTCTTTAAATTTATATTCTAAAAGCCGAAATATATGTATAAAACCTTTAAAAATTAAAAGCACCGATTCATTTCGATGCTTTTTATGTTATAATGTTTATAGTTAATTTCACATGAAATAAAACAATTCATAATTGTTTTTACTAAGCTGACTACAAGGAGGGTGCGGTATGTTTGAAGATGCTTTAGACTTAGCTGAAAATAAGCTTCTTTTACTCTATATATTTTATAAAATAAAACTCCCTATTTCCAATATTCAAATAACACAAATTATTTTAGAAAATAATTTTATAAATTATTTTACTTTGCAACAATATATGTCAGAACTTATAGCATCTAACCTTCTTAAGCCTACTGAGCAAAAGGGTAAACATAGATTAGTCATAACACAAAAGGGTGACAATGTTCTCTCTTTATTTAAAGGAAGAATTTCCGAAACTAAGATACAGCTTATAGATGATTACTTGAAAATCCATCTAGAAAACATCAAAAAAGAACTTAGAATTAGTGCTGATTACACTATAGAAAACAATAACAACTACTTAGTAAGCCTTACTGCCTCTGAAGATACATTTACACTTATAGATATAAAGCTTAGTGTTGCTTCTAACAAGCAAGCACGGGAATTATGCAGTAAATGGAGAGAAAATCCTTCTGAATATTATACTAAGATAATTAACCTTCTTATGAAGGATTAGCCTTCTTATGAAGGATTAGCCTTCTGATAAATGATTGAGCACTATAAAAATGTCATTCCTGTGGGTTCTTTGCCAATAGAAATGGCTTTTTTATTTTCAGTAATTTTATCAATTCTTAAAAGTAAATTGTTATAATTATCCCCAACATATAAATATCTTTCATCTTCTATTATTCCTCTAGGCATACCACCAACTTTAATTTTTTTTATTTCTCTATAATTATTTATGTCTAATATACTCACTGTACCTTCTCCAAAATTTGATATATAGCAATATCTTTCATTACAATACATATCCACAGGTGAATTACCAACAGGTATTTTATACAAAACATTGTAATTTTTTAACGAAATGATGCTTATACTTCCCTTGCTATCCATACCTATATTGCTTTCGCAAACTAAAATATAGTTCCCATCCGATGTAATTACTGCTTTAGTAGGATACGCACCCACCCTAATATTTTTAATACTTCCATTTGGAGCACAATCTATTATTGATATACTATCACTATTCATATTTGCTACTATAATAAGGTTCTTATTTTTACAAATATAAATACTATGCGGTAAATTACCACAAGGAATCGCCTCCACAATGTGTTTTTTCTGTAAATCAAAAACTATTATATCATCACAATCTCCACAAATAACATAAGCTTTATTATCATAAACTGATAAATCATTACAGTGCATACCTATAAAATGACTTTCAGTTTCATAATTGTCAATATTAACCATAGAAATACTATTGTCAAAACCATTAGCTGTTAAAATTTTATTTTCATAAGCATATATACCATGAGGACCAATTCTTTTGAGATTTTTTTCATCCAAATATATTTTTTCTTCTTCTACAAAGAAATCCAAATTAACTTTTGATATGCTATCTGATGAAGTACTACACACATATAACTTTCTCAAATCCCCCACCTCCTCATAACCATAATATGAAAATAGTAATAATCTGCTAACACTGTTTTCATGAAAATAAATTATTTGATTTTGCTTCACTTCTTCTTGAAATAGTGATCAACAATAGTATATAACAACTTCTGTGGTTATTAAAATCACAGAGGATGGAGGGCAATTTCTAAAAAAGGGAGCTGCGCCAAAATAGAAATTAATTTCTACTTTGGCGCAGCTCCCTTTTTATTTAATTAAAAATTATTAATGACTCTTCATATTTCGTATTATTCTTCTCATATCTCCCACCATGTATAGTGAACCACACACTAATAATAAATCATCTTGCTTACAGTAACTCAAAGCCTTTTTATATGCCTCACCATAATTTTCAATCGACTCACAGTTAGTAGTATATTTTTCTACTTGAACTTTTAATTTTTCTGAAAGTTCTGCTCTATCACTATGTGGAGTAACAGTAATAACTCTACCTACCTTTGGAACTATTGTTTTTATCATCTCTTCAACCTGCTTATCTGCAAGTATTCCTAATATTAATACAATTTTGCTATAATTAAAATACATGTCAATACTTTCAGTAAGGCTTCTTATGCCGTCTATATTATGTGCTCCATCTATAACAACTAAAGGTTTTTCATTCATTACCTCAAGGCGTGCTGGCCACTTAACGTTTTGGAGACCATTTAAAATGTTTTGTTTGCTAATTCTAACACCTTGTTCTATAAGTTCTTCTATAGCATGAACCGCCACAGAGCAGTTTAGTAATTGATGTTTACCTAGGAGTGCCAAGTCAATAATATAATTATCATTTGGAGTTTTAACTTTCATCTTTTGAGTTATAGTAGTAATATTATTATATGTTGCATCTTCCAATGAAGTTATTGCAACCTGATTTAAATTTTCCTTTCCTAAATATAGAGATGAATTCTTTGTTACTTTTATTAATTTACATTTTCTTGCTCGGCATGTACTTTCTATTACTTCCTCACTTTGTTTTTCTTGGGGGAACATAACTACAGGGATTCCTTCCTTAATAATACCTGCTTTTTCATAAGCAATTTTTTTGATTGTATCTCCAAGTATTAGAGTATGATCCAAGCTAATAGATGTAATGACGCTTAAAATTGGTATAATTACATTTGTTGAATCAAGCCTTCCTCCTAAACCTACTTCCACCACTGCAAAATCTACACCATTTTTATAAAAATACAAAAAACCTGCACAAGTTATAATTTCAAATTCTGTTGGGTTACTATACCCTAATTCCACTACCTTATCCACTGCTTTGGAAACCTCTGTTATAATATTGCTTAAATCTGCTTTAGAAATATTTTTGTTGTTTATTTGAATTCGTTCCTCAAACTCTTCAATAAATGGTGATATATATGAGCCCACCTTATATCCAGCCTCCACCAGTACATTTGTTATCATAGCTGTAGTAGAACCTTTCCCATTTGTTCCTGCAATATGTATACACTTTAACTTTTTATGTGGGTCTCCTAAAAGTTCTAATATTTTTCGGGTTCTCTCAAGCCCAAGTTTGCTACCAAACTTTGCTGTGTCTTTTATATACGATATAGCCTCATCATAATTCATATTTATCATTCCTTTCAAACTAGGTAGTGACATTTCATACATCATCCTCTTCTATGCTTCAACCTTTTGACTTTCTCTTAAATTCTATACCATCTTATGGACAGTTAACAACCTTTTAATTTTATATTTTTATTTTAATTAAAAATCCTCCTATGTTATTTAAACATAGGAGGATTTTGACTAAACCTTATTTTAAATTTTCTATGCTTTCAATTACTGATTTATACATTTCTTTGTACTTTTCACCCTTGGCCTTTTCTTCTTCAACTACCTCGAGTGGTGCCTTAGCTGTAAACTTTTCATTGCTAAGCTTTTTATCTACTCTATCTATTTCTTTTTCTAGCTTTTCTTTTTCTTTATTCAATCTTTCTAATTCTTTCTCTAAGTCTACAAGATCAAGTAGTGGCATATAAACCTGCGCACCTTTAGTTACTACAGTAACTACATTCTCTGGAGCCTCGTCTTTAGAATCTAAAAATACTACTTCACTTGCAGATGCTAATTTTTGAAAATACACCATTCCTTCTTCAAATGCAGCCTTTCCTTCTGTAGCATATATAAATACTTTCGCTTTTCTTGAAGGTGGTACATCCATATCTGCCCTAGCATTTCTTACATCCTTTATTGCTTCTATAATATAGTTCATGCACTCTTCAGCTTTTTCATCTTTAATATAATCTTCATACTCTGGCCATTTAGCAATGGTTATAGATTCGTACTCGTTATCTAAATGAATATAAATTTCTTCTGTTATAAATGGCATAACAGGATGGAGCAATTTAAGTCCAGTTTTGAGCACCCTATTTAATACATTTAATACTATACCTTTTGCCTCACCATCTTCTGCATACAATACTGGCTTAACAAGTTCAATATACCAATCACAGAATTCTGTCCACATGAAATCATGAGTCTTTTGAAGAGCTATACCTATTTCAAACTTCTCAATATTTTCTGTAACTTCGTATACTACAGTGTTCATTCTTGATAATATCCACTTATCTGCAATAGTATAGTTTTTATTATCTTTGTATTGTGCCATTAAATCCTCATTCACATTCATCATAACAAACCTAGAAGCATTCCAAATTTTATTTGCAAAATTTCTCGCTGCCTCTACTCTTGATTCATAGAATCTCATATCGCTGCCCGGTGCATTTCCTGTAGCAAGTGAGAATCTCAGAGCATCTGCACCGTACTTTTCTATTACCTCAAGTGGGTCTGTACCATTTCCGAGTGACTTAGACATTTTTCTTCCCTTATCATCTCTAACCATTCCATGCATTAATACAGTTTCAAAAGGTACTTCCCCTAGGTTATAAAGTCCTGAAAAAATCATTCTTGCAACCCAGAAGAATATAATATCGTATCCGGTTATTAAAACACTTGTTGGATAAAAGTATTTTAAATCCTCTGTACTACTCGGCCAACCAAGTGTTGAGAAAGGCCACAGCGCTGAGCTAAACCAAGTATCAAGCACATCTTTATCCTGCTGCAGATTTACACTAGCACATTTAGTACAATTTGTAGGTTCTGTTGATGCAACAATTATTTCTCCACAATCCTTGCAGTACCATACTGGAATTCTATGTCCCCACCATAATTGTCTTGATATACACCAATCTTGAATGTTTTCCATCCAATTAAAGTATGTCTTTTCAAATTTTTCTGGAACAAACTTAGTTTTCTTTTCTCGTACAGCATCTATAGCTGGCTTTGCAAGTGATTCCATCTTAACATACCATTGTTTGGATAACAGTGGCTCTACAGTAGTAGAACATCTATCATGAGTGCCTACATTATGAGCATGGTCTTTTATTTTAACTAGTAGTCCTTGTTTATCTAAATCTTCTACAATAAGCTTTCTTGCCTCATATCTGTCAAGACCTGAATATTTTCCATATCCTTCACATATAGTAGCATTTTCATTTAAAACCACTATTTCAGGCAGATTATGTCTCTTACCTATTTGGAAGTCATTAGGATCATGTGCTGGAGTGATTTTAACTGCTCCTGTTCCAAAATCTAAATCAACGTAATCGTCTGCAACTATTGGTATTTCTCTATTTACTAGTGGCAAAATCAATGTTTTTCCTACTAAATGTGAATAACGTGAATCCTTAGGGTTTACTGCTACTGCTGTATCTCCAAGCATAGTTTCCGGTCTTGTGGTAGCTATTTCTAAGAATTCGTCACTGCCTGCTACTGGATATTTTATATGCCAAAAGTGACCTGCTTGTTCTTCAAATACAATTTCTGCATCAGAAATTGCTGTCATACATTTAGGGCACCAGTTTGTTATCCTATTTCCCTTATAAATAAGTCCGTCCTTATATAATTTAACGAAAACCTCTCTTACTGCATGGTTTAAGTTTTCGTCCATAGTAAAACTTTCCCTTGTAAAGTCAGCAGAACAACCCATTTTCTTTAATTGGCCTCTTATTTTTTCTCTATATTCACCAGTCCACTCCCAAACTTTTTCAAGGAAGGCTTCTCTTCCCATCTCTTTCTTCACAAGCCCCTTCTTTAAAAGTTCATTTTCTACCTTTACTTCTGTTGCAATACTAGCATGGTCTTCTCCTGGAAGCCACAATGTGCTATATCCCTGCATTCTTTTAGTTCTAATTAAAATATCTTGAAGTGTATTATCAAGCGCATGACCTAAATGTAATTTTCCTGTAATATTTGGTGGTGGCATCATAATTGTAAATGGTTTTTTATTTTTATCCATATCTGGAGTAAAGTATCCTTTTTCTTCCCACCAAGCATAAAGTCTTTCTTCAAAATCTTTCGGGTCATAATTCTTTGCAATATTATTATTTTCTTCCATAATTAATTCCTCCTCATTTATATCATATCTAATGTTTTTTAATTTACAAAAAAACAAAAAGAGCCTTCGTCTATAAAAGGACGAAGAACTCGCGGTACCACCTTTTTTCCTGCAAATCTACAGGCTCTTGATAATTTAACGATTAAGATAACCGTCTTTGTCTACTAATTATTATATAACAAATTCACATAATTATGTTCAACAAAGAAGCTCCGAAGCTACCTTCAAGGTTTTTCATATAGAAGACCTTACAACCTATGGATCTTCCTCTCTTAATATTATTTACCTTTACTCCTCTTCATCTAAGCTTTTTAATATTTATGAAATTTTCATTTATTTTTAATTATACCTCTTATTATTTATTTGTCAATATATTTGATTTTTAAATTTACAATATATGATTTTTTATTTTATAATACTTTATTTTTTAATTTACAATTTAAATTTACAATGTCACAACTCAATAATCTTTCATATTATATAAACATAACAACTTTATAATATGGAGGTATCTATGAAATTAAAAAAAAGTTCGATTTTTGCCCTAACATTATCTCTTGTCTTAATAACCACTTTATTTTCTGGTTGTAAAAAAGCCAATAATGACAGTTTAGTAAAAATAAAATTAAATGAAGTAGTTCGATCTATTTTCTATGCACCTATGTATGCAGCTATTTCAGAAGGTTTCTTTAAAGAAGAAGGTATTGAAATTGACTTATCAACAGGACAAGGCGCAGACAAAACCATGCAACAAGTTTTAAGCAAGGCTGTAGATATAGGTTTTTGCGGACCAGAGCAAATTATTTACATCTATAATCAGAAACGGGAAGACTATCCTGTTATTTTTGCACAATTAACACAAAAGGATGGGGCTTTTTTAGTATCTAGAAATGATGAAACAAATTTTAACTGGGAATCCTTAAAGGGAAAAACTATAATCGGTGGAAGACCTGGTGGAGTACCCGAAATGGCTCTAGAATATGTTTTAAAAAATCATGGAATTAACCCCAATACTGATATAAAACTTATTACTAACCTTGCTTTCACAGCTACTGCTGGAGCTTTCAAAGGTGGCACTGGTGATTATGTTTCACTTTTTGAACCCACTGCTAGTATGCTCAAAAAAGATAATTCCGGACATATTGTAGCTTCCATCGGTGCATCTGCTGGAACTATGCCTTATACCTGCTTTTTCGCAACAAGATCCTATATAGAAAAAAATCCAGTAATAATAGAAAAGATGACAAGAGCCATTTACAAAGGTCAAAAATGGGTAAATAGTCATTCTGATGAGCAAGTAATTACTTCAATTAAGTCTTTCTTCCCTGGTGCAGATGAGACGGCGCTTATTGGATCCATTAAAAACTATAGAAATATAAATGCTTTTTCACAAGACCCAATACTAAAATCAGAAGATTTAACTAAGCTCATGGATATAATTCAATCTTACAAAGCAGATTTAATCCCACAAAGGCCTGCCTTTGATAAAATTGTAAACAATACCTTTGGTGAAAAGGCAGTAAAAGATTTAAAATAAAGTATGAAAATTTTCCTGCGTGCCTTGCAATATGAGCTCGAAACGATAAATTTCATTAAAAAGTTCTAATCTTTTGCAAATATAAAATTCTCTGTCGCTCTCCTCTGGGTAGTTCTCTGGGGGACATAACAATTATTAATTGTTATGCATTCGCCTTCCTGGCAGGCTCACGAAAATTTTATATTCGCAAAAGAAGAATTACTAAATGTAATTTCAATGTTTATTCGCATCTTATTGCAATTCACTACGGATAATTTTCATACTTTTTTATCTTAACCCCTATTGTACGGAGTATATAATTCGTTAACAGACTCATTATATACTATCTTTCACACTCCTAAATGCCGAACCTTCATAATTATATTTTACTTATACACATTTACATTCATTTCCCCTGCAATGACAACTTCCGTAAACATCCTAGGAACCATAACAATTTACAGTTATTATGTCGTTCTCTCCCTCCCCCACAATGCCCGGAGGTCTGCTTTAAATTTCTAAATATAACTCCCTCTTAACCCTACCAATACATTCCCATAGGGCTACTTAGAATAAAGTATGAAATTTCCACCCAGTGACTTGCACTAATACGTCAATAAACATTAAATCATCTCCTGCGGAGCTGCAATATTAACGACTTTAGAAGGAGATTTATATCACCCCCTAAAGTTTTCTTACTTGTTAGGGTATGTAACTCCCACTTATAGACGTGGGAGACTTTCCTGCTGAAATGTCGTTAAACCTATGTATTTTTCTTGGATTATGCTAACAAAAGTATATATTGCGCAGAATGCATTCGAACAAGCTTTAGTAATTCTTAACTAATTTTAGTGGAAGATGCGTTAAGAAAAGTGCATGTTTGAGCGTATGCGAGTTTGCACTTTTTAGTATCTTCCAATAAAATTAGTTTAGAATTACTTAGCGAAGCGAGAGCATTCCAGCACTATACTTTTCGTTAAAGCATAATCTAAGAAAAATCTTTCAATGTAATTTCTGTTTTAATCTATTTTTTTATCACTAGCTACTTCTGCGTGTGCATCTTGAACCTCTACCTCACTATTAAGATTTTTCAATGCAACAGCCATCATAAGTTTTATTCTATTAATTTGATTGACTTCACTAGCACCTGGGTCATAATCTATAGCAGTTATATTTGCACCAGGATACCTTCTCTTTAATTCTTTAATCATTCCCTTACCTGTAACGTGATTAGGAAGACAAGCAAAAGGCTGCATACACACTATATTTTTTGTACCACTTTCAATAAGTTCAACCATTTCACCAGTCAAAAACCATCCTTCACCAGTTTGATTACCTAATGATAAAATAGGGGATGCACCCGCTGCTAATTCCCGTACAGTTTTTGGTGCATGAAATCTTTTACTATTATTAAGCACTGACTTCATGTGTTTTCTAAAACTTTCTATATAACGAATTACTATATTACTTAATATTTGATCTTTCTTACTCTTACCCAAATATTCATATTTAAAGTTGGCATCAAAAGCGCAGTATAAGAAAAAATCAATTAAATCAGGCATCACTGCCTCTCCGCCTTCACTCTCAATAACATTTATAATGTTATTGTTAGCTGTAGGGTGAAACTTAACTAAAATCTCTCCTACTAGACCTATCTGAGGCTTTGAAACATTTTTAAGTTCTAAATTATCAAAATCAGACACTATAGCAGAAACATTATATTTAAACTCTTTGCTACTACCCTTTATTACTGACTCTTTACAAGTTTTTACCCACTTTTCATAAAGCAAATTAGCCGAGCCCAGTATCCTCTCATATGGTCTAACCTTATAAAGTACCCTCATAAGTAAATCTCCGTACACCAAAGACATTATTGATTTCTTAACCAATGAATGTGTGAATTTAAACCCTGGATTTGACTCAAGGCCAGCAGCATTTAAGGATACAACTGGAACATTTGGAAATCCAGCTTCCTTAAGGGCCTTCCTAAGAAATCCAATATAATTTGTAGCTCTACAACCACCACCCGTTTGAGAAATTATAACAGAGATATTATCTATATCATATTTACCTGATTTTAGCGCAGCAATTATTTGTCCTACCACAATTATTGTTGGGTAACAAGCATCATTGTTTACATATTTTAAGCCTTCTTCTACAGCCTGAGTATCCACTGAAGGTAAAATCTCTAAATTGTACCCTGAGCAGTTAAAAGCTTCCTGTATAAATTGAAAATGTATTGGAGACATTTGTGGAGATAAAATGGTGTGTTTCTTCCTCATCTCTTTTGTGAAAATAATCCTACTATGGATCTCCTCAGTTTTTTTGGGTAAAGTTCCATTTTTATCTCTTTCATTAAGTGCAGCCTTTAAAGACCTAATTCTAATTCTCGCTGCCCCCAAATTATTTCCTTCATCTATTTTTAGTGTTGTATATATCTTTCCATTATTACTTAAAATCTCCTGAACTTGGTCTGAAGTAACTGCATCAAGTCCACACCCAAAAGAATTCAGCTGAATAAGCTCAATATTGGGCTGTTTTGCTACAAAACTAGCTGCTGCATATAATCTAGAATGATAAACCCATTGATCTACCACTCTTAGCGGTCTTTCAACAACACCTAAATGAGCTACGGAATCCTCTGTTAGTACAGGCATATCAAAATCCGTTATAACACTTGGTATGCCATGATTAATTTCTGGGTCAATATGATAAGGTCTCCCAGCTAAAACTATTCCCTTTTTCCCAGTGCGCCTAATATATTCTATTACTTCTTCACCTTTATTTTGAATATCTAATTTTACCTTATCAGTTTCATCCCATGCTTTTTTAACTGCTGAGGTTATTTCGCTTTTATCAATACCAAAACTAGCAAACTCATAAGCTAATCTCACAATCAATTTTTTATTATTGTCTAAAGATATAAACGGACTTAGAAAAACAATATTTCTTTCTTTCAAAATATCCATATTATTTTTAATTACCTCAGGATAAGAAGTTACTATAGGACAGTTATAATGATCGTCTGCTCCCGCTTGCTCTTTTTTTTCATAGGGAATACAAGGATAAAATATAGTGTCTATTCCCTTATTAATAAGACTCATTATATGCCCATGTGCTATTTTAGCTGGGTAACAAGCAGATTCTGAGGGTATTGTATCTATTCCCATTTCATATATCTGTTTAGACGATCTTTGGGACAATTCTACCCTAAAACCTAAAGTAGTAAAGAATGTAAACCAAAATGGATAATTCTCATATATGTTAAGCACTCTTGGAATACCTATTACCCCTCTAATTGCATCTTCCTTCTTTAGTGGAATATAGTTAAATATTCTTTTATATTTGTAGTCATAAACATTTGGTATTTCTTCTTTTTTATGGCTAAGTCCTAGTGCTTTTTCACAACGGTTGCCAGATATAAATTTTCTTTCATTATCAAATTTATTAATAGTAAGAACGCATTGATTAGCGCATTGCTTGCATCTGCCCATGGAAGTTTCTACAACAAAACTATCCAGTTGCTCTAGTGTTAATAATGTAGAAACTTTGCACTCTTCATTTCTTTCTTTTGCGATAAGCGCTGCGCCAAAAGCGCCCATTAAACCTGCAATGTCTGGTCTAACTGCTTCTCTACCAGAAATAAGTTCAAAAGCCCTAAGTACTGCATCATTATAAAAGGTTCCGCCTTGAACAATTATCTTTTTGCCCATGTCTTTGGGATCTCTTATTTTAATAACCTTTAGCAGTGCATTTTTAATTACAGAATAAGAAAGTCCTGCTGATATGTCCCCTACTGATGCACCTTCCTTTTGAACTTGCTTAACTCTTGAATTCATAAATACAGTACATCTTGAACCAAGGTCTACTGGGCTTTTAGAACTAAGAGCTACATCTGCAAAATCCTCTACTTCCATATTTAAAGAATTAGCAAAAGTTTCTATAAAAGACCCACACCCAGAGGAACACGCTTCATTTAGCATTATACTATCTATGACACCATCTTTTATTTTTAAACATTTCATATCTTGTCCACCAATATCTAATATAAAATCTGCTCCTGGTAGAAAGAATTCTGCTGCCTTGTAATGGGCTATAGTTTCAATTTCTCCAATGTCTACTTTTAAAGCTGCCATTATTAATCCTTCACCATAACCTGTTACTGCTGAATTTTTAATAATCGTACCAACTGGTAAAACAGTGTATATATTCTTTAATATTTTTCTAACCATAGTTAGTGGATTACCTTCATTACTTCCATAATAAGAATATAAAAGCGCTCCATCCTCATCTATAAGTGTAGCCTTAGTAGTAGTAGACCCAGCATCTATACCCAAGAAACAATTTCCCTTGTAATCTTTTAATTCTCTTCTTGCTACCTTATATTGACTCTGCCTCTTGTTAAAAACTTGTAGCTCCTCTTCATCTAAAAATAAGGGCCTAAGTCTTTGGACTTCCTGATTAGATACTTGCTTTAACTTTGGAAGTTGCTTGTTTAATTCTTCAAAGGTAATAATGTGTTTATCCTTTGATGCCATAGCTGCACCTAGCGCAACAAACAGCTGAGAATTCTCCGGAAAAATAATTTCATCCCCTGTTAATTTCAATGTTGAAATGAACCTTTGTCGTAGTTCAGACAAGAAAAATAACGGTCCACCTAAAAATGCAACATTCCCCTTAATTGGTTTGCCACAAGCAAGTCCACTAATAGTTTGATTAACTACTGCCTGAAAAACTGATACAGCTATATCTTCTTTTGCTGCACCTTCATTTAATAAGGGTTGAATGTCTGTTTTTGCAAATACTCCACATCTAGCTGCAATTGGATATATAGTTTTATGAGCCTTTGCAAGTTCATTAAGCCCTGTGGCATCTGTTTGAAGAAGTGATGCCATCTGATCGATAAATGCACCAGTACCTCCAGCACAAGTACCATTCATTCTTTGATCTATTCCTCCATCAAAATATATGATTTTTGCATCTTCTCCACCTAGCTCTATTGCTACATCAGTTCTTGGAATAATATTTTCTATAGCATAAGTGCTAGCTACTACTTCTTGAATAAATTCAATATTGAGCCATTTAGATAGAGCTAGTCCACCAGAACCCGTTACCATTATAGTAATATTGCATTCTTTGAAATTACTATAAGCCTCAGTTAAAAGCTCAGCTATTGTACTTTTTATATCAGAAAAATGCCTCTGATATTTACTATATATTATTTTTTCTTGCTGATTTAGTACTACTATCTTAACAGTAGTCGATCCTACATCTAACCCAACATGTAATATTTTTTTCATAATTATCTTCTCTTTCCCCGCAAGTTTGGATTTATTCTTATTTTTTAAACCTAATATTTAATTATATCTGTTTATGCAGTTGAATTCAATCTTCATATTTTTTCAAATTATTTAATATTTGAGTGAATAGACTAATTATTCCTATATAGTTATATCTATTCTTTAAAAACCAAATTTATTCTCTGCACTAACAACCCCCATATTATAATTTCTATTAATTACATATTATTCAATTTTTATGTAAATATCAACTACTTTTACAGAAAATTAACATATAATTATAAAACATTATAACCCATTAAAATGTCGTTAACAATACATTATTTAAAGTCATATACTAAAGTATAACTCTAAGGAGATGATAAAGTGATTAAAGTAGAGATTAATAATGTATCCATGAATTACCACTCTCAAGCTGCAGAAACTCCCGCATTAAATGATATCTCATTTAATGTTCAAGAAAGTCATTTTTTAACTATTGTAGGTCCTTCTGGGTGTGGTAAATCCACCCTGTTAAATATAGTAGCAGGTTTAACCTCCCCATCACATGGAAAAATAGTGATCAATGGCAATAATGATAACTCAAGCTTTTCAAAAATTGGATATATGTTTCAAAAGGATCAATTATTTGATTGGTTAAATATATGGGACAATGTACTTTTAGGCCTTAAAATTAACCACTGTATTACTGATAAAAATATAGATATGGTAAAAAATCTTTTAATAAGCTACAATCTCTGGGAATTTCGAAATCATCATCCCAGGGAATTGTCCGGTGGAATGCGCCAAAGAGTTGCTCTAATTAGGACTTTAGCACTAAACCCTGAAGTACTTCTTTTAGATGAGCCTTTTTCCGCACTAGACTATCAAACTAGATTAAACATTAGTGACGAAGTTTATGAAATTATAAAAAAGGAAAAAAAGACTACTATAATGGTAACTCATGATATTTCAGAAGCTATTTCTATGTCAGATGAAATTATTATTCTTTCAAGTAGACCTGCTATAGTTATTAAAAATATGGCCCTTAATTTTGAAAAAGCTTTTTCATGCCCACTTAAGCGTAGAGAAGCTCCAAATTTTAGAGTTTATTTCAATGAAATTTGGAAGGAGTTGAATAGTAATGCAGATTCAAAGCGATGAGCACAAAAATTATATAAAAAATGTAAAAACAAAGAAATACTGTGTTATTTTTACAAGACTCGTAATACTAATTGTTTTTTTTAGTTTGTGGGAAATAGCTGGCAGACTTTCCTGGATTGATCCTTTTTTAACAAGCACCCCATCAAGAATGTATAAGTCGTTTATACAACTATATGCAGAGGGCACATTACTGTCTCATATATTCATAACCTGTTTTGAGACTATAGTAGGTTTTGTATTAGGAACAATCTTAGGTGCACTCATTGCAATTCTATTATGGTGGTCAGATTTTATTTCAAAAGTGCTAGATCCGTACTTAATAGTTTTAAACGCACTACCTAAAGTGGCTCTTGCACCTATTATTATATTTTGGGTAGGTAACGGGATAAAGGCGATAATAGTAATTGCTCTTTTAATATCAATAGTTGTAACTATAATAAGCATACTAAGTGGCTTTAGAGAAGTTGATGAGGATAAAATTAAGCTTTTAAAAACCTTCGGAGCTTCTAAATTACAAATACTAATTAACCTAATTATTCCTGCATCTATCCCAAATCTTATTTCAGCATTGAAAATCAATGTAGGGCTGTCCTGGGTAGGGGTTATAATGGGAGAATTCCTAGTAGCCAAGAACGGTTTAGGATTTTTGATAATTTTCGGCGGACAAATCTCTCAGCTAGATATGGTAATGATGAGTATAGTAATACTTTCGATTTTAGCTTACCTAATGTATGAAATAGTTGCATTTTTAGAAAGAAAAATAGTAAATAAAAATAGTTAATTTTTTAGATTAAGTGAATATATTTATAATCCTTGGGTAGTATTTATATGTAATATTAAATACTAAATAGTAATATCATTATTTAGGAACCAATTTTTTTACTCTTCGGAGAACTGTAAGGAGGAAAATAATGGACTACTTTCAAAAAGCTAACGACATATACAATACTAAGGATTATAATAGAGCAATTGCACTATATAAAAAAGCTGCAGAAATGAAAGATAATGAGGCTGGGTCACTTTATAATACTGCAGTATGCTTTATTCACTTAAAGGAATACGAAAAAGCAATACCTATATTTCATGATGCTATAGCCATAAGACGGGAAAGCAAATACTTTTTTAATTTAGCTTATTGCTATGCTATGTGCCTTAACAAGCCAAAAGCATTATATTACTTCAACACTGCTTGGTCACTAAATAATGAAGATGAAGATTGTGAAAGAGCTATTAATTTATTATTAAAAAGCTATAAAATAACTCCCTAAAAAATTAGGGAGTTATTTTTTACCATTCGCCAGCTATACTGTCTTCCTTATGATCAATAACAAATCTTTTACTATCAAAATAGTTCCCACCAATTAAAAATGTCGGATCTACATTAATCCATTTATTTTCGCCATCTACATAAACTTGATTCCAAGCATGACTAACCCAATTATTCCCATTAAATCCTTGGCCAGTAATAATTCTAACCTTTATATTATTAGCCCTACACATAGCTACAAAAAGACTTGCATAATCAAAGCATATTCCACTTTTAGATTCATAGGTTGGGATAGCTCCAGATTTCACTTTTAAATCATTATTTAATACTCTATTTGCTTTTTCATCATCATAAACTATTTCACTGCCTACCCAATTATAAATAGCCCTTGCTTTTTCTCTCGTTCCACTTTTTCCTTTTACCTGGTTGTTTGCGAATAGATTGATTTCATCATTGGATTTAATTGCTTCCTCTAATGTAATACCATTATAGTAAGTAATAACTCTTTGCTTATTTGCTGCATTAGGCTCCTGAGTATTAGCTTCCTTTACTACAATCTTAAAGGAATTATTAACTATATTGGGAAGTCTTTTTGCTAGTTTTGAGTTAGTAAGTGGTATAACCACTTGTTTAGATATATAATTATATACTTGTGATTCTTCCAAATACTTGTTGTATGTATCAGTTATCTTAAGGAGTGATAAAAAATTCAACATGAAAGTAATAACAATTACATAACATATTGCCTTTGGAATTTGAAATATTGCCCCTACAATTCTTTTAAAATGACCGTTTTTATTCTTTAATCTATCCTCAATGCTATCAAACAAAGGATAAATAGTAACTCGGCTAATAAGGTCGACTACAAGATTTATAATTGTATAAATTATTAATACAACCAGTGGCATCAATAACACATAAATCACTAATGGTTTATCATTAACAAACTCTATAGCTTTTAGTGGTATAGAGTTATATATTTTTTCGAAGGTACCTTCATTATGTTGAATGAAAATTTTTTTAGTGTAATATATTCCTATAAATAATGAGCTCAAAAAAGAGATACTTTGAGACATTCCTTGAACAGTTCCCTTCAAATTTTCAGATGAAAATTTAAATATAAACCCTTTAATTATTGGATATATAAAAAAGAATACTAAAATTAAAGTTATAGGCTCTCTAAACAAACATTTCACCCTCTTTCGTAATTATGCAATTAAATCTTCCCCTGCGGTGCTTAAATATTAACGAATCTAAAAGAAGATTTTATACCTACAACTCATCTACACCATTAATTAAATCTCTTAATACTCTTTTGATTATATCCCATTTAAAACCACGCCTTAAAAGATAATCTCCTAGCTTTTTATATAGCTTAATTTTCTCAGACTCAGACTTAATTAATATGTTGTATCTTTTGCTCGCTAATTCCTTTAATTTATTATAGTTTTCTTCATACGTATCTTCTGTTTCCTCTATTTCTTTAGCTTCCTCACTGTTAATATCTTTAGTTATTTTACCCAAAACCTCATTTACTATTGCATAATCATAACCACTTCGCACTAAATAGTCTGAAGTTTTTTTATAAAGTTTTTGAATATTTTTTTCACTCTTAGATAATGTTGCTATCCTTTTTTCACCTAATTTCAAAGCTGTTTCAAGCTGCTGCTCTAAGGTTATTTTATCCAGACCTTCCTGAATTAATTCTTTTGGAAGTAATTTTTTTAGCAGCGTAAATTTTATTTTATTTTTACCACTGGAATTTATTTTTTCTTTTATAAATAATTCCACAAATCTACTATCATCAATAAATGCATACTCTTTTAAAAATTCAATTACTCTATCTATGGTTTTAACCTCAAATTCTTTTGCTGTTAATTTATCCACCACTTGCCTCGATGATTTAAAGCTTCTTTCCAAAAAATGAAGTGCAACATTTTTCCCCTTAATATAATTGTCTTCATCAATTATATTTTGTAAACTCTCTTTTTCAATGGTTTTGCCTTTTGTTATATTGTGAATATACACAAGCTGCGCATCACAAGCAAAGGCATATTCATCATCCATATAAATGTTAACTCTATGCTTATTTTTCTTTTGAACTTCTATTTTTGTTATAATACTATTCAATACTAACCTCGCTTTTCCGGTAAAAATATATGAATTGTTGGCTTTTGCAATACTTTTTTAGCAACATTATATAGATCTTCGCTTTTAATATTGCTCATGTTATCCATATCCTCAGTAAATTGATATATGTCTTCGTCATCCATAGCCTGATGAATTACATAATTTCCAAGATCCGTAGAATCCTCTAAGGTTGATGCTATAGCAGTTTTCAAGATTTTTTTCATTAAGGCTATGGTATTATCATCAAAAACTATTTTTCTACTTTCAATATTGTTAATAGCTGTATCAATCACTTCTATTGCTTCATCTACATTTTCTTCTGCAACCGAAGTATAAATATATAGCGTCTTAACGTTATTTGAAGTATCTAAATGAGTATAAACATCATAGGACAATCCTCTTTCTTCACGAAGCTCTCTAAATAATATAGAATTAGAACTTTCTCCAAATTTATAATTTAATATTCTAAGTGCTAGTTCCTCATCCTTAGATAATCCATTGAAGGTATACAAATAAAGTATGGTACTTTGCTCAATTTCTTTTTTATATGAAATTTCTTTTACAAATTGGTTGTGTTCATATATTATCTTTTTCTTTTCAAAACTTTTCTTACTCCAATTTCCAAAATACTTTTCTACCATATTTATTATGACCTCATGTTCAAGTGGAGATACAATAGATATAAAACAATTATTAGGTACGTAATATTTATTATAAAAATCAACAAGCTGTTTTCTTGCAACTTTTTTTATTATTTTTTCATTACCAATAGTATCTTCCCTAAGAGGACTGTATTTGAATGCAACTTCATTAACTCTCTTAAAGCTTAAGTCCTCAATATCATCATTAATTGTTCTGATTTCAGCTAGTATAACTCCCCTTTCTTTTTCAATTTCATCTTTTGGAAAAGTTGAACTTAAAATCATATCTCCCATAAGTGTTACTACATTCTCTAATTCTTCATTTAAAATTGTAGCACTATACACTGTACAATTGAAATCCGTATACGCATTATATTCTCCACCTAAATTTTCCAGTTCGCTATTTAGTTTTTCATTAGTTCTGCTAACCGTTCCTTTAAAAAGCATATGCTCTATAAAATGGGCTATCCCCTTTTCATTTTTTTCTTCATAAAGCGAACCTATATTTATTCCAGCATGAACCGCTGAAATTTGACTATCCTTTTTAATAGTAATAAGTTTAATTCCATTACTTAATTGTGTTTGCTTGGTATTAAAAATTTCTTTATTCATTATTTTCTCCTTTACTCAAAAAATAAATATATATAGATTAACTATATCATACTTATAACGATTTTAGACTATTTTCTTATTCAATTTCCTATTACCATTTGTTTGTAATAAATATTTATTATTTCATTGCTATACTTCTCTTAATAGTAAGTCTACTACCATGACTTTAGTAAATCTAGCGACAATATCACTTATAACAATTTAAAACTAGAGTTAATTCCCTATACAATAGTATATTTTCATTTGACTAATACTGAATTATATAGTACAATTAAAATTCGGGTCGAATACGTATAGACAGTTCGTAACCATCCTGTCTCAAAACAAAACTATGGAGGCACAAAAATGAATATTAAATTAAATGAAGGAACTATCTCTGTAAAAATAAGAAGAATTGTTTTTGCAGCAATGGTGGCTGCTATTTATGCAGCTTTAACTCTAAGCTTGTCGTTTTTCAGCTTTGGAGTTGTTCAATATCGTATTGCTGAAGGACTTACTATCCTACCTTACTTTGCATCTTTTTCAATTCCAGGGCTAGTAATAGGTTGTATAGTTTCTAATATCATAAGTCCACTAGGTATTATGGATATGATTTTCGGTTCCCTTGCAACATTTATAGCCGCGATTTCAACTTACTATATTGGTAAAAGCAAACTTAAATTCAAAAGAATACTTGCTCCATTACCGGCTGTAGTAGTTAATGCCATTGTTATAGGCATACTGTTAAAGCTTTTATATTTTAAAGACATGCCCCTTTTACTTTGTATGTTACAAGTTGCATGGGGAGAATTTGTCTGCTGTTATGGAATTGGATTACCTCTTATTTATGTTATTGAAAAGAACTCAATTTTGAGGAATTTTTTTAAATAATTGTAGAAAAGCAATTTAATTTTGCTTTTTTAGTTTAATATTTGTTATTCTGTATATACTTTAATATGAGATGTATTTGATACTTTATAAGAAGAAAGAGGAAAAAAATTAATGAATAAAATTGAAAAATTAAGATTTGATGAACTAGGACTAAATGACTCAGTAATGCAAGCTATAACAGATTTGAAATTTGAATACCCATCTGACATTCAACAGAAAGCTATTCCAGTAGTACTAGAAGGCTTTGATATTATAGGTCAGGCTCAAACAGGAACTGGTAAAACATTAGCCTTTGGAGCACCTATTTTAAGTATGATGGAAAAATCAAACGGAAAAGTTCAAGCAATAATATTATCTCCAACAAGAGAACTTGCTGTGCAAGTTGCAGAAGAACTTCAACGCATTGCAAAGCATGAAAGAATAAAAATATTGCCAATTTATGGTGGCCAATCTATTGATAGACAAATCTCTGCTTTAAAAAGAGGCGTGGATATTGTAGTTGGAACTCCAGGAAGACTTTTAGATCATATTAGAAAAGGTACACTAAAACTTGCAAATGCAAAATTTCTTGTTTTAGATGAAGCTGATGAAATGCTAAACATGGGTTTTATTGAAGATATTGAAAGTATTATAAGTAATTTAAGTGAAGATAGACAGACTTTACTTTTCTCAGCTACTATGCCAAGAGCTATTAAAGTATTGTCAAAGAAATATATGCATCCTGAAACGAAGATTATTGCAATTGAAAAGAAATCACTAACGGTTTCTAAAATCGAGCAATATTATTACGAAGTAAATCCAAAAAATAAATTTGAATCACTTTGCAGAATTCTTGATGTTGATGCTCCCAAGACTGCTATACTATTCTGTAAAACTAAAAAGGGTGTAGATGAGCTAGTAGAAGGATTACAACCTAGAGGTTATACTGTAGAAGGTATGCACGGAGATATGAAACAAAGTCAAAGAATGAACACTCTAAAAAAATTCAAAGATGGTAATTTAAATTTCTTAATTGCAACTGATGTAGCTGCAAGAGGAATTGACGTAGAAGATGTTACTCATGTAATAAACTATGACTTACCACAAGATAGTGAATCATATATACATAGAATAGGAAGAACTGCTAGAGCAGGTAAAGAAGGTACAGCTTACAGTCTTATTACAAGACGAGAAGCTTCTGCTATAAGACAGATTGAACGTGATACTAAAAGTGTAATCACTAAAAAAACTGTTCCTACTATAATAGATGTTTTTGCTGCTAAATCAGAAACTATTCTAGATTCTATAAAATTAGTTTTAGACGAAAATTTATATGAAAACTTCCTTCCACTTGGAAAAAAACTTATAAGTGAATTTGGTGCTGAAGATGTAGCCGCTTCTCTTATAAAAATTATTTTCGATAAAGAAGTTAACTATAACTATGCAGATGATTCTACAACAACGACAAATGATACTGTTAGACTATTCCTTTCTATTGGAAGAATGGATGATGTTATGACTAAAGATATTATATCTTTCTTATGCGAAACAGCTAATATTAATAAAAATGAACTTGGCCGTATCGATATTTTAGATAAATTCTCATTTTTAGATGTACCTTCAAACTTAGTTGATTCTATTTTAAATAATAGTTCTGGTAAGAAGTTAAATAGTAGAAAAGTAAATATTGAGGTTGCTAAATCTAGAAGATAGATTTATTAACTCAAAAGAGAGTCCTTATTAATAAGGGCTCTCTTTATTTTGTTACTTCTTATTCATATTTTTTTAAGTTTAATAATTTTATCCCCCCCCTTAACATACAATATAAAATGGGGTGATAATTATGAATAAATTCAAAAAATTGCTTTATGCATTAATTTTTATCTTGTTAGTTGAGGTATTTCTAATATATATAATGTCTAAATAACCAAATTTCTAATTCTTGTTTTTATTCTACTATATTGGCTTTGTATATTTCTTCAAAGGTGCACAATCTCTGTACAATTCTATTGCTCTTAATATGTCTTGGTGCTATAATCGTATATATTGCTGTGCTATAATCTGGATTTTCCTCTTCATCATCAATAGAGAAATCTATTGTCTTAACTTTTATGCCCATACCGTCAAAATATTGTTCTAATTTTTCCACCATATTTTTCTTGTTTCCATATTGAATTTCTATTTTAAGCACATTAGTGTTTTTAAAAAGTTTAGCTTCAAAAGTCTTAAAAAATACCAATACTATAAAAACACATATAGTTGATAGTATAGTTAAAGTGTAATAACCCAGACCAACTGCAAGTCCTATACATGCCACTGTCCATATACTTGCTGCAGTAGTGAGTCCCTTTACTGACCCCTTTTCATGCATAATAGTCCCTGCGCCTAAAAATCCTACTCCCGTTATAACTTGTGCCCCTAGCCTTCCAATATCTGCTTTTATAGCATTCTGAAGTTCCGGATGCTGCAGTATTATATTGGTTGTATCTTGAATAGAATATAATTGAATCATCGAGGTAATGGCTGCACCTAAACATACTAGAATATGCGTCCTAAAACCAGCTGGTCTATTTTTAGCTTCCCTCTCATATCCAATCAAGCCACCAACTACAACTGCAAGAGCGAGCCTTATTGCTACTTCATATGCTAACATGTATGTACCTCCAACAAATTTTTCATATTCTATTATAATTAATAATAAGCTAATATATGCATGATTACATATACCATATTTCCTCTTTGCTTGTTGAAATACCAACTGCCCCTGCCTTAATACTAGCAATCACGTCTTCTTTGTCTGAAATTAGCCCACCAGTAATTATAGGAATATTTACTTCCGTGCTAATTGTTTTCGTTACCCTTGGCATAATTCCAGGTAATATTTCTACTGCATCAGGTCTTATGGTTTTAATAGAATTTATACCACTCTGTAATGATAATGCATCTAACATAAAAAGCCTCTGTATAGAAAATAACCCCATTTCCTTTGCAGTTCTAATAAGACTACTTTTAGTAGTAATAATTCCATTTGGCACAATAATTTCATTAATATATTTTAGTGCACATACATTTCTTGAAAACCCTTCAATTAGATCCAAATGCACAAATACACTCTTACCACTTGCCTTTACATGATTAACAAGTTCTTGTAAATTGAAAATATCTCCTGTAAGCAAGAAAATAATTTCGCAAGGAGATTTTATAGCTTTTTCTAACTTTTTTAAATTGTTTACTGCTGCAATTACTGGATTTTCTCGGATCCTATCATAAAATTCATTTTCAATAATTCTCACTCCTATTATTATAATTTAAACCATATTTAGTTTTAAAAATTCATAAAACCAACATTTTATATGAATTAATTATATCACACTAAGCTTAATTATTTCAAAAGGGTATGGTTTAAGAAGAAACAATAAATTGGCTGTTTTTTCTGATTTAATTTAAATACTTAAGCTCAATTCCATTTGATTTTAACCAATTTCTGGCAAATTCAGCTATAGAACTATCTTCATACTTATACCAATCTTCAGTTTTATTTTCTTTATCCATTAAAACGTGTTTGAATTTCTTTACGGGATCTTTACTATTTAAAGCCTTTTGTAATTCTTGTTTTAAATCTGAATTATTAACTATATTATTAACATATTTCTTCATTGCACTTATATAAAAATCTTCATCTATAAGAGGTGTACTCAAATATCTGTTAACCTCATCTTCACTAATAAGTATGGCTACCATAACAAATTCTTTAAGCCAAGTATCGAAAGTCTCGTCTTTTAAATTCCCATTTTCTAAGGCTTCACTCACTTCTGTAGGAATATATATAACCTCACCAGTATGTGTGTCTAAAAAACTTTTCCCTAAATTATCATCTTCATGTGAAATTGTTTCTATAAGTGCTTGCATATCAATATCTATTATATTAATTTTTCCCATATTTAAAATTTTTCCTCCCATGCAATAAAGTCACATTGAAATAAATCATAAGTCAGTATTTTAATCTATTACATGTGCCTATCTCTATTTTATCCTAAAACAAAACATTTATAATAATATAGCCAATAAACCTTTACGGTCTATTGGCTATATTAATTATTGGCTATGTTATTTATTCATCAAAAGTTGATTCGTATTCTTCTAATACTCTTTCAAATTCTTCTTCATCTTCTACTGCAATATATTGATCTTTGCCCTCTACTGTTTCTATCTTGTAGACGAAAGCATCCTCTTCCTCTCCTATAGGAGCTAATAAAGCATATTTATTTTCATCTAATTCAATAATTTCAACTAATTCAAAATCAACCTTTTCTCCATCTTCGTCCATCATTGATATAATTTTATTTTCTTCCATAAACATTCTCCTTTCAAACTTAATAATAATATTATACCTTTAATCAAGCTACTATGTCTATATAAAAACATAGATTTTAAGTATATTTTAAACTTAGGTATTTTTATAGTGTACTAATAATTTTATTTAAAATGAATAATTTTTTCTTATTGACCATATCCATATATTCCTCTTATAGAAACCTCCCCTGAAACAATATGTTCTATCATTCCTTGTGCATTTTCTATAACTAATTCACCAGTATCACTTATATCTATTGCTTTAACTGTTGTTATTTTTCCTCTATTAATTAATTGGATTTCTTTTCCTATAAGTATGGAGTTTTTCCTACAAATACCTATAGTTTCTTTTATATTTCCATTTCGCACAAAAGCGCTATATAATTCTTCAAAACTGTTTAATACATTAGCAATTAAAATCTTCCTATCAATATGTTTTCCACTCTCTGCGAAAAGTGAAGTGGCAACGTCTTTTAGATCCATTGGTATATCTTTTTCATCCAAGTTCACATTAATACCAATCCCCATAATTAGGTAATTAATATGATCTATCTCTCCGCTCATTTCTGTTAATATTCCACAAACTTTTCTACTATTAAGCACTATATCATTAGGCCACTTAATACTTGTTTTAATACCCATTTTCATAATAGCCTTTTGAACAGCTGCTGCTCCAAGTAATGTTATTTGAGATATGTTTTCTGTAATTATATTGGGCCTAAGTATTATTGACATCCATATGCCCTTATATTTAGGAGATACCCAATTTCGGCCCAGCCTCCCACGTCCTTGGGTTTGTTCTTCACTTAGTATAACCGTGCCATGCTGCTCTCCACCCTCTGCTAATTCTTTGGCTTTTGAATTAGTTGAGCCTATAGAATCGCAGTATATCAAATTTTTACCTATGTACTCTGTACTTAGATAGTCTTTAATTTCCTCAAAGGTAAGTATATCTGGTGAGGATATTATTCTATAGCCTTTTCTTGAAATTGCTTCAACTTCATAGCCATCCTCTTTGATTATATTTATGTATTTCCATATGGCAGTACGACTAACCCCTAGTTCTTCACTAATCCTTTGACCTGATACAAACTCATTTCCACTTTCCTTAAGTAACTTAAGAACTTTTCCTTTCATATGATCTCAACACCCTCTTTTGTTTTATCAAGCTCTGAAAAAGATAGTCTGTATATTATATATATATCTATAATTGTCTATAATCTTCTTTCTTATACTTATACTCGCCTTTTAGTGCAAAATCAATGTCTCTTAATAACAAATTCTTATCTTGTGGCAATGTTCCCGAAAGCGAAATGTAATTTGAAGCATGATTACTTCTAAAAATACAATTAGTAACTTCTACCTTTTCTATGAATTCTCTTATCTCATACATTATTTGCTTAGGAGTTAATATATGAAAAATAGACTTCTGTACCTCTTCATACATGGGGGTTCCGCACTCTAACATTAATGTTAAAAACCCTACATAATCTGGGTCTATAGCACTTATAAGTTTAGCAGATTCTATTGCATGCTCACTTGTTTTTGACCTACCTCCTATACCTGAAATAAGAGTTGTAGATAACTTTATCCCACTTTCTTTAACCTTTCGTCCTGCCATAAGCATCTCACCTGCAGTTACTCCCTTATTTATGCACTTTAATATTTCATTGCTTCCAGATTCCACCCCTAGATACACAATGCCAATACCTAAATTTTTTAGCTCCCTAAGTTCCTCTATTGATTTTCTTAAAATATCTTTAGGAGTAGCATATATTCCCACTCGCTCGCATTGAGGAAATAATTCTCTAACTTTTAACAATACAGATTTCAATTTACTAGTTTCAAGCACTAGCGCATCTCCATCTGCAAGAAATACCTTTTTAACTATCCCATAGGTTAATTTAGCAGATTCTAAATCTTCCAAAATATCTTTTAAATCACGTATCCTAAACTTCTTTTCTTTATACATCCCACAAAAGCTACACCCATTATGCGAACAACCAATAGTAACTTGTACTATAAGACTCTTCGCCTCACTAGGTGGTCTATATACTACCCCTTCATATCTCACCCTAATCATCCTCTCCATCTATCTAACCCCCTCATGACCGCAGGCCATGAGTTCTTTTGTACTCTCCCTGAATAACTTTCCTTGAATACCCTATAATTATACCATATGTCTTTATAGAAATTTAGGACTTTAAGGATACCTCTTAGTAGCCTTTTGAAATTTTTGAAATTTGAGTTTTATTATTAAAAGTATATATTATGTAAAATGCATTTGAACAAGTTTAGTAATTCACAATTTATTTTATTCTCAGCTGCGTAAGGAAAAATGTATGTTTGAGCATAGCGAGTTTACATTTTTTAGCAGCTGAGAATAAAATAAATTATAGAATTACTTAACGACGTGAATGCATTTGTAATAATATATACTTTTATTTAATAACTCATTTCAACCGCGATAACTCCTCTTCACATTTTCTAATGAAGGATTTAATATTTTCCTTCTCTTCTTTGATTTTACTCTCACTAAGCTTAGCCCTCCCCAGTCTATCACACTGTGACAACATGGCGATTTCTTTGATAGAAATTTCCTTTGACATACTTTTAACATCCCCAAAAGGTAGATTTTTCATTACAAAGAGAGTTTGCATATGCCACCTAACTAAAGATGTAACCTGCTTAATAAATTTCTCGTCCTCTGTAAATATCTCAAGAAATTTTCTGCAAAGCTCTGCACCCACGGTGTCATGATTATAAGATGTTATTTTGCCCTTACGAATTTTTGTAGTAGGTGCTTTCCCTAAATCATGTAATAATGCACCCCACATAAATGCTCTGGGATTTTCACTTAATCCTTTTACCTTTGCTGCATTATCTACCACCAGCATTGTATGAATCCATACATTTCCTTCCGGATGATGTTCTGGAGATTGCCCAGTGTCTACTAATGAGCTTAATAATGTATATGGATATTCATTAAAGATACTCTCATCATTTATTATTTTATTGAAATATGTAGAAGGCTTCTCATCTTCCATTAGATGATTTTCAAATTGTTCAAACATTTTCATCATATCTTAATTCCCCTCTTTTTATTATTAATATTTATGTGTTTATGTATTCTTCTATTATTATATTATAACAAAAATAGCAGGTGTTTATTATCATATTTAGATAATAAACACCTGCTTCTTTTGTTTTGATATAATTCTATTCGTTATTCTGACTTAACTCCACCATACTCACTTTTTTTAGTTTGATAAACACTTTCATTAATTGCACTTTCTTCAACAGATTGAATTATTTGATTTTTAGAATGTTGATTTTGCGTCTTTGTGTCTTTTTTAATATAATCACGCAGATTTTCTTTATTAGCCTCTTCACGATTCTTCATATAAAAACCTCCTATCAATTTTTATTGAGCTTGGTGCTCATTATACTTGTCTAACACTTTTTTGAACTCAGCTCCAACGCCTATGGATGAGTATTCTGTTTCACCATTCTTTACAACTGACCTGTAAGCATAAGCCTCATCTGAGTCCTTAGGCCCGACTATAACATATTCATTTCCATCCATTTTAATAGCATCAATCAATTCCAAATCTACTTTCTTTCCATATTCATTTACTACGGTTATTATTTCATTAGTTATCATATTCATTCCTCCTTTAAACTTAGGCACAGTCAAATAAATAAAAAATTTGTAAGGAATATCTATTTATTTTCATATACCTTATTAGGTTGTGCCTAAGTTAAGGTTTTATACCAAATCTTTATTATAACTCAGTACAAATTTTTTTATCACTAAAACACTCCCGCCAAACATTAAGTCTAAGGGAGAATTAAACACTCTACTTTTATTTCTTATATTCATATGATATTATAGCCAAAAGTTTTTCTTTATTATTTAATTCTGGATGTTCCAATACCTTATCTAAAAGGAATTTCAGCATGACACCTATTTCTTTCCCTGGTTTAAGAGAAAATTCACTAATTATGTCCTCGCCATTTATTGCAAGGTCTTTTATAGATAGTGGAACTTTAGATTCTAAAATAGCCATTGCACTTTCTTCCATTTTTCGAATCTCTGCTAAACGAATTTCAGAAAAACGAGAACCTAATGCATCTGCTCTTTGTAGTGTAAAAAGATCAGGTACTAAATCTACACCCACCCTATTAATAAGGCGCTTTACAGAAGCATCTGTTGGCTTTGAAAGTACATTCATATGTTCCTTTACTAAAGTGCTAATTTTATTTATGCTTTGATTGTCGAATTTAAGTCGCCTAAGTATTTGCTTTGATATTATGACACCTTTTTTATCATGACCATAAAAGTGTCCTATACCTTCTTTATCAATAGTAAAACAATTTGGTTTAGCTATGTCGTGTAATAATCCTGCCAATCTCACATTAAGATTAGGAGGACATTTTTCCACAACGGCTAAAATATGCTCAAAGATATCTTTATCATGATGAGGATTTTGCTGATTAAATCCTACGGCTACTTGAAGTTCTGGCAGTATAAATTCTAATAGTTTAGTATCCTTAAGTGTTCTCAGCGCTTTTGTAGTATTGTTACATACCATCATCTTACATATTTCATCTCTAATTCTTTCATTGCTTACATTTAAAATAAGGTGAGAATTTGATTTTATAGCCTCTAGTGTTTTTTCTTCTATATTAAAGTCTAATGATGCCGCAAACCGAATAGCCCTAAGCATTCTTAAAGCATCTTCTTGAAATCTTTTATTAGGCTCTCCTACTGCTCTAATTGTTTTATTTTTTAAATCTTCCATGCCACCAAAATAATCAATAAGACCATTCTTCTCATTAAAAGCCATTGCATTTACAGTAAAATCTCTTCTAGCTAAATCTTCTTTTAAATTTAGAACAAATGTAACACACTCCGGTCTTCTACTATCCAGATACTTACCATCTATTCTGTAAGTTGTGACTTCATAACCAGCTCCATTTATCATAACCGTAATAGTTCCATGTTCTATACCTGTAGGCACAGTCTTTTCAAACAGCCTAATAATCTCTTCAGGCAGAGCATTAGTAGTTATATCATAGTCCTTAGGCAGGTTTGTGCCAATTATACAATCACGTACACTTCCACCCACTATATAAGATTCATATTCATTATTTTTTAAACAATCTAAAATTATTTTTACATCCTTTGGTATATGCATTTCCATGTTTTTATGACTCATTGCAATCACCCTTCTTCTTTTACTACGCGGCGCATAAAAACAAATAACAATTCGTGATACTATTATATAACCACAATATTTGTTTGAATGTTCCTAATATTAAATATACATTGCTATAGGTATAATTTCAATAATGGGTTCATTTATTTCTATTTGATTCTCATCATAATCTCTAATTAAACTTGTGTTTTTTAAAAATCTATTTTTGAATTCTTGAAAATATTTCTGGTCCAAATAATCAAAATATGTGCCACTTAGCAAACTATTGCTATTATTTTCATTTTCCTTTGAAATCCTTATAACTTTACCAAGCACAGTTATATTAGCACCTTCAATGTAATCTAAATTATCTGCCATATATTTTATCTCTAAGGGCACTATAACTTTTGTATTGCTTTGCCCAATACTACTACTAATGAATTTCAAACATTTCTCTTTTTTGCAATTTTCCATATCTGTTTTCAAAACTTGTAAAACTTGCCTCTTAATCTTATGTTCATTACTTTCCTCACCATTCTCTACACTTTCTGGTGAAAAAGCCAATTGCATTTCCATAACCCGAGTTATGTCTTCTATATACTCTATAACTGGATTTTTATATAATTGGCCAGTAAACTGCATAAAATCAAATTCCTTTATACTCTTAACATCATTCTCATTATTTATAATCTTTAACATACTTTGATCAGTTAATATGTTTTTTAATCTTGATAGAATTGTTATTACAATTGAAACTCTTTCTTCAACTTTCGCAGACGTGAATTCATTAAGAAGTTGAACATTTAAGTCCCCCTGCATTATTTTACCACAAGTAAGTTCATACAATGGCGCATTGGTAGTAATAGTTAACATCTTTCTAGTGCTTTCGCTTTTAATTTCAGCAAATTCCTGGATTACAATTGTATATAAATTGTTTATCAAATCTCCATTAAGGTATAGTGGTATTAATGCTCTATTATCCATGCCTATTAATCCCTCCGTAAAAGTAGTACTCCTACAAAGTTTATATATCTTTATTAAGATTTAGAACAGTTTATTTATAGCCAATATCTTCAGTTTACTTTTATTTATATTGTTTTTTCTTTAGTAATACTGATTTTATAACTGAGGTTTCACCATATTTACTCCTAAGACTATCTATAGTTTTGTCTATTACTCTTTGCCTTTCATCACGCACACTGCTAATATCAAAAATTGATAATTGTTTAAAATTATCTTCACATAGATTGGTAAGTGAAACTCCTAGTAACCTTATTGGTTCCCCCTTCCATAATTCATCAAAGAGCTTTTTTACTGTATCTAATATTTCCTGCGTTGAATCCGTAGCATTGTTTAAAGTCCTACTCCTAGATGAATCATTAAATTCTTGATTTCTTATAGTTACAGAAATGCAATAACAGCACTTTTTTATATCTCTTAATCTAGTTGCTGTATGCTCTACTAATGTTAATAATACTTTATAGGCTTCATTTCTGCTTTTAATATTCTCCGATAATGTAGTTGAATTACTTATCCCCTTTAGCTCATATTTATTATATTTAACTTCCGAATCATCTATCCCATTTGCATATTTCCACATGGTAAGCCCACTACTTTTAAAGTGATACTTCAAAATGGAAACATCATACTGAGCCAGATCTCCTATTGTAAATATATTTAAATTGTTAAGCCTAGGCACAGTTTTCTTCCCAACCATAAAAAGCTCTCCAACGGGCAGCTTCCACAACTTCTTTTTTATTTCATTTTTAAAAAGTGTATGTATTTTATCCGGTTTTTCAAAATCTGATGCCATCTTAGCTAAAAGCTTAACATCTGACATGCCAATATTAACTGTAAATCCAAGTTCTGACTTTATCCTATCCTTTATATCACGAGCTAGCGAAAGTGCTGCTTCTATTGAAGTATTATAACTTGTTACATCTAAAAAGCACTCGTCTATAGAAAATTTCTCCACATAAGGTGTATAGTCACTAAAAATTTCTCTCATACTTCTACTACACCTTTCATATAAACTAAAGTCAGGTGAGACTACTACAAGGTCTCCACATTTCTTTCTTGCAGTAAACAAACTTTCTCCTGTTACTATTCCATTTTTTTTAGCACTCATGGACTTTGCCAAAACTACTCCTCTTCGCGACTGTTCATCCCCCCCTATTACAGAGGCTATATCTCTTAAATCAATATTTTCTCCCCGCATAAGTCTATCCGCAGCACTCCAAGAAAGGAATGCTGAATTAACATCTATATGAAATATAAGTTTATCATTAAATTTGTTCATACAATCTCATCCTTTATATAAGGCTTATTAAAGAAAATACAATATATGAATATATTATATAGAATTTAATCACAAAAAAGCAACCTATCCTCAATTAAAGTATAGGTTGCTTTTTATTATAGCCTTATACCTAAGTATAAGACTTATTAATATGTATATGTTTTATTAAGAAATTAACAATTGCTATCTGCTTATTATGCAAGTCCTTCTTCGATAAGTTTTACCATGGCAACGGCCGCAGCCTCTTCATCATCACCTGTTGTTTTTATTGTTATTTCATCATTTTTAACGGCAGCCATACACATTATAGCCACTATACTTTTAGCATTATACTCATTTCCATCTTTTATTATAAGTACTTCTGATTTAAACTTAGACGCCTCTTTAACTACTGATAATGCTGGTCTAGCATGTATTCCACTTTCACTTTTAACTATAGCTTTTTTTTCTATCATAATATTGACACCCCTATTTCTTTAATTTTATTATTATTACTTGATTATTTTTATCTACATTTCCCAAATTAAATTCCACAGATTCCATTATTTCATTATCTGTAAGCACTAATACACTTAAATTAGATTTAGCTTTAGCTTTTATAAGGTCATTATTAAAAGTTAATAATTTATCTCCAGCCTTTACTTGTGTGCCCTTTTGAGCAAAAACTTCAAATCCTTCACCCTTCATCTCTACAGTATCAACACCTATGTGGAGCAGTATTTCTAAACCTTCTTTGGTCTTTAAAATCATAGCATGTTTTGTAGGGAACACTTGAAGAATTTCACCATCAACTGGTGCATATAAAATTCCTTCTTTAGATTCAAATCCAATTCCATTACCTAACATTTTTGTTGAAAAAACTTCATCTGGTATTTCTGATATGTCAAAACATCTTCCCACAACTGGAGATTTTATAATTATACTCTTTTCTTCCTTATTCTTTTTGAAAAAGCCAAACATTTTTATCATCCTCGCCTTCCCTAATGTGGATTACAATTAACAATTGTTATCTACCTTAAATTACTTTATCATGAGATATTATTCTAAATATAAACTCTTATATAAACATTAGTTTGTGGATTGTTTAGCATTTTAAATATATATATTAATATTACTAACGTAGCTTAATCTACTAACGTAGCTTAATCTACTAACATAGCTTATTCTACCAATATATCTTAAAAATTTTCTTTTGAAATGCTCTTTTAAAAAAGGCATAAACTAATAAGATGCATTTAAGCATTTTATATGGTTCATGCCCAATCTAATCAGTAACACACCTAACTGGTACTCCCTTTTGCAATAAATTCACGAGTCTTTTACCGAACCCTGTGCCTTTACCCAAAAGACCATATTCATTATTGTCTTTTTTAGAAACAACAACATTACTACTAAGAGACCTTAACACTTTATAGTCAACATCCATATTAATTCTACCTCTAATATAGTTTAAAATACATTTTGAATTTATTCAAGTGTTTTTTAATATGTTCTTAAAATATTAAATATTAGGGCATAATTTGTCGTATTTCTTTCAATATATGGTTTAATCTTTAGTTTTCTTCTTTATATTACCATACTGCTATGCGAAATATTGTGTAATATAAATTACTTATTATACTTTAGGAGCATTTTATATATGAATTTTTTTACATCTCATGGAAATACTCCACCCACCAATATTTGCAATAATATAAATAAAACCCTGATATTTATCAGGATTTTATTTTGTGGTTTTTCATCGCCATAAGGTAATAATCACACTGAAATTCATTATTAAAAGTTCTCTCTACTTCTTTTAATTTTTCCATTTCCATTTGGGATAGATTCGCATAAGTTATATCATTAGAACCTTTTGTGTATTCTTTATCCATTAAAATCACCTCATAATTATTTTACCCTTTAAACTCATTATTATGTAAAATTATTATGCTATGAATTTAAAAATAGGAGCACCCTAAAATCATTTAGAGTGCTCTTAAGGTCTTTAAGCCATAAACATTTTTATATCTTCTTCTACAGTCCCAATGGGAGCAATTCCAAAGTTCTCAACTAATACATTAACCACATTTGGAGATAAAAATGCTGGTAATGTTGGTCCTAAATGAATGTTTTTAACTCCTAGGTGTAATAATGCTAATAATACTATTACAGCCTTTTGCTCATACCATGCAATATTGTAAGTTATTGGTAATTCGTTAATATCAGCAAGTCCAAATACTTCTTGAAGTTTCATTGCTATTACAACTAATGAATATGAATCATTACATTGTCCTGCATCTAGTACTCTAGGTATTCCACCAATATCTCCAAGTTCTAATTTATTGTATCTATATTTTGCACACCCTGCAGTTAAAATAACTGTATCATTTGGAAGTTCTTTTGCAAAATCAGTATAGTATTCTCTATCTTTCATTCTTCCATCACAACCGGCCATTACAAAGAATCTTTTGATTGCCCCTGATTTAACAGCATCTACAACTTTATCAGCCAAAGCTAATACTTGATTATGTGCAAAACCTCCAACTATTTCTCCTCTTTCAATTTCAATTGGAGAACTACATCTTTTAGCATGCTCAATTATAGCTGAAAAATCTTTTGCCTTTCCGTCTTCTCTATCTGCTATATGCTTCATACCATCAAATCCAGATGCTCCCGTAGTATAAACTCTATCTTTATAAGAAGCTTTTGGAGGAGTAATACAGTTTGTTGTCATAAGTATTGGTCCATTAAAGCTTTCAAACTCTGAATCTTGTTTCCACCATGCATTTCCGTAGTTACCTACAAGATTAGTATACTTTTTGAACGCTGGATAATAGTTTGCTGGTAACATCTCACTATGAGTATAAACATCTACTCCTGTGCCCTGTGTTTGCTTTAATAGTTCTTCCATATCCTTTAAATCATGTCCACTAATTAATATAGCTGGGTTATTTCGAGTTCCGATGTTTACTTTTGAAATTTCTGGATTTCCGTAAGTAGTAGTATTAGCTTTATCTAATAATGCCATAGCATCAACACCATATTTGCCACACTCAAGTACTAGTGCCACTAATTCATCAACAGATAAGCTATCATCAGTTGTTTGAGAAAGTCCCTTTTGCATATATGCATATATGGAATTGTTTTCATACCCTAAATTATATCCATGTTCAGTATAAGCTGCTATTCCTTTGATACCATAGATAACTAATTCTCTTAAAGATCTTACATCTTCATTTTCCGTTTTAAGTACACCAACATTCATAGATTTGCTCTCAAACTCTGAAGTATTGCCTGTCCACGTTGCACATTCAGGTAAATTACCATCTATTATTCCACCAGCATTTACGAGTTCTGCCTTAATTTCTTCACGTAATTCTAATGCTTTTGTTATTGTTTCGATAAATCTAGCTTTATCAAAGTTAGCATTTGTTATAGTCATGAACAATCCATTTGCTACAAATTTATTTACCTTTTCATTTTCTATTCCTAGTTTCCTTGCACTTGTACTATAAATAGATATTCCTTTTAAAACAAAAATTAATAAATCCTGCATATTAGCTAAATCAGCTGATTTACCACACATTCCGCCTACGATGCAACCCGTTCCTTTTGAAGCTTCTTGACATTGATAACAAAACATACTCATTATAATTCCTCCTAATATTTTTTTGGAATGACAATAGTTTCATATAATTATCTTCCATATATTATAAATTTATTGTTTAGAATAATTGATAAGGACATAAATAATTCGACTTTATTTTTGAACTACCTTTAGTATACTTTTATATGTATTTAAAGTCGGTAACAATTGTTACGCAATATAAGTTTATAATATTTTTTCATTTGCCTCTATCTATATAGTAATATAATCAATTGTGGCCTATGTGGAATAATATCACCACTAATCCATCATATTGAAGCCATTGTATTAATAGGTTATAATTGTTATATTAAAATAATAAAAAAAAGGTAATATTATGAAAAGTATAGACATTAATAAACTAATAAAAGCAAGTCTCTTTCTTGCATTAGCTATAGTTTTTCAGGTAATAGGAAAAACTACAGGTCAAATAAGCCAATTTTTTGTTGGACCAGCAGTTAACACACTCCTTATACTCACAGCTGCAATTTGTGGAGGTTTTTATGGAATATTAGTAGGCTCTTTAACCCCAATACTCGCTTGGCTAACTGGATAACTTGCTGGCGCTTTAGCTCCCTTCATTCCTTTTATAATTATTGGTAACATACTATTCCTTCTCAGCTTTGTAATTTTAAATAATAGAGGTAAATATGGTAAATATCTAGGAATTGTAATTGGTGCTTTTATAAAATATCTTTTTTTATCTATTTCAGCATCAAAACTTATCCCATTAATCAACACTTAGTATGTGTAATTTACTTATATTTTATGCAATAATACTTAACGCCACTAACTCATGACTGAAGTCACGAGAGTGCGTGGCGAAATCTTCAAGCTAAATATACCTGCAAAAATAGCGAATAATTTAGTTATTGCTATGGGTTTACCTCAGCTTATAACTGCACTAATTGGTGGAGCTTTTGCCTTAATACTAATTTCAATTTTAGAAAAGCGAAAGGTCCATATGTCATAAAATTAACCTTTTCTTAACATTTCGTAACATTAGTTAAAAAAATGTCTGAATTCGTAAAATTTTTAACATAAATCATAAAAACTTAACACCAACTTAACATTGCTATGATAAAATTTCATAGGAAACATAAGGAACATATGAATATTCTTTTTTAAAGGAGAGTTAAGATGGATTATAAGATGATTTTTCAACTTTTAGGTGGACTCGGACTATTCGTGTATGGAATGAAGCTAATGGGTGATGGTCTCCAAAAGGCAGCCGGCGAAAAGTTAAAAAGAATGCTAGAAATTCTAACTAGCAATAGGTTCTTCGCCGTACTTGTCGGTGCAGGGGTTACTGCAATTATTCAAAGTAGTAGTGCAACTACAGTAATGACTGTGGGTTTTGTAAATGCAGGACTTATGAATTTATTTCAAGCTGCTGGGGTTATTATGGGAGCAAACATTGGTACTACAATGACCGCTCAACTTATAGCTTTTAAACTTACAGATATAGCACCCTTTATTCTCGCAATAGGTGCTGTTTTAGTTATGTTTTGCAAGAAGAAAAAAACTAGAGACATTGGCGAAATTATTCTAGGTTTTGGTATATTATTTGTAGGTATGTCAATGATGGAAAATGCTATGAGGCCACTAAGTGAGCTAAATAGCTTTAAAAACCTTATTTTAGTACTCGGAAAACATCCACTCATGGGAGTTCTTGTTGGTCTTGGTATGACAGCAACAGTTCAAAGTAGTAGTGCTACTATTGGAATATTAATGGCACTTGCTTCAAATAGCAGTATCACCCTTGGCGTTGCACTTCCTATACTTTTCGGAGATAATATTGGAACCTGCGCTACTGCATTACTCGCAAGTATTGGAACTAGCAGAAACGCTAGGAGAGCTGCACTTATACATTTGATTTTCAACACCACAGGTACAATAATGTTTATGCTAGCTTTCAAGCCAGTTTTAAAAATTGTTCCAATGTTTGGTGGAGATATTCAAAGACAAATTGCCAATGCACATACGTTATTTAATTTGACAAATGTATTTATTCAAATTTGGTTTATAGGTACTTTAGTTAAAATTGTTAATAAATTAGTCCCTGGCGAAGATGAAAAATCATCTGCTCTTGTACTTGAATACTTAGATATCAGGTTACTAGAAACCCCTTCCATCGCAGTTGGACAAGTAATCAAGGAACTTAGTAGAATGGGAAAACTTGCCTCTGAAAATCTTTCAAATGCAATGCAAGCCTTTTTAAATTCTGATGAGAGTTTGATGAGTTCAGTTATTGAGCATGAGGTTACCATAAATTTTCTTGAAAGAGAAATAACTGGTTATATGGTGTCCCTTTCAAATACGTCTCTATCTGAGCGTCAATCTGAAATCATTACTTCATTATATCATGTAGTAAATGATATAGAGAGAATTGGAGATCATGCCGAAAACTTAGGGGAACTTGCAAAATTAAAGGTGGATGGCAACCTCACTTTCTCTAAAAAAGCAATAACTGATCTTGCACATATGTTTGAAACTGTAAAGTATTGTGTGGATAATGCCATAATAGCTTTAGAGAATTCTGATTTAGAATCTGCTCGTAAAGCCATGGCTGTTGAAGAAAATATAGATGATATGGAAAAACAACTTAAAAATGAGCATATAGTTAGATTAAATAAACTCCAATGTACACCAGCTGGTGGCTCTGTTTATCTAGAGCTATTAACTAATCTTGAAAGAGTTGGAGATCATTCAAATAATATTGCACAAATGGTGGTTAATTCAAAATAAATTTCAATAAACAAAAAAAGATTAGGGGCCTAGTAGTGTAAAACTAGCCCCTAATCTTTTTTAATACCATATTATTTAATTCATCTTCTATTATGTTCTGTACATATTCTGCTAAATCTTGCTCCTCGGCTCTACTTAATGAATTAACATAAATAGGTTTATGTATAACCATATTTATGTTGTTCCCCATGACTTTTATAGAAGCTTCTAATACATTGTAAGAGCCATCTATAGTTATAGGTACTATGCAAGTTTTAGATTTGGTTGCCAGTTTAATGCTCCCTTTTTTAAAGGAATTCATTTTAGATTTTAAACTTCTTGTTCCCTCTGGGAAAATCAACATAGAACTTCCACCATTTATCTTTTCTACAGCTTCTTGAATAGTCTTAATTGATTCTCTGGTACTTTGCCTATTTATATAAATGGATCCTATTGATCTTAACCAAGTACTAATTAGTGGTATCTTTTTTATTTCTTTTTTAGCAATAAACCCAAAAGGTTTATCAATGCATGCCACCAACGCGAACCCATCAAAAATAGCTTGATGATTTGATATAAAAACACAATTTTCCACTGGTATATTTTCAATACCACTAACTTTCATACTTGTGTTTGTTACCTTCAACACATATCTTGAAATTTTCTGTGCTCTCCTATAGGCATATATTTCAGCCTCTTTAGGTGATTTCCTAGCTATATATTTTATTTCAATAAAACTAACTGATGAAATACACAAATATATTGAAAAATATAAATACCATAATAATTTTATCATAAACCCCCCCATAGTAATTTCATTAACATCAGCACATTCTATAAGCATTGTACCTATAAAATACTGTTCAACTATTTTCTATTATGCCTTACCTTCAAAAATACTTTTTCATTTTATCAAACATCTCAGAAAATTGATATGCTTTTATAGTAACTTTTGTTCATAATAGCATTTTGTAACGTTTTCGTTACATTTCTCCTTAAGTGTTGACATTAACCACATAAAGTATATGATTAGACTATAAGGTTTTATCTTTAAAGGAGGAAATAATTATGATATTTACAAATTGGATAGAAAAAAGAAAAAAAGAAAAACAAAGAAAATTAAGAATTGATACAGCAAAAAAATTACTTATAGGTACAGCTGCTGGCAGTGTTAGTGGTTTACTAGGCGGTTTACTATTTTCCCCTAAATCTGGTAAAGAAAACAGGGAAGATATCGCCAATACATCAAAAGAGCTTACAAACAATATTAAAGAAAAAACTATAGAGATTAAGCAAACTGTCGATAATAAAGTTTCCGATGCTAAAGATAATGTATCAGATGCTAAAGTTAAAATCAAACAAAAAAGTATAGAACTTAAAGATGCTATGAGTAATAAAGTTTCTGAAGCTAAGAATAATGTAACAGATGCGAAAGTTAAAGTTTCTCAATATCTAAATGAAAAAAAGACATCGAAAGTTGCATCTGCAATAAATGATGCTGTAACTGACAATGATGATTCAGAAGCAATTGTGGGACAAGTTGAAGTTGAGATTAAAAAATAACCAAAATTTAAAAGAATAGTGGTGCTATTAATGTATGTAGACTTTTTTAAAACAGGACAAGGCATATTGATTTTTCTTGGTATAATTATTTTAGTTATACTAATAGTAGGATTGTTAAAACTTATTAAAACTATATCAAAGGTAAATTCAATTATCTTAAAGAATGAAGATAGTATTGATGAAATATTAACCGGTTTACCAAAAACCTTTGCTAATTTGTACGAGGTAACAGACAATATAAAAGATGTTACTGAAGTAGTAGTTCAGACAACTGCCACTGCAGTTGGTGCAACAGAATCACTAGAAAAATATTTAGTATACATAGTAGATATTTTAACTATTATAAAAAAGATATTTTCAAATAAAAAGTAGGAGAATTATTCCTACTTTTTTTACGTCCTTATACAAATGTAAAATAACCCTATTATAGGGTTATTTTATTTTATATAACGTGTTATAATATATTTTATATATTAGTTTTATAAAATTTTGTAAATAGAGGTGTTAATATGGAAATGAAGTGGAGTTTAAATGAGCTATACACATCCTTTGACAGTGTGGAATTTAAAGAAGACATTAATTGTTTTGAAAATTCCATAGAATATATAAAAAAATGGACAATAGAGAATTGTAATTCTTCTAATAATGAAACAAAATCTGATGACTCTAAATTAAAAATTGAGGCCTATATTAATTTTGAAAATGAATTTAATGATCTTGTAAATAAATTATTTAATTATACAGAATTAGTTTTAAGTGTTGATACAAAAAATGAAATTGCTAACAAATTTTCAGAGAAATTGTCCTTAAACCTGGCTGAACTGGCTAAACCTCATACCGTTTTTTCAAAATGGTGTAATTCACTAGAAAATATAGAATCTCTAATCGAAGATTCTAACACTATTAAGACTCATAGTTATTACATAAGTGACCTAGCTAGTAATGCTAAATACTTACTTAGTGATACAGAAGAAGAGCTTATGGCTAAAATGAAAAATAGTGGTTCAAATGCTTGGTCTAAACTTCAAAATATACTTACCTCAACACTACTCGTCCCTATTAATATAAATGGAGAAGACGTGAGACTACCCCTATCTACTATTAGAAACATGGCTTTTGATAAAGATAGTAAACTCCGTAAAAATGCTTATGAATCGGAACTCAAATCTTATGATGCAATTGCTGAATCCTCTGCTGCAGCATTAAACGGTATAAAAGGAGAAGTTATTACACTTTGCAAGGCTCGTGGATATAAGTCTCCACTTCATAATGCTCTTGAAAACTCAAGAATGGATAGTGAAACACTAGATGCAATGCTAGGTGCTATGATGGAGAGCCTTCCTTCTTTTGAAAAATATTTCAGAAAAAAAGCTGAAATATTAGGCTATTCTGGAGGTCTTCCTTTTTATGAATTATTTGCTCCAATGGGTAGCGCCAATATGCACTTTACCTATGACTCAGCAAGAGAATTTATAGTTAAAAATTTTGCTACCTTTAGTGATAAGCTTTCCAGTTATGCCGATAATGCTTTTTCTCATAACTGGATTGATGCAGAGCCTCGCGCAGGAAAATTAGGTGGCGCCTTTTGTGCTAATTTACATAGCATTAAAGAAAGTAGAATTTTATCTAACTTTACAGGAAGTTTTAACGATGTTTCTACTCTGGCTCACGAATTGGGTCATGGATATCATGGTTTATGTTTAACAGAAGAGTCTGCATTAAATAGTGACTATCCTATGCCTATTGCAGAAACTGCCTCTATATTTTGTGAAACAATAATAAGCAATGCAGCATTAAAAAATGCATCTTCAGAAGAAGCTTTTGCTATCTTAGAGCATAATATTTCTAGCAATGCTCAAGTAATTATAGATATTTTAAGCCGTTACTTATTTGAAACTGAACTATTTAAACGCCGAGAGAATAATTCATTGCCTGTTAATGAATTAAAAGAAATTATGATAGACGCTCAGAAAAAAGCATATGGTGCTGGTCTTGACCATAATTTTTTGCACCCATATATGTGGATATGCAAACCACATTATTATGATGCTTCTAGTAATTTTTACAACTTTCCTTATGCCTTCGGTCTATTATTTTCCAAAGGATTGTATTCTGAGTATTTAAAAAGAGGAGACTCCTTTGTAAATGATTATGATGCCTTACTTTCTGCTACTGGGAAAAATAATTTAGTTCAAGTGGCAAAAATGATGAATGTAGATATCCATTCTATTGATTTTTGGAGAAGTTCTCTAAACATTATTACCCAAGATATAGATAAATTTGTGAATATGAAATAAAAAAAGTATATATTACTACAACTTCTGTTCGCTGTGCTAAGTAATTCTAAAATGATTTTAATGAAAGATGCTAAAAAGTGCAAACTCGCTAACGCTCAAACATGCACTTTTCTTAACGCATCTCCCATTAAAATCATTTAAGAATAACTAGAGCTTGCTCAAATGAAGTTTACATAATATATACTTTTTTTGCGTATAAAAACATTTGTTAGAAAATGAAAATTTTATTTTAACTCTCAACTATAAAAAAGTTATCCATAGTAAATACATCTTAGCATAAAATTTAGTTTACTATTTTTTATTTGAATGTTCCTTAAGTCTGTCTTTAATTTTTTTCTCATATCCATTATTGCCAGCTTCATAATATGATGTACCAACTAGTTCATCTGGCAAATATTGTTGCTTCACATAATTTCCTTCATAGTCATGAGGGTATAGGTATCCTACTCCGTGACCTAATTTCTTTGCTCCACTATAACTTTGATCCCTTAAATGAGGAGGTACACTCCCTATGTTTTTTGTCTCTAAATCTTTAAGTGCTTTATTAATAGCCATATATGATGCATTACTTTTAGGTGCGCAGGCTATATAAATTGCAGCTTGTGATAAAATAATTCTTGCTTCTGGCATGCCTACAAACTGAACTGCCTGTGCCGCATTATTTGCTACAAGTAGTGCAATTGGGTCCGCATTTCCTACATCCTCAGACGCAGCTATTACAATTCTCCTAGCAATAAATTTAGGATCCTCCCCAGCATATATCATTCTAGACAGGTAATGTATGGTAGCATCCGGGTCAGACCCTCTCATACTTTTAATAAAGGCAGAAATAACATCGTAATGTTCGTCTCTATTTTTATCGTATTTTATATGTTTTTTTTGAAGACATTCCACCATAACAGCTAGTGTTATATTTATTACTCCTAGCTCATCTTTATCTGTAGTGAGTACTGATAACTCCAAGGCATTAAGTGCACACCTAGCATCTCCATTTGCCATATTTGCAAGATAACTTATAGAATCATTCTCCATACAAATATTAGTATTCCCAAATCCTACTTTCTTGTCTTCTAGCGCACGAGTAATAATCTTTTGAATGTGTTTTTCCTCTAGTGGCTCTAGCTTAAATAACATAGACCTAGAAATTAATGCGTTGTTAACTTCGAAATATGGATTTTCTGTGGTTGCCCCAATTAATACTATTGTACCCTTCTCTACATATGGTAATAATGCATCCTGTTGAGCTTTATTAAATCTATGAATTTCATCTATAAATAAGATAGTTTTAGTATCATACATTCCTAAATCATTCTTTGCCGTGGCCACCACTTCTCTTAATTCTTTTAGGCCATCTGTAACTGCATTAAGCCTAACAAAATTAGATTTTGTTGTATTTGCAATAACTTTAGCCAAACTAGTTTTTCCTGTACCTGGTGGCCCATAAAGTATTAAGGAAGTTATTTTATCCGCCTTAATGGCCCTCCATAAAAGCTTTCCTTTACTTAAAATATGCTCTTGCCCTACATAATCGTCTAATTTTTCAGGTTTTAATCTTTCAGCAAGTGGCGCATCTTTTAATAAGTTCTTTTCAGCTTGTAATTCAAACATATCCATATAATCACCTCTTAATCACATTCAAATAAATAACAAGTCAATAGGTTAGACTATTTGACTTGTTATTTGTTTTAATGAGACTAAATCCTTTATTTTGTTACATAACTCTATTATAATTCATAAATCTATTATCTTATTGATTTCTGCTTTAGTTTTTCTGTCATATCGTGTAATTTGACTATACCCGCTTCTCTTAATCTCTTGTTTTCATCTTCAATAGATTTTGTTTCTTCGATACCTTGCATAATAGTATTCCATGTTTTTTCTAATGTTTCAATTTTAACACTGGTACCTCCAGCAAGTTTTGCTATGTCCACACTTTGACTTCTTATATTTTCGGCATTTTTCATTAATAACTCATTAGTAGTTCTATCAAGTTCAGATAGTGAATCTGCTACTAATTTTTGTTTCTTTAATGCTATAGCTTGGATTATACCATTTTTAAATACAGGAATAGTTATTATAAACGCAGAATGCACTTTTGATATCAACTTATAATTACCCCTTTGAATCATTTTAATCTGAGGAGCAGTTTGTAATGATACCATTTTAGCCATTTCCAAATCATAAATTCTCTGCTTTAACATTTCAAGAGTAGCTTTAAAATTTTCTAAATTAATTGCATTTATTTGCTCTCCATTATTAGCTAAGGACTCAAGTTTAGGAAGATCTCCCGCTTCACTTTTTTCAACTATCATATTTCCTGCAGTAATATATTTTTCTAATTCTCCATAATACTCAAAATTTTGATTATATAAGTTTTCAAGCATTAAATTAGAGTTATTTATTTCCACCTTATAACCACTAAGTTGAGTATAAATCTTATCTATTTCTCCCCCAATAGTTTTATACTTACCCATCATTTTATCTATAGCCTTACCTGGTTTGCTAAATAGCTTCCCAAGAAAACCAGTTTTGGCTTCTTCAAAATCTTGCTTATCAAACTTTTTCATTATACTTGTAAGTTCTTTTATCATAACACCTGAATTTTCCATACTACTGCTTTTAATAGAGTTTAATATTTGATCCGCAAATTTCGATATTTGCTGGGCTGGCTCATTTCCAAATTCTAAAATTGCATTTGCATCTTTAATATTTAAATTGGATGCTATTTGCATAACTTGTGGTGATACTCTAAGCTGATTATTTATACTTTTAGCCCTTTGTTCTATATTTTGATTTTCAGCATTTTCGTCTTTAATTATAAGTACTCCATTATTATTTTCCATGTTTTCCACTCCTCTATTTTGTTAATTTATTTCAGACTTTTATGGCTAACATAAAAATCAAATTTAACTATACATTGTTAATCTCTATTTCATCAAATATCAGTGAAAAAGACTTTCAAAAAAGCTTTTTTTCTTTTCCATATATTTTTTAAAAGGAAGATCAAAGCTCACATTCGTAAGTCTGTGAATGTCATATTGCTCTGGATAAATAAAATTTTCTATATCGTTATATCCTGAAGGGTTATAGATAATTATATCAATCCCCATGGAATTCATAAAAGAAAGCATTATGCAATCTTCAAAAGATAAATTACCATTTTCTTCATTATTATATACTACAATTTTAGGAACTTCTTCAGGATAATCGAATGCTTGCAGAAGTTCAAGTATCTCTCCATCTAGATTTATAAGTACTGAGAAAATATCCACTTGTAAATCCCTTAAATCTTCCTTTTCAACATTTATTATTACAGGACTTAAGCATAATTCTTTGATTTTGTCCGCCATAGTCTTTTGAAGGCCTGACCTTAAATCCTTGTATTTCCACCAAGATGAATTAATCATTTCCTGCGTATCAAATTCTGAAAAAGCATTGCTCGGGTATATTAAGTTAAACTTTCCATATTCTAAATGAACCGCCTCCATTATAGGTAGCTCATTATAGAACTTTGTAAATTTTTCAGTTACTACCTCATTAATTTCTTTCCAATACAAATCAATATTCTCATGGGTACCACAAACTTTTGAGAACATATTAGGTATAACGACAGTTGAGCCTTTAACTGTCCACCCTTCCCTTATATGTGCTTTTTCCTTCATCCATATATATATTTCTTCATAAGTAGTATTAAGCGTTAATGCCTGCACCTTATAATCTGCAAACTGCCAAGGCCTATAAAACCCAGAATCATCTGTAAACAGCGTTTTGTTAAGTTCTTGCTTAGCATTATATGCAGTAGTCTTAATTCTATCTTCTATAGCTATAGGGAATGGCTTTATCTCCCTTTTACAATTATAAACAATTTCCTTAGAAAAAGCATTGTATTTATCAATTTCATGGAAGGTTCCAGAATTTTCAGGATTGAAGTACAAAATATCGCAACCTAAAGTTGATAACAGTATCAAGAAAAAAACTTCTGCTTTTGAAATATCTCCATAAAATACTACTTTAGGATTAATACTCAAATAATCAAATTTACCAAATAATTCTGCGGAATAAATATTTATCCAATGAATCATATAATTTGTAATAACTTTAATATTCTGATTATCCATTGTTTCATTACTTTTAATGTAGTATTCTAGAAGTCCCTTTAAATTATTTTTAATCTGAGTGAGCAAAACTTTGTTAGTCAAATTCGGAAAAAGTCCATTATCACTTATTAAATTTATAATTAAAGATACATCAATAATTTCGCTTTGAAACACCTTTACCCAAATATCATTCAATACGTTTTGAAGTTTTATGCTAATTTTCTTATCTAATCCCACACTAAATCTCATGTACCCTGATCCCATTTTCTTTAGTTCATTATCTAATTTATATAAGTTCTCATAGTAATCAGTCTCACTGTCTTTTATACCTATAAACCTATAAAAATAATATGGAATAAAAACAACATTCGAATTGTATTGAAATTTATTTCTTTTATTAATCTCTGTTTTAAGACTACTTAAGACATCTTCATTGATGTCTAAATTCACACTATGGATTTCTAGGTTATTTAAACTATTCTTTTCCATATTCACCTTACCTTTTTAATTGTTTATTGTTGTAAATATAGTTTTTTTATCCCCTCTAAGTATAGCATAATATGAGCTCGTTTTTCATTAGAATATATTGAAAATATTACAAATTAATATATATTAATTCGAATTATCAGAATAATGCAACTTTTTTTTATGCTGTTTTTTTTACAAAAAAGCATTCTTTTATACACATAAAAGGTGTAATATATATAGTATAGTGCATTTTATATGCACCTTAAGAGTAAGTTTATGCTTTCTTTACAACATTTGGTATAAATTTATTATATAATCGACAGTTTAACTCAAAATTGGTATAAGGTGGCTTTCCATTTATTATTGTTATCTACTATATAAAACCACAAGACAGATAACAGATGATAATTATTAAGTCCAAAGAGAACTACAAGGAGGTTTATTATGGGACTTTTGACTTTCAAAAAAGGGATTCACCCTAATGGTAGAAAAGACTTAAGTATGAACAAAGCAATTCAAAATTTGCTTCCAAAAGGCAACTTAGTATTTCCTATGCAACAACATATAGGAGCGCCTTGCGATCCACTAGTAAAAAAAGGTGATCGTGTGCTTATGGGACAAAAAATAGGTGAATCCAAAGCTTTTGTGTCTGCACCAATATATTCGAGTGTATCTGGAACTGTACTCGATGTAGCCACAAGACTACATAGTAATGGAGCCATGGTAATGTCTATTATTGTGGAAAACGATAACATTTATGAAGAAGCACTTACTATGACTCCGCACATCGATTACGAAAAACTTTCCAAAAACGAACTATTGGCTATCATTAAAGAAGCTGGTATCGTAGGTATGGGTGGAGCAGGTTTTCCAACGCATATTAAGCTTAACCCACCTGCAGACAAAGTTATTGACAGCATTATTGTAAACGCGGCTGAGTGTGAACCATATTTAACTTGTGATTACAGAATGATGCTAGAGAAACCAAATGAAATCGTAGAAGGCTTAAAAATTATTCTTCAAATGTATCCTGGTGTAAAGGGATATATAGGAGTTGAAGATAACAAGCCTGAAGCAATTGAAGTTATGAAAAAAGCTTCAGAAAATCTTACTAATGTAGAAGTCACTCCACTTACCACAAAATATCCTCAAGGAGCAGAAAAACAATTGATTTATTCTATTACTGGAAGAGAATTATCTTCTGGAAAGCTTCCTGCAGATGTTGGATGCATAGTTCAAAATGTTGATTCTGTGTTTGAGATATACAATGCAGTAGTAAATGGTAACCCACTTACAGAGAGAGTTTTAACTGTAACTGGAGAAGCAATTAAGCAGCCACTTAATTTGAGAGTAAAATTTGGTACTTCTATAAGCGAAATTATAGATGCTGCTGGTGGATTTAAAGAAGATCCTATTAAAGTACTTTCAGGTGGACCTATGATGGGAATGGCTTTAAGTTCTTTAGATGTTCCTGTAATTAAAGGAACCTCAGGAATACTTTGCTTAACAAAACAGCAAGCTAAACTCGAAGAAGAATCTAGTTGCATTAGATGTGGAAAATGCATGAGTGTATGCCCTATGTTTTTAAATCCTACAAAACTTAATTCTTTAGTTTTAAGAGGCAATTATGATGAATTCGAAAAAATACATGGTATGGATTGCATTGAGTGCGCTTGTTGCTCTTATGTATGCCCAGCTAAACGTCATTTAACTCAAACTTGTCGTGAAGGTAAACGAACAGTAAATATTAATAGAAGAAAAAAATAGATAGAGGTGACTTATATGTATACAGTATCTTCATCCCCACACATAAAATCAAATGATTCTGTGCAGGGTATAATGAGAGACGTAATAATAGCATTAATACCTGCTACCTTTGCTGGAATATATTTCTTTGGAATGAAAGCATTTTTAGTTACATTACTATCTGTGCTATCATGTATTGCAGCAGAAGCATTATGGCAAAAACTTACCCATAGAAAAGTTACAATAGGAGATCTTAGTGCCGTAGTAACTGGTTTATTACTTGCTTTTAATCTTCCAGCTGCCGTTCCACTTTGGCTTCCTGTAATCGGAGGATTTTTCGCTATTATTATAGTTAAACAGTTTTTTGGTGGCATTGGACAAAACATAATGAATCCAGCACTAGCTGCTAGAGCATTTTTACTTGCTTCTTGGCCAGTTCACATGACTAATTTTACTGTTGATGGTGTTTCAGCTGCTACGTCACTTGGAATACTTAAAAGCGGTAGCGGTCAATTACCAAGTTTAATAAGCAATTTTGTTGGTAATCAAGGTGGTTGTATTGGTGAAACATCCGTAATTGCCTTACTAATTGGTGGAGCTTATCTATTATATAGAAAAGTAATAACTTGGCATACTCCAGTAGCATACATCGGTTCAGTATTTATCTTAACACTTATATTAGGAAGAGATAGTTTAATGACTGGAAATGCAATATACGAGATTTGTTCTGGAGGCTTGATGATCGGTGCTATATATATGGCAACTGACTATACAACTTCTCCAATGACAAAAAAAGGACAAGTTATTTTTGGAATCGGATGTGGAGTTTTAACCACAATAATACGTTTATATGGTGGTTATGCAGAAGGTGTATCTTACGCTATATTGATAATGAGCTTATTTGTTCCATTTATTGATAAGTTCACTGCTCTACGTATTTTTGGGGAGGTGAAATAATTGAAAGAAAATATAAAACTAGGTTTAATTTTACTTTTAATTACAGGACTTGCAGGATTCTTACTTGGCGGTGCCTATGAAGTAACCAAAGCACCTATCGCTGAGAAAATTGCTTCAGATAAACAAGCTGCTATGAAAGAAATTTTACCTACAGCTGATAAGTTTGATACGGCAGACGTAAAACTCAATGATAAAGTTACTGAGGTTAATGTTGGTATGAAGGGTACTGAAATAGCTGGATATGCTATAAAAGTTACACCTAAAGGATACGGTGGCCCAATAGAAATCATGGTTGGAATATCAAATGATGGAAAAGTTACTGGGATTGAAATTTTAACTCACACTGAAACTCCTGGTCTTGGTGCTAATGCTCCAAAGCCTGAATTTTCAGATCAGTATAAAAATAAACCAACAAAAGATAAATTAGAAGTTGTAAAAGTAGCTCCTTCAAAGGAAAATCAAATACAAGCTATTACAGGTGCAACAATTACTTCTAAAGCTGTAACTCTTGGTGCTAATGATGCTATTGATTTTTATAACTCTTCATTGAAAGGAGATAAAAAATAATGAGCGTATTTTCTGAAAGAATAAAAAACGGAATAGTAACTGAAAATCCAATATTTGTTCAAGTTCTAGCTATGTGTCCTACTCTAGCTGTTACTAGTAGTGTAGAAAATGGTATAGGCATGGGTCTCGCAGCTACAGTAGTGTTAATTGGTTCAAATCTTTTTATATCATTACTAAGAAAAGTAATTCCAGATAAGATTCGTATACCTGCTTATATAACAATAATAGCTGCTTTCGTAATATTAATACAATTTTTATTACAAGGTTTTGTTCCAGCACTATACAAATCCTTAGGAATTTTCATTCCACTTATAGTTGTTAACTGTGTAATTCTTGGAAGAGCTGAATCTTATGCATCAAAAAACAAGCCACTTCCTTCAGTTTTCGATGCTATTGGAATGGGACTTGGATTTACAATAGCCTTAGCTATTCTTGGTTCAATAAGAGAATTACTAGGAGCTGGTTCAATACTAGGATTTAAAGTATTTGGAAACTCTTTTGAGCCTGCTATAATTATGGTTTTAGCGCCTGGAGCTTTTATTACACTAGGAATTTTAATGGCTTTATTAAATCAAAAATCAATTAATAAAACAAATAAAGTTAATAATAAAATTGCACATTTTCATGAAATTGATCCAGTGACTGGTGAGTGTACTGGGTGTGGTTCTTGTGCTCATAGTTGTAAAAAATAATTTTGTTTAATTTTTTAAGAAAGGTGGATATAAATGAGACTTTTTTCAATTTTTATAAGTGCATTTTTAGTAAATAATTTTGTATTAGCTAAATTCCTTGGAATATGTTCTTTTCTTGGAGTTTCTAAAAAAACTGAGACTGCAAAAGGCATGGGACTAGCAGTAATATTTGTTATGTTTTTAGCCTCAATTATGTGTTATGGAGTATTCAACTGGATTTTAGTTCCTTTGAACATAACCTATTTATCAACTCTAGCATTCGTTCTAGTTATTGCAGCACTTGTGCAATTTGTTGAAATGGTTATTAAAAAAACTCAGCCAGGTCTCTATAGAGCACTTGGAATATTTCTTCCTTTAATAACAACTAACTGTGCCCTTCTTGGTATGGCTGTTATTAATATAGGCGAAAAATATAACCTAATAGAATCCATGGTCAATGCTCTTGGAGCATCTTTTGGCTACATGCTTGCTATTGTTCTTCTTTCAGGTCTACGAGAACGAATGGAAGAGAATGATAATATGCCACTATGCTTTCGAGGATTACCTATTTCATTAGTTACAGCAGGCTTAATGGCTATTGCATTTTTAGGCTTTAGTGGTTTAAAATTGGGAGGTATTTAAATGGATATGAACAATTTACTTTACCCAGTATTAAGCCTTGGTGGTTTGGGACTAGTATTCGGGGTAGTACTTGGTTATGCTAACAAAAAATTTCATGTAGAAGTTGATCCTAAAATACCGATAGTTAGAGAAGCCTTACCTAGCGCAAATTGCGGTGCATGTGGCTTTGCTGGTTGTGATGCTTATGCTGCAGCCGTAGTTGGTGGAGATGCTGCTCTAAATTTATGTTCAGTAGGCGGAAGTGCAGTTGCTGAGAAAATCGGAGAAATAATGGGTGTATCTGTCGAAACCGAGAACCCTAAAGTGGCTTTTGTTAAATGTAAAGGTACTTGTAATGTGGCAAAAGAAAAATATGAATATGATGGAATTCAAGATTGTCGTCAAGCAGTTATTGCTCCTGGAGAAGGCCCTAAAGCTTGCTCAGATGGTTGCATGGGTTTTGGTAGTTGTGTAAGAGCTTGCGATTTTAATGCCCTTCACATCATCGATGGTGTAGCTGTAGTATATAAGGATAATTGTGTAGCTTGTGGCGCTTGCATTAACATATGCCCTAAGAATTTAATAGAGTTTATTCCAGCAAATCAAGAAGTACTTGTTGAATGTAACTCAAAATCAAAGGGTAAAGCAGTAAAAGATAATTGCGCGGTTGGATGTATTGCATGCCAGATGTGTGTAAAAGTTTGCCCAGTTCAAGCAATTACCATGGTTAACAACTTAGCTACAATAGATTTCGAAAAATGTATACAATGTGGCCTATGTGCTACTAAGTGTCCAACAAAAGCTATTTCTAAGCCTCTAACAGTTCATAAAACCATGACTGAACAGAGTGCAGCAGTAAGCAAGTAGTTATAAATAAAAGGTACTAAGATTATATAATCTTAGTACCTTTTTATTTTTTGTTTCCCTTAGAGCAAATAATAACAATAAACGGATAGAAAATCTCGACGGAGTGACTTGCAATATGAAGCGAAAAAACAATTGAAATTCCATTTAGAAATTCTTCTTTTGCAAAAATAAAATTCTCGTAAGCCTGCCAGGACGGCAGGCTAGCGAACCCGAGGCAGGACACCGAGTGTGAGCGCTAGAGAATTATATATTTGCAAAAGGTTAGAATTTGTTAATGGAATTTTAAGTTTAGAGCTCGTTTGCAAGGCACTTCGGAGATTGCTCTATCCCTTTTTATAACCTTTTATCTAGTACTAATATTCTTTCTAACCTATTTTTCAACACATTAGCTAGTGTTCCAATAAAATACCCTGTAACAATAGCTGAAATTAGTAATACTGGCAAATATAAATATATTCTTAAATCCTTAATTATGAAAGCAGCTACCAGTAGTTGCCCTACATTATGAAAAATAGCACCACATACGCTAATTGTAGGTAGACTTAAGACATTCTTAAGATACTTGTATAGTAGTATCATTACTATATTACTAAGTAATCCACCAGCAAAACTGAACAAAAGAGCTGATAGTCCACCTCCAAAAATAGATCCTAATACTGTTCTTAAAACCATTATTAAAATTGCTTCTTTCCAACCAAATAAAATTAATGCAACTAAAGATATAGAATTAGCTAGTCCTAATTTTATTCCTGGAAATAGTACTGGAATTTGTGCCTCAATTAAATAAATAACCAAGGCTATTGCCACTAATATACTAAGTAAAACCATTTTTTTAGTGTTTTTCATATTTCCACCCACATCTTTTTATTTTAGAATGTTCCAGCATCTACACCTGTCTCTGCTTGTCCATTAATATTAATTACAAGCTTAAAAGGTAAACATACAATCATTTCGCCTGGCTTTCCAATCCATCCACTTTTAACACACTCCTTATGTGGACAGTCTGCGTCTTTTATACTAATACTATTATGCTTAACTGCTACTATATTGTAATGACCATTAGATGTTTTTAAAGTGAACTCTTCTGGTACAACTACCTTATTTAAATCAATAGTTTTAACAACCTTGCCTTCACTCTTTATAACTGCAATATTTTCTGATCCTTTAATGGAAAATTTATATAATGAAACGGCACCTAAACTTATTACCACAACAATTATAAGTATTATTCCAACTATCTTATCACCTTTTTTCATAAATAAACTCCTTATCCGTTAAATTAAAACTATCTTTTAGACCCGAGGTAACATATACTTTTTTATCAGAAGTAATAAAAATAGCTTCTACACCTTTAATAGACTCTACCAATTTAAGTCCTTTTGTAAGACCCAAGACATAAGTACTAGTAGATAGCACATCCCCATCTATTGACTTATCTGATACTATTGTTGTACTTATAATGCCATTTTCTGATGGATATCCATCTTTCGGGTCGAATATGTGATGATACCGCTTACCATCAACAATAAAATATCTTTCATAGTTACCTGAAGTGACCACTGATTTATCAGTAACCCTAAGATTTCCTAAATATTTTCCACGGGTATCTAATGGATTCTGCACCCCTATACTCCAGCTAGTTCCGTCTGATTTACTTCCTACTGCATAAACATTACCACCTAAATTTATAAGTGCACTGCTAATCTTATTATTAATTAAAACCTTTTTTACCTCATCCGCCGTATATCCCTTTGCTATTCCACCCAAATCTATAGCTTGACCAGTTCGTTTTAACTTTACTGTAGAATTCTTACTATCTAAAATAATATCTTTATAATTTACTAGTTTTAATTTTTCTTCTATTTCATTTTTTGAAGGAACCCTTTCCTTATCTGTACCTATACCCCATAGCTTTACAATTGGCTCTATAGATAAATCGAAAGCACCTTCTGTTAACTTACTGTATTTCACCGCTTCATCTATTACAAAATAAGTATCTCGGCTAAGTTTTTGCCCTGACTTACCAGCCTTATCATTTAGTTTGGTAATTTCAGAAGTCTCCATATTAACAGACATTTTATTTTCTATGTCGCCTATTCTTTCTAAGGCTTTCTGTGTTGCTTTTTCTGCGTTTCCACCATATACCTTTAATTGAACAATTGTACCCATTAGATATGTATCTTTTTCAACAGGTTTAATATTACTTTTGCAAGATATTAAAAATGTTGACATAGTCAATAATAAAAGTATATAATATTTTTTACGTAAACTCTTTATGATGCCTCACCATCCCTAGCTTGTTTTTAAATATATTATACCATATATATACTTGAAATAAATATCTTGATATAACATGAATTACATAAAATTTTTCTCTAAAATAAAAACGTTGAAACAAAGTTTCAGCGTTTTTATTAATTACGAATTATTATATAAAAATGTTTTTATGTCCTGCAATTTTATTTATTCTTTAATACAGCTCTTAAACTTACGAAGGATAAACCAGCTATTAAACCCCACATTACTAACATAAAGCCTAGCGCTTGACCACTCATCTTTCTTCCTCCTTTATGCCCTTTTCAATTTTTATTTTAACTATTAATAATATATTATCAAAATACAAATATATTACAGATATATTTGTATTTTTAGAAAAATTGGAAGTTTAATAAATGCTATTTACCTTTTGAATTTAAATTCTGCACTCACAACTAAAAACACTGAAACAGTGTTCCAGTGTTTTTAATAGGTCCTCTATTTAATTTTTTTCAACTATCTTATGTGAAAATTTCTTTATGCCTAAGTAATTTCACCAAAAATACTACACATATACTAACCAATGCAATACTTAATGCAAAAAAGATTGTAGTGAATGCTCCGGCTTTAGCAGATGATATATTATACTGTTCACTAATTTTAGCAATTTGGTTTATTCTATCAGCGAAAACACTTATAGAATATCTTATCCATAGTACTGAAATAGCAAATGCTATAGGAACTATTGCTATTCCTATTAAATACCCACTCTTTCTTCTTTGCTTAATTCCTATAAGCCCCATATATATCGGTAGAACAAATAGTAATGGCAAAAGAAATCCTGTGAATTGTGAAGATAAAATCAAAAACAATGCACTTAAAATTGTAAAATAAAAGGTGATCTTTTTTAAAGCTATACTTTCTTCAATATTCATACATCTTCACTCTCTTCCTATTGATGCTTTAATACTGTTCTTAAACTAAGGAATGATAACGCGAATATACTGAGCCACATTACCAACATAAAAGCCAATGCTTGACCACTCATATTTCTTCCTCCTTATTTTTATCTAAAGTAATAACAATTATTAAATATTACTACTTTAGTATTTTTCAGTAGTATAACAATTATTAATGGTTATACTCTCCTGTTTTTACTTTCTTATAAGAACCTTATTTTCTACAAGTTCTTTTCCATAAACACCTTTTATACTCCTATAAGTACCAATAAATCCAATAATAAATACTATTAGTAAAACTATTCTCGCACCATTAACCCAGGGAATTAGCTCTGGTGTTTTTGCTACAAAAGTTGGTATCATTTTAAAATATCCTTCTTGAATGTATGTCCAAGTTGATCCTGCTAAAATAATTATTATTGTTGCAGGAGTTACAAATCTAATCATAACTGTATACATCCATTTTGGCGCTTGCCAGAAAGAACCATGATTCATCTCGTCTACTGGATTTTCTTTCATAAGCCAACCAGCCACAATTATTTCAATAAGACCCATTACAACTAGTAAATAAGTACCAACCCAGTTATCAAGCTCTGTAAAATAAGCAAGTTCAGCAGTTTTAGTAATTATTGGCTCTAGTGCAACTGGAAGTCCAACTATTATATAGCCTACGAAAACTAACAAGGCAGCCTTCTTCTTAACCATACCCATGCCTTCTTCTAAGATTGTTACTAAGTAATTATACATAGCAATAGCTGAGGTAAATCCAGCAAAGAACAATAACAAGAACCATAGTGTTCCCATTACTCTACCGCCATCCATAACCCTAAAAATATTAGGTAATGAGATAAACGATAGTCCCACTCCTGCACTTAGACCTTTTACGCCCATGAAAGCATAAGTAATTGGTATTGCAATACTTCCTCCAAGGATTACTTCTGCAAATTCATTTAAGGATACTGTTGTCATTGATGATGCTACAATGTCATCATCAGACTTTAAATAAGAAGCATAGTTTTGAATTATTCCCATACCTAACGATAGTGTAAAGAAAATCTGCCCTGCTGCTGCAAGAGCACCTTTAAAGCTTAAATCTCCCCATCTTGGAGTCCAAAGATAATCCAATCCCTTTATAGCAGACCAATCTGGATTAACTGGTGATCCAATAGTTAGTGTCTTATAAATTAATATAAATCCAAATATATATAGAGTAGGCATCATTAATTTTGCCCAAGATTCTATACCTTTTTCAATTCCTCTTGTAACTGCTAGTCCTAAAACTGCTAAACTAATAATCCAAAAAGTGAATACATAAGCGGGGTTTTGTATATAATTTGTAAAAAACTGTCCTGTAGATACGGCCTTATCTAAGTAACCACCAGTGGCCGATAAAAATGCATAACCCAATGTCCACCCTATCAAATGATTGTAATAAGAATTTACCAGTAGTGTAACCCCAATAACTATCATTCCACATATAGAACCTAATATAATTGCACGTCGCGGTTTAATCTTGTCTCTAGACTGAATATAAATCATAAAACCTACAGTTCCATGCCCATATCTTCCACCAAGTCTTCCCATCATCCATTCTACAAGCATCAAAGGTATTCCTATTAAAATAAGAGCACCCACATAAGGAATCATAAAAGCGCCGCCACCATTTTTAGCAGCTTGATATGGAAATCTCCAGAAATTACCAAGGCCAACTGAATTACCTGCCATTGCTAGGATCATTCCAATCTTTGATCCCCATTCTTCTCGTTCTTTAGCCATAATTAAACCTCCCCCTGTGTATTTATTAATAATTTATATGTTAATAATTTATATGTTAATAGTTTATAGATTATTAACATATAAATTATTTTTAAATTATTAATATATTATCAAATTTTTCAGAAAATTGCAAGAGTTGTTAAACATTCTTCATTTTTTTTTTTCATCTATTAACTAAATCGCATTAAAAACCATGTATTATATAACTTTTTAAAATATGTTTGTATATAAATCAACAATATACAAGTATTTATTGTCATTATCTAAGAAAAATTAAAAATAATTTCCACCATAAATAAGCAATATTTTAAATGAAAATTAAAATTTATTTAAATTGTTGATATTTTTTTAACAAATCATAGTCATTTTTTCTAATTATTTAAATTAACAAAAAATAAATATTCATATTTTTACATAACTCCTTAAAATCTATGATTTTATATAAAACAACTAAACAAAGGTGCAGAATTAAAATTCTGCACCTTCTTTTGAAAAATATAAAAATCTATGATTCTTCTTTTGCACTTGGCACATCTCAACCTGATCCATTTCACTAATTTCCCTTATTTTCAAAGGATCCTTGAATATTCCTCCCTATATGTCCTTCTAGCATAGAGTAGTTATCAATACTCTAGCATCATAAGCCTTATAGTTGTAGATTTTCCAATTTAGTGTTTTTAATATATTTATATATTAGTAATTTTTAGCAAAATATTAATACGTCTTAACTTTTCACTTTGTCATTCTTTAATACAGTTCTTAGACTCACTATTGCAGAAACTATTATTGCACTCCACATTGCAAGCATAAAACCCAATGCTTGACCACTCATATTTATTCCTCCTTTTACTTATCCTTATTTTTTATAAAAAATTATTGTTTACCACACTATTAAATTACAATCTTTTATAAGATGTTTTTTAAAAATTAACTATTTATAATACTTTTTATAATTTATTTATAATTATAATATCAATTTTTTCAGAAAATTGCAAGTATTGTGTAATCTTATACATAATTTAGTCGAATATAAGATTTAGAGCTCAATGTTAAAAGTTACATTACTCTTTATTACCTTACATTACTAATGGAGCATTCAAAATGAAAGAATGGTTACCTAAAGATGTAATGACCTTTGTAAAAAACGATAAATATTGGAATGCTAGTAATATCAAACTTACTACTCTTAACTACAAAATGCTAGAAGATGCAACTGCAGCCCTTTCAGCATTTAAAGCAGATCAAATGGACATGATTAATACACCACCACAATCTGAAATACCTGGTCTTGTAAAAGAGGGTGCTTGTAAAATCACTCCTAACTTAGGAACTTATTACTATGTAGCGAATCTTACACCTGAAGCTGCTAAGGCTATACAAAACCCTAAAGTAAGAAAAGCATTATCACTTGCTATTAACAGGAAAGACATAGTTGAAAATGTTAGTAAAGATGGTCAAACTCCTGCAACATCCTTTGTTCCAAAAGGCATTATAGAACCAAATGGTAAAGATTTTGCAAGTAAAGAATACTACCCAGCGCAGGGAGATATAACTAAAGCTAAAGAATTACTTGCAGAGGCAGGTTATCCAGGTGGAAAAGACTTCCCTAAATTAACTTTTCTTTATAACACAGGTGCTGGTCACCAAAATATTGCTGCTGCAATTCAAGATATGTGGAAGACAAATCTTGGAATAGATATAGAGCTTAAGAATCAAGAATGGAAAGTATTCTTAACAACAAGAAACGATAAACAATATACTCTTGCAAGAGATGGCTGGCTAGCAGACTATACAGACCCTATGACATTCCTTGATTTACTTACAACAAGTTCAGGAAACAACGACCCAGGATACAGCAATCCAGTATATGATGCTAAAATTTTAGCTGCTAAAAAAGAATTAGATCCAGTTAAGAGAATGACAATGCTACATGAAGCGGAAGACATTATTATGAAAGATGATATTGTAATTCCTATTTATGAATACACAAATACAATAGTTACAAAACCAACTATTATGGGAGTTCGTACATCCTCCTTAGGAATGACATGGTTCCAAGGTGCTTCCGTAACTGCTGCAAAATAATATAGTTTAGTAAAATAATAAAAGCTCATAACATTAGAATGTTATGAGCTTTTATTAAAATTATTATTTTAATAACTACTGCGGCGCAGGTGATAATTTAAAAGTTAACCGCTAATGAAAGTGAAAAGATGTAGGATGTAAAAGTGTGATAAATAGTATATAATGAATTCCTTCGTGGATGCATAAAATTCAGAATAACTATTCCACTTCGCCCTTCTTTTTCATATAATATTTTACCAATATTTTATATTTGCAAACTAGCTTATATAAGAGAATGACTACTTATAACAACTTCTACAAATTGCATATATGAAAAACATATGTTATAATTACATAAATTTTATTGAATTTAAATGCTTAAAGCCACAATAAGTTGCTATAGTGGTACTACTATAATAATTGCTAGGGGGGTATTTATGGAGACCAGTCTTAAGGATGATTTAAGGAGAAATATGTTACTTCAAAGAAAAACCATGAAGATGGATAATGTGAGTGCTTTTAGCAATAAAATTGTAAAAACAATTATTAATTTACCCGAGTTTATAAGTTGCAAAAATATCATGATGTACTTAAGTTTCAATAGTGAAGTAAATACATATGACCTTGCTAAATGGTGTTTAGATAATGGTAAAAAAGTAATTGTTCCTTATTGTATAAAAGAGACAAGAGAAATAATACCTTTTGAAATACAAAATCTTACTACTGACCTTACTAAATCTTCTTTCGGTATTATGGAACCAAAACATGAGTTACTCAAAAAAGCTAACATTAAAGATATAGATTTAATAATAGTTCCTGGTGTAGTATTTGATGAACATTGTAACAGGATAGGCTTTGGTGCAGGCTATTATGATAGATTTCTACCCGAAAAATTGAAAACCACTCCTACTGTAGGTATAGCCTATGACTATCAAATAATCGGTGAGATCCCAACAGGTATTTATGATGTGCCTTTAGATTTCATAATCACAGAAAAAAGAATAATATTTCCAAAATAATTTTCTTTATTTTTATAAAATTTTAAATACAATATTAAATTACTAGTGTTGGAGGTGACCCCTTTGGAAAAAAGAATAGCTGCTTTCTTTGATATTGATGGTACTCTCTATAGGGACGGTTTAATAACAGAGGTATTTAAAAAATTAATCAAAAGCGAACTGATAGAAAATGATAGATGGTACAAAGAAGTAAAACCTTTTTATGTTAAATGGGATAAACGAATAGGAAATTATGATAATTACCTACTAAAAATGGCTGATATTTATAGTGAAGCAATAATCGGGCTTCATAGGTGTCAAATTGAGTTTATTGCCAGTCAAATTATAAAGCAAAAGGGAGATAGAGTTTATACCTTTACCCGTGACAAAATTAAATGGCATAAGGATCAGGGTCATTTAATTATAACCATATCAGGTAGCCCCATTGAACTTGTACGGGAAATGTCAATAAAATATGGATTTGATGATTATATAGGAACAAAGTATTTATTGAATAAAGATGACATTTACACTGGTGATATTATTCCTATGTGGGATAGTGATAGTAAAAAAACTGCTATAGAAAATTTTGTTCTTAAATACAATATTGATTTGAATCAAAGTTATGCATATGGAGATACTTCTGGGGATTACAATATGTTAAAGTTAATTAGTCACCCTACAGTAATAAACCCCACTAAAGAACTTCTACTAAAGATTCTAGACGATAATGAATTAAAAGAAAAAATTAAAATAATATTAGAAAGAAAAGATGTTGTTTATAGATTAAGGCCCGAACACATTGAAATATAATTTTTCCTGCAATCATGCTTTTTCTACTTAATATACTTTTATTTGCTAAAAAATTACTATATAATAAAATATATAGTAATTTTTTTAGTTCTATCATTGGATATTTTGTTTTGAAAGGAGTTATATCATGTTGAGGTATATATTTATTAACGGCACAATACTAATTTCCTTTATTTTTGTAATTAGCCAAGTATTTAAAAAGACTTTTCTAAACTTATCACTTTCATATAAAAATAAACTTTTCTTTGGACTTGCACAGGGAATACTAGGTATTATTTTAATGTTATTCACTATCCACATTACCCCTAAAGTTATTATGGATTTCCGTCACATTGCAATATTAATAGCCGCTCTTTATGGAGGTGGATTTTCTGCAATTATTACTGGAATAACCATTGCAATATTTAGATTAAGCTACTTTGGTGTTAGCACCGCGTCTATAATAGCGACTCTTAGCATGCTTATCGTTGCTATTGCCGCTGCTTTATTATCAAAATTAAAACTAAATATGTTTAATAAATGGATTTATATGAACTTTGTGAGCTCATTAATTATAACTGGTACATTTTTATTAATTATTAAAGATCCAATTGCACTTCGTAACACTCTCATATTTTTTTGGCTTGGTTCATTTATTATCGGATCTTTAGCCTATTATATTGCAGGTTATATGAATACTTCAATTAAATTACTTAATAGGTTAGAGCAAGAGTCAACTATAGATTTCCTTACTGGTTTAAATAACGTTAGACAATTCGATAATTCACTAAACGAATCTTTTATAAATGTTAAAAACAAAAATGAACGTTTGTCTATTTTAATTATCGATATTGATTTTTTTAAAAAGGTAAATGACACTTATGGTCATTTAGCAGGGGATTCTGTGTTACAGCAGTTAGGAATCATATTATCTACCTATTGTAGAAGTTTTGATATTGTATCTAGAATTGGTGGAGAAGAATTTTCTGTTATTTTACCTGATTGTCCAAATCAACAGGCCCTAGAAGTTGCAGAGCGCTTAAGAATAGCTGTAGAAATCCATGAATTTATTCTACCAGATAAAAATAAAATTAATATTACTATTTCTATTGGAGCTGCCACTTATCCTGACAATGTATCCGATTTAGACAATCTTATAAGTGAGGGGGATAATGCATTATATTCCGCTAAACGTTCTGGTAGAAATAAGGTTTGCCAGCCATAATATTTATACTTCATCAATAAGTGTAAAATTAAGCTATAAAAAGCACCTTACTTTCGAATATTGAAATTATTCGAAAGTAAGGTGCTAATATTTAATTATATCCATCATTTAATGCAACTTAGTTTTTCTTTAAAAATTTTCTTTTAGATATTACTGAATAACTAATCCATATAATTACTAAACTTCCCATTGTTATATTTGTTATTATATCTCTGTATACTGGTATACCTTGTCCTAGGAAAGTTCCAAATAGAATTATTCCACCCATTGAAATTAAAATAATCTTGTTTAGTTTTATATACTCACTCTTATTTTCACCTTTAAACTTTCCGCCGTGCTTTTTCTCAAAATTCAAGCCAGAAACAACAGCAGCTGCCCCCATCATAATGAATATAATAGTAAAAACACTATCGCCAAGTCCCATTTCAAATCCCCCCACTCTAATTATCTTTTACTGAAACTCCCACGCATAAATGCATGGGGTTCTTAAGTACTAAATAACTTTCTTTAATGCTCTCAGTAATAATATTATATCATATATATGTATACATAATCAGACTAGGGGTACATAACAATTAATAATTGTTATGTACCCCTAAATAATACCCCGATAATTTAAAAAGTAGTAGTTGTATATTAAGTATGAAATTTCTCTGAAGGACTTGCAATAAGAAACGATAAAACTATTGAAATTTCATTTAAAAATTCTTCTTTTGCGAATATAGAATTCTCGTAAGCCTGTCATGAAGTCAGTATTAAAAATTCTAATAAAGATGACTCTGTAAATATTGAAGGATTCATGTAATGCGGCAGAATGCATGACCAGCATTACATGAATCCTTTAGTATACTAAATCTCTTTTAATAAATTAGCCATTTCTATTGCAGATACTGCAGCATCATAACCCTTATTACCTGCTTTAGTCCCTGCTCTTTCAATTGCTTGCTCAATATTTTCAGTAGTAAGCACTCCAAAAATAACTGGAACTCCTGTTTCTAATGATACAGATGCAATTCCTTTGGTAACCTCACCAGATACATATTCATAATGAGATGTTGCCCCCCTTATAACTGCTCCTAGGCATATTACTCCATCATACTTACCAGACTTAGCCATTTTTTTTGCAACTAATGGTATTTCAAATGCTCCCGGCACCCATGCAACTTCAACGTTTTCTTCTTCTACACCGTGACGTTTTAGACCATCTAGTGCTCCTGATAATAATTTACCACCTATAAATTCATTAAATCTTGCTACTATAATTCCAAATTTTAAACCCTCTGCTATTAATTTACCTTCATATGTTTTCATATGTTTTCCTCCTATAATTTTAATTATTGATTGTAGCACTTAACAATAAACTCTATTTCAGATTAAGCAAATGACCCATTTTCTTCCTTTTAGTTTCCAAATAAAATTTATCTCTTTCATTATGATTCATCTCTATTTGAACTCTTTCAACTATTTCAATGCCATAACCTGAAATCCCTGATATCTTTTTAGGATTGTTAGTCATTAATTTTACCTTTTTAGCACCTAAAATCTCTAATATCTGAGCCCCTATACCATAATCTCTCATATCTGCTGGGAACCCTAAAGCTATATTTGCTTCTACAGTGTCCATTCCCTTATCTTGAAGCGCATAAGCCTTTAACTTATTTATTAAGCCTATTCCCCTTCCTTCTTGCCTCATGTATACCAAAATCCCACTTTTCTCTTTTGCTATTGCTTTCATGGCTGCATCATATTGCTGCCCACAATCACATCTTATAGATCCCAATGCATCTCCAGTAAGGCATTCAGAGTGTACCCTTACAAGTACAGGCTCACTACTGTTTACTTTCCCTTTGACTAGCGCTACATGGTGCTCCCCATTTACCTTATCCACAAAACCATAGATTGTAAATTCACCATATCTAGTTGGCATTTTAGCTTCTGTAACCATTTCTACAAGGCATTCAGTTTGTCTTCTATAAGAAATCAAGTCTGCTATAGTAACTATTTTCAGATCATGTTTTTCCACATACTCCATAAGCTCTGGCACTCTAGCCATGGATCCATCTTCATTCATAATTTCACAAATCACACCTGCAGGATATAATCCAGCAAGTCTTGCTAGATCCACTGCAGCTTCAGTATGACCAGCTCTTTTTAATACTCCACCCTCTATTGCTGCAAGAGGAAATACGTGCCCTGGTCTATTAAAATCTTTTGCGGTTGCCAATGGATCTATTACCTTTAATATAGTAGTTGCTCTATCCGCGGCTGATATTCCTGTAGTTGTATTTATAGTATCAATAGATACAGTAAAGGCTGTTTCATTTGCATCAGTATTATTTGTCACCATTTGTTTTATATTTAATTTATCTAATCTTTCTTTAATTGTAGGCATACAGATAAGTCCACGAGCGTACATTGCCATAAAGTTTATATTTTCTTGAGTAGCCTTTTGGGCTGCTATTATTAAATCTCCTTCATTTTCTCTATCCTCATCATCTACCACTACAACCATTTTTCCATTTTTAATATCTTCTAGTGCTTCCTCAATAGTATTAAATTTATACATTTTTCCACCCCTTAGTCATCACTTCCAGTGATGTAGTCATCACTTCCAGTGATGTAGTCATCACTTCCAGTGATGTAATTACCACTTTTGCTGCTATGTTATTATTGCTTAATAATGTGAAAAAGTTTTATACAAATCCATTTTCGAGAAGAAAATCCATACTAACCGGTTTCCTTTCTTTTGGAGTTTCACCATGTTTTAATAGTTTTTCAACGTACTTTGCTAACATGTCACACTCTAGGTTAACCTCATCACCTATCTTCTTAGTTATTAAAGTAGTTTCATCCTTTGTATGAGGTATAATTGAAACTTTAAAAATATTTTCATCCACATATGCCACAGTTAAGCTAATACCATCAATGGTTATTGAACCTTTATGTACAATATACTTTAGTATATCCATTGTGGTTTCTACAGACACCCAAGTGGCATTGTCTTCTTTATAAAGCTCTACAATTGTTCCTATTCCATCAATATGTCCACTTACTATATGGCCTCCTAGTCTACCACTAGCTCTAAGGGCTCTTTCCAAATTCACTGTGGAGCCCGGTTTTAATTTTCCTAAATTACTGCGACCTATAGTCTCCGCCATAACATCCACACTAAAGCTATTTTTATTAGATTCTGTAACAGTAAGACAAACTCCATTAGTACTAATGCTATCACCAATTTTCGTGTCTGCTAGAATCTTTGTGGCTTTTATTGTAATTCTCGCAGACTTAGCTCCTTTTTTCATGGACAATATCTCCCCAATTTCCTCAATCAAGCCTGTAAACATCTATTCACATCCTTTATAAGAACTTTAAACTTTCTCTACGTAACCTTCTATCATAATATCTTCATCAAATCTACTTACTTCCGTATCCAAGAGCCTTATAGAATCTTTTACATGTTCTATTCCACATCCTCCTACTGGGGTTTTGCCAGAAGTTCCCCCAAATATTTTCGGGGAAATAAAAGTGATCACTTTATCCACAATACCTTCGTTTATAGCCGAATAATTTAAAGTGCTTCCACCCTCTAAAAGAATACTATCTATTCCCATTTCGCCTAGAACTGTCATTAAATACTTCAAGTCTACCCAATTATTTTTACTCCTGGTTACAATTACTTCTGCACCTTTTTCTTTTATAACGTTAATTTTACTTTTCTGAGCAAATTCTGTTGTAACTATAATGGTTTTTGTATTATCATCACATTTTAATATCTTTGAATCTAATGGTATTCTTGCCTTACTATCTATAACTATTCTTATGGGATTTAAGCTAGGCACACCTTCTCTTCTGGTAGTAAGCTCTGGATTATCACTTAAAACAGTTCCAATCCCCACCATAATTCCAGTAACCATTTGTCTTAATTCATGCACATAGGCTCTAGATTTTTCATTACTTATCCACTTTGAATCCCCACTGCAAGTTGCTATTTTTCCGTCTAGAGTCATAGCAGTTTTCATAATACAAAAGGGTTTTTTCTCAGTTATGTACTTTATAAATATTTCATTTGTTTTCATTATTTCTTTGTTCATTATGCCTGTAGTCACTTCTATACCGTTTTTTCTAAGAATTTCTATACCTCTACCTGCCACCAGTGGGTTTGGGTCTATCATTCCAATTACCACTTTAGATATTTTGTTTTTCACTATAGCATCAGCACAAGGTGGTGTTTTACCAAAGTGAAAGCAAGGCTCCAATGTTACATATATAGTTGCACCTTCTACATCTTCAGTGGCATTTGCAAAAGCATTGACTTCTGCGTGTGGTCCACCAAAATATTCATGATATCCTTCACCGATTATTCTATTGTCTTTTACAATAACAGCGCCCACTAGTGGGTTGGGATTTACAAACCCAGCTGCTTTTTTAGATAATTCAAGTGCCCTTTTCATATAACAGTTATCCAATATATCACCCCTAATTCTATAATTGTAGTGTAAATCTTAGTAATTATTTCACTTCTTAGTATGCATATCTTTAAATAAATAAAATCATATAAATTAATAAAAGCCCTGAAAACAATGTTTTCAGGGCTTAATAAGCTAATTATATATCTAGTTTCACTAGATATATTCAAATCAAAACATAAAGATATTTAGCAACTATCTTCATAGTTAGCAAATAAAAATTTTTACATCTATCATTATTCTCCTTCTCTCATCCAGACTTTACTGTCGGCTCTGGAATTTGACCAGATCTACCTTTCGGCTCGCGGGCTATACCGCCGGTTAGGAATCTCACCTACCCTGAAGGATCTATTTAATTTTCAACTTAAGAATAGCACTTTGTGATTTTACTGTCAAGGGAATAACTATAGAATAAAAATGAAGAACCATTATTTAACCCTTTATAGAATTGGCTGTTTATAATTCCATATTTATTTATATTTCCACTAGAAGAGAGATTTATATTACTAATATTTTCACCAACTAAAAAAAAATTAATTTATTTAAGATTTTTTGCTTTACAAAGTTAACGTGTTAAAGTAAAATGATTATTATAATATTTATAACTTGTACACATTATAAATGAAGGAGTGTTTAATATGAAAAATAAATTCAAATTATTGATAGTAACAATGCTTGCAAGTATTATTTTAACTGCCTGCGGTAGCACACCTAGCGCAGATAATTCATTAAAAGACATAAAAGGAAAAAAAGAACTTATAATTGGTCTTGATGATAATTTTCCACCAATGGGCTTTCGAGATAAAACCGGTAAAATTGTAGGTTTTGACATTGATATGGCAAAAGAAGTAGGTAAAAGAATGGGTGTAAAAGTAACCTTTAAACCTGTAGAATGGGATGGAGTAATATTAAGTCTAAATAATAAAGACATTGATGCTATATGGAATGGATTAACCATAACTGATAAAAGAAAAGAACAAATCGTTTTTTCTAAGGCATACCTTCAAAATAAACAAATAATTATAGTAAAAAACAAATCAAATATCTCCAGTAAAATTGATTTAAAGGATAAAACTGTAGGTCTGCAAATGGGAAGTAGCAGTGAAAGTGCACTAAGTTCAGATTCAAAGCTTTCTGACTCATTAAAAGAGGTAAAAAAATATTCAAATAATACAGAAGCACTACTGGACTTAAATGCTAGTCGTATCGATGCTGTTATAGTGGATGAAGTAGTTGGAAGATATTATACTAATTTAAAACCAGATGATTATAAAGTACTTAATGAGAATTTAGGTGTAGAAGATTACGGAGTAGGTATAAGAAAAACTGACGCAAAGCTTACTGCTGAAATAGATAAACTTTTAGAAGAAATGAAAACTGATGGAACTGCAAATACTATATCCCAAAAATGGTTTGGCAAAGATATTATAAATAAATAATAATTAAGAATTTTTTCGGAATGGAGTGTTATATTTGGCAAATTTTATGGACATTACAGCTTATATTTTAAAAGGGAGTATCTTTACAATTGAATTATACTTTGCAACAATAATCTTTTGCATACCTCTTGGAATATTGGGAGCACTAATTAAAGTTTCAAACTTGAAAATACTTGGTAAAATTATAGACCTCTATACTTGGTTTTTTAGGGGAACACCCTTACTTCTTCAACTTTTTTTCACATATTTTGGACTACCTATTATCGGAATTAAGTTTTCTCCTTTTACCGCAGCTGCACTTACCTTTTCTTTGAATTACGGAGCTTACTTTACTGAAATATTCAGATCCGGTATTCAATCTATTGATAAAGGTCAATATGAAGCCGCCAAAGTTTTAGGCATGAATTATAGACAAACTATGTCAAAAATAATACTACCACAGGCTTTTAAACGAATAATTCCACCTACCTGCAACGAGGGAATTACTCTAATAAAAGATACAGCTTTAGTTGCTGCCATTGGATTACAAGATTTACTAAGAGCTGCTCGAGAAATTGTTACTAGAGACTTTACAATAGTTCCTTTTTTTATTGCCGCAATAATATATTTAATCTTTACTTCACTTATTGTCATGGTCTTTAAGAAGTTAGAAAAAAAGTATTCAGTTTACGAATAAATAAGGACCCACTAAATAAGAATAACCTGCTAAATTAAGGACGGTGCTCGTATGAATTTACTTAAGTTAAGTAAAATAAATAAGAGTTTTGATAAGAATCAAGTTTTAAAGGATGTATCCATAAGTTTAAACAAGGGTGAGGTAATATCCATTATTGGTCCTTCTGGCTCTGGTAAAAGTACTCTTCTTAGGTGCATAACTGGGCTTGAGCAGATGGATAGTGGCCTCATTGAATTTAATGACATAACAATAGCCGCGGCTACCAAGAAAATTGTTAATACTGAAGCTGTTAATGCACATAAAAAAATAGGTATGGTATTTCAAAACTTCAATCTATTCCCCCATAAAACAGTTTTAGAGAATATTATTGAAGCTCCAATTATAGTAAATAATATAAATAAAAAAGATGCCATAAACATAGCAAGAAAACTACTCACCAAAGTAGAACTATTAGATAAAATAGATTCTTATCCTTGTACTCTTTCAGGTGGACAAAAACAGAGAATTGCTATTGCTAGGGCTCTTGCAATGAATCCGGAGTTAATTCTTTTTGATGAACCAACTTCCGCATTGGATCCTAAACTCACAGGTGAAGTTTTGAAAGTCATTAGAAATCTTGCCCTTGAGAAAATATCACTAGTAGTAGTTACCCATGAAATGCAATTTGCTAGGGAGATTTCAGATAGAATTATTTTTATGGAAAATGGCGAAATACTAGAGACCTCTACTCCAGAGTTATTATTCACAAATCCTAAACATCCAAGAATAAAGCAATTTTTAGCTTATACTCCGCACAATATATTATAAAATCCCTATATTTAATTTTAGGGTATTTTCTACTTGTATTTTCAACAATACTACAAACTTTTA
>NZ_JAHLDL010000011.1 GCF_018861315.1 Clostridium bowmanii | reverse complement strand
ATAAAAGAATTAGGATTAGAAATGGCTATTTAATAAATTATAAAAATTCATATAGAGGAAATGTAGGGTAGGAACTTATCCGAAATATAACGCCCATGGAGTTAGTAGGTTACGAGGACGTCGATGTGGGAAATTTTAAGAGTGATCTTAGAATCACGTGATTTCAATCATGTGAGGTTCACGAGTGTAAATATATAAAAGCACAGCTTAAAAAGTATAGTAAAGATGAGTGGGAATTAATAAAAAATACAGATGAAAACTTCCAGTCAGCGAGAATAATTATCCCCTCCTATATGACCAAGGGTTTAGAATTTGATTGTAGCATAATTTACAATTGTGATAAAGAGAATTACGGTGATAATGAGTTGGACAAAAAGATATTATATGTAGTGCTTACTAGGGCTTTACATATGGAATATATTTTCCATAAGGGTAAAGCTTCAGAATTATTAGATTAATAGCTGGGGACTCAGTTGAACAGCCTTGATAAATGTGATAAAATATACTATATATATAATATGAGTAAAATCATATAGGCTTGCTTGAGAGATATAAATTAATAATTACAGTCTTTCTAGAGAACTAAAAGGAGGAATTAAGAATGGATACGACAAAGTTAAAAGATAATATTTATTGGGTTGGGGTAAATGATTCTAAACTAAGGGTATTTGATATTATAATGGAAACTAAGAAGGGAACTACATATAATTCGTATTTAATAGATGATGAAAAAATTGCTATAATAGATTCTGTTAAAAATGGTTTTTTTGAAGACTCTTTAGGGAAAATAAAAGGAGTTATTGGACAGAAAAAAGTTGATTACATAATAGTTCAACATACTGAACTAGACCATAGTGGTTCTTTAGGTAAGCTTTTAGAAGTTTATCCAGAAGCTGTGGTTATTGCTTCAAATGCTGCTATAAACTATTTAAAAGAAATTATGAATAAGGACTTTAATAGTAAGGTGGCAAAGGGAGAACTTTGTTTAGGTAAAAATACATTGCAATTTATTTCTGCACCGAATTTACATTGGCCTGATACAATGTTTACATATGCGAAGGAAGAAAAAGTATTGTTTACTTGTGATGTAATGGGTTGTCATTATTCACCAGTTAAATGTATAACAGATGCTTGCTCAGGTGACTATTTTGATGAAATGAAATATTATTTTGATGTTATAATGGGACCTTTTAAAAAATTCGTAACTATGGGACTAGATAAAATAAAAGATCTAGAGCTCGATATTGTAGCTCCAAGTCATGGACCTATACATATAAATGACGTTCAAATGTATGTAGACCTATATAGACAGTGGGCTAAAGTCGAAGAAATAAAAGAAAAAAATATTCAGGTATTTTATATTTCTGCTTATGGCAATACTGAAGCTATGGCAAAATATTTAGCTGAAAAGATAAATAAAAGTGGTATAAAAGCAGAGGCTCATGAAATTACATCTATGGATTTAAATGATATTGTGGCTCTAATTGAAAAGGCTAGTGGTATTATGATAGGTTCACCTACTATTAATCAAGATGCTGTAAAGCCTGCTTGGGACGTTCTATCACTTGTATGTGCAATAACCAATAGAGGTAAGGCTGCAGGAGCTTTCGGTTCATATGGTTGGAGTGGAGAAGGAGTTCCTATGCTTACACAAAGGTTAAAGTCTTTAAAATTTAAAGTAGTAGAAGAAGGATTTAAATTTAAGTTTGTTCCGGATACTAAGGAATATGAAAAGGCTGATAAATTTGTGGAAGATTATTTACAACTTTTATAGTAGAGATTTATTATAGACTTGTAGTTTTTATTGATCTAATGATAAAAAAAGAAAATCTCACTTGTGTAGTGGAATTTTCCTTTTTTTTATAGAGAATTAAAAGCATACCAAATGTAAATAATATAATTGTAAATTTTTAATAGAAAACTTTTAATAGAAAACTTTTAATAGAAAAAACAATAGATTTCTAGTATTATTTATGTAAGCCTAAAATCGTAATGTATAGATTATAAATGATGTATGGAGGGGATTTATTTGAATAAACAATATATAATTAATTTCTTAAATAAAAATGACTTAAGCGATATATCTGAAATTCAATATAAAGTGGATACCATCGCGCTGAAATTTAAATATTATTATGATGAAGTAGAAATGGAAGCGGCTACATGTTTTGCAGATGAAGAGGGCGATTTTAATGGAGACAAAGAAGAATGGTACGAAGAATATTTTTTACCCTATTTAAGCGATATTGCAGCAGATAATGTGGAAGACATTATGGAGGAATGTGCTGAACAAATGGGTATCGAGTACGAATTCATTGGATGTGATATATCACAAGATGCATTTGAATTTAATGAATTCGCAGTAGTTTTTTATGATGAAGATGCAAATATTGATACTGATGACATATTACTTGAATTAGATATATAATTTTTTTGCAGGAATGAGTGGACTGTTAAGCCACTTTTTTAGAAGTGGCTTTAACTTTCTGATATTTAACTATAACTTCGTCTAATTGCTGACTGCAAGATACAACTATTTTATCAGTTGGCTTTTTAAAATTTAGTAAAAAGTGTAAAATGGCTCTTAATGATTCTAATTCTCTTTTTAAAAGCTTTAATTTAATATTCATATTCGTATACCTCTTATCATTAAATTTGTGTTTGTGGAATAAATACAGTATACCAAATTATTGAAACATTGTTAGAAATTTTTATAGTCATTTAAATATAAAATACTACAAATTAGACTATAATTTGGGAAAAAACACAAGGATAATATGGTAAAATATACCATAAAAGTACATGTAAGTCTTTAAGAAAGCTATCTGTAATAATATGTAAATGACGAAAAAAGTCTTAATTTTCTTAGTATGATTATATTGAATAAAATATGTTTGATTTCTACTATTTATGTATAAAGTATTTTGATATAATAAAAAAGGTAGAAATAGTATAGGAGTGATATTATGAGTATAGATGAATTAACTAATAGGATAAATTATCTTTATAATAAAAGCAAAGCAGAGGGACTCACAGAGGAAGAGAAAATAGAACAACAAGAATTAAGAAAAAAGTATATTGATAATGTTAAAAGAAATTTTAGATCACAATTAGATACAATTGTGAAGGTAGACCCTAAAGATAAGAACAATAAATTTAAAAATTAATATATTTAGAAATCAAAAGAAATGGGGAATTTAAATGGCTGTTACTATAGAAGAATTAATAGAGCATTTCAATTTGGAGGTTTTAGTAGAAGGAGATAAGGGTAGGATAATTAATGTTAGTGATATTAATAGGCCAGGGCTTCAAATTGCCGGCTTTTATCAGTATTTTGATAACAAGAGAGTTCAATTAATAGGAATGGCAGAGTGGGGATTTCTAGATTGCATGGAAGTAGAACTTAGGAAGAAAAGAATTAACAAATATTTTAAGTTAGATCCGCTTTGTGTTATTTTTACTAGGCATTTAGAGCCTCATAAGGAGATTTTGAAGGCGGCATTAGAAAATGGACAATGGGTGTTACGAACAAAATTAATTTCCACAAGATTTATTAGTAAGCTTACAAATTTTTTAGATACTAAGCTAGCTCCTGAAACTAGGCTTCATGGTGTTCTAGTAGATGTTTATGGTATAGGGATATTACTCAGTGGTGAAAGTGGTATAGGTAAAAGTGAATGTGCTTTAGAGTTAATAAAAAGGGGACATAGGCTGATTGCAGATGATGCAGTAGATATTAAAGAAATTGATGGTATGCTCCTAGGAAGTTGTCCATACATAACCAACGGCATGTTAGAGGTAAGAGGTATGGGAATAATAGATATTCCAGCAATTTATGGTATGAGTTCAGTTTTAAACACTAAGACTATTAGTATATTGATTTCCCTTACTTTGTGGAATGAAAATGAGGAATATGATAGACTTGGCATAGATAATGAATTTATGGATATCCTAAATGTGCCTCTAAGAAAAATAACACTACCAATTAGACCAGGTAGAAATATAGCAGTTATTATTGAAGCAGCTGCAGCTAATTATAGATATAGTTTAAATTCAAAAATAACACCTGTTGAAACTATTAATATGAGAATAGCGGAGGTAACTGCAGATCGTGAGATTAAATAAAAAAATATTTATTATATTAATATGCAATTTTTAAATTATAAAAATGCAAAAAATATATAAAACATACCATAAAAGTAATGTTTGTTTGTTTATTCTGAAAGTTTCATTGGAAATAAGATCAACCAGCTAAAATGGTTTTTATTAGGATTGTTTTGATGTTTGTAATTTTAGAAAATATTTAGTAGAATAGTAGAATAGTAGATAAAAAAATATTATAGTAGGGGGTATTTAAACATGTCTGATGTTAAAGATTTAGAAAAAAAATATGAATTAGCCTGGGACAAATACACTAAAAGTGATTTGAAGAAAGTATTTGCATTATCTGATAATTATATAGATTTCATGTCAAAATGTAAAACTGAAAGAGAGTGCGTTACAGAATTTGTTAATCTAGCTGAGAAAAACGGTTACAAGAATATTGACACTTATATAAAGGAAGGTGCTACATTAAAAGCTGGTGATAAAGTTTATTCAAACTGTATGGGAAAAACTTTAGCATTATTTTTAATTGGAAGTGAACCTATTGAAAAAGGTTTTAAAATTTTAGGAGCCCATGTTGACTCACCAAGACTAGATTTAAAACAAAATCCATTATATGAGGATTCAGATTTAGCATTAGCTAAAACGCATTACTATGGTGGAGTTAAGAAGTACCAATGGGTTACTATACCTTTAGCTATACATGGTGTTATAGTTAAAAAAGATGGCACAGTGATAAATGTAGTAATAGGAGAAGATGATAAGGAACCAGTAGTTGGAATTTCGGATCTTCTAATTCACCTATCAGCAGACCAAATGCAAAAGACCATGGCAAAAGGTATTGAGGGTGAAGATTTAAATGTGTTCATGGGAAGTATACCTGTAGAAGACAAGGATGCTAAAAACAGAGTTAAGTTAAATATATTAAGACTTTTAAATGATAAGTATGGTATAGATGAAGAAGATTTTGTATCATCTGAACTCGAAGTAGTACCAGCAGGACGAGCTAGAAACTATGGACTAGATAGCAGTATGATTATGGCTTATGGACATGATGATAGAGTCTGTGCTTACACCTCTTACGAAGCATTAATGAGCATAAAAGAAACAGATAAAACTTGTATTGTTTTACTTGTGGATAAAGAAGAAGTTGGAAGTATTGGAGCAACGGGAATGCAATCAAGATTCTTTGAAAACACTGTAGCTGAGGTTGTTAATTTAATGGGAGAATATAGTGATCTAAAAGTAAGAAGAGCACTAGCTAATTCCAAAATGTTATCTTCTGACGTCAGTGCTGCCTTTGATCCTAACTTCCCACTAGTTATGGAAAAACGTAATTCTGCATATTTCGGAAAAGGTATAGTTTTAAACAAGTATACTGGAGCTCGAGGAAAAGGTGGATGCAATGATGCAAACCCAGAATTTATTGCGGAACTTAGAGGGATAATGGAAAAACATAAAATTTCATGGCAAACATCAGAGCTTGGAAAAGTGGATCAAGGCGGCGGTGGTACGATAGCTTATATATTAGCTGAGTATGGTATGCAAGTTATTGATTCAGGAGTTGCTCTTCATAACATGCATGCACCATGGGAAATTGCAAGTAAAGCGGATATATATGAAGCTTGTAGAGCTTATGAAGCATTCTTAATAGAAATATAAAAAAAGTATATATTACTACAAATCCATCTTACTGCGCTAAGTAATTCTAAGCTAATTTTATGGAAGATACTAAAAAGTAAAAACTCGCTATCGCTCAAACATTTACTTTTCTTAACGTATCTTTCATAAAATCATCTAAGAATTACTAAAGCTTGCTCAAATGTATTTTACGTAATATATATTTTTTTATGTATAAAGGACAAAAGAGGGATGTGATTAACATCCCTCTTTTGAATCTAATGCTTTTACAAAGATAGCTAGTTCATTATGACTTAGAAATACTGAACCAATAGAACCATGACTGGTATCAGAGGTTGTAATCCCGTGAAAATCTGAACCTGCAGTAACAAATTTATTATATTCTTTAGCCTTTGCTTTTAGAAAAGCCTTTTGTTTTTTTGTGTTTATTGGATACACTGCTTCAACACCATCAAAATCAAAGCGCAACATTTCATCTATAGAAGAATGTTTAATTAACACAGGGTGTGCAAGTACTACTAATGCATTAACCTTTTTCAACATATCTATACCCTCGGCTGTTGAAATTTTCTTGGTTTGTACATATGCAGGACTATCGTTGGAAAGCAAATTATCAAATATATATTTCCAATCATACCTATAACCAGCATTCATTATAGCTTTAGCTATATGAGGTCTAGCTATTACACCTTTAGCATCTTCTAAAATCTTCTCGTAATCTAGTTTTATATTGAAAAATATATCTAGATTTTCTACTATTTTTTCTGCTCTTGTCTTTCTATAGATTTCCATGTCCTTTAAAAAGTTTTGAAAATCTCCATCTTTATATTTATCATCTTTAAAATAACCTAGAACATGAATGCTTTCTTTATTGTGAATAGTTGAGAGTTCTATACCTGGGATTACCCTTATATTTTCTCGTTCACCTTCCATAATTCCTTCTTCAACATTTAAAGTAGTGTCATGATCTGTTATTGCAATAATATCTAAACCTCTTGTAGAAGCTGTATAAATTAATTCTTTAGGACTTAGTTTTCCATCAGATGCATTTGTATGAAGATGGAAATCTCCTTTATTGTACATATAATCACCTCGAATCTAAAGTTTAACGTAAGCCGCATCAAAATAAATAAAAATCATTATGGTAAATTATATATTTTTATTGACCCTATACTATTTTAACTAATATTGATGAATATTAATAGGGGTTTTTCATAAATAATAATTATTATTTATTATTTTATAAAAATTATAATTACTTTTTATAATTAAATCAACACCTGTAGTGATTATAAATGATGGAAATATAATGAAATTAAGAATGATATAACTATTAATGTTATTACTTGCCTTATGTTATAAAATATAATATAATATTGCTAAATACTGAAAGAAATATGGATGTTTTTGAAAGGAAGGATTAAATAATGAAGGCAAAGCTTAAAATCAAATTAAAAGGCAAAATTTTAGGTATATTTATATCGATTTTAATATTATTGAGTATTCTAATATCTGCAAACGTTTATGTGGAAATGAAATCTTTAGCATTTAAAGACATTGATGCTCAACTAAATTCTGCTAGCAATCTAGGATATTCATTATTATCACAAAGATATCCAGGGGAGTGGAAAGTTGAGGGAGAAAAGCTTTATAAAGGAGATAAAGTTATAAACGAGGACACAGATTTTGTGGATTTAGTAAAAAAAGATACTGGACACCCTGCCACAATATTTTTAGGGGATACAAGAATATCAACTAATGTGTTACAAGCTGATGGTACAAGAGCAATAGGAACTAAGGCTTCTTCTGAAATAGTCACTAAAGTTTTAAATGGTGGACAAGAGTATGTTGGTGAAGCTACAATACTTAAAATTTTATATCAAGCAAAATACGTACCAATCAAAGATGTCACGGGTAAAGTAATTGGAATTTGGTTTGTAGGTGTTGATAAAGCAAGTATTAATAATATAATTTCTAATTTAATGTTTAAAATTTTAATTATAAATATTGTAGTTTTGATATTGTCAATTATAATTGTAGTAGTTTTTGTAAATTTACTTAAGAAAAACATAAATATAATTTCAGTGTCTTTAAATTCAATAGCAAAGGGTAATTTAGATGGTGATTGTGTAGTAAAATCTACGGATGAGTTTGGTGAAATTGCTGGGTATGTAAATTCTATGATAGTAAACCTAAGAGAAATTGTCCAAAAGCTTCAGGGAAGTTCTAAAATGGTGAATTCATCTTCAAATGATTTATTGGGGATTTCTAATGAAATGACTTCTGTGTCAGAAAATATTGCAGATTCAATTGAAGAAGTTGCCAGCGGGTCAAGTATTCAAGCTAGTGAGATGATGAATATTACTTCTTTGCTAAATAATTTTAGTAAAGAAATAGATTTAATAGCGCAGAAAATTGCCAATGTAGATCAGTCTTCTGATTCCATAAATGCTTTGGCAAGTGAAAGCAAGGGAGGAATGGAAACTTTAATAAATTCAGTTAAAAATGTTAAGGATGCTTTTGAAGAATTTACAACTAGAATTAATGCTTTAGGTATTAATTTAAATAAGATTAACGATATAACAGTTATGATAAATGCTATCGCAGGTCAAACAAATTTGTTAGCTTTGAATGCAGCTATAGAAGCTTCTAGAGCAGGCGAGGCTGGAAGAGGATTTTCTATTGTGGCTGATGAAATTAGAAAGTTAGCAGAACAGTCAAAGCAATCATCGCAAAGTATAAATAAACTTATTAATAATATTTCTGTGGAAAATAGTATTATTATTCATTCTACAGATTTAATGAAATCAGAAATAAATAATCAAGTTACTGTAATTAACTCTGCGACTGATTCTTTTAAGGGGATATTGGATGCAGTTAGTGATGTAATTCCTAAAATCAAATCAGTTAATGATTCTATTTTAAGTATAAATAAAGACAAAACCAACATAATTAATAAAATAGAATCGAGCTCTTCAGTTGCAGAAGAAATATCTGCATCTTCACAAGAAATTGCTTCAGCATCAGAACAGTTAAATGCTTCAGCGCAAGAGGTTTCAGCTACTGCACATATATTAAATTCTATGACTAATGAAATGATGGATTTAGGCAATAAATTCAAATTATAAAATATTTTTTTTGCAATCCAATCTTTAAGCTTATACAGAATTTAAAATAATAGATTAGCTATAGAATGTAAGGGCCTTTAGGGCTCTTATTTTAATCAGCAAGATTTTCTGTGAATTATTTGATATAATAGGAGATAGTAAGGTGTGTTTCAGCCTAAATACTACTCCAAAGGGGTGGAAATCATAGATAATAATTTAATGAATTATAAAATCAATATTATTATAGAAAATCATATCTTTCAGAATAATTTAAGCAATATAGAAAACTTAGAAAAGCTAAGAGAGTTCTGCAAACATGATATGCAACATTTTTTAGATGTGGCACGAATTATGTACATAATGAGTTTAGAAAATAACTTAGATATACCCAAATATGTAATTTATGCAACTGCACTTTTGCATGATATAGGTCGTGGAGAGGAGTATGAAAAGGGTACACCACACAACACTTCTAGTGTTGTCATAGCTAAAAACATACTGCAACAGTGTAGTTATAATACAGAGGAAACAAATAAGATTTTAGAGGCTATAGGTGACCATAGAAGCGATACCAAAAAATCGAATAGTTTAAGCCATATATTATATGTGTGCGACAAGCTTTCAAGAAATTGTTCTAACTGCAAGGCTACTGATAATTGCAAATGGCCGGTGCAGAAGAAGAACTTTAAGATAACATACTAGAGACTCACTTGAAAATTATAATTTTTATTGGAGGAAGTTTATGAAAATAGGAAATAGAGATTTTGAAATAGGAAAAAGAACATATTTAATGGGAATATTAAATGTTACCCCTGATTCATTTTCTGATGGAGGAAGATTTAATGAGATGGAAGCAGCCATAATGCAGGCAAAAAAAATGGTTGCTGATGGAGTTGATATTATCGATATTGGTGGGGAATCTACAAGGCCAGGTCATGACCCTGTAAGTGAAGAGGAAGAAATTAGAAGAGTTGTTCCTATTATAGAAGCACTGTGCAAGGAAATAGATGTCCCTATTTCTGTGGATACATATAAAGGGAAGGTTGCAGAACTTGCGGTGAAAGCTGGGGCAGCTATGATTAATGACGTATGGGGGTTTAAAAAGGATTCATACATTTCTAAGGTTACGGCTAAATATAATGTGCCCTGTTGTTTAATGCACAATAGAGATAATAGAAAATATGATAATTTGATCCAAGATATATTAGTGGATTTGGAAAAAAGCATCCAAATTGCACTGAGGGCAGGAGTTAAAAGTGAAAATATAATACTAGACCCAGGCATTGGTTTTGCAAAAAGTTATGAGGATAATTTAAAAACTATGAATAACCTAGAAAAGCTAAAGGAGTTAGGATATCCAGTGCTTTTGGGAACCTCAAGAAAATCTATGATAGGATTTGCAATGGATTTACCTGTAGAAGAAAGGCTTGAGGGAACTTTAGCGACTACTGCTATAGGGATAATGAAGGGCTGTGAATTTATAAGAGTGCATGATGTACTGGAGAATAAAAGGGTTTGTGTCATGACGGATGCTATATGTAGGAAATAGATAGGCCATAAGACTTTAGTATTTCATAGGTTAGCAAAATACTCATATTTATAAAGGAATATAGCGAGGAGACAATATTATGGACAAAATTTATATAAAAGATTTAGAAGTTTTCGCCCACCATGGTGTTTTTAAAGAAGAGAAAACCTTAGGACAACGTTTTTTAATTTCATTGGAACTTTTTCTAAGTTTAAGAGAAGCAGGAGTTACTGATGACTTAACTAAAACGGTTCATTATGGTGAACTTTGTCAACTGGTGGAGGAAGAGTTTAAAAAAGAAAGCTATGATTTAATAGAAAAGGCTACGGAAAAAATAGCTGAATTTATACTTTTAAAATATGATTTAGTTGATAGAGTAGTGGTTAAAATCAAAAAACCTTGGGCACCTATTGGAAAACCACTTAAATATGCAGCTGTAGAGGTTGATAGAAGTTGGCATACGACCTATATTGGTATAGGCGGTAATATGGGGGATAAGGAGAAGAATATAAAAGGAGTACTAGAACATATAAATAAGTCACATAATACCAAAATAACAAAAACCTCTAAATTTTATGAAACCAGGCCAGTAGGATATTTGGATCAAGATGACTTTCTAAATTGTGCTATTGAAGTAAAAACACTTTTAAGCCCATTAGAACTTGTAAGATTCCTTTTATCTATAGAAAAGGAATTTAACCGGGAAAGGGTAATAAGATGGGGACCTAGAACTGTAGATTTGGATGTGCTTTTATATGACAATATTATTAGTTCACTAGAAGAAATAATTATACCTCATCCAAGAATGCAGGAGCGAATGTTTGTTTTAGAACCACTATGCGATATAGCCCCATATGTTATGCATCCAATACTAAATAAACCTATAATTCAAATTAAGGCATCTTTAAAAAATAACTAGCAAGTAGGCTTGGTTACTCTTGCTACGTTCATTTTCAAAGATACCTAAAAGGAAATAGAAGTGTATTAAGCTTTTATTTCTTTTTTTATATTATCTGCAAAATCTTTAGCTAGCTCATGAATTTGTGGAATATTAAAAATTTCACCAGGATCATTAGCAATAGCCATTATAGAAAAATATGGTGGTAATCTAAAACCTTTATTTACATTTAAGGCTCCAATCAATTGTTTGCTAATAGAATCACTTCCAGAATTGCCTGATACTACTACTGAAAATATAGTCTTATCGTAAAAAGACATCCTACGATATAGTACTGTAAGCCTATTTATTACTGCAGTCAAATTTGAAGCTATTGCATCATTATAGTTAGGACATAGCCATATTATTGCATCAGATTTTTCGATTGAGGGAAGAACATCATCTACCATGACTCCCCCATAAAAACATTTATTTTGAGTGCCATAATGAGTACATAATGTATAAGAGCAGCCTTTACAGTCTAGAACATCTCCATTTTCTATTTGAAGTTCTTTAATATCACAAAGGGAGAGATGTTGCGAGGTCATATGCCATAAATCCAAAGTATTAGAAGTTTTATGTGGACTTGAGTATAACACTAATATTTTAGGATTGTTTATAGTAATTGGGTTATATTCTAATAATCTGTTCCTTAGCCTAGAGCACATGATTAAACAAATTTCTTCTAATGGTAAATTCAAATTTTTTTGCCTGGTAATAAAATTTCTAAGGGAAGATGTAGCTTCTACTACACTATGACCTATAAAGGAGCAACCTAAGTTGTTTGCAAGGTATATGATGTCTTGACTGGTGCGTTTGGTACCATGGTCAGTACTACTATGAACAAGGATAGCACCGACAGAACCTAAAAGACATTTAGTACCTTTTTCATATAGCTTAGAAAAAAAATGGAGCATTGAAATATCACAATTTATATCTGTGCTTTCAGAAGCAAAGAATATTTTCTTGTTTTGAAGATTAGGAATATTATTACTATTTTCGACTAAAGTATAATTGGTGTAACGAGTAACCTTTGATATCATATCTGAAAGCATGGGAGATATATTTTTACTTGGTGCAATTACAAATATATCCTTCATAAAAACCCCTTTTCATACTCTTCTTAAATAGATAGATAAATGAATTGATTTAATAATCAAATAGTTTAATAGGCTAAATAAATTCACTAAGAAGTCTATAGGTTGAATTTAGCTTGAGGAGTAGTGCTTCATTTAGCAAGGTGGTTTCAAGATCCAATCCAGAAGGAAGAAGTCTATTTCTAGAGCCCATAAAAGTACCACCAATAAATGTAGCACTATAATGCCACTGAGAATTAATAGTGGCAAGTATTGACAAGCTGCCAGAAGAAAGAGCTGGAGCAATATAGGGCTTAAATCCTGTTGACCTAACTTCTAGGTTAGCGGTCTTAGTACTATGAGTTAAAGCATCTGAAAGCATTTCATTATAGTTTTCAATGCTATCTGCTATGATAAGGCCTTCTCCATGTGGCCCAAAAGCTCTACCTTCATGTATATAATGTTTTGTGGCATCTTCCTGCAATGCATAATAGCAGGCTCTCGCATTCATAACCCCTAGGCCATAGCCTCTAACTTGTTCTGGGGCAAGGCCTTTAAAGTCCATATTACCATTATTATCTTTATTACTTTCAATAAATGCTGCTTTGCAAAGCAAATCCACTGGATCTGATACTACCGCAAATATACCTTTAAAGTTTTTTTGCCTAGCAAGGTAAGCATAGTGTTCAATTATTTTAGCATTGCCTTTAAACTGTACTAACCGAACATCTGTAGATTTGCTGCCAACCTCAGGTACTCCAACAGATACACAAAATACAAACATATCACAGTCAAAGACATCGTTCTCTTTTAAGGACACTATATTTATAGAACTTTCATTCATATCTGGGGATAAGATTTGACTAAGTTCGTATTTGTAGCGTTCATTACGATTTGTATCTTTATCATAAAGTCCCAAACTTTGAATTTTTTCAACACCTAAAAGCTTTAATCCAGTAAGTAAAGTACCACCAACATCCCCAAGTCCTATCACATTTATTCTCCATTTATTTGGCTGTTTATAGGTTAATACCTCTTGCCAATTAGGATACTCAGTATTTAAAGAGGTAACTCTATTACTGTCAATAGCATGTTTTATCCACTTTGGTATATCAATAATAGAACAAGAAGGCAAAACAAGCAGGTTTAAGGTTTCTTCTTTTAAAAATAGAAAGTTTTCATGTGATACAGAGAAACTTCTTCGGGCACGTCCTGGGTTAAGTTTATTGAGTGCAAAAATCATTCCCGCATATTTTTCTGCTTTACTTTCAGATATAACTTCTAGACTAGGATATTTTTCATTAGATATTAATAGTTTTTCATTGCAGATATAATAAAACATTTTAAAACACCTCTTTTTTAGTTATTCATAAGTTTACATTGTTTTTTATAATAAATTGTTTAGCCTACCTAATTGTTGTAAATCGTTTTCTAGATAGTGGGAGGGAGATATGTTTAAATCATAATGCATATCCTTCCCAATATCAGGGCAACGTGGGATTGTGAACACTTCACCGAGAGAAGCCAAAGTCAAATTACGAGTATATAAAATATGGTATTCATTTTCTAAAACTTTTAAAAGTTCTATTGAATTTTCAATACATACTCTTGATAATTCATAGATTTCCTTTGAGCGCGCATTTTTTATAAAAACAGGATAAGTATAAGGAAGTATTAAATTAATGGAAGGTAGCAAGTTCCTGTTTGGATAAAAGCCTCTCCAAAGAGCATCTCCACCTATAAATGGATATAGAGTATTCTCATTAAACCAAATTTTAAGCTTGGGTATAAAATAAACACTATCAACATCCCGATTTTGCATATCCATAAGGTCTTTTCCACGTCCAGATAGTATACCAGCAATAATTTTTTTTACATTTACGAATTCATTTTTTAAAAGTGGATCTAAAGCTTTCATCCTATAACCTTTATGAAGAATATTGTCAACTAGTATTACAGGTCTATTAAAGGACTTTATCATCTTAATTTGATGCTGAAGGTTTAAGTAATAAGGAAATTCTCCAATATGAAATTTCTTAATATTTGGGCTGAAGAACTTTTCCGTATGCAGTGATTTTGTAACTGTATTAGGAACTATATATCTATCAAGAATATCCCCATAAGGTACGCACATAGCATCTCCGTTTTGTTTATTGTGGCTTATTTTAATTGGAACATTATTTTCACTGCAAACTTTTTTTATCATTTGTTGGTGAAGTACATCACTATCAAAGGACAATACTAATTCACCAGGATATAAATTAGAAAGTGCCTTTTGTAAATTCTTTCTTGTACTACTAATAACTTGTTTTACTCTGGGGCTACTTCTAAAAGGTTCTTTAAGAATATTTTCTAAATCTAGATTTAGTACGCAAGGATTATTCATATCTACAACAAGGGCTGTTAAGCTAGGATCAGTAGTATCAACCTTTGTAAAACCATGTAAATATAGAAGCTCAATTAAAGAGGGAGCATATAATTCTTGCAATATTGGTTTGAAGATTGCATATTCATAGTCTTTAGATAGAGCATAGGCTAAAGATTCTGTAATAAGTACTTGCTCTAAAAGTTTATTTTTTTCTTTATTCATTTCCTTATTGTTTATATACATTAAATCAATAAGAACAATTCTACCAGAGGCATTTTCGCGAACATATCTAGATAATTTATCATCATACAATTCACTGTATAAAATATTGGAACGAATCCAGTGCATTGATGCAAAGCCTAATATTTCATGCGACTGTATATCTTTAATTATTACAAGTTTTGGAGCGGTTTTTTTTGAAAGTTCAGTTAAAATTTGGAAAACAAGCGCTTTGTCATTACAGGAATTAGAGAGCTTTTTTATGAAAACTTCAGTAAATTCCTCTGCAAACTCAATATCTATATGAGGATAGGACAGTGACAGTTTATCCAGAGGTTCTCTTTGATAAAAACCATTTTCATAAATATACTGCTGAACTAGTGGATCAATTAAACTGGAAATATCACGGTTATCATCAATATAATTTCTTATCTGACTAGAGCTAATTCTGGCATAAGTAGAAGGAAGATTTATCAATTTAATTTCTCCAAGAATTTTTTTTATTGCCTCATTTAATTGCTTGTTTTTTCCGCGCTCAAAAATTATATGTGGGAAATTGTGTATAGAATTTTCAGTTATAGGCTTCTTATAACAGGTAGCATTTAAGATAACATCACTGCCAGAAGCGAAATAAACCTGGGATCCTTTAAAGTTTTCTTTTAATTGTTTCAAATCTTCTTCATTGGAAATGTTTGTTGGGAAATTTTCGGGATAAATAAAAATATTTAATTCATCTGCAATAGACATACTTATTAAATTTTTACGTAGTAAATTTGGCAAGGTCTTCTTTGACCAAGAAAATTCATCCACAGATAAATAAACTTCAAAACCCATATCTTTTATTGAATTTGCAATGCTTTTATGACTAAGTGAAAAGGGATCAAAGGTGCCTGGAAAAAATGCTATTTTTTTAGGGGATGGAATATCAATTTCGCCTATAAAAAAATTGAAATCTGATATAAATCTATATATGTGATTTAGTGCTGCAGAATTTGTTAGGAATAGTAATTGTTCTGTGTCATCCTCTGTAATTAGAGTTAGAATTTTTTTTGATGTAAGTTTGAATATAACAATTTTCTCTTCGAGTGACAGGGTCTTAGAACCAAAAACATCCTTTCCAAAGGTACTTATGGCCGACTGCTTAACTTTTATTTTGTAATCTCCAAGGCCGTTTAAAAGTATGCCTAGAATATTTAATAGGCGACTATCATATTCTTCAGATTTTTCAATAAATCTAGTTTTATATTTAGGATAATTAGAAAGAAAAATTCCTAGTGTCTTAAGAATAAGAGGCTTTACATTCTCATTAGCTATTTTTATCTTGATTTTCAAATCATCGATAATTTCATTTAATTCCACAGGTTGTAGCCAAAGAAATATCTCTCCTAGATAGTGAGGAATATACTCAGTAAATCTATGGCCTTCTATTTCTAGTGCACGAAGAAGTTCTATTGAAATTTCATTTCTCTCAGGTAGTGTTAAATAAGGCATAATTTTCAGAATGGCAATGCCAGCACTATTTCTAACACTATCTACAGCACTTACTTTAAGCAAATTACAAAAATGAATAGCTGTATGCAAACTTGTGCTAGGCGCTTTATTTATAGTGTAATTTAATAATAAATCGATTTGGTTTTTCTTTTTTATCCAATCAGTTGCGGTTTTTAAATTACTTAAAAAGATATCTGGTATCTTTGCATAATCCATTTCACAAAAACTTTGAAAAATAGGGATAGAAGTCTTCATATTAAGTAGAGTAAAAATTCTAAGCTTAAGTAAGTTTTCTGCAGGGAGGGTACTTCTAGTACAACAACTGGCGAAATGAACTAATAAAGTATCTTTGAAATAATTATCTTTTGGTAGTTTGATTAATAGGTCGTTTATGACTTCTAAAGCAGAAAGCCTCAAAATGTTACTCCGTTTGCTTGTCATTGAAATAATATAATTAAACAAAATGTTAAGGCTATCTTCAAATGGATCCATAGGAATATATTTAGCGGTTTCTAATAAAAATAATTGAGTTTCTGTATTACCAGAGTGCGATACATCATAATACTTAAGAATAATGTTTCTGTAGGAAGCATGCATACTTTTCCTACAATTTTTAAATAGTGCGTTAACCATAATCTTAGTGCTATAACCCATCCAAGTTCTATGGTCTGGAATCATTTTGTGACTTGGATAAAGTAGCTGATTTAAATATTCCTCAAATAAAACGGAACTAGATACGTTGGGAACTTCTATATTTACATTTTTAGGGATTTCTTTGTTATAATCTTCATCAAAGATAGCTAAAAGCACTCCAATAAGTTGGGCGCAAAGACGTCTTATATCATCTTCGTGATGAGTTAGATTATCGTAGAGAAATTTAATAGTCTGAAGTTTTTGCTTCTGAGTTAAGTAGGTAGAATACTCCTCAAATACCATTATATATTGCCTTAAATTTTTCCAGTTTTTTTCGCTTCTGGCTTGTTCTAGTATTTCATCAAGTGAAAATTCATCACGCAAAGTATACATTAAGTTAATATTATGATTAATAGAAAGATATTTAAGATTTTGAACTATATCATTTCCTTGCATCAAAGAATAAATTGGAGTTTCCACAATTTTTGGAGTTTCATTTTCGTTAAGGGAGGTGTTAATGCCAATACTAATTAAATAATCTTCAAAATCTTTTAATTTAGCATAGACTCTCCTATATCTTTTTTCTTTTTTTTCATCAACATTCTCTAATTTATTGAGGATAAGCTTAAATGAGGTGGCTAGGGAAAATATATTCATAGTGGAGCCAATGCTTGTTTCAAGATTTTTAACTCTAAAATCAGAATAAATTAATATTAATGATTCTAGTGAAAGATTTTCAAGTTCTAAATCCCAGGTAGAATGATTTATGGCAATATTTCTAATGTAATTTATGCCATGTTTTTTAAACCATTGATCCGTATAATAATAATGTAAATGAGGAACTCTTTTAAGTTCTTCACCTATGCAACCATACTTTCCAACATCATGCCCAGCAGCAGCCCCTGAAACTCTGCCCAGGTCTATGTTAACCTTCTTCAGTTTAAGCTGCCTTGCGATATGTAACGAAAGATAATGAACTCCACAAATGTGATCTAGGGTATTATATTTAAACACTTCACCATTTAGTTTCATCATCTCATAGATGTAATCTTTTCTAAAAGCTTTAATGAATTTTGTGTATTCATCATTATTTTCTAGATTGGCTATTTCTTCTAGGGATAAAAAATCCATGGCATAGCTACTTTGCCAAGTGTTATCACTTGTGCTTCTTTGAACACTGCAAACAATTCTAAGAACTGTTAGATATAGTTCACAGGCGGTATCCAGAGTAGAATAAAGGGGTAGGGTTACAGCCTCCGGAAAGGACTTTCTTAATGCAAAATTATATAGATAAGTTAGTGTTTCCTCCGGTAATCTATCTTTACAGAGCTCAATCATTACATGTTCGCAAATTAAAAGTGTATGTTTACATGTAAAATCGGTGTTTTCAATCATAGATATTAAATTTTCTAAATAGCATGAACTGGATAAAAAATTTTCAATTATAATCTTGGGGATGCCATGATTTTTTAAAAATTTTGGGTTTAATAATTTTCTGGATATAGTTTGATTAACCTCTTTAAAATCTAAAACCTCCATATATATCCTCCTTTGCTTATTATCTGCATAACAATTAAAGATTGTTATAAATTTTGTTATTTATTTCCATGCATCCTAACTATATTTTAAATTATATACTTTAAATTTGATTATTTATAGGGGATATTGTAATTTTCTTAGAAAAAAACAAATACCTTATTTAGGTATAAGGTATTTGCATAGGCCATAAAGATTATAGGCTTTGTACATTTTGCTTGTGTCAATGTAATCCATGTTGTAGCTACCATCCCAAGGATATATAGAGATGAGATTTTGGTTATAGACATTTATAACATATTTATTTTTACTAAAGGTTAAAAATATCTTATATATTGGTTTAATTGGAATATTAGCTGGTTTTTGTATGAAGCTATCTTTGTTTAATGAATTAAAAAACTCAGTGATGGTGGATAAATCATCCTTAGAAAAATCTTTTTTTCTATAAAAATTCATATATAGAGCATAAAGTTCTGTTGGTTTTTCTAGAGACAAATCCTTCATTAATAAATTTGTGTAATAATAATTGTTTGGTTTACTTTTCGTAAAGATATTTTTATTCAATTTATAATTACAGCCAAAGAGGCTTAAACAAAAAAACGTGCAAATTACAATGAGAATATATTTCTTTATATTAACACTCAAATAACCACATCCTTTTAATTCCTTGTAAATAAAATATGTTCAATAATTATATTTTATTACACAATATGTTTATATTGGCACATTTTAATTAACAAATAACCAATTCCACTAGAATTAATGTTTAAAATTTGGGGGGGATTATTTTAAAATATGGGATTTAGATTGGACACAACTGCCCACCTTTAGATATAGGAGCAGTTGGTATACGAATAGGATGAAAAATCTGGAGATTCAATCCAGGTTTTTTTTACTTTAAGAATATTTTTTATCTTAATAGTTCAGAATAGGAAAGTACCTATAGATAGACTCACGACTATTAAGGCAATTAATAATTGTTTTATAGCACATTGAATTACAAGGAGGAGTTATGAAAGTTGGTGTTCCAAAAGGCTTATTGTATTATAAATACTACCCTTTTATAGAGAGATTTTTAATTGAATTAGATGCAGAAGTAATTACATCTAGAGATACAAATAACAACATCCTAAATGCAGGGGTTAAATACTGCGTAGACGAGGCTTGTTTGCCTATTAAGATATTCCATGGACATATAATAGACATAAAAGATAAATGTGATTTATTAATAATACCTAGAATTATGAGGGTACACCCGCGTGAATTTATTTGCCCAAAATTTTGTGGACTTCCAGAAATGATAATAAATAGCATACCCAATATGCCAAAGGTAATAATAGAACCAATATATGCAACAAATGAGAATGAATTATATAATTGGTGCAAAAAACTTGGAAAAATGATTACTAAAGATAAGAGAAAGATAAAAGGTGCGTTTACCAAAGCTTTAGAAGAACAGAGAAATTTCAAATTTGGTATTAAGGATGAAGGTTATAAAAAAAATATTGCGCTAGTGGGTCATCCATATAATCTTTACGATACTTTCATTAATATGAATATACTTAAAAAACTAAACAAACTGGGAGTTGGGGTTATAACAGAAGAATATATGGAGGAAGAGAAAATTAACTTAGAAGTAGAAACTCTTTTTAAAAGACCATTTTGGACTTTTGCTAGAAATTCATATGGATTTACTACTGCCATAGCAAAAAATAATGAAATAGATGGGGCAATATATATATCGTCCTTTGCCTGCGGAATAGACTCTGTGGTCCTAGAACTTATTAAAGAAAAAATTGGGGATTTTCCTCTGCTCGTTTTAAAAGTTGATGAACATACTGGTGAAGGCGGTTTAGATACGAGGATTGAGGCTTTTATTGATATGATCGAAAGGAAAAATAATAATGAAGATAACATTTCCACATTTAGGAAACACACATCTTGCAGCTAAAGCACTATTTGATGGACTTGGAATAGAATGTATAATTCCACCATTTAGTAGCAGTGAGACACTAGAACTAGGGTCAAAGTTTTCTCCAGAAGAAATGTGCCTGCCTTATAAAATCATGATAGGTAATTATTTGCAAAGCATAGAAATGGGAGCAGATACTATAGTTATCCCTGGAAGTTGTGGGCCTTGTAGATTCGGTGAGTACTGTGAATTACAGATTAATGCACTAAAGAAAATAGGACATGATTTGAATTTTATTGTAATTGATAATCCTTTTGATATAGGTAAAGAAGAATTGTTGAATCGTCTATCTAAGATTTCAGATAATAGTACAAAAGGTAAAATTCAAAAGTTAAAAGCATTAAAGCAATCTTATAATGTAATTAAACTAATAGAAAAAATTGAAGCTGACGCACATTATTTAACAGGATTTGAAGTTGAAAAGGGACAATTTATGAGACTTTTAAAAGAATGTAAGATTAATGCTGCAAAGGCAATTACACCATCACAAATGGTGAATATCCTAAAAGAATACAGGCAGAAAATTAAAGAGGTTCCTATTAATAAGCATAAGTCACCAGTGAAAATCGCAATTATAGGCGAGATATATACCGTAATAGAACCTTTTTCTAATCTTTATATAGAAGATAAGCTTATGGATTATGGTGTATCAACTAAAAGAATGCTTACTCCTAGTTGGTGGATTAAAGATGCTGCACTTAGTCCACTTAAGCTTAACTCCATTGGCATAAGAATGGCTTCTAGAGAGTATCTTCCACATTATATTGGTGGGCACGGCAGAGAATGTATAGGAGAAGTGTTACTTGCAGAGAAAGATAATTTTGATGGAGCAATTCAAATTTTCCCTATGGGATGTATGCCAGAAATTGTATCAAAAGCTATTTTGCCTGCTATTTCAAATGATAAAGATTTTCCAATAATGACTTTAGTAGTAGATGAAATGACTGGAGAGGCTGGATATATTACTAGGATAGAAGCATTTGTAGATATGCTAGAAAGGAAGAAAAACAATGTATTATATGGGAGTTGATGTAGGATCTGTAAGTACTAATATTGTACTATTAGATAATACTTTAAAGGTTATTGAAAAATTATATTTAAGAACAAAAGGGAAGCCTATAAAGGCAATTCAATATGGACTCGAAATTTTAAGCCAGCAATATGATAGTCATCAAATAATCTCAGTAGGGACTACAGGTAGTGGAAGGCAGATGGCTTCTTTTTTAATAGGTGCTGATATAGTAAAAAATGAAATTACTGCTCATGCTGTAGCAGCTCTGGAAATTGACAAAGAGGTGTGTACAATACTAGAAATTGGAGGGCAAGATTCAAAGATAATATTACTGAAGAATGGTATAGTTACGGATTTTGCAATGAATACGGTATGTGCTGCAGGTACAGGTTCCTTTCTTGATAGGCAGGCAGAAAGACTAGAGATACCTATTGAAAAATTTGGAGAGTATGCCTTAAAGTCAAAATCACCTGTAAGAATAGCAGGAAGATGTGCTGTCTTTGCGGAATCTGACATGATACATAAGCAACAGCTTGGATATAAGGAAGAAGATATAATAGGCGGTCTTTGTGAAGCTATGGTAAGAAATTATCTTAGTAATGTAGGAAAAGGAAAAGAAATTCGTACAAAAGTGTTTTTCCAAGGAGGGGTTGCAGCTAATAGGGGCATAAAAACAGCTTTTGAGAGTGCACTGGGGATTGAGATATTTGTTCCAGAGCACCATGATGTAATGGGAGCTATAGGAGCCGCAATACTTGGGAAGGAAGAATCTATGAAAACTGGAAAAACTAATTTTAAAGGTTTTGAAGTGGCGAAAAATGATTTTGTACCTAGAAGTATTGAGTGCAAAGATTGTGGTAATAATTGCGAAGTAATTGCAATAAAAGATGGAGAAAAAACGGTAGGCTGCTTTGGAGATCGGTGTGGAAAATGGAGTAGTAAGATGGTGATATAGGATTTAAAGTCTTTATTTTTGTTAAAGCTTAAAGAATAATTAAACTCTAAGTATATTACCAACACAAAATTTTAATAGAGATAAAAAGCATGCTAGAAGATAACTATATAAATTATCTGTTGGCATGCTTTTGTTAATATCATATTAAATATCAAAATTAACATCAAATAAAGAATACATCATGTCAAATTCTTTTATTTCTTCAACAGATAATTGAATAGCAACAACACCTACTGATTTCACTAGCTTTCTTTTTCGTATACCCTTGTTTTTCCTTTTTAACATTTTTATCGCTCCCTTCTATTTTTCATCTGGTATTTTAATATTTAAAATACCTTTTTTAAGTTTTTCTTAAATAATAAAATTAGCTTTATCCCAAACCTAAGGAGTAAATGTAATCTGGATAAAAAGTATGCTTAAACTATATGTCATTAAAGCGACATGGACAGGGCCTATCTATAAACAAAGTATAATATTAAAAGCGACATAATTCAAGTAGTTTTTAATAAGTTTGAATATTATGAATATTTAAATAATTCCATAGCCCTTTGATTGCAACAGTTTGGTGGTGTTAAAAAGATAACAAAATTGTTAAAAATTTAACTCAACAAGTCAATTAATTGGTTTTATTAGAGCTTTAATAGAATTGTTACTAAATGATTGAGTCTCAACATTGGTATTTTGATAAACATAAACTGTCATTTTAAACATTAAAATTTACGATTTTTTACCTTCTGAAAAATCAATAATATATTATTACCTTTATAAGAAAAATGGATTCCAATATAAAAAGCTTATGCAGCTATGAATATATTATGACTTATATTAAAAATTAGTAGCAAAAACCTATTAATGTATTATGATAATATTATAAAGTTCGATTTGGAAGGATTGATTAAAACGAAAAAGAGAATTCAGGGCATTGTTATTGGTTGTATAATGTCAACTATATTAACCGCAACAGTTGCATATGCAACTGTTGGAAAAAAGACAGCAGAGATTTTTTATAACAACATCAAGATTTTTGTTAACGGAGCAGAAATTACTACTAAAGATGCAAATGGTAAGGTTGTTGAACCGTTTACGATGAATGGTAATGTTTATTTACCTATAAAAGCAGTGGGAAAAGCATTTGATAAAGATGTAGCTTGGGATAGTAAAAAAGCAATTGTTTATTTAGGTAAAAAAGATCAAAATCAGCCTGATAATTATTTGGATAGAATACAATATAGTGATTATTTGCCAGGAAGTCAAGAAAATTCAATTCATAACATAAAAGGCACTGTAACTGATTATGTTGGAAATGATTATCATAATGGATATCTGTTTACTGGGCGCGTATTTAATATTCAAACCGTAGAGATACCAATTAATATGCAGTATACAACGTTAAAAGGCAAGTTTTCTCAAATTGAGAAGGCCGAAATTATTGGAAAAAAAGGAACGGTAGATAATTACGGCAAAAGGAGATTGCTTGCTGAAATCTATACGGATGAGGTTCTCGTATATAAAACACCTCTTAGTAGTCAAAGTGCAACCTTTTCATTTGAAGTAAGAATAAAAAATGCAGCAAAACTTACTATAAAGATTCGTCCGGAAGAAGAGGGGAATGTTAGTGGTTCAGATGTTTGGGTAGCTCTAACCGACCTTGCTTTATATAAGTAGCGAGCAGTAAGTGCCTACTATCTCAAATGGGACTACACATCATATATTCGCTGTAGTCCCATTTGAGATTAGTACCTTTCTCTTGGCTTATTCCTCCATTAAAGGTAAACAAACGATAATTGTAGTTCCTACATTTATTTTGCTTTTTATAGTTACACATAGTTATTTCCATAAAGGGGTTTAATCCTATCATCCACAGCTTTAATTCCTATGCCTGTAAAATGTTTATGTTTAGAAGTGGGGGAAGAATATAGATTTTGTAGCTGAGATTCTCCTATGCCAGTATCTAATATGTTTTGAATAAATTTTTTCATTTTTTGTAACTATATTGATATACTTAAATAATCATTTTGAGGTATAATTGATTAATAAAAGAACAAACCATACCTTGGACATATTAATTGCTAGTATTAATTTAGAGGGGTAGTATTTAGTTTTTGAAATGGATAAGAAGGGGTGCAATTATGGAAACTGAGGTAGCAAAGTCAACAATAAGTCCAATGAAAAAGCATAAGAAAATTGTTTTAGGTATTATAATTTCTATTAGTACTTTGATTATTATATACTTTGGGATGGCAATATATTTCATGAATCATTTTTATTTTGGCTCTGAAATAAATAGCATTAGTGTTTCTGGTAAAATTGTGGGGGATGTAAATGAACAAATGGCATCTGAGATTCAAAAATATCAGTTAAACATAAAAGAACGAGGCGGTATAAACGAGCAAATCAGAGGGGAAGACATTGGTTTAAAGTATGATATGAGTGGTGAATTTAAGGAGTTTAAAGATAAACAGAATCCTTTTAAGTGGATTTCGGCAGTTTTTAATATAAAAGATTCTAAAATGATAGCAGGAGTTAAATATGATAAAAATCTATTGAAGGAGAAAGTGGACAAGCTCTCTTGTTTTGATAGCAGTAAGGCAATTGAACCTAAAAATGCTAGCTATAAGTATACAGATAATGGTTATGTCATTGTGGATGAAGTCATAGGAAACATGGGCAGTAAAGACACTTTATATGATTCTGTGTTAGATGCAGTGAGCAAGGGCGAAACAACAATAGATTTGGAGACAATTAATTACTATGTTAAGCCACAATATACTTCGAAATCTCCAAAGGTTCTTGCCACAAGAGACATGCTTAACAAATATGTATCTTCAAAGATTACTTATACTTTTGGAAAAGATAAAGAAGTTTTAGATGGTTCTAAAATAAACAAGTGGTTTACAGTTGATGAGAATAGTGAAGTAACATTTAATGAAAGTGAAGTTCAAATTTATATGGATGTACTTGCTAGTGAATATAATTCAGTTGCTAAGACGAGAAGTTTTGTTTCATCATCAGGAAAGGTAATTAATATTGGCGGTGGTACTTATGGCTGGGCAATTAATAAGGTTAAAGAAATCCAAGATGTAATTTCTACCATTAAGGAAGGAAAATCTATAGAAAAAGAACCTGCATATTATCAAACTGCATTATATCATGGTAAGGATGATATTGGAAATACCTATGTAGAAATAGATCTTTCAGGGCAACACCTATGGTTTTATAAAAATGGAACACTGATAACACAAGGGGATGTTGTCACAGGTAATGATGGATCTGATAAGACTAGAACACCGATGGGCATTTATCAGATCAATTATAAGGAAAGAAATGCAACACTTAAAGGTGAAGGTTACGCTTCTCCTGTGCATTATTGGTTGCCTTTTAATGGAGGAATAGGAATCCATGATGCAAGCTGGCGAGATAAGTTTGGGGGAGTGCTGTATAAGGCAGGCGGATCCCATGGCTGTGTAAATTCACCATACAATGTAGCGAAAACAGTATATGAAAATATAGAGGCAGGTACTCCAGTTGTTTGTTATTAATAGTAGATAAATATATTGTCAAAAGTAACCCCATATCATTTGATATGGGGTTTGAATTTTATACCAAGTTGCAGTTGCCTAAGTTTTCAATGAAATCTTTCAAACATTGGGATAAATATTTATTTTTATGATATATAACACTAAAATTTCTTTTGAACTCAACATTATTTATTTTTACTATTTTTAAGATATCTGCGGAAACTTCATTTTTAATAAGCCGCTCTGAAATAACGGAAAGCCCATGTCCTGCTATTACTGCTTGTTTTATTGAATCTGAATTATTGCATACCCATTTTTCCTGTATAATAAATCCAGCATATTTCATAAGATTTTCAAAAAGCTCACGAGTGCCACTTCCCTTTTCTCTTAAAATAAAAGGTTGGTTATTAAGTTCAGATAATTCCACTTTATTTCTATTTACAAAAGGGTTAGTCTTATTGCATATAAGTACTAGTTTATCTTTAATAACGGGTATGCATATTATTTCTTTACTTTTTATTTCACCTTCTACAATACCAATATCCAATTCATTAGTTAAAATTTTTGATTCTATTATACTGGTATTATTAATGAGAATTTGAGTTTGTATAGTTGGATATTTAGTATTAAAGCAATTTATTATATCACTCATTACACATGTTCCCACTGTAATAGTTCCACCTATTTTTAATAGTGTATTAGATTTATTTTTAATGTTTTCTTCCATTTCATCAAAAAGAGTTACAATATGTCTTGCATAACTCAAAAGTTGCTTTCCTTGCTCTGTTATATAAAGTTTTTTTGAAAGCCTTTCGAAAAGCTTAATATCATAAAAATTTTCAAGCTGTGAAATAGCCTGGCTTACGGAGGGTTGGGAAATATAAAGATGTTTAGCCGCAAGACTCATGCTATTACAATCTACTACTTTAATAAAAATTGTAAGAAGACGAATAGTCATATTGATCACTCCGATTCATAAGTACATAGGTATATACCTATGGATATAATAAGATTATAATATTTTACAATAGATTTTTCAAGTGTTAAACTAAAGTCAAATCATGTTAGGGGGAAATATTGTGAATAAAATTAGTGAAGTAGAAATAAGAAGAGTTAAGGGTATGGGGTTTTTAGCAAATAATGATGGTGTACATTTTTCAGCCAGAATTATTACTGAAAATGGTGTTCTGAGTTCGAGGCAACTTGTAAATGTTAGTGAAGCTTCCGAAAAATATGGAAACGGAACAATTGCATTTACAGTAAGGCTTACATTGGAAATACCTGGAATAGAATTTGAAAATATTGAAGCAGTAAGAGAATATATAGCTAAAGAAGAAATGATAACTGGTGGTACAGGACCAAAAGTTAGGCCTGTTGTCTCTTGCAAAGGAACAGTATGTACATTTGGACTTTTTGATACACAAGCTATGGCAAAAGAAATACATAAAAACTTTTTCGAAAAATACAATAATGTTATTCTTCCACATAAGTTTAAAATAGCAGTAGGTGGGTGCCCTAATAATTGTGTTAAGCCTGATTTAAATGATTTTGGAGTTATAGGACAATTGATACCTAAGTATAATACTGACAAATGTGTAAAGTGTAAGAAATGTTTAGTTGAAAGTACATGTCCTATGGGGGCTGCTAAATTTATTGAAGGAACCCTTAGCATTGACAAAGAAATTTGTAATAATTGTGGACGTTGCATTGATAAATGTCATTTTGATGCAATGGAACAAGGTATGCATGGTTATAAAATCTATATTGGTGGTAGATGGGGAAAATCAATTCGTCATGGATCTATTATCAATAAAATCTTCACAAAAGAAGAAATTATGAGTATTCTTTTAAAAACAATTCTATTTTTTAAAGATAATGCTTTTAAAGGAGAACGGTTTGGAAGTGTCATTGATAGGTTAGGGTTTGAATATGTTGAAGCAGAAATACTAAGCGATGAAATTTTAAAAAGGAAAGATGAAATATTGAATTTACCTATTAGGATCAAAAGGGAACAAGCATAAAATAATGATAAAGTTTTTTCTCCTAAAAATACTGATGTTAGAGAAATCTAGCTTTAGTTTTTTAGATTACCCTATATTTTAGAAGATTCAGGCTTACTAGCTTTATATTTAGTTTTAAAATCAAAAATATAAACATATTATAAAGTAGCTATTATGTTTAAATTTTTGACGAGAGGTATAAATCGGTATGAAGAATGTTGATATAAAAAAGCTTTTTAATAGCAAGGGCACAGGAAATGTTATTATTTTCACAACTTCAATTTTACTAATATATTTACTTGTTTCCTTATACTTTTCTAAGTATTCTTTTTTTAATACTGTAATAAATGGTGTAGATGTGTCATTAAAAGCACATGGAGACATAGAGGATATAATTAGAAATCATGTTAAAGATTATAGGTTACAGTTAGTAGAAAGAAATGGGCAAATAGAAGAAATAATAGGGCGAGATATAGGAATGGAGTACAATGAAAAAAATAGTATTGATAAAGTTTATCCCAGGCAAAGGTCCTTTAATTGGATGATTTCATTATTTATGGATCAAAAATATTATGTTGACGATTTATTTGTTTACAATAAAGATAATTTATTATATAAGATAAATGGATTAAATTGTTTAAATACAGATATTATAGAACCTAAAAATGTAAGCTTTAAGTATGCAAATGGTTCCTATAAAATCATTGAAGAAGTGTATGGAAATAAAATAATTAAAGATGAATTATATGAAGATATAAAAATCAGCATATTAAAGGGAGTAAAAAAATTAGATTTAAATGAAAACCACTGCTATAAAAATCCAAGCTACACTTTATGTTCTGATAAAACACTTGTTACTAAAAATTTACTAGATGATTATGTGAAAGCAAAAGTCACTTATAAATTCGGGTGTAAAAAAGAAATATTGGATGGAAATACAATAAGTGAGTGGCTAACTGTCGATAAAGATTTAGAAACAGTCATAAACGAAATTTCAGTTATGAAATATGTTAAAGAATTGAGTAGAAAATATGATACCGTTGGAATAGCAAGAACTTTTAAAACCTCTATGGGAAAAATAGTAGAAGTTAGCGGTGGGCTTTATGGATGGGAAATTAATCGTAAGGCTGAAACAGAAGCATTATTAAAAAATATAAAACTTGGTAATGTATTTGAAAAAGAACCTATATATACTAGTAAGGCTTTATACAGGGAGGAAAATGAAATAGGAGATACTTACGTAGAGGTTAATATAACAAGGCAGCATTTATGGTATTATAAAAACGGAAAGCTTATGGCACAAGGTTCTGTAGTGACAGGTAATCCCAATAGAGGACATTCTACTGTCCTTGGAACTTATATGCTTAATTATAAACAAAAGGGGGCAACATTAACTGGACCTGGTTATGAAGCTCCAGTAACTTATTGGATGCCTTTTTTCGGGAATATAGGAATACATGATGCAAGCTGGAGATATTCTTTCGGAGGAGAGATATATAAGAGAAGAGGAAGCCATGGATGCATAAATGCTCCAATATATTTAGCTAAAACAATTTTTGATAATATAAAAGAGGGGACTCCAATTATTTGCTATGAAGAATAAAGAGTGTTCCCAGAAAGCTTATTACTCCGAGGGGTATAAAAATATTCAATGCTTTGAAAATACTTAATTAAAAGTAACAATTAATGATAAACAAATAAAGGAAAAGAATGTCTGGTGAGCTCAGATGGTCTTTTCCTTTATTGGTTTATATAGTAATTAAAAAATATACACTTAGCAGTCTTATTTAGATCCCTTATTGATTAGATTGCTTAATAATTCGCTATGGCGAAGTTCATCCGAGGCAATATTCTTTATGTGATTAGCAGCATCATCTAATCCAATATCACGTACATGACTGGCAAACTGATTTAACATTTCATAAGCATTTTTCTCGCCAGGTGCATACTTCTTTATCACCTCAAAAATATCTTCATTAGTGTGTCCATTAAGAACGGCATATAGACCAGCATGGCGCGCTTCATCTAAAGAAATTTTTAGAAGCACTTCTGCAATTTCATCAAGACCTCTTTCCTTAGCTAAATAAGCTAACCCAGCATACATTCCTGCTCCTTGCTCTTCAGCTTTCCTATTTCTATCTATTTGTTCTTCAAATTTTGTACCCTTTGTTACTCGTAAATACTCATAAAATACCTCCTTGTATAATCTAATATTTTTATTGGATTAATGTAAATTTTTTCAATGCATTATTCACTATTATTACAGTTCTAAAATATTTATAATAATAATAGAGTATTTAGCTTGCAATTTATTGTCGATAATAATATATTAGTACTACTAACATTAGCGGCGGTAGATAGACGAAAAGGAATTAAAGAGTAATATAATTTTTCCAAAAGGAGAGCCGCTTCCAGAAGAAGTACTATTATTAAATATGCACCGATTGCATTAGCAGAGCCAGATAATTATGAGGCACGTGCCAATCTGATGTGGATATCATCTTGGGCAATTAACGGATATATTAATGGTGGAAAAAGTCAGGCATGGAGCTGCCATCCGATGGAACATGAGCTATCTGCAATTTATGATATTATTCATGGCTTAGGGCTTGCTATTTTAACACCACATTGGATGGAGTACACATTAGATGAAACAACAGTCTCAAAATTCTATCAGTTTGGTACCAATGTATTTGGAATGGATAATAGAATGGAGCCTATGGAAGTTGCAAAGAGGAGCATTGGCCTTGTAAAAGATTTCTTATTTACTAAATTAGGTTTAAAGAAACACATTTACAGAAATTGGTATCGATGAAACTAATTTTGAAGTGATGGCGAAAAAGGCATGTATGGGTGGAGTTCTATCAGCATTTAAACCATTGAATCAGCAAGATATTGAAAATATATTTAGAATGTGCCTTTAATATACTAATTAAGTTGATGTAGCTAGACTTGTTTTTACGCAAATCTAGCTATATTCAATTCACATAGCTCATAAGAGGTTACTAAATGTAGGTTTATTTATTATTATAAGTTATCCCAATTTGAAGTATTCTCTATGCCATTAACAGTAGTTAGTTCATGGTCATTAATAGGAATAACTATGCATTTTTGGCCATTAATTATTTGAGATTTTATTTGAGATATTTTTTCGGGTTTTACTTGAAGTATAACATCATAATGAGGAGTAACAATATTATCTTCGGAAAATGCATCTGGAACTTTCTCTAAATTAGTTTCTGAAGTTTCTTCTAAATCAGTTGCACAGGCTTCATCTAAAACCACCCCAGTATCATCGTTAACTTCTGTAGACAGGTGAGTTTCCTTATCTATAGTATTATCTTGTTTAACTAGATCAAGTCTAGCTTGAAGTATTTCTACTTGTTTGTGAAGGTGTTCTTCTTTTTTTCTTTGCACATTTGCCTTGAGGGACTTTGCGTCAATTAAATGTTTTGCTAAAGGAATATCATCACCAAAGTTTTCTACATAGGAGTTTTCAATCATAGTAGTAATTTCTGGCGGAACTTCACTTTCTATTAAAAGGTTTTGTATATCCTTCTTTGTTAAGCTTATAGGTTCACAATCTGTATCATCATTTAGAGCATTGTATTCTTCTATCATAGTGCTTAGATTTTCTTGTATGTCCATAAAAATTTTATCAGCTTTGATTTCATCTAAGCTAAAAGTATCTTTAATAATTGATTGGAATGTTTCCTTTTGCACCGTAGCAGTTTGTTTTGAAGTACAACCTAAAGCATTTTCCATTAATTCAGGATGCGTATCCTTTGCATTTTTGGTGTAATACATAATAGAGTTAACATCGCAGCTACGATCAATAAAAGCAGGAAACACAAAGCCATTAGTGGGGGACTCAACTACCCAATCTCTAATACGTGCTTTTATTTCATTTTGCTCTTCAAAGTATCTAAGACCAGGCTCTGAAAGTGAAACTGGACATATTGTACATAATACATATTCATATACTTCTTCAGATTCATCTATCTTTATATTATCTTTGGTTTTAGCAATAACATCATAAGCATCATGAAAAAAGAGAATTAAAAAGTTACCAGTGTAATCATAATTAGCTATAATCAAATCATAAAGATTATCGAGAACAGCATCATCTTTTAATTGACTGTTTTTAAGCTGCATAAGTGAAATTTGTCTTTCATTTATAAAATCTTCATTGGTTTCAAAGTTAAGTTCTAAAATATTATTTCCAATAGCTCCAGACAGTACTTTTTTAGCGATTTCTAAGTATTTAAAGTATTCCTCCTCATCTAAATTTAGAAAGCTTTCTCTAAATTTTAAAACAGTATGTTTTTCTCCATTTACATAGCATCCACACATTTTAGTGAAGGTGCATTGGTCTTTTTTTAAACGTCTTTTTAACTCAAGTATATCTTTTTTTCTCATATATAATCTCCTCTATTTATAGACAAACCATACTTAATTTATAACTTAAGTGGTTTGTCTTTAGTATTTTTTATTTGTAGTTATAATTAATATATTATCGTTATTAATTATAGTATTTTTTTTTCATTAAATAAAGGGTTTATATATTAATCTATGTTTTACTAAGATAATTAGTTTATAGTGAGCTATATTACAAATTTGTGCGGAAAGCCCACCCCTTCAGGTGTGGGATTTGGGGCGTTTTTAGTGAAAAAACAAGGGTGGGGAGTATATGAACATTAATAATTTCGAAAAACATGTGAAATGTTTTATAAAGATAATGAAATACTCTCATCACTGCTGAGAGAAATTAGGTGTTGATTCTAAGACAATTAGAGGATGAGATAAGAAAGATTATTGGAGGCATTATGCATTAACCAACAATGTTGACGCACTGCGGCAAAAATTATAGTTAAGAGTGTGCATACTCTAGTAAGAAAGAAGGTTTAAAAATGAAAAAATTATTTACTATAAAACTTGCAAAAATTATAAAAATAAAACATGAAGATAAAAAATTAACACAAGACCAACTATGCGAAATTACTGGGTTAAACCGGTTAATGATAGGGCGTATAGAACGTCAAAATTTTATTCCTTCCATTATTCAGCTTCAATCTTTGGTTAGCACACTAGAATTTGAAATCACTGATATGTTTGTTGATAAATAAACACAACTTCTTAAAAGGCAGCAATGCCTTTTTTAATTTTACAATTAATGAATATGATAGGAATCGTTAGTAAGTACAAGTTATTCACTTGTTATTCCAACTTATATAAAAGTTTCAGACCTTTCACCTAAAAATGTATGTAAAAAGTTTAAAGAAATTAATTAATCTAGATCTGTCAAAAGTTTCTTCCAACTTTTAATATTACAAGATTAATAAAGAAAAAAATTCAATCAAAGAAGTATACATTTCTTTTTAATTTCCAAATTTAAATTTAATCTGTCCCATTCTGTTTTAACCTACCTTAAACTAAAAGCAGACAAAAGACGGACAAAACAAAGAAGAGAGCATTTAGAAATATTCTTCCTAAGTGCTCTTAACTCTTTAAACAACTGGTGCCGGAGGCGGGAATCGAACCCGCACGGTTGTTACACCTTCGGATTTTGAGTCCGACGCGTCTGCCAGTTCCACCACTTCGGCATGCCTGACAAAAATTATTTTAACATATATTTATAATTAATGCAATAGTTATAGTATGTTTTTATTTAAAAAAATTTGTGCTTGCCATCTTAAGTTATTCACAGCACTAATCCGCTATGTAATAATTCCAATATTTAATTTCATACAAACAATTGAAAGTACTCATGAAAATATAGTATTATATGAGGTGTCAAAGTAAATACTAGCTTAAAAAGTAAATACTAATTTTCAAGAAACTTAAAATTATACATAGCTAAATAACAGGGGGGACATAATGAAGAGGATACTAGATACTATTATAGAAAAGAATAGACACTTTACAAAGGAAGGTGCGGTTGCATCTTATATACCAGAACTTTTGAAAGCAGATGGAGAAGCTCTAGGTATTTGCGTAACTACTCTGGATGGCGAAGAATTTTTTGCAGGGGATTATGAGACGAAATTTACAATACAAAGCATATCAAAGGTTATAACACTTATGCTTGCCATAATCGATAATGGAGTGGATTATGTGTTTACTAAAATAGGAATGGAGCCAACAGAAGCTGGCTTTAATTCTATAATAAATTTGGAGAAAAATATCGACCAAAGACCTATAAATCCAATGATAAATGCTGGAGCAATTGCGATAGTTTCATTAATCACAGGTGATACTGCAGAGGAAAAGTTTAATAGAATTTTAAAGTTTACAAGAAAAATTACAGGTAATCCTGATATTAATATCAATGAAGGGGTTTATACCTCTGAAAAAGCTACTGGGGATAGAAATAGATCACTCGCCTACTTCATGAAGAGCACTGGGGTTATCGAGGGTGACGTGGAAGATGTTTTAGACGTATACTTTAAGCAGTGTTCTATGGAGGTCAATTGTAGGGATATAGCAAGAATAGGAGCTATGCTTGCTAATTCCGGTGTAATAATTTCTAGAAACGAAAGAGTTTTATCAAGAGAAGCTACTAGAATAATTAAAACTATAATGGTGACATGTGGTATGTATGATGGTTCGGGTGATTTTGCAGTACATATAGGAATACCAGCAAAAAGCGGTGTGGGTGGGGGTATAATGGCAGCGGTGCCTAGAAGAATGGGTGTTGGAGTAATTGGACCCTCTTTGGATGTAAAAGGTAATAGTATTGGGGGTATAAAGGTTTTGGAAGAATTGTCTAGGAAATTAGATTTAAGCATATTTTAAAAATAAATTAAGGCAGCTATTTTTGTGAATTTATAAGATCTAGAAAATTTTCTGGATCTTTTCTTTTTTTAAAAGAAATTTATGAACTAAAGAGCAAGTTTGATAGTTTTTGGGGTATATTATTGATATAATACATTATGAAATGTTATAATTATATAAATGCTAAAATACTATAGTAAATGTAAGTTAAAGCACAACTAGGAATGGAGAATTTAAATTGCAAAGTTTTTTGAGGGAAGGAGTTTCATAAAGGAGTCCTCAACGTATAATATATAAAATTATAAACACAGTAGAAAGAAGGAATTTACATGGCTAAGAAAAGGTTATTGATTTTAGACGGTCATAGTCTTATGTACAGAGCTTTTTATGCATTACCAGCTCTAACAAATTCAGATGGAATATATACCAATGCAGTATATGGGTTTACAAGTATGTTATTAAAGATGAAAGAGGAGTTTAAGCCAGATTATATTGTTACAACCTTTGATAGAAAAACCCCCACTTTTCGTCATGAAGAATATAAAGATTATAAAGCAGGTAGAAAGAAAATGCCTGATGAGCTTATTGGTCAGTTTTCTATAGTTAGGGAACTTTTAGACAAGATGGCTATAGATATTTTTGAACTAGATGGATTTGAAGCAGATGATTTAATAGGAACACTATCTGTCATTGGAGAAAAAGAAGGACTAGAAGTTTTTATAGTAACAGGTGATAGAGATGCACTTCAGCTTGCTACAGATAATGTTAAAGTTGTAATAAACAAAAAGGGAATGTCAGAAAAAGAAATATATGATAGAAATCGTATAATTGAGGATTTTGGAGTAACCCCTACTGAATTTATAGATGTAAAGGGCTTAATGGGTGATGCCTCAGATAATATTCCAGGTGTGCCAGGAGTTGGTGAAAAAACTGCTTATAAGCTTATTAAAGAATATAAGAGTATAGAAAATGTTCTTATGAATATTGATAAAATTAGTGGCAAAAAGCTTGTGGAAAACTTAACAACATACAGTGAACAGGCTATTTTTAGTAAAAAATTAGCTACTATTATTACTGCTGTGCCTATGGAAATAGATTTAGACTCAATTAAATCAAAAGAGAATTATGATGTGCGGGCTGTTAAAGATTTATTCTACAAATTACAATTTAAATCACTAATAAGTAAAATACCTGATGATGAAGATTCGATTGAAGAAATATTTTCTGCAGAGTTTACAGTAATAGATAATTTGCCTGCACTTAAAGAGCTTATGCTAGATATTAAAGATACAGTATTTATAATTTTTGATATTATAAATACTAACGTGTTTTCTAAAATCAGTGTTGAAAACATATATCTGAGTTATAAGGAAAAGAACTATTGTATTAAGGTAAGTGACTTATTTAATGAAGATGAGGAAAAAACTATAAGTTATTTGAAACCTATGCTTGAGAATAATGATCTTAAAAAAGTAAGCCATTCTGTAAAAAACGCATACACAGCTCTTAATAAAAAGGGGATTGTGTTACAAGGAATAAAATTTGATACAGAACTTGCTGCTTATTTGATTAGTTCAGCCCAAAGTGAATATAGCTTAGAAACTCTTATAGATGCATTTCTTAGGATTAGTATTACGGGTGAGGGCGATGAAAAAGAGATTAATAAAGTAGCATTATTAAAAAATCTTTATGGGATATTAGAAAAGAAGATTGAAGAGTACAAAATGGAACAACTTTTATATGAGGTGGAGCAACCATTAACAGAAGCGATATCTTACATGGAGGCAGAAGGGTTTACAATAGACAAGGATAGACTCACAGAAATAGGTAAAAAATTTGCAATAGAAATAGATGAGATGGAAACCGCTATCTATGAATTAGCTGGAGAAAAATTCAACATAAAATCTCCAAAACAATTAGGAAAGATATTATTTGAAAAGTTAGACTTACCTGTAATAAAGAAAACTAAAACAGGATATTCAACTAATGCGGAGGTTCTAGAGGCACTAGCGGATAAACATCCTATTATCGCAGAAGTTACGCGCTATAGAGGGCTAACAAAGATTTTTTCTACTTATATTGAAGGACTACAAGCAGCTATTGATACAGATTGTAGAATACATTCAAGCTTTACTCAGACGGTCACAACAACAGGAAGACTATCAAGTACAGAACCTAATTTGCAAAATATTCCTATAAAAAATGAGATGGGTAGAGCTATAAGAAAAGTATTTATACCACACAATGACCAGTGTGTTATTTTATCTGCGGATTATTCACAGATAGAGCTTAGAGTGCTGGCTCACATATCTGGGGATGAAAACTTAATTCAAGCTTTCATTGACCATAGTGATATTCATACAAAAACTGCTTCAGAGGTATTTAAGGTACCTATAGAAGAAGTTACAAAACTTATGAGAAGTAATGCTAAAGCTGTAAATTTTGGAATAGTATATGGTATTGGGGAATTTAGCTTAGCAAAGGATATAAATGTATCTAGAAAAGAAGCTAAAATTTATATAGATACCTATTTTGATAGATATCCAAAAGTTAGAAAATACATGGAAGATATAGTAGTTGAAGCAGAAAAAGATAATTATGTTACTACTATTTTTAATAGAAGAAGAGCTATTCCTGAAATAAATTCTTCAAATAAAATTGTGCAATCCTTTGGAAAACGACTTGCTATGAATACACCTATACAGGGAAGTGCAGCAGATATTATTAAGCTAGCTATGGTAAACGTCTTTGATAAATTAAAGCAAAAGGGATTAAAAAGTACTTTAATACTTCAAGTACACGATGAATTAATATTAAATGTGTATAAGGATGAGGTTAAACAGGTAGAGGCTTTGGTTAAAGAGCATATGGAGAATGTTATTAAGCTTTCAGTTCCTCTAGAAGTAGAAATAAGTATTGGAGAAACTTGGTATGAGGCTAAGTAAGTGAGAGTTTAGCATTAAATATTGAGAGGTATACTCATAACTCTCAGCTATAAAAAAATGGGGGGGATAAGAAGATGCTAAAGGTAGGTATAACAGGGGGTATTGGTAGTGGCAAGAGCACTGTAACTAATATGCTTAGAGATAAGTGCTATCCCATTATTGATGCGGATATTGTAGCAAGGCAGGTTTTTATAATAAACCCTCAGGTGCTACTTCAAATTAAAGATGAATTTGGTTGTGAGTTTTTTGATGCAGAGGGTAAACTTAAGAGGAAAGAATTTGGTAAATACATATTTAAGAGTAATACTCGCAGGGAAAGGCTAGAGCACATAATTATGCCCTTTATAATAAGAGAAATATTTCAAAGAATACAAGCTTTAGAAGAAGATAATTGTAAATTGTGTTTTCTGGATGCTCCTACTTTAATAGAGAACAATTTACATACTAGTATGGATATAACTATATTAGTATGGGTAAATAGTGATGTTCAAATACAGAGGACTATGCTTCGTGATGCTATAGAAATAGACGAAACAATGGATAAAATAAGAGCTCAAATGCCAATGGATGAAAAAAAGAAGTTTGCAGACTTTATTATTGATAATGGAGGAAGCATTGAAAACACAAAGGCACAACTAGACTTAATTATTATGCAATTAGAAAGGTTGAATGTGAAGATATGAAGTTCAAAACACTTATAAAAATCCTAAGCTTAATTCTTTTGTTTGTTATAATGATTAACTTTAAAAGTATTTTTAAATATTTTTATCCAATAAAATATGAAGCAAATATAGTTAAGTACTCCCAAAGGTATGAGGTGGATCCATGTCTGATTGCAGCTGTAATTAAAGCAGAAAGTAATTTTGATGGAAATGCTGTGTCCAATAGAGGTGCCTATGGGCTCATGCAGATAATGCCTGATACAGGAATTTGGATTGCTAATAATATGGAGTTAAAAGGCTATAAGGTAGAAAAATTATATGATAGCGAAATTAATATTGCTATGGGATGTTGGTATATTAATAATTTAAATACTGAATTTAATGGTGATATAAACTTGGTGCTAGCAGCTTACAATGGTGGTAGGGGAAATGTTCAAAAGTGGCTTAAAGATGAAAAATACTCTGATGATGGAAAAAAATTAAATAACATTCCGTTTGAAGAAACAGATAAATATGTAAAGAAAGTAAAGACAAATTATAATATTTATTTAAAATTATATGGTGATAAATTAAAGACAAGCGGACAAAATAATTAACATAATTGCTGTTATTTTTACAGATAATTAGTTAAAAACATATAAAAATATTGACAATATATACTATACTAATATATAATAAATCTTGTAGTCATAAGCAGTGTAAATATATGACTATAAGATTTTACCCTTGTATTAAAAATAATGCTTGCGAGAGTGGCGGAATGGCAGACGCGCATGTTTAAGGGACATGTGGGAGACCGTACGGGTTCAAGTCCCGTCTTTCGCACCAAAAAGACTAGTGGTATCAATACTTTTAGAGTATTGGTACTTTTTTATTTGTATAATTAGTAAAACGTACGACACATCTATATGGATTAAAGCCATATAGATGTGTCGTACGTTTTTTTGAAAGACCTTGACCTCACTTTCATGGCTTCAGCCATGGTTAAGGCAACTTGCTTATGTTAATCTTTAGAGGTGAAATGGAAGGTAAAAATACACCAAAATTCATCTTTAAAGTTGTATAGAAAGAAAACATAACAAAATGAGCAGGAAATGAATTTTAAAAAGAAATGTGGAAAAACTAAAATCTGAAAGAGGTGTTGTTTATGAAAATATCTTCAAAAAACAAAAAAAATGATCCTAATGAAAAACAGCAAAAAACTGAAAACAAAGAACAAAATCCCGTTACTATGAACGGTGATAGTAACATGAGTAAACCTGTAAGGAGCCTTAAGTAACAAGCCCTGTCAATTACCCTAATGCAATACTGGTTTACACCCAAAGTAATAAAGAGGATTTGATTGCATCCTCTTTATTACGGAAACATCATTTGAGTAAGCTCTAGTTATTCCAAACTTATTTTGCTCATTAATGATACGGTAAAGAAAGTGTATATTACGTAAACTTCATTTGAGTAAGCTTTAGTAATTCTTAACTAATTTTATAAAAGGTACGTTAAGAAAAGTGCATGTTTGAGCGACAGCGAGTTTGCACTTTTTAGTATCTTTTATAAAATCAGCTTATAATTATTTAGTGTAGCGAAATGAAGTTGTAGTAATATACACTTTCTTTTATTTTTAAAAAGTTAGTATCAAAACACTGTCTCTAGCATAAATTGGTAATGTGTTAGTAATATGGGAATAGGGAGGAAAATGATGAATCTAGAGGACAGAAACATTGAGGATATAGACATGCAGGAAGAATATGAAATGATCCCATTCGAACCTATGATGTATGGATATGGGCAAATGAATATGAACCCCAATATGAATATGAACAACAATATGGATATGAATACTAATATGGGTATGAATCCAAATATGGGAATGAACCCTAATATGGAAATGAACCCAGGCATGGGAATGTATCCTTGTATGGGTATGAATCCATGGATGGGGATGAGCCAATTTAACGAAGGTATGCCTATGAATACCTTTAATCCAATGGGTATGTTGTATGGCGATGTAATGAATGATCTTGAGGATGAAGATTCAAGACAATTAGATAAGTACGATGATAAGGATTATTATAAAAATGGATATAACAATCCAAATAAATTCAATCCAAAATATAATGATGTTGATTCCATTGTAAGAAGGATTGAAAGGTATAATCCTGCAATATTCAGGCTTTTAACTAGGTGTGGTATGTCTTATGTAGAAGCGAGGGTCATAGTTAGAAGAATTGTAAGATTGACACTTATGTACAGTGAAGAATAAAAAATAGTCAGCATTTAACATAAGGTTTATTGTGTGAATCATAAAAATCATTCAGTTATTTTATAACCCTATAAAAAATTATAGGGTTATATTGATTTATAATCGATTTTAAGTATATTTCATAAATTTGTAGTAATATATACTTTTTTATAGAAGGAAATTGAAGAGTAACGTAGAATTTAATCATTGAACAGATATTTTAAAAGTAACAAAGAATTTAATTATTCAAGAGGTGTAAATATGTTTAATATAGATATTGTGTTTGATGATGTTAGCATCCTGAGTGTAGAGAAAGAAGACATCTTTCATATCGAGAGTTGGATTAATAGACAGCAAGTTTTTAATGTAGAGGCTGGTAAGAATTATGCTATTAAGGATTTCTATGAAAGGTATTTAGAATATTACGTAAGCGAAGGGGAGTATTTTCTTAAAATTTTATGTGACAGTGAACTTATAGGAATTATTAAAGGCAGGATTGAATTTAAAAATCCAAATGAAGTGTGGATTATGTGTTATTTAATAGAATTTAGATTATATGATGATGATATATCTACTAAAATTATAAATGAATTCGTAAAACATTTATATAAAAATTATGGAATATGTAACTTTTATACTTTTGTTTCAGCTAAGAATCATGATATGTTGAAATTATGGAAAAACAATAATTTTGAGATAAGTAGGGTGACAAGTAACTTTTTAGAGATAGATAGTGAGGACACGGATATATTGATTTTAAAAAAAGAATTCAGTATGAACAAGATTTAATACTGGTTACATATACTAGTATGACAAAGCCAAAGCTATTACAAATCAAGGTATGCTGGCGCAAGAAGAATATTTAATCCGACATTCTTTGTCGGATTTTTTTATTTGCAGATTCTTAATAATTATTTCCATTTTTTTATTCTAAAAACAGTTTTTAAATAATAATATTTTAAATGAAGATGTAATAAGTTGGGGGATGTTAAAGTGAGATATACTAGATATAATTATAAACCACCCAGAAAGAAAAATAATTTTATGTTTGTTATCATATTAATTATAATAGCAGCAATTACACTAGGGACTATTCTTTCTAAATTATTGCCTAAAAATATTGCCAATACAGCTACAGAGGATAGTACCACGAAAACAGATTTAGAAAAAGATAGTGTAGGTGTTTCTAAGTCAGTTTCTGTAAGCAATATTAAAGATTATGTAGCAATACAATGTGGCAATTTTGGTAGTAAGGAAAATGCTTTGATTTTGAAAAATAGTTTAATGAAGTTTGGCACACCCTTTATTATTGAAGAAAACAATTCAAAAAAAGTTTTGTTCGGCATTTATCCTAAAGAAAATATTGATGTTATTACTAAACAACTTCAGGTAAATAAAATAGAATTTGTTAAAGTTAAATTTCAATTAATTGCTAAGGACTCAACAAGTGCGCAAACAAATGAAATGATAAGTGCGGACATTAAAATATTGAACAGTCTTTCAGAAAAAGATACTAAGGCAATTGATACAGTAGAATTTAAAAAATGGTTGCTAGCTTTACAAGGGGCAGATGAAAAAAGCGCAAGTTATTCCAGTATGACCGAGATAAAAACATATTTAACAGCTTTGCCTGCTGTGGTAAAAAAGGAAAAAGCTGAAGAAGGATATATATATATATATAAATTTATAAAGAAAATATCAGCTTTATAAATCTACAACCTTATTTGTAAACAAATTGTAATGAATTTTACTTAAATATGATGTAAAATAGAATGAAAAACAATAATACAAATAGATTAAATACATCTATTTGTATATTTTTTTAAGCAAAATATTTAGTTGGGATGGTTGGAATTTGATGGATAGTAATTATAAACTTTTCTTGAATAATACATTATACACTTGTTAATGAATTTATTAAATGTTAAAATGTATAAGATATATAAGTAAAGTGGGGTGTACGATTTGAAAAGTGCAGAAAAAAGAAGTTCGTATTTTATTTTTTTTATATTGATAGGAGCTATTTCTGGAAGTCTTATAGGTGAACTGTTAGGAAATAACATAGGCGCACTAAAATTTTTAAAGAGTACATATACCATAGGTATGACTAATCCTATGCTTATAGATCTGAAAGTGTTAGCAATAACTTTCGGTATAAATTTTAATATTAATATAATGTCTATTATAGGCATTGTTTTGGCAATAATATTATATAGAAAATATTAGGGGTGATGTAGTGGATATTATTTTAGCTTCTGCTTCGGTGCGAAGAGCGGAACTTTTAAAAAAGATAACTAGTAATTTTAAGATAAAGGTAAGTGAGTTTGAAGAGAGTAACATACCGTTTTCTGGAAATTGTGGGGACTATGTTATGAACTTAGCAAGAGGGAAGGCTATGGATATTTGCAGTAGTGTGAAAAAACCAGCTGCTATAATAGGGTGTGATACTATTGTTTATTTTAAGGGTGAAGTGCTTGGAAAACCTAAAGATAGTGAGGAAGCTTTTCAAATGCTTAGGAATTTGAGTGACAATACCCATGAGGTATATACTGGTATTGCTGTAATAAACACAGAAACTCAAAAGATTTCGACAGAATATGTTTGTACAGAAGTAAAATTTTCAAAACTCTCTGATGATGAAATAAACAAATACATTGAAACGGGAGAGCCTTTTGATAAAGCTGGAGCTTATGGAATACAAGGAGCAGCATCTATATTTGTGGAAGAATTAAAGGGTTGCTACTATAGTGTTGTGGGGTTACCAGTAAACAAATTGTATCTTATGTTAAGGGAGATGGGGGTCAATCTATAAAGGAGTTGTTTTATGGGTATGACTTACAAGATCATGGATTTGCCTCAAAATGAAAGACCAAGAGAAAAATTATTAAGGTACGGTGCTGAAACACTATCGAATAATGAACTATTAGCTATAATACTTAGAATAGGATCGAAAAACGAAAATATTATAAGCCTTTGTGGTAGAATAATTTCTGAGTGTGGCGGACTAAATGGCCTTTTAAATTCAAGTGCAGAAGAGTTTATGAATTTAAAGGGTATTGGAAATGCTAAAGCAACGCAACTTTTAGCTCTTACAGAAATTTCAAAAAGATTTAGAAGTTTTAAATCTGGAGAAGAGTACAAAATTACCTCTCCAAAAGATGTTGCAGAGTATCTTATGGAGGAAATGAGATATTTAAAAAAAGAATATCTTAAATTAGTTATGCTAAATACAAAAAATGTTATCATAAGCATAAAGGATATTTCAATTGGTAATTTAAATACTTCAATAGTTCATCCAAGAGAAGTTTTTTATGAAGCTATAAAAAAATGTAGTGCTTCCGTGGTTATTTGTCACAACCATCCTTCAGGAGATCCAACTCCTAGTAAGGAAGACATAAGCATTACTATAAGACTTAAAGAGTGTGGTAAATTGCTAGGAATAGAAGTGCTTGATCATATAATTATTGGTAATGGAACTTATACTAGCTTAAAAGAAAAAGGAATGCTTTAGATACGAAAGGAGAAATTATAATGGGAATATTCGGAACGTCTCGTGACATGGGAATAGATTTAGGAACAGCAAATACATTAATTTATATGAAGGGGAAAGGAATTGTACTAAGGGAACCTTCTGTTGTAGCTATAAATATAAATACAAATAAGGTTTTAGCCGTCGGTGAAGAGGCTAAACAAATGATAGGTAGAACTCCAGGTAACATTGTTGCCATTAGACCTATGCAAGATGGAGTAATTGCAGATTTTGATATTACTGAAAAAATGCTTAGGCACTTTATAAGTAAAGTTAGTTCAAAAGGATTTACAAGTCCAAGAATCGTAGTTGGATTTCCATCTGGTGTAACTGAAGTTGAAAAGAGAGCAATAGAGGAAGCAAGTAAAAGAGCAGGGGCAAGAGAAGCATACTTAATGGAAGAACCAATGGCAGCAGCTATTGGAGCTGGACTTCCTGTAAATGAACCAACTGGAAGTATGGTAGTGGACATTGGAGGCGGAACTACAGAGGTTGCAATAATTTCACTGGGTGGAATTGTAACAAGCAAGTCTCTAAGAGTGGCAGGAGATAAATTAGATCAGGCAATAATAGCCTTTGTTAAAAAGCAGTACAGTCTTATGATAGGCGAGAGAACTGCAGAAAATATTAAAATTCAGCTTGGATCAGCTTTTGTATTAGAGGATGATGATATAAACATGCCAATAGTAGGAAGAGATTTAATATCAGGGCTTCCAAAAATTATAGAAATAACGCAAAAGGAAGTAAGAGAAGCACTCAGTGAACCAATACAAGCAATAATTGAGGCAATAATAACAACACTTGAAAAAACCCCACCAGAGCTTGCATCAGATATAATGGAAAAAGGAATTATGTTAACTGGAGGCGGCGCACTATTAAAGGGATTAGATACACTTATAAACCGTGAAACTCATATGCCAGTACATATAGCAGAAAACCCACTTGATTGTGTGGCGATAGGAGCAGGGAAAGCTCTCGTTAATATAGACGTTATGAGTAAAAGAAGATAGATGAGATTTTTAAAGAATAAGCTGGCAGTAGTTATTATAATACTGTCAGTTACATTTTTATCCATAATAGGATATAGTGCGAATAGAGAAAAAATGTCTTTTGCTGAGAATGGTGTTGGCATAACTATAAATTCAGTGCAGGGCATATTTTATAATGGGTTTTCTAAAATAAGAAATTCTTTTAAATTTATCACAAACTTTTCAGATGTTAAAAAAGAGAATGAAGAACTACGAAAGACTAATAATGAGTTAAAAACAAAAGCATTAGAATATGATACAGCGCTAAAAGAGAATATAAGATTAAGAAAAATGTATGATTTTTCAAAACAAACAACTAAATATAATTACATAGGTGCTGACATAAAAGGATTAAGCGGAAATAGTTTCTCAGATGGTTTTATAATAAATAAAGGTACAAAGGATGGCATAAAGAGACGGATGATAGCTATGACTGGATATGGGCTTGTAGGGCAGGTTACTTCTGTAGGCAACAATACGGCTATAGTTCAATCACTATCTAATGAAAATATTGCAGTGGCAGGACTGGTCCAAAAAACAAGGGATAATAATGGCATTGTTAAAGGCTATAAAGATGAGAAGAATAAAATGCTTGCAGAAATTCAAGGCCTTTCCTTAGATTCAACTATTAAAAAAGGTGACATAATAGTTACATCTGGCCTGGGTAGAATGTATCCAGCTGGAATTAGAATAGGAAATGTGCTAAGTGTTCAAGAGGATAAAGGGCAAGTAATGAAAAGTGCTATTATAGAGCCATATGTTGATTTTTCCAAAATTGAAGAGGTTTTTATTGTGGTGCCAAAAGATATTCAGGATAATAATGAAATAAAATATTAGGGGTGGTATTATGAAGAGAATATTAACAGTAGTATTTTTATGTATTCTATTTCTAATACTAGATAACACTTTAATGCCTTTAATTAAGATTAATAGTGCATACCCAAGTTTATTATTTGTATTTGCACTATGTTATTCTATTCTTAGTACGCCAAAAGAAGCGGTAATAATTGGAGTTCTTACTGGCGCATTGCAAGATGTATATTTCTTGAATGGGTTTGGGATAAACATGTTATCAAATATGCTTATGTGTCTTGTGGCTGCACAAATAGGCAAAAGTATATTTGTTGAAAAGTCATTTCTGCCAATAATATCTTCTTTTGTGCTAAGTATAGGTAAAGGCTTAATAGTATTTTCTATATTGTTTTTGATAAAGCAATATACCCATATGGAAACAGTATTATATCATGGAATATATAATTTAATAGTTTCTATTTTTATGTATAAGTTTACATATAAACTTTCACAAAAGGAATACATGAAGAAAGAGTGGAAATTTTAAAAGGTTGGTGAAATAGTGAGTAAGAAAAACAAAAAAGGCAATGAATTTTCTAGATTTAATGTCTTGACTGTCATTATGTTAATGATTTTTTTTGTTGTTATTTGGAGGCTTATAAACATACAAGTAGTTAATGGCGAGTTATATAAAGAAACTGCAAATCAACAAAATCACAAGATAATATCAACAGTAGCTCCAAGAGGGGATATAATTGATAGGACTGGTAAAAAATTAGCTGAAAGCAAACAAAGCTATATATTAACCTTTACTAATACAGAAGAAAGTGAAGACAATTTCTTTCCCACTATGGACAATGTATTTAAAATTCTTGATGCTAACAAGGCAGTTCAAGTGGATGAGTTTTTACTTAAAGTAAAGACTAGTTCAGATAAAAAAACCGTAAAATATAGTTTCGGTTTTAAGACCTTAGATAAACCAACCCAAAATTGGACGGAGCTTAGATTTAAAAAAGATAGAGGCTTTGAAGATATAGTTATTAAAAAACTGTATAAGGATAAGAAGAAAGATGATTTATCTACTGTGGAACTCAAAAAAGTTGATGAGGATCTTTTAAAAATTACACCTGTTGAAGTTTTTAATGTGCTAATTAAACAATATGGAATGGACAAAATTAAAGATTCTAAAAGCAAAGATATGTTAAGACGATATATGTTAGTTAAGGACACATTAAAGATGCAGAGCTTTTCTGGATACAAGCCTGTAACTATAGCTAATAATTTAACAAAAGATGCAGCTGGCATTTTTGAGCAATTGCAACCTGAAATTCCTGGTGTTAGTGTTACTACGGAGCCAATTAGAGTCTATGCTAATAAGGATTTAGGTTCAGCATTCCTCGGTTATATTTCTAAGATAAATGCTTGGGACAAAGATAAGTATGAGGAACAAGGCTATGAGATAAGTTCTGATTACATAGGTACTTCAGGAATTGAAGCAGCCTTTGAAGAGGTTTTAAGGGGAACTAAGGGTCAGGAAAGTATTGAAGTCAATAAACAAGGGCGTAAGGTTAAGACCTTAGGAGAAATTGAAACTTATCCAGGGCAAACAATACAGCTTAATATAGATAAAAATATGCAGTATGCTGCAGAAAAATCTCTAGATGCAGTAATGCTAGATTTACAAAAGCAAGGGAAGAACGAATCTCAAAAAGTAGATACAACTAATGCAAACAGAGGTGCTGTGGTGGTGTTAGACGTTAATACTGGCAAGGTGTTGGCCCTTGCAAGTAGACCTGGATATGACCCTAATTTATTTGCAGCATCTGGGGGACTATCTAATGAAATGAATGACTTGTATATAAATCCAAACATAGCAAAAATGGGACTTGAGTATATTCAAAAACGTGGTTTGGCAAATATTACAGGTGTGCTAACAGATACAGATATGGCCGAAAAAACAAAAGCTGAAAGAGAAAAAATAGTGCTAGATTATATGTTCCCCATAGATAAGAGTATAGAAGGTAATACTACAATTAGAAAAGATAATAATGATATTTTTCCTAAAGCAACTTTTAATTATGCAACTAAATCTCTAGTACCTCCTGGTTCTACCTTTAAACCTGTGACAGCTGCTGCAGGACTAGAAGAAGGCGTTATAACTAGGGACAGTCAAGTATATGATAATGGTCCATACAATACGCGTTATTCCACCGTTACAGCTGCGTGTTGGATATGGAATGAGCATCATGGTTCCCATGGATGGGTAAATGTTCAAAAGGCTATGAGGGAATCTTGTAATTATTACTTTTATGATGTAGCGGATAAACTTTATGCAAAAAGTGGAGAGAGTAAAAGTGGGTTAGACCTACTTGCTAAATATGCATGGAAATTTGGTCTTGGGATAGAGCCTAATAGTGGTAAAAAACCTGCTACAGGTATAGAGATACCAGAAAATTTTGGTCAAGTATATAACTATGAATCAAGCAAAGAAATATTAGCCAATATTCATAGAAGCAATCTAGTAGGAAAGTTACAAACTGCGCAAAAACCATTTGATCTTGAATCACAAAAGGAAAGCGGAACTAGCAAACAAATAGAAGAAATAAAAAAATCAAATGAAAGCAAAGTTAAGTTTCTTGCTTCAATCAAAACCGAAATGAAAAAAGATAAGAAAAGTACCTATGATTCAATTATGAAAAGTATGCAGATTTCAATTACTAAACTCATTGAAGATTCGCCAGTATTAAAAAATAATAATTATACTGATGTAAATATCAAATCTATGGCTGAATTAATAAATGCAGAAATAGGTGATGCTAATGTTGAGATTAATTCGGCTGCTAATGCATATTATGCAGCCATAGGGCAAGGGTTTAATGCTTTTACACCGCTACAACTAGCAAATTATGTATCCACCATGGTTAATGGTGGAAATAGATATGAATTGCATTTAGTTGATAAATTTTTAGAGCCAGATGGAAAAATAATTAAAGAAACTAAACCTGTAATTTTAGAAAAAACTGGGATAAGTACTGAGACTACTAATATAATTAAAGAAGGAATGCTGGAAGTTACAAATGATCCTAAAGGTACAGCGTATGGAGTTTTTCAAAATTTCCCAATCAAAAATGGAGGGAAAACAGGTTCCGCTACATTTAATGATGTTACTCAAACGGCTCTAGGAAGAACCTCCTATGGATACTATATAGGATTTGCTCCCTATGACAAACCTGAAATAGCTGTTTGTGCAGTAGTTTTTGATGGAGGTCATGGTGGCTGGGTAGCGCCAGTTGCAAAAGCAGTGTATGAGCAATATTTTAAAGCTGAATTACTGAAAAATAATCCTTCTTATGAATTTATGTATGATGCAGATAAGAAAACTAGTAATTTAGAATTAAACACCAATCTAACTGGCAATGGTCATGACTAGTATTGAATGATTAAATTAGAAGTGTAGATAGACTCTGACATATTTATTTGTCAGAGTTTATTTAACTTCTGGACACACAAAAACCATTTAAGGTATATAAAAATCCTTTCAAGGTAAATAAAAAACTGTTTTTTTTTGTACATTCAAATAATTAAAATTAGTAAAAAAATAAAAAAATATATTTATATTGAAATTAAGCAGGATTTTAGCCATAATATGTGGAAATATTAGTTTAAGTTCAATTGTGGAGAAAAACAATTAATAATTGTTTATTAGCTCAGAGGAGAACTAGGAGGTTAAAAATATGGTTACAGACAAAATAATCATTAAAGGAAATAAAGAGGGATTAAATGTAGTTATAAATATGAATCATTTTAGTGATTTTGATGATATGTTGGAGTCACTGATTTATAAGCTTTCACAAGGTAAAAAATTTTATAAAGGCAGTACTTTAAAAATCACTACTGAACTTAAATACATAAATGAAAAGGAAAGCAGAAGATTAAAGGACATATTATTTGATGAATTTTTAATTAGTGATTGTATTTTCCAGGATCAAGATGACAGCACCGCTAGAGTGTTTACTGGTATATATGAGGGAAAAACTAAATTTTTGAGAAAAACCATAAGAAGTGGACAAAGTCTAAATTATCCTGGTAATATAGTTATAGTCGGGGATGTAAATCCAGGAGCTGAAATATATGCTGCAGGAAATATAATTGTGCTTGGTACATTAAGAGGAGTTGTACATGCAGGAACCAATGGTAATGAAAAAGCTATAATTGCTGCATTTAAGTTAGAACCTCAGATACTTCAAATTGGGGACATTGTTACAAGGGCCCCAGAGGATGCTGCTAAACCTTTATATCCTGAGGTAGCAAAAATTAAAAATGGGAACATTATTGTAGAACCGTATTTAGAGAATAAATATATTTGATGGGGGTAGTACACATGGGAGAATCTATAGTTATAACTTCGGGTAAGGGTGGTGTAGGTAAAACTACTACTACGGCTAATATAGGAACAGCTATTGCATCTATGGATAAAAAGGTAGTAGTAATTGATGGAGATACAGGTCTTAGAAATCTTGACGTTTTAATGGGACTTGAGAATAGAGTAGTATTTACTTTGGTAGATGTTATTGAAAAAAGGTGCAGATTAAAGCAAGCATTAATAAAAGATAAAAGGTTTAGTAATTTGTATTTATTGCCAACAGCTCAAACAAGGGACAAAAATGATATTAATATAAAAGATATGCTTTTTGTAGTAAATGAGTTAAAGGATGATTTTGATTATGTTATTATAGATTGCCCTGCTGGTATAGAGCAAGGATTTGAAAATGCAATTGTTGGAGCTGATAGAGCTATTATAGTTGTCAATCCAGAACTTACTTCAATTAGGGATGCTGATAGGGTGATAGGTAAATTAGATTCTAAGGGCATAGATAGGCATGAGGTTATAATTAACAGAATGAACTATGAAATGACAAAGAATGGAGACATGTTATCTGTAGATGACATTATAGAGTGTTTAGCAATTAAATTAATAGGAATTGTTCCAGATGATAGGAAGGTTACCATTTCGACAAACAAAGGAGAGCCGATAGTTCTAGATGATAAGTCAGTGGCAGGAATAGCTTTTAAAAACATTGCTAGAAGAATAATGGGTGAAGAAGTAGCCTATGCTTCACTCGATGGATCTTCACGGAGTGACACAGGATTCTTTGCCGCTCTAAGAAAAATATTTAAAGGAATATAGGAGGGGACATTAATGAATTTATTTAAAATGTTTTCTAGCAAGGTTTTCTCAAAAGATATTGCCAGCGATAGATTAAAGCTGATTTTAATACATGATAGAGCAGACTTTTCACCTGATTTTTTAGAAATGATAAAGGCTGACATTCTAAAGGTAATTTCAAAATATGCTGATATAGAAACTGGGGAAATTGAAGTTAGATTAACAACAACAGAAGAATATGAAGGAAGTTCACCAGCACTAATAGCCAGTATTCCTATTAAAAAAATTAAGAGATGAATTATAAAAACTATGCATAATTAATAACTTGTGCATAGTTTTTTATGATATAATCATACTTGAGATGGAGGTAAATGCATGAAGATTTTAGAGAAACTAAAGCTTAACAGGAAGCTTTTAAGAGAATTAGATTATAGTTCCATTATACTTGCAATATGTGTTGTGATTTTTGGATGTTTAAACATTTATAGTGCCATGTCTAAGAGTTCTTCGGGAAGTTATTACCTTAAATTGCAAATTGCGTGGATGATATTAGGTCTTATAACGGTGTATTTTATATTGATATTTGATTATATTCTAATTAAAAATTATGCTACGTTAATATATTGGGCAGGAGTTATATTTTTATTCCTTAGTGATTTTCTCTTGGGATCTACTACCAAGGGTGCAACGTCCTGGATAAATATTGGAAGCCGAGGGATACAACCATCAGAATTTGCGAAAATTGGAATGATAATAATGTTAGCTAAAAAACTGGATGATATGGAGGGGAAAATCAATAACCCTAAAAATTTATTTACCTTAATATTTTATGCTGCAGTACCAATGCTATTAATTGTTATTCAGCCAGATATGGGAATGACTATGGTTAGTTTTTTTATAGTACTAGGCATATTTTATTGCATAGGACTAGATCAGAAAATAATAATTGGGGGAATAACTTCAATTGCACTGTTGATTGTAGGGGTATGGAATTCACCAATTATGAAAACTTATTGGAAGGGAAGACTTACATCTTTTTTACATCCTGAGAACAATGAAATAGGCTATGGATTTCAGCTTGCTCAATCAAAACTTGCTTTAGGTTCAGGAGGAATACTAGGAAGAGGTTTCGGAAAAGGAATTCAATTTAATTCTGTTCCAGAAAACCATACGGATTTTATTTTTTCTGTTTTAGGAGAAGAATGGGGCCTGGTTGGTGCATTATTATTAATACTTTTATATGGCATTCTTATATATCGATTAATAAAGATTGCAAAAAGTTCTAAAGATATTTTTGGAACTGTAATATGTGTGGGATTCATTTCTAATTTGTTATTTTCAATAGGACAAAACATTGGAATGACCATGGGGCTAATGCCTATTACAGGGATAACCCTACCATTTATGAGTTATGGAGGAAGTTCTCTTTTAACGAGTTTTATGGCACTAGGACTTGTGCTTAATGTAGGCATGAGGAAGAAGAAAATAAATTTTTAATCACTATAGGCTATTAATATCTGCATAGGTGATGAATTATCTACTTTTTAGGAGGAGAAATATGAGAATAGCACTAATAGCACATGATAAAAAAAAGGATGATATAATAGACTTTGCAAATAGGTACAAGGATACATTAATGGAGCACGAATTATATGGAACGGGAACAACAGGAAAACTAATAACTGAAAAAGTTGGACTGAACGTTTTTAGATTTTTATCAGGGCCACTAGGAGGCGACCAGCAAATAGGTGCAAAACTTGCACAAGGAGAATTAGATATGATAATTTTCTTAAGAGATCCACTTACTGCGCAACCTCATGAGCCAGATGTTTCAGCACTCCTTAGAATATGTGATGTCCACTCTGTACCACTTGCCACAAATTTAGGCACAGCTGAAGTTTTGATTAGAAGTCTACAAAAACGTAAATACTAACGATATGTTCTAACAAGCACTGCAATTTTGCGGTGCTTCTTTTTTTATTACCGGATTATATACATGCTTTTTTTAAAAATAGGTAATATAAACGGGAAAATTTAAATATATATAAATAGTGAAACCATTGTAAGAGGGGGAGAAAATGGGTAATTATAATACGCAATATCAAAGCTATTATAATAATTTAGCAAAAAAACAAAGGGGTACAAATAATTTTGCAAGTGAAGGCAAAACACAAAGTAAAATGTGGGATCTTTATGTTAAGAGGTTGACAAGGGAGCTTATTGGTGTTTTAGCATTGCTTATTATTGTACTTGTTTTTAAAGTAGTAGTTACTCCTAAAACTCAATATGTTTATAATTACTCTAAGGAAGCAATAAATAAAGAATATGATTATAGTACATTAATAGTAAAAGCTAAGAGCCTTAAATTTAAGGATATAGAAGTAATTACAACGAATATTATAGAAAAATTCAAAAATACAATTTCTGAGGGAAATCAAATAAATAATTAAATTGTAATTTTTAAAGAGCTTTATTGCTTTTTAAGAATTTTAGCAATTACTTGGGGGATTAATTGATAAAAATAAGCAAGTTATTTTTGCCTTATGTTATTTTATTATTAATATTAGGATTTAAAGGTGAAATTATAATAGCTTTTGTTCTAGTAATCATACATGAGTTAATGCATTATTTAACTGCCAGAATTTTAGGATTTTCGGGTTTTGATATAGAAATACTTCCTATAGGAGCTGTGCTTAAGTTAAAAGATTTAGATGAAGCAAGTCCGAGGCAAGATATGATAATTTCACTATCAGGACCCTTGTTAAATTTATTATTAGCTGCTATTTTTTATGTGCTATTTTTGTCATTTCATAGACCTTATTTGCACTTAATATGTAATAGCAATCTAGCCATAGGTATATTTAATCTTATCCCGGCCTTCCCTTTGGATGGAGGTAGGGTGCTTAGGGATATACTTAGCATTAAGACCCTGTATAGAGTGGCTAATGAAATTTCTATTAAGGTTAGTATGGTCATTGGAAGTATTTTCATGTTTATATATTTTGTAAGTGTGGCAGCAAATAAAAGTAATTTTAATTTGGGCTTAGTATCTATATTTGTTTTAATAACTTCAATTAAAGAGAAGGAAAGGATAGTATATTTGATTATGGGTTATATTATCAAGAAGAAATATAAATTTATTAAAAGAGGATATATAGAAAACAGAAGTATATCAATTTTTTGTAAAAAGGATTTATTATCGGCACTAGGAATGATTGATAAGAATAAATATAATTTATTTACGGTACTAGATGAAGATATGAGCATGCTAGAAATATTGTATGAAGAGGAAATAATTCGGGCCATAAAAATTTATGGTAATATAAGCTTAAGCGAATATATTGGTGCTAAGAAAATGAAAATACTTTATGATAATGCGACTTCAAAAGATAACTAGTGAATATATAGATCAAGTAGTCTATATATTCACTAGTTATTTCAATTGAGGTGTTTAAAGTTATTTTTAATTTTGAGATTTAACTTTCATGTGTTAAAATAAAATAATGTAAGATGCGTAAGGTGGGTGGAGTTACAATTATTTGCTACCTTAGAGAAAAAACCAGGAGGGATTTCTATGAACAAAATTTCAGATGATATTTTATTTAAAGTTGAAAAGCCTGCCAGATATGTAGGCGGAGAACTTAATTGTTGTTATAAAGATATAGAAAGTGTGGATATAAGATTTGCTTTTTGCTTCCCAGATGTGTATGAGGTGGGTATGTCCCATTTAGGAAGCCGGATCCTTTACCACGTATTAAATTCTAGAACCGACACTTATTGCGAAAGAGCTTTTGCTCCATGGCCAGATATGGAAAAAGAAATGAGAGAAAACAATATAGCACTATATGCACTAGAAAGTAAGGATTCACTAAATGAATTTGATTTTCTAGGGTTTACACTTCAATACGAGATGAGCTATACCAACATACTTAATATGCTTGACATGTCTGGAATAACTATAAGAGCTTCAAAGAGAGGCGAGGATGAACCTATAGTTATGGCTGGTGGACCTTGTGCATATAATCCTGAACCACTACATGATATAATAGATTTCTTTGAAATTGGCGAAGGCGAAGAGATAATGAGTGACGTGATGGATGTTTATAAAAAATACAAAGGCAAAGGCATGAAAAAGGAATTTTTGAGGGAAATATCTAAAATTAGAGGAATATATGTGCCTTCATTATATGAGGTATCCTATAATGAGGATAACACTATTAAGGAGTTTAAGCCTAAATACGATGATGTTCCAAAACGTGTTGTGAAAAGATTTGTAACAGATTTTAATAAGGTTACTTATCCAGAAACAATGGTAGTTCCATATATAGAAATAGTACATGATAGAGTAATACTGGAGACCTTTAGAGGATGCACCAATGGATGTAGATTTTGCCAAGCTGGAATGATATACAGACCGGTAAGAGAAAAAACTACTGATACTCTTGTAGAGGCAGCAGATAAATTGCTAAAAAGTACAGGATATAGAGAGATATCACTAAGTTCACTTAGCATTTGTGATTATTCGGATATACACAACCTTATAGCTACTCTTATAGAAAAAAACAAAGAGAACCACCTCAGTATATCTTTGCCTTCTATTAGAATAGATTCTTTTTCTGTGGATTTAATAAATGAAATACAAAAGGCAAGAAAAACCGGCTTAACTTTTGCACCAGAAGCAGGAACACAGAGAATGAGAGATATTATAAATAAGGGAGTAACAGAGGAAAAAATATTAGAAGCTGCTAGTAGTGTTTTTGCCTCAGGTTGGTCAACTATAAAGCTTTATTTCATGGTGGGACTTCCTTATGAAACTATGGAAGATGTACGTGGAATTGCGGAGCTATCAGATAAAGTTGCAGGGGAGTACTTTAAAATTCCTAAAGATGTAAGGAAAAGAGGACTACGAGTTACTACAAGCTCTGCTATATTTGTACCAAAACCTTTCACTCCATTCCAGTGGGCCGCGCAGTGCACAATGGAAGATGTAGTGGATAAAATAAAAGCAGTTAAGTATGCTATAACAAGTAGGGCAGTTACCTACAATTATCATGAATCTATAGTTTCATATCTAGAGGCAGTTATTGCTAGAGGAGACAGAAGGGTTTGTGATGTAATAATAAGGGCTTTTGAAAAGGGTGCAAAATTTGATGGTTGGTCAGAGTATTTCAAGTTTGAATATTGGCAAGAAGCTATGGAAGAATGCGGAGTTGACGGCAACTTCTATGCTTATAGAGAAAGAAGCTATGATGAGGTACTTCCATGGGATTTCATAGATATTGGAGTAGATAAGGAATACTTAATTTTAGAAAATGAAAAAGCTAAGAAAGCTGAACTAACACAGAATTGTAAAGAAGGCTGCACCAGTTGCGGTGTTAATGTTAATTTTAAAGAAGGGACGTGTTTCCATAGTGCGTTATCTAATAAAGTACAGTAAAGACAGTGAGATTAAATTTATTGCTCACTTAGATTTAATGAGGACTCTCCAAAAAATAATTAAAAGATCAGAACTTCCAGTAGAATATTCAAAGGGTTTTAATCCTCACATGGCAGTGTCAATCGCGCAGCCATTGTCTGTGGGAGCCCATTCTAGTGGCGAATACATGGATGTAGTGTTGAATTGTCAGCTAGAAGAAAAGTATATTATGGATAAAATGAATGAAAACTCTCCACGAGGGATTAAAATTTTAGATGTGGTAGAAGTTGTTCCTGCTCTGGGAAAAAAGAAGTCCCAAGCTATGGCAAGTATAGATGCTGCAAAATATACAATTAAATTAAAATGTACAGAGGAAGAAGGGGTAAATGAGAGGTTACAGAGCCTTGTTTCTATGAGTGAATGGAACATTATTAAGATTAGTAAAAAAAGTGGAGAAAAAATGGTTAATATAAAACCCTTAGTAATTAATTTCGAATATGAGGTTAGTGGATCTATACTTGTTATAAAGACACTTGTTGCTTGTGGAAGTCGCGATAACTTATCTGCACAGTTATTAGTAAAGTATATTAAGGACAATGTTCAGAATATAAGTGAAGAAGCTTTTGTTGATATTCAGAGGGAAGAAATGTATGGAGTTAAAGACGATAAACTAGTCACCCTTAGCGAGTTTTTCAAAAATTAGTAAAACAGGAGCTGGGTTAAAGTGAAAGAAATATATATCGAAAGACAAGAAGAATTTTTAAGAATAGCTATAAAAGAAAATAATAAATTAAAGGAATGCTTTATAGAAGAAGATTCCAATGGGCCAATTCCTGGAGAAATATATAAGGGTATAGTAAAAAATATTGTACCAGCAATTAAGTGTGCTTTTGTAGATATTGGGCATACTAAAGATTGTTACATGTATCTTGATGAAAGGTTTAATAATACAAAGATAAAAAAGGGCGACGAAATAATAGTTGAAGTTCTAAAAGAAGAAATAGATAAAAAAGGTGCTAAAGTTACTAGTGCTTTTGGTATTCCAGGTACATATTCTGTGGTTGTAAATATTAATAAGGACATAAGTTTTTCCAAAAAAATTAATAATAGTGATTTTGAAAATATGGTGTCTAAAGAATTAGTTAAGCCAGAGGATATAGGGGTAATGATTAGGACAAATGCACTTAATGTAGATATTAATGTTTTAAATGATGAAGTTGGGGCTCTGTATGAGATATATAAAGGCATTATAAAACGCGGCGAGTACTCAAGAAATCCTATTTTGTTATTTAGTGATGCTGGAGCAATAAATAGAACACTGCGTGATATTTTAGATAAAAATACATTTAAAATAGTATTGAACAACAAAAGTGATTTTGAATATGCAAAGAAATTTACAGAAGATAGGTCTGATATCTCAGTAAAAGTTGAAGTTCATAATGAAAGCAGAATGTTATTCGACTATTATGGAATAGAAAAAGAAATACTCAGTCTTCGCAATCACAAAATTCCACTAAAATGTGGGGGTAACATTGTAATTGACAAAACCGAGGCAATGTATGTGATTGATATTAATTCTGGGAAGAATGTAAAGAGCCACTCGCTCCGAAAGACTGCTGAGAGCACTAATATTGAGGCAGCAGAGGAAATTGCAAGACAAATAAGACTTCGAAATCTAAGCGGAATAATTTTAATAGATTTTATAGATGTTGAGGATTTAGATGTGAGAAAAAACATATTGAACGTTCTAAGAATGGGGTTTGCGGATGATAAAAACAAGACTGTAGTTTATCCATTTACAGAACTTAATTTGGTTCAAATTGCAAGAAGGCGAAGAGGAAAGTCCATCTATGAGTTTATTGAGGAACCCTGCAAATATTGTGATGGAAAGGGTAGGAGGGTTAAACTATCCTATATTCAATTTTTAATTAAAAATGAAATTTTTAAGATGCAAGTGGAACAGGGGATAAAAGATATATATATTGAGATTGATCAAATCTACAAAAAAGATATTATGGGTGATATTTTAGAATTCGCACGGCTTATAGGGGCACTAGAAAATAGTGTTTATGTGAATTTCATTCCTCATTTAGAAAAATTTAAAGTAGAATCGTTGATTTTTGCGAATCAAATAAGAAACTTGCAAACATATAAGATATATGGGTAAATATGCTTTACAAACATATGAATATATGTTAAAATGGCTTTTGTAGACCGCTCACACAAGGTTATAAACATACTTACACATATACAAGTTTACATAGTGGTATGTACCTGGGATGGCGAGACTGGATCAAGGAGGTGTATTTTATGTACGCAGTTTTAGTTACTGGTGGAAAACAATACAGAGTTCAAGAAGGAGACGTTTTATTCGTTGAAAAATTGAATGCTGAAATTGAAACAACAGTTGAATTTAATGAAATTCTTGCAGTAGGCAAGGAAGATGGTTTAGTAGTTGGAAAACCGTATGTTTTTGGAGCAAAAGTTGTTGCTAAAGTATTAGCACAAGGAAAAGCTAAAAAAGTTATAGTTTTCAAGTTTAAGAGAAAGTTAGATTATAGAAAGAAACAAGGACACAGACAATCATATACAAAGATTCAAATCGAGAAGATTGAAGCTTAATTATGATAAAAGTTGGATTTTTTAAGAGTTTAGGTAAAATAGTTTCTTTTAAAATAAAAGGTCATGCTATTCCCAAAGAAGAACAATTAGATGTAGATTTAATTTGTTGTGCTGTTTCAGCAATTTCTCAGACTACAGTTATTGGGATTGAGGAAGTTTTGAAAATTAAGGTGAAGTATGATATAAAGAATGGATTTTTGAATTTAAATTTAGAAGGTCAAACTTTAGAAGATATTGAAAGATGTCAAGTTTTATTAGAAACAATGATGCTTGGACTTAAGAGTATAGAAATTACGTATAGTAACTATATAAAAATAGAAACAAAGGAGGTGTGATACTATGTTAGTTATTAACCTTCAGTTATTTGCTCATAAAAAAGGAGTAGGTAGCTCAAGAAATGGTAGAGATAGTGAATCTAAAAGACTTGGAACTAAACGTGCAGATGGACAATTCGTTCTTGCAGGTAATATTTTAGTAAGACAAAGAGGAACAAAAATTCACCCAGGAAACAATGTTGGAATAGGTGGAGACGATACTCTTTTCGCTAAAGTTGATGGAGTTGTGAAATTCGAAAGAATGGGAAAAATGAAGAAAAAAGCAAGCGTTTATCCTGTTGATGAAGAAGTAGAAGCAATTGCAATGGCTGAATAGTTTAAGGCACCCTTAAAGGGTGCTTTTTTAAAATTCTCTTTCGGAGGATACAAATGAATGAATTAGAAGATTATATTAGACTACTTAGAAAACAAAGGCACGATTTTATGAACGATTTGCAAGTTATATACGGTTATTTGCAAATAAAAAGACCGCAAGGTGCTTTGGATTATATAGAGAAATTATCCAAAGAAAATCAAATTATTAGTGAAATTTATAAGTTAGAAGATAATAAATTTTCACTATGTCTTGAAAGCAATATTAAGAAATTATGGGCTAATGAAATAAAAGTAGAAGTAGATATTGAGATTAGTAACTTTAAAAATAAAATCTTTGTAAATGAATATAATAAAAAAAGTGATTTAGTCAACACTATATTTATGGAAGTAGAAAAGACTAATAAGAAATTTGTTTACATTTATATATTCCAAGATGAATTAGGTGAAAGTTTACTTATTACTAATAATGAGTCCATGATAGGCGACATAAGTTGGATGGAAGAATGGCAGCAAATAGATACACAAATAGATGATTTTAAAGTTTATAGATGTGGTTTTGATAATAATATAGCTTATAGATTAATATTCTAAAAAATTAGAATTTAATAAATAGATTAAAATACAAAATAGAAAATGCGCTAAGGTAAGGTGAAATATATGTTTATTGATACAGCCAAGATTTTTGTTAAATCAGGTAACGGTGGAAATGGTGCCGTTTCGTTTAGAACAGAAAAATATATACCACTGGGTGGACCAGACGGTGGAGATGGTGGAAATGGTGGAGATGTAATACTCGTAGTTGATGCTAGTATGACAACTTTATTAGATTTTTCATATGCAAGAAAATTCGTAGCTAAACCTGGAATTCAAGGTTCTGGATCTAAGTGCTATGGTAAAGCAGGAGCAAATTTAGAGGTTAAAGTTCCAATGGGTACAATTGTAAAAGATTTTGAAACAGACAAAGTAATGTGTGATTTATCTCGCGTTGGTCAAACTTATGTAGTTTGTAAAGCTGGAAAAGGCGGCAAAGGTAATGTTAAGTTTTGTACACCTACAAGGCAAGCACCTAACTTTGCAGAACCTGGAATGCCAGGAGAAGAAAGATGGATTAGACTTGAACTTAAGCTGCTTGCGGATGTTGGTCTACTTGGATTTCCAAATGTTGGAAAGTCGACTTTACTTTCAGTAGTATCTAAAGCAAGACCTAAAATAGCTAATTATCACTTTACTACTTTAAAACCAAATTTAGGAGTAGTAAGTGTTAAGGGTGCACAAAGTTTCGTTATGGCTGATATACCAGGAATAATTGAAGGAGCAGCTGAGGGAGTAGGTCTTGGAATAGGTTTTTTAAGACATATTGAAAGAACCAGAATGCTTATTCATGTGGTTGATATTTCAGGAATAGAAGGTAGAGATGCTGTAGAGGACTTTGTTAAAATAAATGAAGAACTTAGAAAATATAGTATTAAACTATGGGATAGACCACAAATAATAGCTTGTAATAAAAGTGATATGCTATTTGATGATGAAGTCTTTGATAGTTTTAAGAAAAGATTAAATGAAATGGGATATGATGATAGTAAGATATTTAAAATATCTGCAGCTACAAGTCAAGGTGTAGAAGCACTGATGAAAGAAGCAGCTAGAATGTTATCTACTATACCAGTTACAGAACTTGTAATAGAGGAAGAAGATAAGTTCATAGTAGAAGAAAAGAGATTTACCTACACTATTGAGATAGACGCCGAAGGAACTTTTGTTGTTGACGGAACCTTCGTTGATAGATTGTTAAATGCTGTTAATATAAATGAACCGGATTCTCTTAAGTATTTCCACAAAGTTTTAAAGAATAAGGGAGTATTTGATGCACTAGTTGCAAAAGGAATTCAAGATGGGGATTTAGTAAGGTTACAAAAGTTTGAATTTGAATTCTTATTATAGTGGATAATAGATTAAAATTGTTATCTTATAAGAATGTAGCTAGGAGGATATTATGATTACAAGCAAGCAAAGAAGTTATTTAAGAACTATTGCAAATACATTACAACCTATATTTCAGGTTGGTAAAGCTGGAATAGAAGAAAACTTTTTAAAACAGGTAAATGATGCACTAGAATCTAGAGAACTTATTAAAGTTAAGGTTTTGAATAATAGTGGATTAACTGCTAGAGAAGCTTCAGATATAATTTGTGAAGCCATAAGCGCTGAGGCAGTTCAAGCTATTGGAAGCAAATGTGTATTCTATAAAAGATCTTTAAAAAAGCCTAAAATTGAATTACCATAAAAGCATGTAAATTTACATGCTTTTTCCTCTATGAAAATTGTAACTTATGTTATTATTTTCCAAACTATTTTTAAAAATTGTATCCAACCAATCTGCTATCTTATTAAAGACTATATCATTTCAGATGCCTTACTACGATATAAAGAGGGTGCTATATTGAAAAAAGCTATTTTTGGAGGAACATTTGATCCAATTCATATTGGTCACCTTCATATTGCCTATGAAACATTGTATAATTTACATTTAGATAAAATTTTATTCATGCCTGCAGGGAATCCACCACATAAAAACAATAAAAAAATCACAGATGCTAAAATTAGATATGATTTAGTTAAAAAGGCCATTGAGTCCGAAGCTTATTTTGAAATAAGTGATTATGAAATAAATAAAGATGAAAATAGCTATACCTACGAAACTATTGAAGTTTTTAGTGAGTTACAGCCTAATATAGATTGGTATTTTTTAATTGGTGTTGATAGTTTAATGGACCTAGATAAGTGGAAAAACGTAGAAAGAATTTTAAGTAGTTGTAAGTTAGTGGTTTATAACAGGGCAGGTTTTACAGTGGAAGACGTGGCTAATCAATTAAGATATATAGAACAAAAATTCAATGAAAAAATAATTTTTATTGATATGCCAATTATAGACATATCTTCAACAAATATTAGGAACAATATTAAAATTGGTAGAAACGTTGACTATTTACTCCCTAAAGGTGTAGATGAAATAATTCATGAGTTTAATCTGTATAAATAACAAGAACTACATAAATAGAAAATTCTATAAATACGAGATAAACGATCAGTAGTTATCTTTTGCAAAAAAGTAATATTGGGGGGATTTAAATGTGGAATGAGGGTGAAATGCTCCATTATTTGCAATTAAATTTAAGTGAGGGTAGATTGCAGCATAGTTTAGGTGTTAGTGAAACTGCAGTAGCACTAGCAGAAAAATATGGAGCAAATATAGAAAATGCAAGAATTGCGGGACTTGTTCATGACTGTGGTAAGAATATGAAGGATGATCAGCTTATAAAAGTGGCGAGTGAGCATGAGGTGCAAGATGACGAAATATATATACAAAATCCTTCAATTCTTCACGGACTAGTGGGAAGTATAATAGCCAGAGAAGTAATGGGTATCCAAGATGAGGATATTTTAGCGGCTATTTGTTATCACACTACCGGTAGAAAAAACATGAGTATTTTAGAAAAGATTATTTATATTGCGGATTATATTGAGCCATTAAGAAAGTTCAAGGGTGTAGAGGAATTAAGGTTTTTAAGTTATATAGATTTAGATGCTGCTGTAATACAGTCTCTTGAAAACACAATAAAATATGTTATAAATCAAAAAGAGTTGTTGCATATGGATACAGTAGAAGCAAGAAATTATTTATTAAGTAAAGATAAGGTGAAAAGATGAGGAAAAATAAGAAAAAGAAAAAAATAGTGAATTATAAAAGATTTGCGGTGGTTACCATTACTTTAGTGGTGTCGGTTTTTTTATTGATTTTCGGATATTTTTATGTTTACTTAGATAGTCTTAATAATAATGCAGTAGATTTAAATAAAATAGATATAAACTCAAATTTAAACAAGGATGAAATAGAAAAACTAAAAAATGATGGAGAATCCTGCAACATACTTGTTATGGGTGTAGATGTTGGTACTCCTGGTTCTACTAATGCGAATGATCCTAAGAGGACAGATACAATGATCGTAGCACATTACAATGCAGAGGATAAAAATATTAGTTTGGTTTCCATCCCTAGAGATACGTTAATTAAAATAAATAACAAAAATCAAAAGATTAATGCTGCCCATGCTATTGGGGGGGTAACTTATGCAGTTGATGCTGCAGAAGAGCTTTTAGGTATTAGAATTGACTACTATGGTAAAATCAATTATGAAGGCTTTAGAAACGTAATTGATGCTATAGGTGGCATAGATATGGATATAACAAGAAACATGCATTATGATGATTCAACACAAAACTTGAGCATTAATTTTGAAAAAGGTACTACAGTTCATTTAGATGGCAAAAAAGCTGAAGAGTTTTTTAGATGGAGAAAAAATAATGATGGTACAGGCCTTGCAGATGGTGATTTAGGGAGAATAGAAAATCAACATAAGTTTATTACTAAAGTAATGGAAAAATTAAAAAGTCCTATTACAGTGCTTAAGATTCCAAGTATTTTATCAGCAATTCAAACCTCAATAGAAACAAATATGGATGCTAAAGATATATTTAAGTATGGATATATCTTTGCCACCATAAACAAGGATAAATTTTCTATGGATACTATTAAAGGTGATTTAAAGACTATAGGTGGTCAATCGTATTTAGTATATGATGAAGCTAAAAATAAATTGATTATTTCAAAATTATATGATGAGAGCGCATCAAGCATGGATAAGTCAAAGCTTAGAATAAAAGTAATTAATGGCACTAAGAAAGCAGGCCTGGCTAGTGATTTTGCAACATATCTTCAACAAAAGGGATATAGTAAGCCAGAAACATTAAATGGTGATACTACTAGTAAAACTAAAATTTCAGTATACAATGGTAATGAGGACATAAAAACGTCACTAGTAAAAGATTTTAAAATAGATAATATTGAGTTTTTATCGTCAAAGCAGGAAAATTTTGATATAATAGTTATGTTAGGTGAAGATCATGAGTATATGAAATAATATTTTTGTCTATCAACAGTATATAGTGGATAGGGTTAAATCTATCTACAATTATGAGGAGGAGAAAAAATGGAAAAACACATTGTAAGTACAAGTAAAGCACCAGCAGCTCTTGGACCATATTCTCAAGCAGTAAAAGTTGGGAACTTATTATTTACTTCAGGATCATTAGCGATAAATTCAGTTACTGGGGAATTTATAAATGATGATATAAAAAAAGCAACAGCACAATCTTTAGAAAATCTAAAAGCTATATTAGAAGAAGCAGGTACTACCTTAGATAAAGTGGTAAAAACTGTTGTATTCTTAAAGGATATGGATGATTTTGCTGAGATGAATGAAGTATATTCAAAATATTTCACAATCAATCCACCAGCTAGATCTTGTGTTCAAGTAGCAAAACTTCCTAAGGATGCATTAGTAGAAATAGAAGTTATTGCGATTGCTGAATAATAAATTATCACTTGATAATAAATTAGCACTGGATAATAAATTAACCTACGTGGTAGGAGAAAACATTAAAGATACAAAATTAAGAGATTATCTAAAGTATACAGAGAATTTATCTAGTAGATTTATAAAAAGCTCTGGTACTAGTGGAAAAATAAGTGTAAATGGTAAAGTGGTTAAGCTTAATCATAGAATAAATTCAGTTGATAAAATAGAAATTGATATGAAGAAAGATGAGCATCAAAACATTGAACCTGAGAAAATGGATTTAGATGTGGTATATGATGATATGGATCTTATTGTTATAAATAAGAGCTCAGGTATAGTAGTTCATCCCACTCGTGGAGTTCCCTTTGGAACTCTAGCCAATGGAGTTTCATATTATTTTAAAGAAAGAAATGAAAATTGCATTGTTAGACTAGTGAGTAGACTGGACAGGGATACAACAGGTCTTATAATAATTGCAAAGAATCAATTTGCTCATATGGCTTTAGCTAGAGACATGCAAAGTAGCGATGCTGGAGTCATAGCAATACAAGGAAAATCAGCACAAGGAATCGATATGCAGGATAAAACTTTTGAGAAGAGTTACATGGCTGTTGTACATGGTAATATGGAAAACAAGTCAGGTACTATTGATTTGCCTATTGGGAAACTCGATGAAGACTCTATAAAAAATGAGGTTTTTGAAAATGGACAAAGAAGTATATCTCATTATGAAGTTATAGATTCTTTTAAAAATGGTGATTTGGTAAGAATTACTTTGGAAACAGGGAGAACACATCAAATTCGTGTTCATTTTAGTCATATTGGGCATCCACTTTATGGGGATAGCCTTTATGGAACCTCTGAAAGCCAGTATATTGATAGGCAGGCACTACATGCTTATAAATTAGTCTTTCCACATCCAAGAACTGGTGAGCAGCTTATACTCCAGTCAAAACTTCCAGAGGATATAGAGAGTTTAATAAGTAAACTAAAAGCTGAAAGTTAAATCATCTCCTTTTGAAGTGTCTTTAAATATAAAAAAGCACTAATTATAAACTGTTAATAGTTTATAATTAGTGCTTTTTAAATATTACCTTTTATCTTTAATATTATGCATCAATCTCCTCAATCTGTTTTTCTTTTTTGTTTTTATATTTCTTATCCTCATAAAGATTAATATTGTGGCAAGTGCAATTGCAGAATATTTTATTATGTTCATTTTCAGCGAAGATTGTGTAAAGTATTTTGCGTTATTCTTAAGAAATGAATTACTAGGAACAGAGACTTTTTTACTATAATTCATTCCGCTAGACAAATCTAGATTATAGGAATCTTTCCCAAAAGTAATTAGTGCCTTACTTATATCATCACCTTTTTTTATGGAAGAAAGGTCTGAATTCATTTTCTCAGTTTTAATAATTGGTGTTATTGATGAGCCTTTAGCTTTAACAATATAAAAATCTTTTGAAGCGAGTAGAGGAATTACTGTGCCATCTTCTAATGTTAAATTTGATACTTCGACACCTTTATCATAATATTTAGACAGCTCAAAATTATTAAATCCATAATTCAATAGTTTTATACTGTCTGGAAAAAAGGTTTTTATAGAGTCATGTACTAGAGACACTATAAGTTTTTGACCATTTTTATTAGCTACGGCAATGTAAGAATGCTTTGATTGAATAGTATAGCCCGTCTTTCCACCCACACAATACTCATAATAGTATTGGTCCCCTTTATGTATTAGTTTATTGCCATTCCAAAGAGGACGTTTTTCTTTGCATTTATTTGTTGATGCCATTGTATACGATGGGGTTGTTGCCATCTCTTTGTATTCATCATGCTTAGTAAGCTCCTGCATAATTAAAGCTAAATCATAGGCCGAAGTTTTATGGTTAACATCATATAGTCCATTTGGATTGACAAAATTAGTGTTTTTACAACCCAATGAACCTGCTTTTTCATTCATAAGCTTTGCAAATTTTTCTGTTGAGCCACTTATATGTTCTGCTAAGGCTACAGCGCAATCATTGGCAGAAGCCAGTATTAATCCATATAGCAATTCTTTTACAGATATTTTCTCGCCTTCAGTGATATATATTTTTGACCCATCAGCTATTTCTGCGTTTTTACTTACGGTTACCACATCGTCTAATTTAGAATTTTCTAAAACTAGAAGTATAGTCATTATCTTAGTAGTAGAAGCTGGAGGATAAGCAGAATTTTTATTTTTCTCATAAAGTATTTTACCTGTAGTTGCATCCATTAAAACTACACTATCAGCTGATACTGTTGGTGGTTTTACTAGAGCTTGGACTGCTGGTGCTGTGTTAAAAAGTAACAAAAATGATGTGATTATTATTGTAATTAATTTTTTCATAGATTACCTCCAGTTTTCAATAGTTACATTATATCAATAAAATTCTTTCTTAGCGACAGTATTTATGAAAAGTTGTCAATAATTTTATATAAGAAGGTAAAGCAAACAGTAATTAGTTTCGTTTACAGAGCTAAGAAGGAGGATTTATGAAAAATAAAGAAAAAATAATTGGATCTATAGCTATATTGTGCATAAGCATTATTTTTATAATTGTTGGGTTCGCATTGTCAAGTCAGAAGGGAAATGTTAATGCTACAGATTATAAGGATATATTTGTAGAAGGTGATAAAACTACAGAAGTTGATAAAAGTATACAAGCTGATAAAACTGCAGAAAAAAAACAAGCGGCTGGAGTTATTGCAGCCTCAGCAAATATAGTAGAGGATATTAATATTAAAGTTGATATAAAGGGGGCTGTAAAAGTACCAGGTGTTTATGAAATAAAAAAGGATAGTAGGGTAACTGATCTTATAAAACTAGCAGGTGGAGTTACAGATGATGCTGACCTTAATGTCACTAATCTTTCTGAAAAACTAAAGGATGAAGAATGTGTTATGATTTATAAAAAAGGTGAGAAAGATAAGGTACAAGATTTACAAGGTAATATTACAAGTCCTACAATTTCGAGTCCTACGGCGTCAACCACTACTAAAGATGCTATTATTAACTTAAACACTGCAACCAAAGAAGAGTTAAAAACTCTTACAGGTGTAGGAGATATTAAAGCTGATGCCATTATTAAATATAGAGAAGAAAATGGAGGATTTAAAACAGTAGAGGAACTAACAAAAGTGGGTGGTATTGGGGAAAAGACCTTAAGCAAATTCATAGATAAGGTAGACATAAAGTGACTAATGGTATAAAATTATCTTGAACATTTAGTAATAATTAATGCGTTTTATTTATTTAGAATAACTACGAGGAGGGAAAACAATTGATAATTGTTTTCTGCCCCAGAGAACTACAAGGAGGGAAAACAATTAGTAATTGTTTTCTACACCAGAGCACTACAAGGAGGTTAATATGGATAAGAGACTTACAGAATTTTCGAAAACCTCTGGCTGAGCAGCGAAAATAGGGCCGGGGGCCTTGGCAAAGATATTAGATAAATTACCTAAAATGGAAAGTGAAAATTTAATTGTTGGATTTGAAACTTCGGATGATGCAGCAGTATACAAATTAAGTGATGAAATTGCAGCTATTCAAACCTTAGACTTTTTTACACCTGTGGTTGACGACCCATATGTTTTTGGGCAAATAGCAGCAGCAAATTCATTAAGTGACGTGTATGCTATGGGAGGAAAACCAACATTAGCCTTAAATATAGTATGTTTTCCCAATTGTTTAAATATAGATATACTTGGAGAGATTTTAAAAGGCGGAGCAGATAAAGTACTAGAAGCTGGAGCAATAGTAATGGGTGGGCATTCAGTACAAGATGATGAACCTAAATATGGTCTATCAGTGATGGGAATTGTGCATCCTGATAAAGTACTTAGAAATTATGGTTGCAATGTAGGAGAGGTGTTAATTTTAACAAAACCCTTGGGCACTGGTATAATTAGTACAGCAATAAAAGCTGAAATGGCTTCCAAAGACGCTTATGATATAGCAGTAAAAGTTATGAGTACGTTAAATAAATATGCTGGAGAAATTATTGTAGAGCATCACGTAAGTGCTTGTACGGATATAACAGGTTTTGGTATCATGGGTCACTGCTATGAGATGGCAGAGGGGTCAAATATAAGTTTGAAATTATTTAAAGAAAATATACCCTATATAAAAGAGGCCAAAGAGTATGCAAAGATAGGTCTAGTACCTGCAGGGACTTATAACAATAAAGCATACTTAGAAGGTAAGTATGAGCTTAGAAGCATTCCGGAATGGTTAGAGGATATACTATTTGATCCCCAAACTTCTGGTGGACTTTTAGTATCTTGCACAAAAGAAGAGGCAAAAAAACTTATGGTTAAGTTAAATGAGTTAGAACTAAAATCCCAAATCATTGGAGAAGTAATACCACTGCAAGATAAGTATATTACTGTTGAATAATTTAATTAACAGAATAATCTAATTAATAAAATAAGTGCGGGGTGATTACAATGAATAGAGAATTATTAAGAAGTTTACCTAAGGTAGATGAACTGCTTCAGGAAGAAACAATAAAGCAGCAGTTAGGTAATAGTATGAGAGTTATTGTACTAGATTCCTTAAGAGAGGCTATAGAAGTTTATAGAAAAGCAATTTTAAATGATGAAATACAATCATTAACAAAAGAAGAGGTAATGACACATTCTATTATGTTACTAAATAAGAAGAACCTTCCAAAGCTTAGAAAAGTTATAAATGCTACGGGAACAGTGGTTCATACAAATTTAGGAAGATCTCTGCTATCAAAGGATGCAATTGACAGGGTAATTAATGTTGCTGAAAATTATAACAATCTTGAATATGACATAGAAAAAGGCAAAAGGGGATCTAGATATTCGCATATAGAGGATCTACTTATAAAAATAACAGGTGCAGAGGCTGCTATGGTGGTAAACAACAATGCAGCTGCAGTAATGCTTGCGCTAGATACACTTTGTAGGGAAAAGGAAGCAATAGTATCTAGAGGACAATTAGTTGAAATTGGTGGCTCTTTTAGAGTTCCTGACATTATGAAATTTAGTGGAGCTAAACTAGTGGAAGTAGGTACAACCAATAGAACCCATTTATATGATTATCAAGATAATATTACCGAAAATACAGGTGTATTGTTAAAAGTGCATACTTCTAATTTTAAAATCATGGGATTTACAGAGGAAGTATCTATAGAAGATTTAGTAAAGCTGGGAAATGAAAACGAAGTGCCAGTGGTTGAAGATATAGGCAGTGGTGTTCTTGTAGATTACTCTAAATATGGGTTTGTTTATGAACCCACAGTTCAAGAAAGTATAAGAAAAGGTATAGATGTATTAACCTTTAGTGGAGATAAGATGTTAGGTGGTCCTCAAGCTGGAATTATAGTAGGTAAAGCAAAGTATGTTAATAGAATGAAGAGAAATCAACTAACTAGAGCGCTCCGAATAGATAAAATGACTTTGGCAGCTTTAGAAGGTACCCTTAAGCATTATTTAGAAGAAACAGAGGCTATTAATAACATACCAACTTTAAATATGCTTTTATGTCCAAAAGATGAGCTTAAGAAAAGAGCACAAAAACTAAAAAGAAAGCTTCAAAATAAAACTGATAAATTCACTTTCACAATAGATAATGATTATTCAATGGTTGGTGGGGGTTCCATGCCTACAGAAAAAATAGAAACTTATGTCATAAAAATAAAAAGTGAAAGTTTTACAGCACCACAAATAGAAGAAAAATTAAGAATGAATGAAGTAGCTATAATTGCCAGAATTAATAATAATGAGGTAATAATGGACCTTAGAACACTATTCGAAAAGGATTATGGAATTATTACAGAGGCTTTTAGGACAATGTAAAAATAGGTTGCATGCCTATATTTTTATAGAAAGGATGTGGCTTAAATGAAGCATATAATTATAGGAACAGCGGGGCATATAGATCATGGTAAAACAACTTTAATTAAAGCATTAACTGGTAGAGAAACAGATACTTTAAAAGAAGAAAAAGATAGAGGTATTTCTATAAATTTAGGATTCACCTACTTTGATTTACCATCTGGTAGGAGAGCTGGAATTATTGATGTTCCGGGTCATGAGAAATTTATTAAGAACATGCTAGCAGGAATAAGTAGTATAGATGTGGTTCTACTGGTCATAGCAGCAGATGAGGGCATTATGCCTCAAACCAGAGAGCATTTTGAAATATTACAATTGCTAAATGTTAAAAAAGGAATCATAGTGCTTACAAAATCTGATTTAGTAGATGCTGAATGGATTGAAATGATTAAAGGAGATTTGACCCAGGAATTTAAAGGTACATTTTTAGAAAATGCACCAATTCATGCAGTATCATCAAAAACTAAAATAGGCCTTGAAGCATTAATTAAAGATATAGATAAAATCACAGAAGAAGTTGCGGCTAAAGACACAGAAGGACATTTTAGGTTACCTGTGGATAGAGCATTTACTATAAGCGGTTTTGGCAGCGTTGTGACTGGAACAATAATAAGTGGAAGAGTAAAAGTAGGGGATACTATAGAAGTATATCCTTCAAAAGTAGTTACAAAGGTTAGAGGTATCCAAATTCATGATAAGCCTGAAGGATTTGGAGAAGCAGGTCAAAGGTGTGCTATAAACCTAGCTAATATAAAATTAAGTGAAATAGGTAGGGGAGATGTAGTTTCAAAGGTAAACATAATGGAACCTTCTTTCTCAATTGATTGTGTGCTTTATTACCTAAAAAGTGCAAAAAAACCGCTAGTTAATAGGCAAAGAGTTAGATTATATCATGGAACAGATGAAATTTTGTGTAGAGTGGTTATTTTAGATAGAGAGGAAATAGCTCCAGGAGAAAGTGCTTATGTACAATTAAGATTAGAAAAACAGATTAATGCTCAAAGAAATGACAGATTTGTGCTTAGAAGCTATTCACCTATGTACACTATTGCTGGAGGTATGGTTATTAATCCTTCCGCGGACAAGGTCAAAAGATTTAATGAAAAATATATTGATGACCTTAAGATTAAAGAGAGTGGAACAACTGAAAACATTTTAGAAAATACTCTTAGTAAATTAAGTGGAGATTACCCGGATGCCAATGTTATATTAAAAGCACTAGGTAAAAATGAACAAGGCATAGAAGATAAATTACAAACACTGGTAGATGATAATATAATAATTAAACTAACAGCATTAGATAAGACAATATATATACATAAGGATTTCATAAAGCAAAAGATAGAGGAAATAGAGCGAATTTTAACAGTGTATCATAATGAAAACCCGCTTAAGGGCGGTATGCCAAAAGAAGAAATTAAGAATAAGATTTTCGGAAAAAATATAAAGCAAAAGACCTATGACGAATTATTGATGCTAATGGAAGAGAGAAATGCTATAAAAGTATATGAAAAATATGTATCTTTATACGATTTTTGGATACAATATACAAATGAGCAAGAAAACTTGAGAAAGAGTATTATTTTAGCTTATGATAAAGGGAGATACAATACCCCTAAATATAGTGATTTGATCCAAAGCGAAAAGGATAAAAAGAACTTTAAAATGGTTTTTGATTCCATGATAGATAATGAACAATTAGTAAAGGTAGCGGAGGATTGTATATTTACAAAAGATCATTATGAAAATTCGAAAACTCTAGTGTGTAATTATATAAAAGAAAATGGTAGTATAGCAGCCTCTTCCGCTAGGGGAGTATTTGATACAAGCAGAAAATTTGCAGTAGCCCTTTTAGAACATTTTGATGGTATAAAATTAACTAAAAGAGTAGAAAATGATAGGATATTATATAAAGAAAGTTAAATAGCCCCAATGTAATCAATAATTCGACAAAAATATGCATATTGCTATTGATAGTAGTATTAGGATATGTTATAATTATCACTGAAACAAAGCTAATGGGAGTAGATAGGTGCTGGTGTGCCTGCCAGTCTTCAAAACTGTGTTGTCGTGCTAATACCACGATGGGTGTGTTCGATTCACACATATTCCCGCCAATTAATTCGACATATTGCGGCCTAGATACATAATTTTATGTATTCTGGGTCGCTTTTTATTTTTTGACTTTTTCATCATGATTCCTTTAACAATAAAGCTATATTAATAGTATTATATAATATGGTTCTTTATTTATATTAAAAATAAAGGGGAGATCATATGTGATTAAATATATAAATACCTGGAATTTTTCAAATGAATATTTATCATCTGAGTATAAAGAAATAGGTTATCCTGTTTTGAGAGGCATGTTTGCTAGAGGCTTATCTGAGAATGGTCAAAGCAATGATAAGGATGAAATTTTGGATTCTATTGCAACACTTTTAATTAAGGGTCACAATGATAAAACAATATTACCTATTATAGTTGACATGATATTTTTTAGAAACAGAAAAGGTCTTTATAACCATGATCTAATTTGGACATTTTTTCAAGCAAGAGACCCTCATAGCTTAATGCTCATAGCAAATTATTTATGTTCAGATAACGTGAATGATGTTAAATTAGCTTGCAAACTTTTAGACTTTGTACCTTCTATAGATATGAATAGAAGAGGTAGTGAAAATCAATATGTTGCTTTTTTAAACTGGATTAGTGAGAATTATCCGTTTTTATATTTTACGGGGGAAAGTTTTCAGAGAACCAGTAAGCCTATACCCTATATTGTAGAATTAGATGCCAAATATTTGTGTAGACGGGTATCTCTTTATACTGGTAAACCATTAATGCCATACACTGTAAAAGAAAAAAAGTTATTAGGTTATTTTAACAATTTAGATGAAGATAATAAGATGTTGCTATCTACATTCTCACTTAGAATCTATTATGAAAACATATATTTATGGATATCATGGATTAACAATTCCATACCTAAACAAATAAGAATTGCAGAAGCTAGGTTATGCGCTGAAACTCATAGCTTCTAAACTCAATATAATAATTAGAGGAGATAGTAAATGATTATAATGCCTAACAATATTGTTAAAGTTGATGCTTTTATAAATGAATATAAGCCAAACGGTATTGAAAGAGATATCATTAACAAGATGGAGTTAAGTAAGGATAGGTACGAATATGATTCGTTAAATCAGTTGCAGTTTGAGTTGAAATTACGAAAAGATATTGTTATTGCTGCTATAAGACTCAATGAAGACCATATGTCATTTACAATCTTTCGTAAATCAATGTGTAATCTTGAATATTGGGATCGTACTGAGGAAGGTGGATTTAAATTAAAAAAAGGTATAATTCCTAGTGATGCTATAAAGGATATTTCTATAAATAGTTCTAAATATGGTACTGAATGTGCTACTGCAATGATTATTATTTATTATCAAGCATTGCTTAATATACTTGGCGACAAACTCTTCAATGAACTATTTCCCGAAATACACTTAATGAATTGGCATTATATTGATAGTTTGCTTGAGGATGTTGGTATTTTAGAAAAACATAGTGATTATTTACCAGGGGATAGAAGATACGTTTATAGTCCTGATGTAAATCCAGTAACACCTGAATGGCAAGGAGAAAATGTTATAGACTTAGGTAAAGAAATATATTTTGGACATGGTATAGGCATCGGAAATGCTGAAGAAATAATTAGTGAATTAAATAAATATAGAATAAAGAAAGCAAAAGAAACTGCTTATTTATTAGATTCAGCTGCACGTCTAGATTTTATAAATTTAGCCAATATATATTATAAATTTATTTCAACGTCTACCAATAAAAATTGAGATTGAATTTATTAAAGAGTAATAGATATAAAGTATGTAGCGCCTTGTAGTAAAAAAAAGAGCATATGCTCTTTTTTTTATTGTCCTTCAACATTTTCAGGTGTTTGTATATTTTCGTTCTCTTCAATATTTTTGTTTCCTTCAACAGCCTCTATTCCAGTAGGTTCAATTTTATAATTTCCTCTGACTGCTTGTTTAGTTATAAGTCTCTTTTTCATTAGTAATTCAAGAGAAGATTTGAATACTCTAAGATTACCTTTACCGTTGCCTAAATTAATAGCTAACTTAATTTTTGCTAAGCTTTGTGGGGAGGCATTTCTGCTTTCATAAAGATAGTTTAATACACTGTCTTCAATTTCTTTTATATCATCTTTCATAAATATTCTCCTTTGTTATTGTATTTCACCATAATGTATAAGTATACTACATGATTCAGGTAATATAAAGGTGAATTTTATAGAAGGACGTACTTTATAGGGGTATACCTGCGATAAACATAGCTAGTGTTAGCTAATTGCACAATATATCTTAATAACACTCAAATTCATTAATAAATGCTTATATTGTGCCCAAAATGGATTTCGACATTATGCTTTAAGGGTAATATAATGAAAGGATACTTAATATCCATTATTATAGTTAAAATCAAAATGATGTATTATTTTAAATATATTGGGGGCGAGGCTTTGGAATTTGTAATGAACAAAATAATGAGCATAGATAAAGATGCTGAAAGTTATAGAAAAGGAATTGATGAACTACTAAAAGAGAAACAAAATGAACTTGAAAAAACAATAGTAGATATGAAAGATAGCTGGGAAGAAGAATCTAAAAATATTAAGAACACTATAAGCAATGAAAAAATAATTGAGGCTGAGGAAAAAGCTAAAAATATAAGAGCAGAAAAAGAAGAAGGATTAAATAAAATTAACATTAAATATCATAGCAATAAATTAACAATAGTAGAGGGCGTATTTAATGGAATAATAGAGTCGCTATAGGAGTTGAAATATATGGGAAGTGTTGTTGTGTTTAGTGCCATAAATTCTAAAGTAAAGGCTTTAATGGGAAAGATGCTTAAGGATGACCAGTACTTGAAATTGTTAAAATGTAAAGACTTTAAAAGTACTGTTAAAGTTTTAAAAGAGGAAACTAACTATGCGCAGCTTTTGGAACCATATAACTTAGATAAGATTCACAGGGGCGATTTAGAGATTATTTTACATAAACACTATATAAATATTTATAGTAAATTTATAAATTATTTTAATGGTGAATATAGGAAGCTTATAAAAGCTTTTTTTGTAAGATGGGAAATAGAAGATTTAAAAGTAATTATTAGAGGCAAATATTTGGGACACAGTTACGATGAAATTTCAAAGAGGTTAATTGCTAGAAGTTCCCTAAATACAATAAATTATGATTATTTATTAGCTCTGAAAAATGTAGAAGAGGTTGTGGAAGGATTAAAAGGAAGCATATATTACAAGAGTTTAAAAAATTTATCAAAAGGCATAAATGAAAAAGGATTGTTTAGGATTGAAACAGAACTCGATTTTGTTTATTTTACGACAATTAGGAAAGAGCTCAAGCATCTAGACAAGGAGAATAGTGAAGTGGTGCATAGTATAATTGGCCTTGAAGCAGACCTACTAAATTTAAGTTGGATATATAGGGGAAAGACCTTTTATAAAATACCACCAGAAGAATTGTTTAACTACACTATATACAATGGATATAAACTATCAAAGGAAGAGCTTAGACAGCTTTGTTATGTAAATAATATTGATGAATTGCATAGTTTAATAGAAAAAACACCCTATGCTCATATATATGAAAAAGATGATCCCAATTCCATTGAGAAGCAGGAAAGGGAATTCCAAAAGAAATATTTAAAGAAAATTCTGAGAGAAAATAAGACTAACATTAGTATGGTTATGAGTTATCTTATGTTTTATAGAATTGAAGTAAGTGATATTATATCTATATTAGAACAAAAGAGATATTCCGTTGCTATAGATGAAGGTGTTAATTTTGTCTCTGTTAAAATCTAAAATACTATCTACCACAGAGGATCGCAGGAGGTGATTTTGTGTCTATAGAAAAAATGCATATGGTTAATTTAGTTGGAGCCATTACAGATTTTGATAAGTTAACTAAAATGTTGGCACTAGAAGGCTGTATGCAACCAGTTAGTGCTTTGCATGAAATAAATTCGTCAGACTTTGTACTTAAAACCTCTACGGATAATATAGAGGCTTTAATGGATGTAAGTTATATAAGACCGTACGTATATGATAAGGACTATAATATAAGTTTAAAACATATCGAGAAACTTGAAGAGGCTCAAAATAGCTTTGGTATAAGGAAAGAATATATTAAAGAGATAATTTTTGATCCTGATATCATGGAAAAGAAGTTATCAGAGGTTTATAGCAAATATGAGCTTTTGAACATAAAATTAGAGAAATTAAAAGAAAAACAGCAATATCTTAAAAACACTCATGAGGCATTGAAATTTTTAACAAATGTATCTCTTCCTATGGAAGATATTACTAATATGAAAAATTTTCAAATGGGATTGTACAAAGTGCCAGTGCAAAATATGGCTAAAATAAAAGCTAATTATGAGAATATCCCCTCGGTAATAAAATCTATTTATAAAGAAAAGGATTCCGTTATATTTATATCGTTCACACCTATACTTTTGGTAGTAGAGACGGAAAGAATTTTTAAATCTGCAAATTGTGAAAAAATACCAGTGCCAGATGATTACACGGGAATGCCTAAAGAAGTAGCAGTAACAGTAGGCGATGAAATAAACCAGGTACAACAATCTATAGAGGAAACTGAAAAGCAGCTTAATGATTTTTTGAATGAGAATTATAAAACTATAAAAAATCTTCAAAACAGTTATGAATTGGAGCAAAAGTCTGGAGAAATTAAAAAAAGTGCTGCTGGCACAAATGAATTTTTCTATCTTTCTGGTTGGATACCTAATAATTTTATGGAAAACTTTAATAAGCTACTTTCAAGTTTTGATGACAGAATATTGATTATTAAAAAAGATCCTAATGAAAGAACCAATAAAGATATAAATCCACCAACAATGCTTAGAAACAATAAATTATTTAAGCCTTTTGAGAGCATGGTTGGAATGTATGGTGTTCCTAGCTATGATGAAATCGATCCCACTATTTTTTTGGCCATAACGTATACATTGATGTTTGGTGCTATGTTTGGAGATGCAGGACAAGGATTAGTTCTGCTTTTAGCAGGATTTATATTAGTAAATAAGTTTAAAAGACCTAATTTGGGCGGAGTTTTTGAACGGCTTGGGATAAGTTCTGTAGTATTCGGATTTCTATATGGAAGTGTGTTTGGTTCTGAAAAGGTAGTTCCAGCACTGCTAATTAGGCCTATGGAACATATTAATGATATATTAATTACCGCAATTATATTTGGATGCGGGTTCTTACTTTTAGGGTTTGTACTGGGAATTACTAACAGTTTAAGGCGGAAAGATATAGAACGTGGACTTTTTGGAAAAGAAGGACTAGCAGGTTTTATGTTCTATGTTGGAGCATTAATACTAATAGTTTCTATAGTGTATAAAAATCCATTATTACCAACAACTATTTGGATAATCTATTTTGTATTTTTCTTATTATTGATATTGCTAAAAGAGCCACTAGCTAATATGATTTTAGGTAAAAAAATATTATTTGAAGCTGGAGCCAAGGATTATTTTATAGAATCAGGTTTCGAAGTAATAGAAACACTTTTAGCTATGTTTACTAATACACTCTCATTTATAAGAATAGGTGCTTTTGCATTAAATCACGTTGGACTTTTTGTTGCATTTTCTGCCATGGCTGCTATGACTAAGAATGGATTTGCTTCAATATTAATACTAATACTTGGAAATGTAATAATTATATGTCTTGAGGGGCTCATAGTATTTATACAAGGGTTAAGACTTGAATACTATGAATTATTTAGCAAGTATTATGAAGGTGGGGGAACTACTTTTGAGCCTGTGAAGGTTAGACTTAAGTAACACATATAAAAGAATATAGATTAAAAAAATATCTTATTTATGGATAAAGTTAATGAAACTTATTAGTGCGGAGTGTAGTGCACTCGATATTAAAAGGAGGAATAAAAATTATGACTATATTATTAATGTTAACATTTTGTGTTGTTATAGCTACTATTACTTATGGTGTTGTTCAGCAAAGTAAAATAGATCTTTTAGGAAAACAAAAGATAAAAAAAGCACTTAAAATAAACCTAGGTGTATTTATTCCGGTTATGATGGGTGCTTTAATAGTAAATATTCCAAGCGTAGCGCGTGCTGCAACAGCGGTGGCAGTAAACCCTGCTGCTGGACTTGGATATTTAGCGGCAGGACTTTCTACAGGACTTGCAACTATTGGTGCAGGATATGCTGTAGGAGCAGTTGGTTCTTCTGCCTTAGGTGCAGTATCTGAAGATCCAAAGATACTTGGTAAAACTCTTATCTTTGTTGGTCTTGGAGAAGGTATTGCTATATATGGACTTATTATTTCTATACTGATACTTGCGAAATTATAATTTTAGGAGAGAGGCTTATGAAAAGCTATTTAATAAGTGATAATATTGATACCTTTGTAGGTATGCAAATGGCGGGGCTAGAAGGTATTGTTCTTCATGAAAAAGAAGAAATAGTTAAAAAAATCGAACAATTAAAAATGGATGAGGCTATAGGAATAATAATAGTAACAGAGATAATTAGTGATCTAGTACCAGAGGAGGTAAGTAAAATAAAATTATCTAAGGAAAGACCTCTTTTGGTAGAGATTCCTGATAGGCATGGTTCAAATAAAGGTAGTGACTCTATATTAAGATATGTTAAAGAGGCTATAGGGCTTAAATTATAATAAAAGTATATTTATATAATTGAAAGTATATTTAAAAGTATATTTATATAATTAGTACACCAGAAGCATAAGAATTGGCAGGAGGTTTGGTTATGACCACCATTGAAGATAAGATAAGTTTGTTTTCTAAAATAATATATGACAAAGTAAATGAAGAAAAAGAAGAAAAATTAGAGGCCTTTAGTGTGGAGGCTGAAAAAAAAATAAATAAAGAAAAAGAGAAGATAGAAGTTCTGAGGCTTAGTCTTCAAAGAGAGGTTACAAAAAAATCTAATATTAAAGCAAATGGACTAGTGGCCAAAGAGAAGCTTAATAAGCAAAGAGAAATGTTATTTCTTAAGGATAAGTTAATTTCTGAGGCACTAGAAAATGTACGAGAGAAGCTTGTAGAATTTGTCTCAACTCCAGAATATAAACCTTATTTTCTTAGCTTATTAGAAAAGTCCCTAAAAGGAATGGATAGTGGAAAGTATTTTATTATATTATTAAAAAGAGATTATGAAAAATTTCAAAATGAAATTGGGGTTATACTTAGTGATTATAGCGATAGAAATGTGGATATAAAGATTTCTGAGGAGGACTTTATAGGCGGCATAATAATAAAAGATTTTGAGGGAAAATTTAAAATAGATAGCAGTATATTTTCCAAATTACAAGAAAGTAAAGAAATAATTGGTGTTAGAGTTATGGAAATGCTAGCCTTGCAGTAAGCTGGGAATTCTCATCTGTCCACTGATTTGGCAGCTTTGAAAAAGATGATTTATCAAGGGGAGGAAAAGCATGGAAGGAAATATAATGGGAGTGAATGGTCCAGTTATAAAAGCTGAGCACATGAAAGGCTTTAAAATGAGAGAAATGGTCATGGTGGGGGAAAAAAAGCTCATAGGTGAAATCATAATACTAGAAGATGACTACGCAACTATTCAGGTCTATGAAGAAACTAGTGGTCTTAAGATAGGTGAACCTGTGATTTCCACTGGAAATCCTCTTTCTCTTAAACTTGGACCAGGGATACTAGGAAATATATTTGATGGAATTGAGAGGCCACTAGAAAAAATAAATGAAATGTCCCATGGATTTTTACCAGAGGGTATAGGCCTTATTTCACTTGATGAAGAAAAACTTTGGGATGTAGATATTACAGTAAAACTTGGAGATGAATTAAAGCAGGGACATATATATGCAACTGTTCAAGAAACAGAAACTATTATACATAAGATAATGGTACCACCTGGAGTATTTGGAACAGTAGTAGAGGTAAGTGAAAGTGGAAGCTATAATATAGAAACAGTAGTAGTTAAATTAAAGCAGGGCGAGAATATTCATGAACTTAAACTTTACCAATCTTGGCCTGTAAGACAGCCAAGACCAGTAAAAGATAAAAAAACTATTTTTAAACCTCTTATTACGGGACAAAGAATAATAGATATATTTTTTCCACTGGCTAAGGGAGGAACTTGTGCTATTCCTGGAGGGTTTGGTACTGGAAAGACTATAACTCAACATCAGCTTGCAAAGTGGTCTGATGCAGATATTATAGTGTACATTGGTTGCGGAGAAAGAGGAAATGAAATGACAGAAGTTCTAGAAGACTTTCCAAAACTAATAGATCCTAGAACTGATTTGCCACTAATGAATAGGACTGTACTTATAGCAAATACATCAAATATGCCCGTAGCTGCAAGAGAAGCAAGTATTTATACAGGCATAACTATAGCAGAATATTTTAGGGATATGGGATATCATGTTGCTATAATGGCAGACTCAACTTCAAGATGGGCTGAAGCACTCCGTGAGATTTCAGGTAGACTAGAAGAGATGCCTGCTGAAGAAGGATATCCAGCTTATCTTCCATCAAGAATTGCAGAGTTCTATGAAAGAGCAGGATATGTAGAAAACTTAAATGATACTGAAGGATCTGTTACAGTAATTGGAGCAGTTTCTCCTGCTGGCGGAGATTTTTCAGAACCTGTTACTCAAAATACGAAAAGATTTGTTTCAGCCTTTTTAGGTCTTGATAAAAAATTGGCTTATGCAAGGCATTATCCAGCAATAAACTGGCTAACTAGTTATAGCGGATACGTTTCACTTTTAAAAGATTGGTATGAGGAAAACGTGGCGGCGGACGTAATGGAATTAAGAGCAAAGATGCTTAAACTTTTATATGAAGAAAATAAGCTTTTAGAGATAGTTAAGCTAGTAGGTGAGGATGTACTTCCAGACGAACAAAGGCTTATCATAGAGATAGCAAAATGTCTTAAAATAGCATTCCTCCAACAAAATGCATATAATGCCGTGGACACTTATGTGCCTTTAAACAAACAATACAAAATGCTTAAAGCTATAGAATTCTTTTATGATAGTGGACGCAAGGCTGTAAAATTTGGAATACCAATTTCAGTTATAATGAATAAGGAATTAATGGAAAAACTTTATAAAATGAAGTACAATGTGCCCAATGATAATCCAGAGCTAATAGATGATTTAGAAAGTGAATTAGCAAGTTATTTTGAGGAGCTTATAGAAAAATACAAGTAAGGTATCGGATAATTATTGTATACCTATAGATACTAGCAAGGAGGTGCAAAATGAAGAAAGAATATTTAATGTTAAATAAAGTTCAAGGCCCTTTAATTATACTTTCTAATGTGGAAGACGTTGCCTATGATGAAATAGTTGATATATTGGTTGATGGAAAAGATAAAAAAAAGGGAAAAGTTGTTCAAATATATAAAGACAAGGCTATAGTACAAGTCTTTGAAACAACAACTGGAATGTCAGTGGACAATACTTCAGTGCATTTTAAAGGTGAATCCTTTAAAATAGCTATTACAAAGGATATATTAGGTAGAGAATTTAATGGAATAGGTGACCCAAGAGATAATGGTGGGGAAGTTTATTCTTCAAAGAAATATGATATAAATGGAAGGCCTATGAACCCTGTAGCTAGAAGATATCCTAGAGATTATATACAAACAGGAATATCGTCTATAGATTGCCTTGCTACATTAATACGAGGACAAAAACTTCCTATATTCTCTGGAAATGGTATGGCTCATAATGAGCTAGCGGCGCAAATAGTAAGGCAAGCAAAAGTTTCTAGTGAGGCAGACGAAAAATTCTGTATAGTATTTGGAGCTATGGGAATAAAGTATGATGATGCTAACTTTTTTAAGAAAAGTTTTGAAGAAGCGGGAGTACTCGAAAAGGTAGTTATGTTTACAAATTTAGCTGATGATCCTATAGTTGAGAGGATCATAGCCCCAAGATGTGCGCTTACTGCTGCAGAATACTTAGCTTTTGAAGAAGATATGCATGTGCTTGTAATACTTACAGATATGACTAATTATTGTGAAGCTTTAAGGGAACTTTCATCATTAAAAGAAGAGGTTCCAAGTAGAAAGGGTTACCCCGGATATCTATATTCTGATCTGGCATCGCTTTACGAAAGAGCTGGTATGATGAAAGGGAAAAAGGGTAGCATAACACAAATACCAATACTCACTATGCCTAACGATGATATAACGCATCCAGTGCCTGATCTTACAGGTTTCATTACGGAAGGGCAAATTGTTTTAAGTAGAGGAATTCAGCAAAGAGACATATATCCTCCAGTAAATATTTTATCATCGCTTTCTAGGCTTATGAAAGATGGCATTGGTGAAGGGTTTACAAGGGAAGATCATGGAGATGTATCTAATCAGATATTTGCAGCTTACTCTAGGGTGCAAGATGTAATAGCATTAGCGCAGGTTATAGGAGAAGATGAGCTTTCAGAAACAGACAAGATATACATGGATTTTGGTAGAGCTTTTGAAGAAAGATTTTTAAAACAGGACTATGATGAAAATAGGGATATGGAAGAAACTTTAGATTTAGCTTGGAAAATTCTTGGTATATTGCCTAGGAATGAACTGGATAGGGTTTCGCCTAAAATTCTAGATAAATATTATGTAGCGGCGGTGTTGTAGTATGGAAACTTTTGCACCAACTAAATCTACCTTAATGTCTGCTAAAAATTCCTTGGATTTTTCTAAAAGTGGATTTGAATTATTGGATAAAAAAAGAAATGTTCTTATAAGAGAAATGATGTCTTATGTAGATAAAGCACGTGGACTTCAAGACCAGGTAAATAAAACCTTTTCAAAAGCATATAAAGCATTAGAATCTGCAAATATAAATTCTGGAATAACAAATATACAAGATATAGCTATGACTGTGGAAGAAGCTAAAGATTATGACATGTTATTCAAGAGTGTTATGGGGGTAGAAGTACCAAAAATTATTTTTGAGAGAAAAGATATACATCCTAAATATGGATTTTACAGAAGTAGTGCGACTATTGATGAGGCAATGAAGGAATTTAACGATGTGAAATATTTAACCTATGAGCTAGCAGAAGTAGAAAATGCTGTGTACAGATTAGCCATGGAAGTAAAGAAAACCCAAAAGAGAGCAAATGCACTTCAAAATATACAAATTCCTAAATTTGAGGAAATAGTAAAATTTATTACTGAAGTTCTAGAAGAGAAGGAAAGAGAAGACTTTTTTAGGTTAAAAGTAGTAAAAAAGAAACATAGAAAAGAAGATTAATATTTCAATAACAAATATTATTAAAAATTAAATATTGGAATATTAAAGCGTGTATCCAACTGAGTAGAGGGTGCACGCTTTAATATTTTTGAATTTAATCAGCAATATTTTATAGAGAAGTTAATAGAAGGTTAATTTTAATAAAAGAATATTCAAATTATTCAAGGTGTGATATAATGGTTTACATAGGGAGGACAAAATAGGAAAATTATAAAAGAATTAGAAATAAAAAATGAAATGCTAAAGTGTAAGAAAATTTTAAGTTAAATTACTGTTTAGTTTTAAATAATATATGCAAAGTATATGATTAGAAGCAAAATTTTAAATAAATAATAAGAGGTGGAATATGGAAGAATACAGAGGCTATGTAATAGAAGTTATGGACAACAACGAGAAAGAATATCCTTTTAAAGCAATTGCAAGGAAAGAAGAAGAGGAAATAAAACATAAGGGACATAGCAAGCTACAGGCCATTGATCTTGTTAAAGGAACTATTAATTTAGCAATAGCTAGAAATATGAAATAAGAAATAAAAAAATGGTATTTTTAAACTATTTTAAAGAAAAGTGTTGCAAACTAATAATATATATGGTATTCTAAATGAGTTGAGATTGCAAAATCAACAACATCAAGATTTAATATGATTTAAACATTACCTTTTTAGGCATATAAAGTAAATCAGCTCTTAAATCTTAATATAAATAAAAAGGAGAAATGTTTAAATGGCAGATAAAACTATTGTATGTAAAGATTGTTCACAAGAATTCGTATTCACTGAGGGTGAACAGGAATTTTATAAAGAAAAAGGATTTGAAAATGAACCACAAAGATGTCCTGATTGTAGAAGAGCTAAAAAACAACAAAACAATAGAGGATTTCAAAGATAATTATATCTAATACAAGACCTGTAGGAATTTATTCCTACAGGTTTTTATTATGTAAAAAAATATTGTATAATTTCTAAAAACTTATGGTATAGTATATTAAAGATGAGGCACGCAAAGTGGAACATTAGGTTAAGGTTGCCTAAGGAAAAGGAGGAAATACAGCATGAAAAATATAAAATTTAATAAAACTGTTTTGGATAAAATTAAAATGCAGAATGCTAATTTGATAATTCCTAAAGTACAACATGTTCACGGAGGATCCTATGTGGGAGAAAGAAAAGATGGTAAGAAAAATGGCCAAGGTACCTTTATTTATACGGATGGAAGTAAATATGTAGGTCTTTGGAAGAATGACAAGATGCATGGCCTGGGAACTCTTACTTGGGCTTGCGGGGAAAAATATATAGGTCAATGGAATAATGATGAAAAACACGGAAGTGGAATATACACATGGCCAGATGGTGAAAAGTATATAGGAGAGTGGGAAAATGATGAAAAATGTGGTCAAGGCATTTGCAATTGGCCAGATGGAGATTCCTATGTAGGCCAGTGGAAAGATGGACTTAGACATGGAGATGGGATTCATAATTGGGCTGGAGGAGAAAAATATATAGGGCAATGGCAAAATGATGAAAGACAAGGGTCTGGAATGTATATATATGCTGATGGAGAAATTGAAATGGGACAATCTAAAAATAACAAATTAATAAGATAGAACTCATATAATAAAGGCATTTTAATGCTGAAGACTTTAGTTGTTATATTAAAGTCTTTTGTTTATGTAAGCGAAGAATATAATGTATATAAATGCAGAAGGATAGGTTGGGTAATATGAAGAAGTGGTATGGGAATACAATGACAAAGGTAGTAGAAACTTTAGATTCAGACGTTAAGTTAGGGCTAAGCGAAAATAAAATTAAATATATGAGAGAAACATATGGTAATAATATTATATTAAAGCCTAAAATAGAAAGCCTTTTAATTTTGATTATCAAGGAAATAGCCCAGTTATGGAATGCAGTGTACTTAATTTTTGTCATTATGTTGTTTTTTAATAAGTTATATATCGCGGGATTTATCGCAACTTTCATAATGCTAGCTAGTCTTATATTAATAATCATTGGAGACTATAAGGAAGAAAAGAATTTAAAGGCAATAGATAATCTTAATGTACCTTTTGCCGTTGTAATAAGAAACGGAAAGAGATGCAAAATAGGATGTGAGGAAATAGTAGTTGGGGATATAGTTTTTTTAGAAAAGAGTAGCTATGTTCCAGCAGATATTAGGCTAATAGAATGCGAAAATCTTGTAGTTAAAGAAGTAGCTGTAACAGGTGAAAAATATGAAGTAGAAAAATACTCTATGAAGATAGAGGGAGAAATTATAAATCTTTCACAAATAAAGAATATGGTTTTTAAATCGTCTATTGTTACAGAAGGGTATGGCCTTGGGATAGTTATTGCTACGGGTATGGATACACAAATTGGTAAGATCTTAAAAGCATTACTGCATTATAAAAATGATAATAGGTTTTTTAGTAAAAGATTTGGTAAAATTGCAAGTAAAGCCTCTATAATTACTACAATAGTTGGCATATTCACTTTAGTGGTAACCTTATACCAGAAATTAGCTATCCATGAAATTATAAATGACCTTATTTTTATTTTTATGAGCTTTAATTTTCCTGTTATTATTATAATATTACTTGTGTTTTTTCATATTATATCAGCTAGGTTTAAAAAGAAGAATATTTACATAAAGGATATTTCTACCATGTACTTTCTTTCTAACATATCTGCAATATTTACAAAAAAAATAGGTGCTATTTCTGAGAATGAATTTATTTTCAGGAAAGTTTATTGTGATAATGGGCTTATTAATCTGGAAGACCAGGGTGTTGTTATTGAAGGTACATTAGAGCGAATGATTAGCATAGCTACACTTTGCAACGATGCTGAACTTACAGAAGGCGAACCATATGCAGAAAAATCTAATTCTATTGAGAGTTTAGTGGAATATGCAGTTTGCAATTTTTGTAGTGAAAAATTAAGTGAAAACAGTGAGCTTCAGAAAGAGCAGGAGCGAATTTTTGTAATACCCTATGATTCTGATAGAAGGATTAAAACTGTTGTAAATAAGAATGAAGACAGGTATAGAGCCAATGTAAAAGGTAATCTTGATGGACTTTTAAATAAATGTACTCATATATTAATTAATGGTGTGGAAAAAGAAATTAAAGACACTGACATTGAAAATATAATAAATGTTCATATTGAAATGTCTAATAGTTCCTATAATGTTATAGGCCTTGGATATAGAAATTTTAATTATGAACCCAGTATTGATGAGAATATTGAAAGCAATTTAGTTTTTGTTGGTCTGATGGTTTTTGAAAATCCTATAAAGGAAAGTGTCCATGCAGCAATAAAGACTTGTGAGGACCTTAATATTAGGTTGATTGTAGATGAAAGAGACAATAAATTAGCTTGTTTAGCTTTTGGGAAGCTTCTAGGGCTTGCAGTTAAGAGTGAACAAATATTATCAGGAATAGAAATAGATTATATGAGTAGTGAAGAATTTGAAAAAAATATTGAGGGGGTTAGAATCTTTTCTAAAATTTCCCCTAAACATAAAAATGAAATTGTTAATTTGCTGAATAATAGAGGATATTCTATAGCATCGCTGGGGGACACCTTAACGGATTTGGAATACCTTAATAACTCTCGTATATCCATTTCTACGGGAAGTGAATGCAGCAATGTAGTAAGAAAGCTTTCAAGTTTATATTTACAAGAAAATGATTTAAGTGAAATAATAAATTTAGTTCAGAAGAGTAAAAAGATTATTAACTATATAAGTGAATTAGCTTTATTTTTCTGCGTAATGGGTATAAATGAATTATTTATCATATTAGTTTGTTTAATTACTAAGGGTAAATTGCCATTTTCATTTATTGAAATTTTATTTTTGAATTTCATCAGTGCACCATTTTGTGGGTTATCAATTTTATTTCAAAATAAGAGTTCCTTGAAAAATATTAAAAATATTAACTATGATTATATAAAAAGAGTTTCTATTGTGACTTCACTTGCAACTTGTGGAATGTATTTTTTGATATTAACTCGTATACATAGATTTGCGACGTATAGTGCACAGCAGATAAGCACTCTAATTTTTGCACTATTTCAAAATCTATTCACCTTAAAGTTGTTACATGAAAATCATTTTTCTAAAAATAAAATTTCTTATGCCTTGATGTTAATAAATTTATTATTACAAATTGCTTTTATGTTTATTTGCTTTAATAATTTCAATTTTTAGTTATTTAAAACTAATGCTATTTTAGTTAATGAAAAACGTTACAATGCTAAAAAAAATGCTAACAGTGTTAGAGAAATCAAAAACAAGTAAAAATACCCTGATTAATTATAATTCTATTGGATAAAATAAAATTGTGGAGGTGTGAAAATGCTTGAAAATATATTTGAAACAAGGGTAATAGGAAGTAATACTATCTTTTTAGATATGCCAGAAGAAGAGTATTTCGTTAATTATAATAATTTGTCGGAAAGTGCGGCAGAGGAGATTACTTGTAATTATTTTAAAACAAGAAATAAAACTGGAATACCTCATGTGAGACACATTCATGCCACTCCTAATATCCATAGTGTTGAGATTATAATAGAAATAGAAGAGGATTGAACAAATTAATATGTTCTTTTAATAAATAAATTTTCAAGTTTATAGTTTATTATGGTTAGACCTTTAGTATATTATGCAATAACAATATTTATGGGATGCTTTACTTTTCTAATTTTAACTATTGATCCTATTTTAGGTGCAGTTATAGCTGCATCTTTTTTAGGTATAATGTATTTTACTATAGAGAAAAAATTTTTCTATTTAGTATTGTGTTTTTTCGTTGTTTCTGCTACAAATTATTATTCATATTTTAATATTAATTTGCCCAATAAACCAAACGTGAAAGTGAGAATTTCAGATAAAAGTACTTATTATTGCTATGCAAAATATAATGGTAAAAAAATAGTTTTGGAAGGAGATATCTTTAAATTAACCGAAGGAAGAAATGTTTGGATAAGTGGTAATTTTAAAAAATCACCAGTTTATGAAAGAGGAATAGTGGGAACCTATAAGGTTTTTGATTATAAAATATGTGATGAGGATTTAATATTTGTGATTGAAAATTTTAGAAGCAACTTATACCAAAAATTCTCTCCTATATTAGGAAAAGAAAAGGCGGCACTAGTTATGGGAGTGTGCTTTGGGGATAGTGGATACATAGAAAAAAACCAAAAAGAAGATTTTAAAAAATTGGGGATTAGTCATGTTATAAGTGTATCAGGACTCCATATGTCAGTAGTATATAAAGCACTAGAAATTATTCTTGGTTATAAAATTGCCATATTATTTTCTTTTTTATATATGGTATTTACAGGTGGGCAAGCATCTACCATAAGAGCCTTTATAATGATTTTTGTATTAAAAATATCGAGTAAAGTTTATAAAAAATATGATAGCCTTTCTTCTCTTAGCCTAGCTGCAATTATTCTACTTATAATTAGACCATTTTCTATTTTAGATATTGGTTTTATGCTTTCTTTTCTTTGCGTTCTAGGAATTATTCTTTTTAATAAAAAAGTTAAAAAGGTGTTATACAAACTACCCTCTATTTTAAACGAGTCTTTTAGTTTAAGCATAAGTTCTCAAATATTTTCCCTGCCTTATGTAGTTTTTGCATTGAAAACTTTTAGTTTAGGATTTATTTTTGGAAACTTACTTCTATTACCATTTTACACGGTAGTTGTAATCCTTGGAAATATAGGGCTAGGACTTAGTGGCATAAATGCATTGTTCAATTTAATAAATTATGGCTTATACACAGTTTTATCAATTATAGAATTTATTCAGAAAATTTTAGGGGTACTGTTACCCGAAATGATTTACTTTTCTTATATAGAGAGCTTAGTTGTATTTGGGCTATATCTATGTTATCTTGGAATAAAAAGTGGACATAAGCAATTTAAATATGTTCCACTTTGTGTTATTCTTATTATTGTATTTCAAAATTATAAAGTTTTTCCCGAGATTAGCTATATAAATATAAATAAAAATGATATAGTTTTAGTGCAATATAAAAAAAATACAATTGCGGTTTCTGCGGGTAACATTAATGGTTCTGGTATAAAGATGCCTGTTAAAATAGATAGGGTTATTTCTGGTTACATAGGAGATTCAACTATTAACCTTGGGGGCGGATGTATATTAAGATTAATTAGTCATGGTAGGAAATTAGAAGCACAAGTGTACTTTTTAGAAAAAACAAATAATAAAGTTACTAGCTTTGTATTTAATGATAAGGTGCTATTTAATAATACCAATAAAGAAATTATAGCATTTAGTAACATTGTAAAACTGAAATGGGATGATACATTTGTGCCTGCGGGCACAATAATAAATAAATACATAATTATAGGAAGCAGAGTTATAAAATTTTTATAGGGTTGGAGGAATGTTTTGATTAATTTTATGGATTTAGAAAAAAAAATAAAGAAGAATGAATTAGATAATTGTTATGTATTTTGTGGAGCGGATGAAAAATTAATAAAACAACATGTTAAATTTATAACTAAGAAAGCGTTAAGTGGCGATTTCATAGATTTAAATTATTCCAAGTTTGATGGCAGCAAAGTTGATTTTGAGACAATTATTGATGCTTGTGAAACCATGCCATTTATGAGTGATAAAAAAGTGGTGGTGGTATATAGAGCATCATTTTTAGAGGATAGCGGTGCAGGTAAGAATTTAGGGGATTTGAAAGGTGACAATTTTTCTTTGCTAAACGAATACTTAAAAAATCCTTCGCCCTATTGCATTTTGATTATATATTATGTGTTTTCAAGTGATAGAGAGAAACCCAGCAATAAAATTAAAAAATTAGAAAAAAAGGCATGTGTTATAAAAGTTGATAAATTAAAAGGTGACTCTCTTCAAAAAAAATGTAAGGATTTATTTGAAACTGCAGGTAAAAAAATCGGAAAAGCTGAACTTGCACTATTTTGCTCCCATGTAGACAATAATATGGATATTATATTAAACGAAGTAGAAAAATTAGTTTCGTATGCAGAGGGAAGAGAAATTACAAAAGAAGACATTTTGGCTATGGCACCTCAAAAGAGTGAAAATGATATATTTAATTTAGTTGATTATTTGTCTCAGAAAAATATAAAAAGAGCCTTAGACATCTTAAATGAACTTATATATAAAGGCGAAAAAATTCCGTTTATCTTATTTATGATAGCAAGGCAATTTAATCTTTTATTTAATATTAAATTAGGTATTGAAAGTGGGAAAGCAAAAGAAACTTTGGCGGGTGAGTTAAAACTTCATCCTTATATATGTGAAAAAATGATTTCACAGAGTATGAAATTTACTTTAAAGGGGTTAAGGAGAAATATTGGACTATGTGTTGAAACAGAAAAAACACTGAAAAGTACGTCTACTGACAACAAGATAAATATTGAAGTATTTATGATAAAGACAGTTATGTAACAAAAAAACAAATAACCGGTGCTTGTCACCGGTTATTTATTATGCAGTTAAACTTAAATTGTTTAACTTAGTTGCAAGTCTTGACTTTCTTCTTGCTGCTTTATTAATGTGAAGAATTCCTTTTGTTACAGCCATATCTAAAGCTTTAACCACGTTTGCATATGTAACCTTAGCTTCTTCAACATTGCCAGTAGCGACAGCTGTTTCGAATTTTTTTACCTTAGTTTTTAAAGCTGATTTAATCATTGTATTTCTTTGTGTCTTAACTAGAGTAACTTTAATTCTTTTTTTTGATGATTTAATATTTGCCATTTGTTTTTCACCCCCCTTTGTATTTAATCCGTATTTGCAGTCTTGGGGAAAACTGCATACGAGTCTATTTAATAGACAATAGACAATTGATATTATAGCATTAAACTTAAATCACATCAAGTGAAATTTATCCTATATATAGAAATTTTAATATAATGCTGCTTTAAATAAATAGTTTTAAAAGAATAGGAAAGAAATATTAGGAAAAGCTAATATTAAAAATCTAGTTGAGGTGAAATTATGATAAGTATAAGAACAGACTTAGCTGTGGAAGCTAAAGAGATATACAGTGCAGAAAACAATGGTGAGATGCCTGGTATTGATGTAGATGAGTATAATGAGGGTGATATTAAAATCACTAATGTAAAAATAGTCAGCGATGTTGGTGAAAAAATGATGGGAAAACCAAAAGGTACATATATAACTATTGATATCCCAGAATTTGTTCACTATGATGGTGAGGCTATGGACCGGGTTAGTATTGTAATGGGAAAGGTACTTAAACCTTTAATAAAATTAGAGGATAGTATGACGGCCCTGGTGGTTGGACTTGGTAATTGGAACGTTACTCCGGATGCTATAGGTCCAAAAGTTGTTTCGAAAATAATGGTTACTAGGCACTTAAAAGAATTAGTACCGGACTCTATAGATGAAGGTATAAGGCCTGTTTGTGCTATATCCCCTGGAGTACTTGGAATAACCGGTATGGAAACTGGCGAAATTATTAGAGGCATAGTGGAGAAAATAAAGCCTAATCTAGTAATATGTATTGATGCCTTAGCTTCTAGAAAAATGGATAGGGTAAATAGAACTATACAAATAGGTACCTCTGGGATTTCACCAGGAGCCGGCATAGGAAATCGAAGAATGCAAATAAATGAGCAAACCTTAGGAGTACCCGTTATTGCTATTGGGGTTCCAACAGTAGTGGATGCAGCAACTCTAGCAAATGATACCATTGATTTAGTGCTTGATGAGATGATTAGAACTGCAAATGCAGGTGGAGAATTTTACAATATGCTTAAGTCCATTGATAAGCAGGAAAAACAAAAGATGATCACTGAAATATTAAATCCTTATGTTGGTAATCTTGTAGTTACACCAAAGGAAATTGATATGGTTATAAATTCTCTTTCTAAAATTATTGCGAGTGGTCTTAATATAGCCTTGCAGCCTGCACTAGATCTCGAGGACATAAATAAGTTTTTAAACTAGAATTACTAATATAAACTAGTAATAAATCACTATATTCCCTCATATATAATGTAAAAGGCATCTAAAGAAAAACAGACTAGCATCTTGGTTAGTTATTTTTGAAGATGTCTATGCGGGGGGGATAAAAATGAGTTACAGCGGTATAGATTTCAAAGGTGTGAGTAACAAGCTGACCAGTGAAAAACCAAACTTTCCAAAGCACAATTGTAAAAAAGATACCAATGGGAGAGTATTTTCTAGTATTTTCACTCTACTCATTATTTTTTTATTTGGATCCATCTTACCCAAAAGTGTTAGGGCTTATGGTGAAGGTAAATATCAAAACTACTTTTACGTTAAAGCTATTAGCAATACCTTATCTGTGATTAATGTTTCAAAAACTGAAGAAAAAAACACAGATAATGAAACTAGCATTAAATTTGCAGTGTTATCTATTTTAGGAGTAGATATTTTAAATCCTATATCGATAATTGCAAAAGAAATTTCGTATTTAAATAATAATGAAATTATTCCTGATTCAAATGTAAATAATCATAGTAGTGGAGTAGAAAATTTAAAAACATTTATACTTCATCCCTTTAATTTAGGTGAAAAGCAGGTAAGCAAAAATGAAGCTACAATTCAAAGTTCTAATCTGGTTTCAACTCTGTATAACCCTACTTTGAAAAAAACTCTAAATAATGCTAGGCCTGAAGTACTTATATATCATTCTCATACCTCAGAAGCTTATCTAGTCTCAGACAAGGATACAACTAAAGTTGACAGCAGTTCAGATGCGACAAGGAATGTAACGGCTGTAGGAGATGTAATAGAAGAGGAGTTAGAAAAAAATTATGGGATTGCAGTTATACATGACAAGACTGTGAATGATAAAGGAGATTATTATTCAGCCTATAAAAAATCAGGAGTTACTTTAGATAAGTATTTAAAGCAATATGGAGATTTTAAATTAATTATAGATTTACATAGAGATAGTGTAAAGGCAGCAACTACCAAATTAAATGGGGAAAATGTTGCGCCATTTATGTTTGTAGTCACAGAAAAAAACCCTAGATATGCAAAGCAAAGGAAAGTAATAGATTCAATGATAGGAACATCAAATAAATTATTTCCAGGTCTTTTATACCCAAGAGAAATATATACTTATCAATACGGCATGGGCTTTTATAATCAGAATAGAAGTGATAATGCTGTGCTAATTGAAGTAGGCTCAGATAATAATACTATTGAACAAGCAAAAAATACTGGCAAGTATTTAGCAAGAATCATTGCAGAACAGTTAAATGGTAAAAAGTGAATAATTTATTTTAAAAAGTGCATCCTTACTAAAGGGAAGATAATAATTAGTAGTTGTTATCTATCTTTTAGAATTAGGAGGCATTTTTTATGAGGAAAAAAGGTAGAATTAAATATATTTTTATGATCTTTCTTTGCTTTTTAATATTTATATATGGATTTATTGAGGTTAACATTAATAAGCCAGAACTTGTACGGAAAAAATCAAAATTTACAATGGAATTATCATTAGTGCCTATTGATTTTAAGATAGAGACTGTGGGTTATGTTTTCTATGCAAATAGTAAAATTATAGATAGCATGAAAGACAAATGTGTAAATGCTTACAATAAAATAATTTCAAAATAAGTGAGTTTTAACATATTGTGTACAAAGTATTAGATACTTATGATATAATTTAAAGTGGTTTGTGAAAAACTATATGATTTATATCACATAAAAACAAATAACAATGGAGTATAAAGTATATTTAGGTTATGCTAAAGAAAATAATTTAATTCATATACAATAACGGGGGTAAAAATTAATGCAGAGTAATAGACAAAAATACATAAGAAATTTTTCCATAGTTGCACACATAGATCATGGCAAGTCTACTCTTGCGGATAGATTATTAGAAAAGACAGGTACACTGACTAAAAGAGAAATGGAAGAACAAGTACTTGATACTATGGATCTAGAAAGAGAAAGAGGTATTACTATAAAATCTCAACCAGCTAGGTTAATTTATAAAAGGCCCAATGGAGAAGAATATATATTTAACCTTATAGATACTCCAGGACATGTAGATTTTAACTATGAGGTTTCAAGGAGTTTAGCTGCTTGTGAAGGTGCAGTGCTTGTAGTTGATGCTTCTCAAGGAATTCAAGCTCAGACTCTTGCAAACTGCTATCTTGCCTTAGATAATAACTTAGATATTGCACCAGTTATTAATAAAATAGATCTTCCTAGTGCAAGGCCACTAGAGATAATTCAGGAAATAGAGGATGTAATAGGTATTGAGGCCCAAGATGCTCCACTAATTTCAGCTAAGACTGGACTTAATATAGAAGATGTTTTAGAAACCGTAGTAAAAAAGATATCACCACCAAGTGGAGACGAAGAAGCTCCACTTAAAGCACTGATTTTCGATTCGTCCTATGATAGCTATAAAGGTGTTGTATGTTATATAAGAGTTAGAGATGGTAAAGTTAGACAAGGCACAAAGATTAAGCTAATGAATACTAATAAGGTATACGATGTAGTAGAAGTTGGAGTTTTTGTACCAAATTATCTTCCTGTATCAGAGCTAAGTGCTGGAGATGTTGGATATATAACTGCCTCTATAAAAAATGTTAGGGATGCAAGGGTTGGAGATACAATAACAGAGGCTGAAAGACCTGCACTTCAGCCACTAAAGGGCTACAGACCAGCAATACCTATGGTATTTAGTGGTATTTACCCTGTAGATGGTTCTAGATATGGAGAACTAAAAGAATCCCTAGAAAAACTTCAGTTAAATGATGCAGCCTTGGGGTTTGAGCCAGAGACATCTATCGCTTTAGGTTTTGGATTTAGATGTGGATTCTTAGGCCTTCTGCATATGGAAATAGTGCAAGAAAGAATAGAAAGAGAATTTAATTTAGATATTATTACAACAGCTCCATCAGTTATATATAAAGTAATGAAAACTAATGGAGAGTTAATAGAAATAACAAATCCTACAAATCTTCCAGAACCTACAGAAATTAATTATATGGAAGAACCAATAGTTAAAGCCTCCATAATAACACCATCAGAATATTTAGGAACGGTTATGGAATTATGTAAGCAAAAGAGAGGCATATACATTGATATGAAATATATAGAAACTACTAGAGTTGTTTTAACTTATGACATGCCACTTAACGAAATAGTATATGACTTTTTTGATGCCCTAAAATCGAGAACAAAAGGCTATGCATCTTTTGATTATGAATTAAAGGGATATATAAAGGCAAGTCTTGTAAGATTGGATATTTTGCTTAAAGGGGAAAAAGTTGATGCTCTTTCTATGATTGTTCCCGAGGAGACTGCGTCTCATAGAGGAAGAGTTATGTGTGAAAAACTAAAAGAACATATACCAAGACAAATGTTTGAAATACCAATACAAGCAGCTATAAACGCAAAGGTAATTGCAAGAGAAACTGTAAAAGCAATGAGAAAAGATGTTTTAGCTAAATGTTATGGTGGAGATATTTCAAGAAAAAGAAAATTATTAGAGAAACAAAAAGAAGGTAAAAAGAGAATGAGACAAGTTGGAAGTGTTGAAGTTCCACAAGAAGCATTTATGGCTATACTTAAAGTAGATTAAAATGAAGGTACATTCAAATAAATAACGAGTCAGGGGGTATATACTAACCTAGACTTGTTATTTAATTTCATGGCCTAAAGTGAGGATAAAATATGAAGAATGTGGCGCTATATATACATATTCCATTTTGCAAGCAAAAATGTCTATATTGTGATTTTCCATCTTATGCAGGTATGGAGGAACATATGATTCATTATTCCACAGCTCTCGCAAAAGAAATAAATAGTATAAAAGATAAAAAAATAAAAACTATTTTTATAGGTGGGGGAACTCCCACCTATTTATCTTTGGCGGGCTGGGAAATAATAAAAAAAAGTATTTATACATTAGATACTGCAGGCGATTTAGAGTTTACAGTAGAAGGAAATCCAGGAACATTTACAAGGGAAAAATTAAACCTTTTTAAAAAAATGGGAGTAAATAGACTTAGTATTGGGCTTCAAGCCTTTCAAGACACATTGCTTAAAGACTTGGGGCGAATTCATACTATTTATGATTTTAAACAAAGTTTTGAAATGGCTAGAGATTTAGGCTTTCACAATATTAATATAGATTTAATGTTTGGGCTACCGGGTCAAACTTTAGCTCAGTGGAAAGAGACCCTAGAAAATGTAACTGCCCTAAGCCCAGAACATCTATCTTGTTATAGTTTAATAATTGAAGAGGGAACTGCTTTTTATAAAAGATTTGAACAGGGAACATTAAGTCTTCCTACTGAGGAAATAGAACGAAATATGTACCATGAAACATTAGAATATTTAAGAGAAAAAGGATATTCACAATATGAAATTTCGAATTTTGAAAAAGGTAAACGACAATGTAGACACAATTTAGTATATTGGGATTTAGAGGAATATATTGGTTGTGGCTCAGCTGCCCATTCATATAGTGATGGTTTTAGGTATAGAAATGAAGAAAATGTAGAAAATTATATTGAGAAGATAAATACTGAAGGCAGTGCAATAGTAGAAAAAAAGAAAAATTCCACAGTGGCTGACATGGAAGAGTTTATGTTCATGGGTCTTAGAAAGACAATGGGCATAAGTAAGATTGAATTTACAAAAAGATTCAAAAAAGACATACACAGTGTCTATGAGGTGGTAATAAATAAATATACTAGCGCTGGATTTATGGTGGAGAATAAGGAAAATATATTTTTAACTCATGAAGGAATTGAAGTATCTAATGTAATTATGGCAGAATTTCTTTTGTAAGTTTTTTTACTTATTAAAAATAACATTATTATGGCAGAGGAAATAGGGCAAACTATTTTTAAAATAGTGTTCTTTAGAAAACAAAAGAAAAGCGGAGCATTTGGAACCTAAATTGGAATGATAGATATAAAATGGCTGTATTGAAAAATGAGGGTTATTGACAAATACAATGGTAAATGATACTTTTAATACATACTCGTTAGCACTCAACGGTAGTGAGTGCTAATAAAAGAGGTGATATTATGGAAATGGATGAAAGAAAAATTAAAATACTTCAGGCTATAGTTACAGATTATATAAATAATGGTGAGCCTGTAGGGTCCAGGACCATTGCTAAAAAGTATGATTTAGGTATTAGCTCAGCTACTATAAGAAATGAGATGTCAGATTTAGAAGAGATGGGATATATAGAACAATTATATACCTCATCAGGTAGAAAGCCTTCAGATAAGGGTTATAGATTATATGTTGATAGACTTATGCAGTTAACTAAACTATCTGCTGAGGAAGAATATATGATAAAAAATCATCTTATCAATGCCGCTTTGTATGAGGTAGATAAAATTATTAAGCAAGCTACAGAAGTACTTTCTCACCTTACCAATCTTACATCTATAGTTAAGGCACCTTCTGTTCAAAAAAGTTGTATAAAATATATACAACTAATGAATTTAGATGGTGGAAGTATTTTGTTTGTAATTATTACTGACAGTGGTATTATCAAAAATAATTTTATTAAAATCAGTAAACCCATTGGTAGTTCTACCATAGAAAAACTTACCAATATACTTAATTTTAGATTAGGAAAGCTTACAATTGAACAAATAAACTTAGAGGTAATTAATAATTTGAAAGTTGATTTAGCTTCTTTTGTAGAAGTTTTTGATGGTATTATTCCGGCTTTATATGATAGCTTATCTGGTATTGAAACTTCGGAAGTATATATTCAAGGAGCGGCAAACATCTTTAACTATCCAGAATATAACAATATAGTTAAAGCTCGCGAGTTTTTAGTTTTAGTAGACAACAAAGAAAGTATAAACAGTTTACTAAATGCTAATGACATTACAGGTAATATTACAATTAAAATTGGTGGCGAAAATTTTGTTGAGTGTGCTAGAGAATGTAGTATTATAACTGCTGTTTATAGTGCCTCTGGAGTACCTCTTGGTTCTATTGGTGTTATCGGACCAACAAGAATACCATATGGAAAAGTTATAGCTGTATTAACCGAAATAGTTAAAGAATTAAATGATAATATAGCTCAAATTTATGATGATCATAGATAAGTTCTTAGATTAAAAGATTTACTTGAGCCTGAAAGGGAGGAATGCTTGCGTGCATAAAAATAAAAAAGAAATTTTAAAAGAAGAAACTACATCGATGCCTGATGGAGATTCTAGTTCAGTACATGAAACCAATGAAGGTGAAACTAATGAAGCTGAAAATTGCTTAGCCAAAAGCCCTATAGATGAGGCTGATGACCAAGTACAAGATGTCAAAGGAGTTTTAGAAGGAATTGCAGAGGAAGCTGAAATAATAGAAGAGGAAGAGTTTAAAGAACTTTTAGAAAGTGAAAAAGAAAAAGATATGAGTAAAAAAATAAAAAAACTAGAAGAAGAAAATATGAAATTACAGAATGAAGTTGTTGCTTTTAAAGATAAACTTTTAAGGACAACTGCTGAATATGAAAACTTTAGAAAAAGAACAGTAAAAGAGAAAGAAGGCATATACACTGATGCTTGCTCAGATGTTCTAAAAGAAGTGTTGCCAGTATTAGATAACTTAGAAAGAGCACTTTCTATTGAAGGAACTGGTGAGGATTTAAGAACTGGTGTAGAGATGACAGTAAGACAATTTAATGATGCTTTTACCAAATTAGGAGTAGAAGAACTAGCACCAGAAGGCGAGTTTGACCCTAATCTTCATAATGCAGTAATGCATATTGAAGATGAACAGTATGGAAATAATGAAATAGTTGAGGTGTTCCAAAAGGGTTATAAAAGAGCAAATAAGGTATTAAGACATAGCATGGTTAAAGTTGCCAATTAAAGATTGTTATTATAAAAAATATATAAGACGTAACAGTTATAACTGTTATGGACTAAAAAGGAATACAAGGAGGAAATAATAATGGGAAAAATTATAGGAATAGATTTAGGTACAACAAATTCATGTGTAGCAGTAATGGAGGGTGGAGAACCCGTAGTAATTTCTAATTCAGAAGGAGCAAGAACTACACCATCTGTAGTATCATTTCAAGCTAATGGAGAAAGACTAGTAGGCCAAGTTGCTAAGAGACAATCAATTACAAACCCAGATAGAACAATAAGTTCAATAAAAAGGGACATGGGTACTGATCGTAAAATAAATATTGATGGAAAAATGCATACACCACAAGAAATTTCAGCTTACGTTTTACAAAAAATCAAAGCTGATGCTGAAGCTTATTTAGGAGAATCAGTTACTGAAGCTGTAATAACAGTACCTGCATATTTCAATGATAGCCAAAGACAAGCAACAAAAGACGCAGGAAAAATAGCTGGACTTGAAGTTAAGAGAATAATAAATGAGCCAACTGCAGCAGCGCTTGCTTATGGACTGGACAAAATGGATGTTAATCAAAAAATATTAGTATATGATTTAGGCGGCGGTACATTCGATGTATCTATATTAGAACTTGGTGATGGTTTATTCGAAGTTAAATCAACTAATGGTAATACTAAACTTGGTGGAGATGACTTTGACCAAAGAGTTGTAAATCACATAGCTGATACTTTTAAAGCAGATAATGGAATAGATTTAAGAACTGATAAAATGGCACTTCAAAGATTAAAAGAAGCTGCTGAAAAAGCTAAAATTGAATTATCATCATCAATGCAAACTTCAATTAATCTACCATTTATTACTGCAGATGCTACAGGTCCAAAGCACATAGAGATGAACTTAACAAGGGCTAAATTTAATGAATTAACTCATGATTTAGTTGATGCAACAATAGAACCAATGAAAAAAGCTCTTGCAGATGCAAACTTATCACTTAATGAAATAGATAAAGTTGTACTTGTAGGTGGTTCAACAAGAACACCAGCAGTTGTAGATGCAGTTAAAAGCTTTACTGGAAAAGAACCTTCAAAGGGAGTAAATCCTGATGAATGTGTAGCACTTGGTGCAGCAATTCAAGCTGGAGTATTAACTGGAGAAGTTAAAGATGTTTTACTTCTTGATGTAACTCCATTAACACTAGGAATTGAAACATTAGGCGGAATAGCTACTCCACTAATAGAAAGAAATACTACAATTCCTGCTAAAAAGAGTCAAGTATTCTCAACAGCAGCAGATGGTCAAACATCAGTTGAAATTAACATTGTTCAAGGTGAAAGACAAATGGCTGCAAGTAATAAGAGTTTAGGAAGAGTTACTCTTTCTGGAATAGCAGCAGCACCAAGAGGAATTCCACAAATAGAAGTTACATTTGATATAGATGCTAACGGTATAGTTAATGTATCAGCTAAAGATAAAGGAACAGGAAAAGAAGCTAAAATAACAATTACAGCATCAACTAATTTAAGTGATGATGAAATTGATGCAGCAGTAAAAGAAGCAGAAAAATTTGCAGGAGAAGATAAAGCTAGAAAAGAAGCAATTGAGGCTAAAAACAATGCAGAACAATTAGTATACCAAACTGAAAAAAGCTTAAAAGATCTTGGAGAAAAAGTAGCAGAAGAAGATAAAAAAGATATCGAAGCAAAACTTGAAGCTCTTAAAAAAGTTAAAGATGGCGAAGATACAGAAGCTATAAAGAAATCTACTGAAGAATTAACTGAAGCTTTCTATGCGGTAACTACAAAAATATACCAAGCAGAAGCAGAGCAAGCAAAGGGAGCAGAAGGAGCAGAGCAAGGTAACCCTGAGGGCAATGCTGAGCATGATGACAACGTAGTGGATGCTGACTACAAAGTAGAAGAGGACGAAGAGAAAAAATAAGATAGATAAACAATAAAACCATTAAATAAGGGTAGGGTATTCACCCTTCCCTTAATTTAATTAAAGTTATATTAGCAATAAGCAATGAAAAACTATATAATAGTAATAGTTGAATTATTTAATCAACAAATTATGTTATAAAAGCATATATATTTTAGGTGGTGTAAAACGGCATGGCAAATAAAGATTATTATGAAACCCTCGGCATAGAAAGAGGTGCTAGTGAAGAAGAAATCAAGAAGGCTTTTAAAAAAGGCGCATTAAAATATCATCCAGATAGAAATCCAGACAATAAAGCAGCAGAGGATAAATTTAAAGAGATGAATGAAGCATACCAAGTTTTATCTGATTCTGATAAGAGAGCAAGATATGACCAATATGGTACAGCTGATGATAATGGAGCAGGCTACGGTGGCGCTTCTGATTTTTCAGGCTTTGGTGGTTTTGGAGATATATTTGGTGACATATTTGGAGGCGGAGGATTCTCTTCAAGAAATCAAAATGGCCCTAAAAAGGGTGCGGATTTAGAATATAATTTAAATTTGACCTTTGAAGAGTCTGTTTTTGGTGTAGAAAAAGATATATCTATTACTAAAAATGAAAAATGTGATGATTGTGGCGGTAGTGGTGCGAAAGCAGGCACTTCGGCAAAAACTTGTGATAAGTGTGGTGGAAATGGGCAGATAAAAGTTCAGAGAAATACTGCTTTTGGAAGCTTTGCTAGTATGAGCACTTGTGATAAATGCGGAGGCAAAGGTAAAATAATATCTGAACCATGTAAAACTTGTCATGGCTCTGGAAAATCTAGAAAGAATAAAAAAATTAAAATTAATGTTCCAGGTGGAGTTGACACTGGAAATGTTATGCCTCTTAGAGGACAAGGAGAACCAGGTGAAAAAGGTGGTCCTTCAGGTGACTTATATATAAATATCAGAGTAACTCCTCATAAAACTTTTAAGAGGAATGGAATTGATATTCATATAGAATCCCATATAAGTTTTGGATATGCAGCTATAGGTACTGAAATTAAAGTTGCAACCGTGGATGGTGACGTTAAATATAAAGTTCCAGCAGGAACACAATCCGGCACTGTTTTCAGACTTAAGGGAAAGGGTATACCTAGAGTTAATGGGCATGGAAGAGGAGACGAATACGTAAAAGTTATTGTTGATATTCCAAAAACCTTGAATGATAAGCAAAAGTCAGCACTAAAACTTTTCATGGAAGCTAGTGGCGAGTCCATAGATTTTTCTGACGATAAAAAGTCTTTTGTTGATAAAATATTAGGCAAATAATAATAATAATAATAATAATAATAATAATAATAATAATAATAATAATAATAATAAAACTTCGTTTTGTAAAACGGAGTTTTTTTATTAAATATTGTGTTGAATTATTGAAGATGATACACTTATGTATAGGAATAATTGGTATCTACCCAATATGGAAAAACAAGGAGGATAACATTGAATATTGATAAAAATTGGATTGAAGTAACTATAATAACAAGCAGTGAGGCAGTTGAGGCGGTGTCTGCAATGCTATATAATACGGGTGTAGAGGGAGTTTCTATTTTGGATCCACTAGATATGATTTTTAGGCGAGATCATACTACAGATTGGGATTATTTTGATGAGTCTATTATAGATACAAATAATGGAGTTGTAATAAAGGGATACTATAAAAGAGATGAAAAATTTGAAGGTTATTTAGAAGAAATTAAAACTGGAGTAAATAATTTACCAAAGTTCGGACTAGATAAGGGTGTAGGCTCTGTTATAGCAAATGATGTCAAGGAAGAAGATTGGGAAAACAACTGGAAGCAGTATTATAAACCAATAAAGGTAGGAGAGAAAATAGTTATAAAGCCTATATGGGAGCAGTACGATAAAAAGGCTGATGAGATAATTGTAGAGCTAGATCCAGGCATGGCTTTTGGAACTGGTACTCATGAAACTACTAGGATGTGCATAAAGGCACTTGAGAGGCACGTAAAGGCCGAGTCAGTTGTTTTTGATATAGGAACAGGGTCAGGGATATTATCCATTGCTGCGGCTAAGCTTGGAGCTAAAAAGACTATAGGAGTTGATTTGGATCCAGTAGCAGTAGATTCTGCAAAACAAAATGTAAGTTACAATGATGTAAGTAGCATTGAGATACTGTATGGTGACTTACTAGAAGTTGTAAATGGAAGGGCTAATATAGTTATAGCTAACATAATGGCTGATGTAATTATGTTTTTAACCCAGCAGGTTAAATCAGTTTTAGTAGAAGGTGGTCATTTTATATCTTCAGGAATAATTTTAATTAAAAAAGATGAAGTAATAAATAAATTAACAGAATGTGGTTTTAAAATTGAAGAGATAAACATCGAGGGAGAATGGGTTTGTATAGTTGCAAAGTTATAAAATAATTATATATGGCATCTTAAAGATAATAAGTTAAAGATGCCTAGTTTGAGGAGAGAATAAATAATGCATAAATTTTTTGTGCCAAAGAAAAATATAGACGGTAATAATGCTATTATTGATGGTGAAGATGTAAAACATATATACAAGGTATTAAGGCTTAAAATTGGTGATGTGGTTAGTATCAATAATTGTGAAGGCATAGAATACATAGGAGAAATAACACTAATAGATAAGAGTGAAGTAAAAATAAATCTATTAGAAGAAAATCCTATAAACAATGAAAGCCCAGTTGAAGTATACTTATTTCAGGGAATGCCTAAATCAACAAAAATGGACTTAATAGTTCAAAAGAATACGGAGCTAGGAGTTAAGGCAATAACACCAATAATTACAGAGCGAGTAGTAGTTAAAACTGAGCTTAAAGAATTTAAAAAAGTAGACAGATGGAATAGAATAGCACTTGAAGCTTGCAAGCAGAGCAAGAGAAGTTTAGTACCTGAAATTAATGTGCCTATAGAGTTTTCAGATTTATTAGAACAGCTAAAACCTATGGACTTAGTTGTGGTACCCTATGAGAATGAAAAAGGCTATGGAATAAAGAGATTAATGAAAACCATAGAAAAAGAATCTATTAGTAAAGTTGCTATTATTATAGGACCAGAGGGTGGATTTGAAGAGTGCGAAATACATAAATTAAAAGAAATAGGAGCAAGTATTGTCACTTTAGGACCAAGAATACTTAGGACTGAAACTGCAGGTTTTACTTGTTTAAGCCTTATAATGTATGAATTAGGAGATTTGGGAGGAATTATAGAATGAAAGTTGCAATTGCGACCTTAGGGTGCAGGGTAAATCAGTACGAGTCAGAAGCCATGGTAGAAAAATTCATCAGAGAAGGATATGAAGTGGCTGAGTTTCATGATTTTGCTGACGTATACGTTATTAATACCTGTACGGTTACTAATATGGGTGATAAAAAGTCAAGGCAGATTATAGGAAGAGCCAGGAGAAAAAATAGTGAGGCTATTATTGCAGTTGTTGGATGTTATGCACAGATTGCTGCAACGGAAGTATCCAGTATTGAAGGTGTTAATGTAGTTTTAGGTAGCCGAAATAAAGGCGATATTGTCTACTATGTAAATAGAGCTAGAGAAGAAAATAAACAAGTGGTAGAAGTTAACGATGTTTTAAAGAATAAGGTATTTGAGGACCTAAACATTAGTGAATATCAAGATAGAACTCGTGCCTTTGTGAAAATTCAAGATGGGTGCAATAGATTTTGTTCTTATTGTTTAATACCTTACGCAAGAGGTGCAGTGTGTAGTAAGTCACCTGAAAAAATAATGTCAGAAGTTCATGAATTAGCCCAGAATGGCTTTAAAGAGATTCTTTTATCTGGTATACATATAGCATCATTTGGATTAGATTTAGATGGTGAATGGAACTTAGTTCGAGTTTTAGAAGAGGTAGATAAGGTTCCTGGAATTGAAAGGATTAGAATAGGGTCAATAGATCCAACTTTCTTTACAGAAGGTGTTATCGAGAAATTAATGACACTTAAGAATCTATGTCCTCATTTCCATCTGTCACTTCAAAGTGGTTGTGATGAAACTATAAAAAGAATGAATAGGCACTACACAGCACAAGAATATAAAACTGTAGTTGAAAATTTAAGGAAAAATATAGTGGGAGCATCTATAACTACAGACGTAATTGTAGGTTTTCCTGGAGAAACCCAGGAAGAATTTGATAAAACTTATGAATTCTTAAAGGATATACAATTATCAAAAATGCATATTTTTAAGTATAGTCCAAGAAAAGGAACTAAAGCTGCGCAAATGAAAGAGCAGATTGATGGAAACATAAAAGAAGAAAGAAGTCATAAGCTTATTGCACTTAATAAGATGCTAGAAGAAAAACATATAAATACATTCACTCAAAAGAGCATGAATGTTCTTTATGAGCAAAAATTTAAAGATAATGAAGATGAATATGAAGGCTACACTGACAATTACGTAAAGGTTGTAGGAAAAGCATCTAAAAATATAGCAGGTGAATTCCATATGACTAAACTTATAGAATGTATGGGAGATTATATAATTGGAGAAGTTCAAGACTTAAAATAATTTTTAAAAGATAAATATATGTAAGTAGCAGGAGAATAAAGCTTTATGTTGAATAGTATATTAGTATAGGGCATACTGATTTGTTACTTTTTTTCAGAAGCCTAAAATGGGTAGGAGGTGATTATGTGGAAAAAAAAGACTGTATTTTTTGTAAAATCGTAAAAAAGCAAATTCCTTGTGAAATGCTTTATGAAGATGATAAAGTTATGGTGTTTAAAGACATAAGCCCTCAGGCACCCGTGCATGTTGTAATTATTCCAAAGGAACATATTGATGACTTAAATTGCTTAAATCAAGAGTCGTCGGAATTAATAGGTCATATATTTTTAGTTGCAAAGAAAATTGCCATGACCTTAGGAATTGCTGATAGTGGATATAGAATTGTTAGTAATTGCGGGGAACAAGGGGGTCAATCTGTTCAACATGTGCATTTCCATTTATTGGGCGGCAGAATGCTTCAGTGGCCACCTGGTTAGTATATAACTAGTTTTTCAAATGTTAAATTGTAATGTATATTTTATATTTAAATACATTATATATTACAAAATAGCAATGAAAATGTTGACATAATGCAAAACTGTGTTGTATAATAAAAAATGTGCTATTTAGGCCCCGCATTAGCTGTTTTTAAATTGAATTGAGCTAGCGGAGGGAGGGATAATGATGTCAGAAATTAAGGTTGGAGCAGACGAGTCCATTGAGAACGCTTTAAGAAGGTTTAAGAAAAAATGCGCAAGAAGTGGAGTGCTTGGAGAAGTTAGAAAAAGAGAGCACTATGAAAAGCCAAGCGTTAAAAAGAAGTTAAAATCAGAAGCTGCAAGAAAGAGAAAATTCAAATAGAATTTTTAAAAATGGAATGAAACAAGATTTATTTTATAAAATAAAATTTTGTTAGAATACCTTCCTCAGCAGTTAAATAAATTAGAAATTTAGAGTCATTCAGAGAAACAGTAGTAGCATTGGGAACTAATAGCATGAAACACGTGAGAAACTTATGTTTGCCGAGTTATCTGAAATTATGGGTAAAGCATATGGTAAGCTTGTTAGTGAAATAGTAAAACAATATTTAAATAAATAAAAGATTCAGCCTTTGGCTGGATCTTTTTTTGCTTATAAAAATTATAAAATAAAAAACTGTAATTTGTTGTGCTTTTTTTTCATAAATTTATTATGAAGTATTTTATGAGGTGGGAGTATGGATAGTAAAGTTTATAAAACAAAGGAAACTATAGCTAACAAATTAGAATTGCCAAGAGACATCTTATTAGATTTACCCAAAATAACCATTTTGGCCAATAATGAAATATATATAGAAAACCATAAAGGTGTGGTAATATTTGAAGAAGAAGAAATAAAGATAAATTCTAATGTGGGTCCAATTTCGATATATGGAAAAAATTTTAAAATATTATTTATAGGGGGAAACACAATAACTTTAAGTGGTAACTTTAAATCTGTTGTGTATGAAAGCCATGAATAATTTTAAAAAATATAAAAAAGGCACTATCACAATGGAAATCCAAGCATTTATGCCAGAAAAGTTTATAAATTTACTGTGGACAAATGGTATTATAGTTAAAAATATAAAAAAAATTAATATAACAACTCTAGTTTTGGAAGTTAAATTATGCGATTATGTTGAAATTGCCAAAGTGGCTCAAAAATCAAATAGCACAATTAGAATAGTAAGTAGAAGTGGATTATCCTTTTTTGTAATGAAAATGAAAAGGAGATCGGCTCTCTTAATAGGGGCATTTTTGTTTTTGTCCATAATATACTATTTATCTACCTTTGTATGGAATATAAAAATCAATACAGAACATTATATAAGTCCATATGAATTGCGTAATCAAATTAGTGGATTTGGAATAAATCCTGGGCTCAGAAAGAAAAATATGGATGTATATGAAATTGAAAATAAAATTCTAAGAAACAATGATGAAATAATGTGGGTTAAAGCTAGGATAGACGGTGTTAAGTTAAAGATTGATGTAATTGAAAGACAATCACCCCCTATAATAATTAGTAAGCAGCAGCCCCCTCGTGATTTAATAGCCAATAAAGATGGTGAAGTAGTTAGAGTGTTCACCACAGAAGGTACAGCAGTTGTGAAAAATGGAGACATGATACAAAAGGGAGATCTATTGGTTAAAGGAGAGCAAGGCAAAGAAGGAAGTGTTTATCCCGTACATGCTCAGGGAGAAGTTATTGCAAAAACTTTTTACGAGGAGATTAAAGAAGTTCCCTTAAATAATATATCAAGGATTAAAACAGGTAACAGTATAAGTAATTTATATATTAAACTTGCAAATAAAAAAATTTATCTCAAAAATAGCTTAATTACCTATGCTAAATATGATAAAATAGAAAGTAAAGATAAATTTATAAAAAGTGAAATCTACTATGAAATTGAAGAAAAAAATATAAAGGTGGATGTAACTAAGGTAACGGATGAAATTTATCATAGTATTTTGAGAAATTTGAACAAAAATGTGGTAATTATAGATAAAATTGTAGATGCAAAAGTGGATAAGAGTAAGTATATAATAAAAGTGTTAATTGTTGCTGAAGAGAATATTGCTCCTGAATAATGTGTGGCAGTTTAAAAAGAGACAATATATTTGTTTGTTTTACGCAAGAAGAAAAGGCGGGGATGGGATTTGAAAAATATTAGAGAACTTATGACACTTAATAAAGTAAAGCCTTATTTAATTTTTATAGCTACGGTAATTATTATGTATTCTATTTTAGTAACAGCATTGGTTCCAAAAAAATATACAATAAATGTGGGGGATATTGCAAGAATAGATATAAAAGCTCCTAGAGAAGTTGAAAATGAGGTGGCAACAGAAAATAATAGAACTAAGGCTGTAGAGCTTGTAGGGAAAAAGACAATTAAAGTTTCAGTAAATAAAGATGCTGTAGAAAATATTAGTAAGTTGTTTTCTGCAGTGGCTAAGTTAAATGCCAGTAATTCAATCATAAATAGCAATGGAGGGTCCAAGGAAGAAGCGTTATCAGAAAAAGTAGCTTCACTAAAGGAAACTAATCCAGTTGATAATTTTACCCCGGAAAATTATCAGACACTATTAAAGCTCGAGCCTAGTAAAGCAACGGATTTAGAAGAATTTCTTAAAAAAAATATTACCACCCTATATGAGGTAACCACAATAAATGAAAATAAGCCTGAAGAAATTATAATGGCAAAGGGTATTATTACTACAGCTTTTAACAATTCAAATTTTATAAAGGATACTAGAGAAATAGGAATGTCTATAGCAAATGCAGAAGTTCGTCCTAATTCAATTTATGATAAAGAAAAAACAGATTTGTTGATAGAGCAGGCAAGAAAAAATGTTAAACTTGTTATGATTAAAAAAGACCAAATAATTGTAAGTGAAGGGTCACCAATAACTACTGAACAAAAGGCATTGGTTCAATCACTGGGGCTACTAGATAATACTAGTAATTTTGAATGGTCACTATACTTAAGTTTGGCAGGGCTTGTATGCCTTGTAGTACTACTTCAATGGTTTTATTTATATAAGTATCAATCAGAAATATTTTCGGATACAAAAAAACTGATTATGCTTAATATTCTTAGTATAATAGCCATATTATTGGCTAGAGTACTAGGCATAATTTCTGTATTTGTAATCCCTTTAGCTTGTATACCTATGCTTATGACCATTTTAATTAATGATGAAGTATCAATAGCACTAAACATCCTTAACTGTATTCTAATTAGTGTTGCAGTTAATTTTAATTTTGAAATTACAACACTAGCTATTCTAAATTCTATTGTTGGGGTTATAGTACTAAAGAAAATGCAACAAAGAAATGATATATTATATTCCTCTATATATATAGCAATGATAAATTTAGCATTTTATCTTTCAATGGGATTTTTGATAAGCAATAGTATAGTTGATGTTTTTAAAAGAGCAGGAATGGTTTCTCTTGCAGGTCTTATAGCAGGAGTACTTACCATAGGATTTTTACCATTTTTCGAAAGTTTTTTTGACATAGTTACCACAGTGAAGCTTTTGGAATTATCGAACCCTAATCATCCACTATTAAAAAGGTTACTTTTAGAAGCACCAGGGAGTTATCATCATTCTGTGCTTGTGGCTAACCTTTCAGAGGTTGCAGCAGAAGTAATTGGTGCTAATCCTGTTCTTGCAAGAACTTGCTCATATTATCATGATATTGGAAAGATCAAGAGACCTTATTTTTTCAAAGAAAATCAACTAGGAAATGATAATCCACATGATAAGATAACACCTAATTTAAGTACACTTATAATTATTTCTCATATAAAGGATGGTTTAGAACTTGCAAAAGAATATAAGGTTCCTAAGGTCATTCAAGATGTTATTGGGCAGCATCATGGTACTACTTTAGTTAAGTACTTTTATGTAACAATGAAAAACTCTAGTGAAAATCCAGATGAGGTTAATGAAGAGGATTTTAGGTATCCGGGTCCAAATCCTGAAAGCAAGGAAGCCGCCATCATTATGCTGGCAGATGCGGTGGAAGCTGCTGTAAGATCAATTTCTAATTCTACAAAAGGTAAAATTGAGGAAATGGTTAATAATATAATAAAAGCCAGGCTTAATGATGGACAACTAAATAATTGTGATTTAACACTAAAAGATTTAGAAAAAATAAGAAAGGCATTTTTAAAAGTTCTTTCAGGAATATATCATGAGAGAATAGAGTACCCTACAGATAAATGGGAAAAGGATAAAATAAAGGAGCAAAAGAAAGTATGATTTATATAGATAATAGGCAAAATAAGATTGAAGTTACACAAAATCTACAAACTGTTATAAAAGATGTTATTAAATACACACTTTTCGAGGAAAAACTCTTTATAGATAATGAAGTAAGTGTTATATTTATTGATAATGAAGAAATTAGAAAAATAAATTTAAAAAATCGTGGCATAGATGAAATCACGGATGTGCTTTCTTTTCCAATGTTAAATTATCCTGAAAACAAGGTATTTAAGGATGTATACATAAATTATAAATTTGATGGAAGTGATTTATATGATGGGAAGCTAGTAATTGGGGATGTGGCCTTATCACTAGAGAGAGCCAAGGAGCAAAGTGAAGAATTTGGGCATTCCTTTACTCGCGAATGCGCTTATCTTACAGTTCATTCAATTTTACATTTGCTAGGTTATGACCACATGGAGGAAGCACCAAAAATCATTATGCGAAAAAAAGAAGAAGAAATATTGAACAATTTTAAAATATCTAGATAGAGTTTATTTATGATTATTTTAAAAATAATGTAGTTACAATATTTTTAAAGGTGGTTAAATATGAAAGTTAAAAAATTAGTTGATAGTTTTAATTATGCTATTGAAGGAATCATATATTCCATCCGTACACAAAGAAACATGAAGGTACACATGATAGTTACAATATTAGTTCTAACTGCCTCGTTTTTTTTTGACTTATCAAAGGTAGAACTTCTCATTTTAACAATAACTATAACCTTGGTTATAGTAGCTGAAATGATAAATACGGCGGTAGAATGTGCCATAGATGCCACAACAAATTTCTATCATCCACTGGCAAAAATTGCGAAAAATGTTGCGGCTGGGGCAGTGCTAGTAACCGCTATAAATTCAGTTTTAGTAGGCTATGTGATATTCTGGGATAAATTAACTCCATTTAATATAACAATGATGTCAAAGCTTAGAAAATCTAACCCTAACATGACTTTTCTTATACTAGTTATAGTTTGTATTGCTGCAGTAGTGGTTAAGTCAATTTATGGTGAAGGAACTCCATTTAGGGGAGGAATGCCAAGTGGTCACAGTACCATAGCTTTTTCAGTAGCAACTGCCATGACTTTATTAACTAATGAACCACTAATTATGGTATTATCTTATTTATTAGCAGTAATTGTTGCACAAAGCAGGGTTGATTCACAAATTCATTCTATTCTAGAAGTTATTTTCGGTGCTGCTTTTGGAACACTATTAACCTTATTACTTTTTAAAGTTTTGGGATGAGGCTTTTTATTTTAAAATGTTTAAAACAACAAATAAAATTATAATATTATTGAAATATTAATATTTAGTGATATAATTGGTATACGTGATTTTCAATATTAGGTGCATACAAATAAATAGCTTATTTAATGTGCCTTAAATTAATGGTGTAGGGGTGTATAATGGATTATAAAAAATTAGCTAAAAGTGCAATAGATGCCAGAGAAAATGCATATGTACCATATTCGAAATTTAAAGTTGGTGCAGCAGTTGTTACTGAAGATGGATCAATATATACTGGATGCAATATAGAAAATGCTTCCTACGGTGCAACTAATTGCGCTGAAAGAACCGCAATTTTCAAAGCTGTATCTGAGGGACATAGAAAAATTAAAGCCATTGCTATAGTGGGAGATATGACAACTAATACCTACCCTTGTGGCATTTGCAGACAAGTTATAGCAGAATTTGCTACAGAGGATATACAAATTATATTAGTGAAGAATGAAGACAGTTATATAATAAAGACAATGGAAGAGATATTACCAGGAGCTTTTACAAAAGAAGATTTATTTAAGTAAGATAGATAATTATGAATAGCTAAGTATGAATAGCTAAGTATTAATAATTATCAATCTACTTAAGATAACCAAAAGGAGGATATATGTTTAAATCAGGATTCGTAACAATCATCGGAAGACCTAATGTGGGCAAATCTACATTAATAAATTATATTATGGGGGAGAAATTGTCGATTGTATCTAATAGACCCCAAACTACTAGGAATAATATACAGACCATTTTAACAACTAAAGAATCTCAAATAATATTTGTAGATACTCCTGGGATGCATAAACCTAGGCATAAACTAGGAGAATATATGGTTAAAGTAGCGGAGCAATCTACGTCAGAAGTAGATGTCATATTATTTATAACCACACCTGGGGATGAAGTTGATAAAGGTGATATGCATATTCTTGAACAACTAAAAAATAGTAAAATTCCAGTATTTTTATTAGTTAATAAGATTGATGAGAATACCCAAGCAAGAGTAGCTAAGACTATTCAAAGCTATTCTGAGTATTTTGCTTTTAAAGAAATAATTCCTATAGCAGCCATAAAAGGTAAAAATGTTGACATAGTTACTAAACTTGTAGAAGATAACATTCCAGAAGGGCCATTATATTACCCAGAGGATATGATTACAGATCAACAAGAAAGATTTATTATAACTGAAATCATAAGAGAAAAGGCTTTGAAGCTTTTATCCCAAGAAGTACCTCATGGAATAGCAATAGAAATTATTTCTATGAAAAGAGATGCAAGGAATATGTACCATATTGAAGCTAATTTGCTCTGCGAAAAAGATTCACATAAGGGCATAATAATTGGAAAAGGTGGAAAAACCCTTAAGCAAATTTCTACTTATGCAAGACAAGATGTAATGAAATTTTTAGGCGAAAAAGTAAACCTAAGATTATGGGTAAAGGTAAAGAAAGAATGGAGAGATACTTCAAGTATTTTGAAAGAATTAGGGTATAAGTAGGGGATGATTTTCTGTCGATTTTAAAAACTAGGGCTATTGTAATAAAAACTCAAGAGTTTAAAGAAGCTGATAAGTTAGTTTGGCTTTTTACTGAAGATTTCGGTAAAATAACAGCTATAGCAAAGGGAGCCAGAAAAAATAAAAGTAAGTTTGTATCATCAACCTTACCTTGCTGCTTTGCAGAATTTGTGCTTTTCAAAGGTAGAAATTTATATACCATAAATGAAGTTACAATTATTGATTCATTTCAGCAATTATTAAGGGACCTAGATACAATTACTTATGCTTCGTATTTTAATGAATTAATTGATATTACAATGGAAAATGAAGAGGCTAATAAGCAACTTTTTAAAGATTTAGTCACTAGTTTTTATTTTATAAAAAATGATGTTATGGATATAGAAGTTCTGGCAAGAGCCTTTGAAACAAAAATTTTAAGGGCTACAGGTTATGAATTAAATTTTAATCAATGTGTTAAGTGCAGAAAAAAAATAATAATGTCTAATAATATTGATTTACAATCTTATGGACCTATTTGTAAAGATTGTGAAAAGTTAAATAGTATATATATTTCAAACCCTACATATAATACATTAAAATTCTTAAATAACTTTGGTATGGATAAGATTAATAGAATAGCTGTGTCTAAAACCTCAAAGCTTGAGTTGTACAAAATTTTATCCACTATTATATCCCAAAATTATACAAGAAAGCCAAAGAGCCTAGAAATGTTTGATTATTTAAAGGAATACGAAAATTAAAAACTATTTTATATCTTAGAAAAATTATGAGGAGGAAGATTTTAATGGCAGAAATTACATTGGAAAAAATTGATATCATTAAAGAAAGAACAGGAGTTTCATATACTGAGGCTAAGGAAGCATTAGAGGAATGTGATAGTGACGTAGTCAATGCTCTAATTTATATTGAAGCAAAGCAAAAGAAATATGCTAAATTTAACATGGAGGAAATGTACTCTACTAAGGATGAATTTGTAACAACAATAAAAGATATTGTTAAAAAAGGCAACGTTACAAGAATAAAAATAAAAAAAGATGATACTGTAGTTATAGACATACCTGTTAATGCTGGTATTGCGGCGGGCTTAATAGGATTATATAATCCTGTGTTAATTGCTCTTGGATTATTAACAGCAGTACTTACAAAGGTTACTGTTGAGATAACTAAAGCAGATGGTTCTGTTGAAGTAGTTAATACTATTATAAAAAATACAGTTGAAGACGTTAAAAGTAGAATGAGTGATATGACAGGCGAGGTAAAAGAAAAATATAATGATACAAAAGATACTTTTACCAAAAACAGCAAAAGCACAAAAGACGATAAAGAAGAAAATGTATATCAGTATACAGTAAAATTTGACAAAGAAAGTGAACTAAAAAAAGAAGAGAAAAAAGAGGAAAAAGAAGAGGAAAAATAAGAAAATAATTATTTTTTAATTTTAACTTTAGCCTTATACAAATGGTAATAATATGATTCCCCTTTCTATAAAAAAAGCAAATAAAAATTGCTTGTTTTATAGAAAGAGGAATTTTCTTATTTTACAATATTAGTCACAGCTAAACATTGTTTATTGAAAATTATTAACATAGAGTAAATTAATTCTTTTACATAAAAAATCATAAAAAACCCTACAATTTATTTTAATAATGTGGTACAATGTTACAAATGGTATGTAAAATTCTAGTATATAATGCATTGTGCAATCGTTTGTATTTACAATATTGCAAATATAACAAATACATAACATTTACAAGGAATTAAAATAGAAAGAGGGTGGAAAAAATAAAACTAACACCAAGACAAGAAGAAATAATTAGATTAGTTAAAGAAAATCCACCTATTACAAGTGAACGTCTAGCTAATAAGTTAGGGGTAACAAGGGCAGCACTAAGGCCGGATTTGGCAATACTCACAATGACGGGTATATTAGATGCAAGGCCAAAAGTTGGATATACGTATTCGAAGAAACCCTCTTATAGTTTAGTTTATGATTATATAAGAAATATTAAAGTTAATGATGTAATGTCTAAAGCTGTAATGGCTACAGAAGAAACTATGGTTTATGATGCTATAGTGCATTTATTTTTAAACGATGTTGGTACTTTATTTATACACAATAATGGCAATTTAGTGGGAGCTGTATCTAGAAAAGACTTTCTAAAAATGGCTATGGGCGGGACTGATATGCACAAGGTGCCTGTAGGAATTATAATGACTAGAATGCCCAATATAGTGCTTGTTGAAAAAGAGGATAGTATTTATTTAGCCGCACAAAGAATTATAGAACATGAAGTAGATAGTTTACCTGTGGTACAAAGAAAATTTGAAAATGGGAAAGAAATATTTCAAGTTGTAGGTAAAATATCAAAAACTAACATAACAAAATTATTTGTTAAAATGGGTGAGAATGGCTAAGTAACTAAAGTGAGTGAAAGTGGGCACTACATGTTCTGCATTGGACATCTTTGTACCCGTTATCATATATAATTTATAATCGAAGGGGTTGTATGGAATGGAAAACAAAAAATATGTTTATCTTTTTAGTGAAGGAAATGCTTCAATGAAAAATCTTCTAGGCGGAAAAGGTGCAAACCTTGCAGAGATGACAAACCTTGGGATTCCAGTACCGCAGGGATTCACAGTTACTACTGAAGCTTGTAATAAATACTATGAAGATGGTCAATTGATTGCATCTGAAATTGTTAGTGAAATAAATTCTAAAATGATTGAACTTGAAAAACTTACAGGAAAGAAATTTGGTAGTTTAGAAAATCCATTGCTTGTTTCAGTTAGATCTGGAGCAAGAGCATCAATGCCAGGTATGATGGATACAATTTTAAATCTTGGATTAAATGATGAGACAGTAGAAGTTATGGCAAAGCTAACAAATAATCCAAGATTTGCTTATGATTCTTACAGAAGGTTTATCCAGATGTTTGCTGATGTTGTTATGGGTGTTGAAAAAAGAAATTTTGAAAACATTATGGATACAATGAAAGAAGCAAAAGGTGTAAAATTCGATACTGAACTTGATGCTAATGATTTGAAAAAATTAGTTGTGCTATTTAAAGAATTCTATAAAGAAGATAAGGGTGAAGATTTTCCAAGTGACCCAAAAAGTCAATTAATAGAGTCTATTACAGCAGTATTTAGATCATGGGATAATCCTCGTGCTAACGTGTATAGAAGATTAAATGATATTCCAGGAAGTTGGGGAACTGCAGTAAGTGTTCAAGAAATGGTATTTGGTAATAAAGGAGAAACATCAGGAACTGGTGTTGCTTTCTCAAGAAATCCATCTACTGGCGAAAAAGGAATATATGCTGAGTACTTAATGAATGCACAAGGTGAAGACGTTGTTGCAGGAATAAGAACACCACAAGACATATCACAACTCGCAAAAGATATGCCAAAAGTATATAGCGAATTTATGGCAATTGTTAATACTCTTGAAACTCACTATAAAGATATGCAAGATATGGAGTTTACAATTGAAGATGGCAAGTTATACTTTCTTCAAACAAGAAACGGTAAGAGAACTGCACAAGCTGCACTAAAAATCGCTGTGGAACTGGTTGAAGATGGAATGTTAACAAAAGAACAAGCTATGATGAAGGTTGACCCAAAACAATTAGATACATTGCTTCACCCTAACTTTGATGTAGAAGATTTAAAAAACTCTAAAGTAATAGCTAAAGGTCTGCCAGCATCTCCTGGAGCTGCTTGTGGAAAAGTTTGCTTTACAGCAGAAGATGCAAAAGTTAGACACGAGGCTGGAGAAAAAGTAGTCTTAGTAAGGCTTGAAACTTCACCAGAGGACATTGAAGGCATGATTGCCTCAGAAGGTATATTAACAGTAAGAGGTGGAATGACTTCTCATGCTGCGGTTGTAGCAAGAGGAATGGGTACATGTTGTGTTGCTGGTTGTGGAGATATAAAAGTTAATGAAAAAGATAAGAGCTTTAAAATAGGTGAAATCACATATACTGAAAATGACTTTATATCAATGGATGGAAGTACAGGAAATGTATATGCTGGTGTTATTAAAACTGTTGAGCCTGAAATAAGTGGTTACTTTGAAACGTTTATGGGATGGGCTGATGAAATAAGAAGTTTGAAAGTTAGAACTAATGCAGACACTCCAAGAGATACTGCTCAAGCAGTTAAATACGGAGCTGAGGGTATTGGCTTATGCAGAACTGAGCATATGTTCTTTGATGCAGATAGAATAATGGGCATAAGAGAAATGATTGTTGCTAAAGACGAAGCAAAAAGAAGAGTAGCATTAGATAAATTATTACCAATGCAAAGAGAAGACTTTATAGGAATCTATGAAGAACTTAAGGAAAGACCAGCTACAATCAGATTCTTAGATCCACCACTACATGAATTCTTACCTCACGCTGATGAAGACATAAGAGAACTCGCTGTTGAGATGGGAATAACCTTTGAAGAGTTAAAAGCCACTGTTGAATCATTACATGAATTTAACCCTATGATGGGTCATAGAGGATGCAGACTTGCAGTATCATATCCAGAAATAGCTGAAATGCAAACTAGAGCGGTTATTGAAGCTGCTATAGATGTTAAGGCTAGAAAAGGATATAATATCGTTCCAGAAATAATGATTCCTCTAATTGGAGAAGTAAAAGAGTTAAAATATGTTAAAGATATAGTAGTAAGAATAGCTGATCAAATCATAGCTGAAAGTGGCAGTGATTTAAAATATATGGTTGGTACAATGATTGAAATACCAAGAGCAGCACTTACAGCTGATTTAATAGCAGAAGAAGCAGAATTCTTCTCATTTGGAACAAATGATTTAACTCAAATGACTTTTGGATTCTCAAGAGATGATGCTGCAACATTCTTAAAACATTATTATGAAAAGAAAGTTTACGAATTTGATCCATTCCAAAAATTAGATCAAATTGGAGTAGGCAAACTTATTAAAATGGCTGTTGACCTTGGAAGGCAAACAAGACCACATATAAAACTTGGAATATGCGGAGAACATGGTGGAGATCCATCTTCCGTTGAATTCTGTCACAATGTTGGATTAGATTATGTATCATGTTCACCATTCAGAGTTCCAGTAGCAAGACTTGCCGCTGCACAAGCTGAAGTTAATAATCCAAGAAAAAAATAGTATTTTAGAAATAGACGTATTTAATAAATTTATTTTAAAAAGCCGCTGCTTGCAGTGGCTTTTTATTTGTGAATAAATTATTAAATTAATATTGATTTTTTGAACATGTTTTCAATATAGGATATAAACCCTTCGACAAAGTCTAATTGATTTTGGTTTTTGTCTGTTGAATTAGTTAGTAGATTTATAAAGGCTTTTTTATTGCATTTATTTATGTTACCATAGTAGTCTCTTGATATTTTCCAATACCTTTGTGGGAAAGCTAAATAAACAAGAATATATTTATAATCATCTATTGTTAAAGGAAAAACACTATCATATAATTTAAAAAAACTTATTGCCAGCTCTAGATCCCATTTTGTACTATCTCTTTTTAAAAGTCGTCTTAAACAATATGAAATATCATGGGCACAAAAGTCATTTCTACATTTATCAAAATCAATTACCCATATTTCATTATTAGTATCAAAGATAATATTTTTATTAACATAGTCAAGATGACACAAGGATTTTGTAAGATTATTTTGATCAATATCATAAGCAATGTCAGCAGAATACTTGGCTAGCTTAATACTTGAATCAAAATGTTCAAGATAGAGCTTGGAAAAAGCATCATCATATTTATAAGCTAAATTAGAAAACTTAAGAAGGCTCTCGTAGTGCTTGTATATGGAAGTGCCCAGAATGCTATAGTTCTCCTTTGTTGAACTACCACATATAGGTTTAAAGGTAACGCTTACTTTATGCATATTTGCAAGGTTTGTACTACAGGCTAGTACATGATCAATATTATCGTAGTCACATTTAATGCCATCAACCCAAGGGGTAAGTATAAATAACATATTATTGTAGTTTATAAATCTGCTATTGGTTTTTGTAGGAAGAATTCGAGGTACATGGATATTATTTCTATATAACCATTCTATAGCTGAATATACAAATAATAAATCTTTTACACTGTAATAAACCTTCTTTAAACAATAGCATTCATCAAAGTATGAAACTTTATATACAGCTCTTTGTTTATCAGTATCTTTAAATTTAATTTGCGATATATCAGCATTAGCTAAATTATATTGAGGCAGAATGTATTTTTTCACGTTTTCTTCGGATAATAAATCTATGTTATTTAAATTTTTAGCCGTGGAGATCATCTTATCACTCCTAAAAAATTATTACATTAATAAGATATTAATAGAATATTAATATTATACGTTTAATATAAAAAAAGGGTAATTAAATTAATATGTAGAATACTATTAAGGTGATTAAAAAATAAGTAGCATACTTAAAATTTGCTATTTTAAATATTTAAATTAAAGATAAGATAAATAATTTTAGAGGTAGTGTTAAGTTCAGGAGGCAAAACAATTAATAATTGTTTTGTGCCACAGCGAACGGCAGGAGGGGATTTATGAATATTCGCCAAAGAATAGAAACTAATGAAGGTAATAATATTATTACCTATGGGGCATTATCCGCAAACTCTAAGGGACGAAAAATATTAGAAGTAAAGGATGATATAAGAACTTGTTATATGGTAGACAGAGATAGGATAATACATAGTAAATCATTTAGGAGACTACAGCATAAAACTCAAGTATATATAAAGGCTAGTAGTGATCATTATAGAACAAGATTAACACATACATTAGAAGTTGCACAGATAGCTAAAACTATAGGTAAAGGTATAGGCTTAAATGAAGATTTAATAGAAGCTATAGCTCTAGGTCATGATATTGGGCATGTACCCTTTGCTCATAATGGTGAAGAGGTACTTAATGATATTTTGCCTGGAGGATTTAGACACAATGAAAATAGCATAAGAGTGTTAACAAAAATAGAAAAGCTAGGTAAGGGACTAAATTTAAGCGAGGAAGTACTAGATGGGGTTCTGAATCATAGTGGATTTTCTTCCAAAATCAGAAAGGCAGAAACCTTAGAAGGTCAGGTTGTTAGATACAGCGATAAGATTGCATATGTTAATCATGACATAGATGATTCAATAAGAGCAGGATTATTAAAAGAAAATATGCTGCCCCAAGATGCTATTGAGATTTTAGGTACAAATCATGGCATGAGAATAGACACCTTAGTTAAAGATTGTATTTATAACACATTAAATAACTTAGATAGGGATAAAATATGTGTATCACTTAGTGAGCCCGTTTCAAAAGCCTTAGTTATTTTAAGAAATTTTATGTTTGAAAATATATACAAAGGTGACATTTTAAAGGAAGAAAGGCAAAAGGCACAATTTGTGGTAACGCAAGTGTTCACATATTATTATAACAATCCAAATGCTATGCCAGATTTTTACAAGAGTATAGTTGAGGATGAAGGATTACATGTAGGAGTGGCAGATTATATTTCTGGTATGAGTGATGATTATTGTTTAATGCTTTTTAATAATATATATGTACCTAAAGTTGTTATTTATTAAAATATTAGAATAAATTAATGATTGTTTAGAGAAAAATATATTAAATGCAAATAAAAAAATAAAAAATAAAACTTACAAAATTGAAGGAAATTTGTAAGTTATAAAGAATATATAATATGCAAACAAAATTATTATTGGAAAAAGTGGGTTTAAAGAAGGATAATGCATTTTTTTGTCGAATAAAATTATATTGTGAATTTATATAAGTAAGGTGGTAATAATCTATTGATTGCTGAAGATGTCATCCGAAAAATAAAGGAACAAAATGATATTGTGGATGTAATATCTGAAAGAGTTAAGCTTAGAAAAGCAGGAAGAAATTATATCGGTCTTTGTCCTTTTCATAATGAGAAGAGTCCTTCTTTCACTGTGTCCCAAGATAAACAAATTTATAAGTGCTTTGGATGTGGTGAAGCTGGGAATGTAATCAGTTATATTATGAAGGACAGGAATGTGAATTTTCCTGAAGCTGCAAGGGTCCTGGCTGAAAGGGCAAACATTAGTATAGAAGAAGACAATGAAGAAAATAGTGTGCAAAAAGACATGTATAAAAAAATGTACAATATTAATGTGGAAGCGGCTAGGTATTTTTACGGTAATTTAAGAAAGGATAAAAAAGCTGAAGCATATTTCGTAAACCGAGGTATCACAGAAATTACTATGAAAAAATTCGGGTTGGGGTTTTCCTTTGATAAATGGGATGGTCTGTTATTACACCTGAAAAAGAAAGGGTACTCGGAACTTGATTTATTTAATATAGGATTAATTATTAAAAGTCCTAAAGGGTCATATTATGATAGATTTAGAAATAGAATAATGTTCCCTGTGTTTGATTATAAAGGCAAAGTCATCGGATTTGGAGGAAGGGTTTTAGATGATTCCAAACCTAAATATTTAAATTCACCTGAGACCCCATTATTTCATAAAGGATTAAATCTTTATGGATTGAATTTTGTAATTAAAAACAATAGATCGCGGACAATTATAATTGTAGAAGGATATATGGACTGTATTTCACTTCATCAATATGGGTTTTCAAATGTTGTTGCATCGCTAGGTACGGCACTTACTATTAATCAAGCAAAATTATTAAAAAAACATGTAGATACAGTTATTATTTCATATGATGCTGATTTAGCAGGACAATCAGCAACATTAAGAGGACTAGAGACATTAAGAAATGAAGGTTTTGATTTAAGGGTGCTTATAGTTCCTAGTGGTAAAGATCCTGATGAATATATAAAAAATAGTGGAAAAGAGGCATTTCAAAATTTAATAGACAATGCTCTTCCCATAATTAATTATCGAATTAAAAGAGCCGGGGATGGAATAAATTTTGGTAATAGTGAAATGATAATACAGTACGTTAAAAAGGTCACTGAAATTATCGTAGATTTAGATCCTGTTGAAAAAGATGTTCATATAAAAATGATTTCTGAGGCAACTGGTATCAAAGAACAAGCAATATATGACTTATTAAGAGAAGAAATTAACAAAAATGCAAAAAAAACTCAAAAAATGAATATACAACAGGATTTTGGACAAAAATTATATTTAGAACCAGCTTATATTAAGGCTGAAAGAAATTTACTAAAATTTATGTTTATAAACGAGGAAAATTGCGATTATATTACGCAAACCATGTCCATAGATCAATTAGTACTTGAAAGCCATAAAGTTATATATAAATTAATTGTTGAATATAAAAATTTAACAAGTGAAGAGAAAATCGAAAACATTGAATTTAGATGTAACGATATAGAATGTACAAAAGAATGGATAAATACTATGGAGATCGAAATAACTGTAGACGAAGAGCACCATAAAAAATTTATTAATGATTGCATCAAACAACTGAAAAAATTCAAGTTAGAGGAGTCGAAAAAAGAAATTATGAATAAAATCAAAAAATATGAATCAGAAGGCCTGCTAGAAGAATCAATGAAATTAGCCCAAAAGCTTATAGATGTGCAAAAGGATATAAAGCAATTATAAATTAGAAAGGAGGTAATACCATGAAGGATAAAAGTTCAAAAATGGTTTTAGTCAAGAAACTTATTGAAAAAGGCAAGAAAAAGGGCACCTTAACTTATAAAGAGGTAATGGATGAACTTTATGAAATAGATTTAAGTCCAGAACAAATAGAAAAAGTCTATGAAGTTTTGGAATCAATGGAGATAGATGTTGTTGGGGATATGCACGAAGCTGCAGCACCTGCTACAGGAGCTCAAGCCGAGGTTGAACCAGAAACTGAAGAACTTGATGTTAGTATACCTGAAGGAATATCTATAGATGACCCTGTTAGAATGTATTTAAAGGAAATAGGAAAAGTTTCTCTATTATCATCCAGCGAGGAAGTCGAACTTGCTAAAAGAAATGAAGAAGGAGATCTTGTTGCTAAGAAAAAACTAGCAGAAGCTAATTTAAGATTAGTGGTTAGTATAGCTAAAAGGTATGTTGGCCGTGGAATGCTGTTTTTAGACCTTATTCAAGAAGGTAATTTAGGACTAATAAAAGCTGTCGAAAAATTCGATTATAGAAAAGGCTATAAGTTTAGTACATATGCTACCTGGTGGATTAGGCAGGCAATAACTAGAGCAATAGCTGACCAAGCAAGAACAATAAGAATCCCTGTGCATATGGTAGAAACTATAAATAAGCTTATTAGAGTTTCTAGGCAACTACTTCAAGAACTTGGACGGGAACCACAACCAGATGAAGTTGCAGAAAAAATGGAAATGCCAGTGGCAAAAGTTAGAGAAATTATGAAAATTGCACAAGAGCCAGTATCTCTTGAGACTCCTATAGGTGAAGAAGAAGATAGTCATTTAGGAGATTTTATTCCTGATGATGATGCACTAGCGCCAGCAGAAGCTGCTGCATTTACAATGCTTAAAGAGCAATTAATCAACGTTTTAGATACATTGACTCCAAGAGAAGAAAAAGTTTTAAGATTAAGATTTGGACTAGATGATGGAAGAGCTAGAACACTTGAGGAAGTTGGAAAAGAGTTTAATGTAACTAGAGAAAGAATTAGACAAATCGAAGCCAAAGCTCTACGTAAATTGAGGCATCCAAGTAGAAGCAAAAAGCTGAAAGATTATTTAGATTAGATTATTTTATGGAGAAGAGAACATCTTATTTAGATGTTCTCTTCTTGATGTAAAATTATGGAAAAATGTTTACAAAGTGGATTCAAAATGATATAATTTGGTTAAGAAGGTGATTTAATGGATAGTTATGTGACTAAGGGAAAACGAGGTATTGGGTTTATGCTTCTCATGGGTGTATTGTATAATATATTAATCATAATATTGCTCAAAATTACTAACTCATACATTGTAGCTAGTCTGTTAAAACTTTTATTAGTGGCTTGTAATATATACATTATATATTACATATTGCTTTACTCATCACTTAAATATACGATAAACGAAGAAAATATTGTTATTTATGCTATTGGGTCCTTAAAAAAAATAATTCTACCATTAAATGAAATAGAAGGATATACTATGTCAAGTGGTACAATTAAAGGGGTTAAGCTTTACGGAATAGCCGCCAGTAGCTTTGCCTTGGGTAGGTTTGTAATTGATAAAATTGGAATATCTAGAATGTTTGTTACAGATAATAAAAATATTATTTACCTGAAAACTAAGAATATGAATTATGGAGTTTCACCTGTTGACTATAATAGCTTTGAGGAAGCATTAGAAGGACATGATATTCATAGGGCAGAGTGGAAATATAAAGTAAATAATAGCTATAACCTTCATAAAGATAAGTATTTTATTTTACCGTTAATGTTAGTAAGTATAATAATTCTAATTTTAACTCTAAATCCATTTATATTATATTTAAAACATTTGATACCTAATACTATGCCCTTAAACTTTGATGCACAGTTTAGTCCAATAAAAATGGGTACAGGTAAACAATTTGCTTTTACTCAGATGATTTATGGAGTATTAAACATGGCATTGCTTTTTTGCATGTATTATGCAAGCTATTTTTGCGCAAAATATGATAGAAAATCGGCATATAAATTTATTTATATCTCACTGTTTGTGGCAATAATATTTTTGATTATGCAGTTTAAAATATTAATTAACTTTAGATAAGGGTGAAAACTATGGAGCTTAGTATAAGATTAAAAACAATTGCAAGTATGGTAAAAGAATGTGATACTATTATCGACGTAGGAACGGATCATGGGTACGTTCCTATTTATTTAGTCCAAAATAGTGTAATAAAAAGTGCCATTGCCTCTGATATCAATAGGGGTCCCGTTGAAAAGGCACAAAATAATATTACTCAAAGCAATGTATCAAAGCAAATTACCTGTAGGCTGGGGAGTGGATTATCTACAGTTGTGGTGGGAGAAGTTCAGATAGCCATTATTGCAGGCATGGGTGGTAATTTAATTAGAGATATTTTAGAAGCAGACTTGGACGTAGTAAAGCAATTTAAATATATGATACTTCAACCAGTTCAAAATGCTGAGGTATTAAGAGAATATTTGTATAACACTGGATATGATATCTTTGATGAAGAGATTTGCAAAGATGATGGTAAGTATTATGAAATTATTAAGGTGAAGTATAATAATAAGCCTGTAGAAGTAGACAATATATATTATGAGATAAGCAAAATATTATTAGATAAAAAAGATGCAGTAATGAAGAGCTTTATAGAATATAAACTGCTAAAATACTCAAAAGTTTACAATGCTTTAAAAGAGGAAACGGTTTTATCTAAGGATAGGAAGCATGAGCTTTATCATATTATAAGGCTACTTAAGGAGTTTTTAAAATGGTTTTAAAAGTAGAAAACATTGAAGATATTATGGAAAAGTTCGCACCAAGTATGTTAAAAGAGGATTACGATAATGTAGGACTCATGGTGGGGGATAGCGAGAGTGAAGTTACAAAAATTTTAATTGCACTGGATTGTACGTTGGATGTTATATCCGAGGCTGTGGATAGGGGATGTAATTTTATATTGACACATCATCCGCTGCTTTTTCTAAAACCTAAAACTATTACTGTGAATACATTAGTAGGTAAAAAAATTATTGAGTTAATTGTAAATGGGATAAATGTATATTCTAGTCATACCAATTTAGATTCTGCTATGGGTGGGTTAAATGATATTGTCACTGAGATTTTGGGATTTAATAATTATAAGATTATTGAGCCTTCAGCAAACACTGATTGTGGTGAAGGTAATTCTGGTATTGGAAGATTAGTAAGTTTGGATGAGCCTATTAAACTTATGGAATTATGTGAAAAAGTAAAAAAAACGTTAGACACAGAATATATAAAGTATGTAGGGGATAATAATAAATTAATAAAAACTATTGCCATTATAAATGGAAGCGGAGAAGACTTTTTTGACACCTGCGTAAAATTGGGAGCAGATTGTATTATTACAGGCGATACTAGGTATCATCATGTTAGTGATTTAAAAGAAGAAAATATAGCACTAATTGATGCTGGACATTTTGCAACAGAATGGATACCCTTTAAAATATTTGCAGAAAAATTTAAAAGTAGACTTCTAGAAAATGGATACAATAATGAGATTATTATTTCAAAACATACTCAGGATCCATATAAAGTCATGTAGTAAAAAGTACCATTTGCGTTCCATTTAATATTATGGTATCATTACTATGCAAGTAAGCCAGACAATCGCTGCTAAATATTGCATGCAATACTTAGAAGAGGAAAGTCCGAGCTCCATAGGGCAAGGGTGCTGGGTAACTCCCAGTGGAGGCAACTTTAAGGAAAGTGCAACAGAGAGATACCGCTAAAGGTACTTCAATAGATTAGCTTGCTAAGCTTTTGAGTATACTAGTAAGGATGGAAAGGTGAGGTAAGAGCTCACCAGCGCAATGGCGACTTTGCGGCTATGTAAACCCCACCTGGAGCAAGATCGAATAGGAGAACATTATGGGACTGCCCGTCTCGTTCTCGGGTGTATCGCTTGAGCTTATTGGTAACAATAGGCCTAGATAGATGATTGTCTAATACAGGACTCGGCTTATAGGTTTACTTGTACCATTGAAAACACTATGTTTAACACATGGTGTTTTTTATTTTGCCACCGGTTTGCCACCCAAAATTATAGATATTATGGGGAGTTAGATATCAAATTTTAACTTTTCTAAAACTTAATCTTTTGTCATAAATAAAACAACTACTTTAAATTAAATTTTTTCCATTTTAAGGCGTAGTATAGAAGAAACAAACTGATATACTTATATTATCAGTTTTAATTATAGTAACTAATTTAATTTTGTTTTACCACCGCGATAGCGGTTTAGGGCTATTATTATAATGTGTCGCAATCCACTAAGGGCAATAGCCCTTTTTTAATTGCTGTTTTTTAGGATGTTATTTTTAAATATAAATGGTTACCGTACCCCGTCATCCTCCTACCCTTATATAAATTATAAAAAAAAGTACCCATAGTCCAAACATTTTTTTAAAGTATCCATTCTATAGGTACCAGTTTACCTGTAAACTACCAACACAATCAATGCAATAACAATTTGGAATTGTGATTATTAAAATAAAGCTATTGATTATCTAAAGTGTAACTGCGAATTTGACGAAAGTCTCTTAAATATCGATTTACCAAGTAATATTCAATTTAAGAGATTATAAATTGCAGCAGAATGTACATCGTTATCAAAATCGCATTGAATCACATTTCCTTCGTGAATAATCAAGTCTACTTATTTTCAGGAAGAGGTTTAGATTAATACACCTATAATCATCGTAAACTAAACAATGTGAATTTTATAGGAAAACAACATAATTTAAAAATTAATATTAAAAAAAACCTTGACAAATATATACAAAGGTAATATATTATCTTTATAGGTAACCTATTACATACTAAGACAATATATTAAAATACAGAGAGGAAGTTAATTATGAGTAAGGTTGATAAGATGAGTGATAAGCAATATCTATTTGGAGTGATTTTCATAGTTGCTAACAGAGTGGATACTATGCTTGAAAGAGAATTTAAACGATTTGATATTACTACAAAGCAGTGGTTCTTATCAGTTATTATTAAGAATTTGTTCGATAAACCACCTACAATGAAGGAAGTTGCAAAGGAAATGGGAAGTTCTCATCAAAACGTTAAACAGGTTGCTTTAAAGCTAGAGCAAAAGGGATTATTGATTTTGCAAAAGGATAAAAGAGATGCCCGTGTAACCAGACTAAAGCTTACAGAGAGTAGCTATGATTTTTGGAAAAAGCTTAGCGAGGAAGGGACCACGTTTACGCAAGCATTATTTAAAAATATAGATAAAGGTGAATTAGAAGTTGCAAGAAGGGTAATGCAGAAGATGCAGCTAAATATTAATGAGATGGATAATGATAGTGATGGTGTCAAAAATTCTGAATAAGATTTAAACATATTATAAATAATAAAATTAAAAAAGGGGGATGGATTACTGTGAGGAAGTTTATTAAAATTACTTTAGGAATCATTTGTTTATTGGTATTAATTATTGGTGGGACTGGTTTTTATATGACGAGGGGATTAAATCCTGGCAAAAATATGGTTATTAACTCCATTGAGGCTTCACAACTTAAAGATGGTGTCTATAAAGGTAAGTATAGCGGGGGAAGATGGTCAAATGAGGTCGATGTTACTCTAAAAGATAAAAAAATAACTCGGATTGCTATTGTTAAAAATGTGGTCTTTGAAAAAACAGAAGTATCTACAGAGCTGATTAGCAAAGTTATTAAAAAACAGGATACTAATGTTGATGTTATAAGTGGTGCTACAGTTACGAGTAAATCATATCTAAAATCAATAGAAAACGCTTTGTCAAAATAGAAATTAAAAATTGTTACAGGAGCTTATAATATATGAAAACAATAATTATTTATAGTAGTACTTATGGCTATACAAAAGATTGTGCTAGCGAGCTTTCAAAACAGCTAAAAGGGGAGGTTTTGCTTGTCAATGTGTCCACAGATAAAATTCCGTCATTAAACGAATTTGATAATGTTGTTATCGGAGGATCAATATATATGGGTCAGATTTCAAAAAAGATAAAGGCGTACTGTACCTCAAATATAGATTTACTTAAGAATAAAAGAGTAGGATTATTTTTATGTTGCGGCTTGCCTGAAAACCTTGAAAAAAATATTAAAAATTCATTTCCAGAAGAATTATTGAAAAAAGCGATATCATTACAATCTTTTGGGGGAGAACTAAGGGCTGAAAAGATGAAATTAACACATAAAATATTAACTGGATTTATGAAAAAGTCAGCGGCAAAAGAAGGAAAAGCTCTTGCAAAACAAATGCCAGAAAATATTGCGAAGTTGGCAGCAATTATTAGTAAATGAGGGGTTTGAAAAACTAAAGGAGTTAATAAATAATGAAAAGAGGTAAAAAAATTATAATTTGGATTATAGGTGTTATTACTTTGTTTATTTTAGGAATAGCAATATGGTTTAATATTCCTTATTCACCCATCAAATCAAAGTTTACAAAATTAACAAATTATCAAATAGCAAAAACGAAAATTACGGAAGGGGTGTTTACCACAGAGGATATTTCAAAACTACCATTACCAGTTCAAAAATATTTTAAATATTGCGGATATATTGGGACACCAAAAATGTACAACATGAAAGCCTACTATAAAAATGTCGATTTTGTGCAATCGGATAAAAAGTTAAAAATAAATTACACCCACTATAACTTTGTAGATAAACCTGAAAGGATTGCTTTAATAGACACAAGTATGTTTGGGATACCTTTTGAGGGTATAGATGCATACCAAAATGGCGAAGGTTCAATGAAGGGTGTTTTCGCAAAAGCTATAACTTTATTTAACGAAAAGGGTGCAGCTATGAATAAAGCGAGTCTTGCTGATTGCCTTGCGGAAGGTCTTCTAATGCCAAACCTTGCTTTACAAGACTATATTAAGTGGGAAGAAATTGATGAAACTAAGGCGAAAGCTACTATAACCTATTATGGAATATCTGCAAGTGGAATTTTTTTATTTGATGCTAAGGGTGCAATGATAAGCTTCACCACCGATGATAGAGAGTATAATGATGGTAATGGAAAAACACAAAAGGCGAAGTGGTCAGCCCTTTGTGGAGATTATAAAGATATGAATGGAATTAAGTACCCAACTAGTCTAAAGGGTGTATGGCACCTTGATACAGGAGACTTTATATATTTCGATAGTAGTAATATGGTCATAAAATATAATGTTAAGGAATAAAGTTATAGGGTTTTAGTAATTGGAGGTAGGTAATGAATGATTATATAATAATAAGTAATTATATGCATAACGAAAAATATAGGCTTAGCTTTAATAAATTATCAATGGATATTTTTGAATCTGATCCTGAGAAATGGTATGAAAAGAATCTTTACTATAATAAATGTGCTTTTTACTCTTATATTTATCATGATAAAGTAGTTGCAAATATATCTGTAAATATGATGGATTTAATTGTAGATGGACAAAAGAAAACAGCATTGCAGCTATCAGGTATAATGACACATCCCGGTCATAGGAACAAAGGTCTATCTGCATCATTAATTAATTATATTATAGATAAGTATGAAAATGAATACGATATTATTTATCTTTTTGCTGAAGATAGTGTCTTAAGTTTTTATACAAAGTTCGGATTTAAGCAAATCATTGAAGATTCCTATGAATTAGATACAAATCAGATTAATAAAAAAGAAATTGTGATAAAAAAACTTGAAATTAACGATGAAAATGATTGTAACACTATTTTAAGAATTATAAAAAATAGACAACCAGTATCTAAAAAACTTGGTGTGTTTAATGATCTTTGGCCTCTACATATTTTCTGCATGTATCTATATATAGATGATATGTATTATTTAGAAGATGAAGATACTATAGTAATTGGAAACAGAGAAGATGGCTGCGTTCATATATATGATGTAGTAAGTCTAGCACCTATTGATATAGATAGTATTATTGAAAAAATTGTAACTCCAGATGATGAAAAAATAGAATTCCATTTTATACCCGAGAGTAACAAATATAATATACTTAAAGTTTCAAAAGAAAGACCAGATGATTGGTTATTTGTACGGTCTAATAATACTGTATTTAAAGAAGTATTATTTCCACTTACTTCACAAGTGTAAGGTGGATGCGTTGTTAGTATAATTAATATTAGGCTATGTTAGACATAATTCGTGATATTGTACGTATTTTCGTGTATGTGTTATTAGTAGTGGACACAGCAAAAATATGCGAAATTTAATACTTAATTGATGAGTGTCGGGAATGCAGTAGTTATACGAAATTTCAAAGTAATAGATACAATTCTTATGCTGTATCTTCTGATTTAAATAACAATGTATATTGTTAAACGTAAGAGCATAGATATTATTTTTATTTTTTAAAAATAGCAACATGTAATTTTATGGTTTATAATTTATATATAGGTTAGTGTTTGACCTATTGCCAAGGCACATTTCCCATCCCAAGTACGCAGTGTATATTTATAACTAACTAGAAATACTCAATTGTTTGTCTAAATTTGAGACTCAACTACGATGTATTTTAAATAAATAAGAAACATATAATTTTGATATATTTATTTATTATTAAAGGGGGCAAATGGAATGAGGAGTATTCAGGATAATAAGAAATTAAGAAGTCTAATAATTTTAATAACTCCAATATTTATACTTATTTTCTGCAACTTGGTTGCAAGAATATCAAGCTTTTACTTAAAAGAATGGGCATGGACATCAACAGCCGTATTATATTGGTCTGTTTTAGGTTTTGTGACTTTTGCAACAACAAGAAGGGAAGAAATAAAAAGTTGGTTTCAAAAATCACAAAGTAAATTATGGATAGTAATACTCATTTTGTTGGGATTAAGTCCATTTCCCATTTTGTTTATACCTAATTATAGTTTGCTAGATAGTACACATTTGGTAATTTTTTGGCTTTTATTTGCACCAATTAACGCTTTTTTCGAAGAAATATATTGGAGAGGTTTAATTTATAGTACAAATATTAGTATTTCTAAATGGGTTGTATTGATTTATACTACAATAATTTTTGCTATTTTACATCCGTTAATGTGGGGAGTATTTTCTGAACCGTTGAGAGTTCCTTCTTTTATAGGAATTGCTTTTTTATTGGGGATTATGTTAAGTTTGGGATACTTGAAAACTAAAAGTTTGAAATGGGCAATATTCTCACATTGTTTAATTGATTTGGGTAACTTATCTATAATAGTGTTTATGAACATTTATAAAATACCAGGAAATTAAAACCCTTGAGTGAAATGTTGATGACAGTACATTTTGTTCTAGATTTATGCATTTTATAAATCAATTTAAAAAGCGAAAGGTATATTTTCTAATACATAATTTTCATATATTGCACCACAACATTATGTGGTATGAATCATATTCAAGGATAACCGAAGTAGGTCTTGGCCAAAGTGTAGTGGCTAAACTCCGTATAACAAAATGTTGCCGTTCGCCTTGGCTGAGAGCGTACTTTTAATTAGTCAAGTATTGTACTGAAGTGCATCTTACTAATTAAAAAATTTGCAAAATCATCGCCAAGGCACATTCCTTCACCAAGCGCGTCGCGCTAGGGTTCAGAAACGTCGGCAACAGGTCACGTTATGTGACATTTCAGGTCTAACTGAAATTTTCTTACGCTGTTAGTGATTTTTAGCTATTAAAATAAAAAAGATATTCCATATTGGTATTTTAATACGCTGTTCTGTGAAGAAGAAGATTGGAGGCACTTTATGGACATAAAATATCCAGACTATAATAATTCTATTGTAAATTTGGCTTGCTCGGTATTGAAACATTACGGAGCAGAAAATCACAATGAAACTTTACCGATTTTTGATAATTATTTAAAGAAAAATTACAAAAATGTGGTGGTCATGTTATTAGACGGATTAGGAGTAGATGCATTAGAACACCATCTTGATAAAGGAAGTTTTTTGAGAAGGCATTTTGTGGAAGCGATATCTACTGTATTTCCACCTACTACAACGGCGGCAACAACTTCTATTGAAAGTGGATTGACGCCAAAGGAACATGGGTGGCTTGGCTGGAGTTTATATTTTAGAGAAATAGACAAGATTGTTAATGCTTTTATTAACATAGTAGAAGATAGTGATGAAAAGGCTGCTGATTATCATGTGGCTGGAAAAATAATTCCTTATAAAAGCATATATGATATTATCAATGACACTGGTAATGCTACAGCTTACAGTGTTTCACCTTTTGGCACCAATAAAATCTCATCACATATTGAAATGTCTGATGAGGTAGAAAGACTCTGCAAGCTTGATGGAAATAAGTATATTTATGCATATACTCCACAACCTGACGCTACTATGCATGAATATGGCTGCTATAGTAGTGAAGTAACTTCGTGGGTGACTATTATCTCACTTCTCGAATAAGGCTCATTATCCTAGAAATATGATTATCCGAGAAGGATCTCTTGAGATCGCATAAATTCTAGAGATTCTCATGTTTTTCTCGGATAATCTAATC
>NZ_JAHLDL010000010.1 GCF_018861315.1 Clostridium bowmanii | reverse complement strand
AGAAACTTTTAATAATCCTATAGTAGCTAAAAGTAGTGCCGATCCATGGGTAGTAAAAGCGGGAGGTTATTATTATTATACTTATAGCGATTGCAGTAACATAGGTATAAAAAAAGCAAAAGAACTTCAAGGTATAGGTCAAGGAGAAGAAAACATTGTTTGGATTTCGGATACAAGTACAGATTATTCTAAAGAGGTTTGAGCACCAGAACTACATTATGTCAGTGGTAGATGGTATATATATTTTGCAGCTGATGATGGAACTGTTCTTAAGGTAGATAAAGATTCCTTATATTTCGTTTGGTCAGGATGGGAAGGAGATAAAAACGGAAAGCAGAATTTATACATTGCCGCCATGAGTAATCCCTTTACTATTAGTGGAGAAAGAGTACTTATGTCTACTCCAGAATATGACTGGGAGAAGATGGGTATGCCTATAAATGAAGGACCACAGGTATTAGTAAAAGAAAAGAATATTATGATTGTCTATTCGGCCAGTGGTAGCTGGGCTGAAAATTACTGCTTAGGGTTATTAGTTAATAATTCTAAGGATATACTTAATTCCAAGAGTTGGATTAAGAAATCTCAACCTGTATTTAAGGGAACTGTTGAAAATAAAAGTTTTGGAGTAGGTCATGGTTCTTTCGTTAAATCCCCTAGTGGTAAAGACGATTGGTAGTGTATCATAGTAACGATGCCTTGTCGCTTAAGGAAGTTCCAAGGAAACTGGTAATTGTAGGCGGTGGGGTTATTGGTATGGAGTTTGCCTATATTTATGCTAGTTTTGGTGCAGAAGTTTCAGTTGTGGAGTTTATGGATCAATGCCTTATAAACTGTGATGATGATATATGCGAAGAAAACAAAAAAAGTGCAGCAAGAAAAGGGATTAACCTATATACTACTGCAAAGGTAGAAGAAATTTGCGAAGCCGAAAATAATGAATGCATAGTTCATTTTATGCAGGATGGTAAAGATAAATATATAACAGCAAATAAAGTGCTTTTATTTGTAGGAAGAACTCCTTATATAGATGGACTTGGATTAGAGAGCATAGGAATAGAATTAAACAATAATAAAAGGGGAATTAAGGTTAATTCTAAAATGCAAACTAATGTTCCTAATATATATGCTGTTGGAGATGTAAATAATATTATATTACTTACTCATGCAGCCTCGCGTCAAGGAGTTGTAGCTGCAAACAATATAATGGGAGAGCCTTGTGATATGGATTATACCGCAGTTCCTAGTGCAATTTTTACGCAGCCTGAGATTGCCATGGTGGGCATAGGTGAAAAAGCAGCAAAACTTCAGGGAATAGAAGTAGAAGTAGGCAAATTCTCATTCTCAGCTAATGGAAAAGCACTATCCTATGGAGAAAGCGATGGCTTTATTAAAATTATAAGGGATAAAAATACCCAGAGATTAATTGGTGCAAGTATTGTGGGGCTACATGCTACAGATTTAATTTCAGAGCTTACTCTAGCCATTAAAAATAACTTAACTGCAAGGGCAATAACTGAAACTATACATGCTCATACTACTACAGCAGAAGTAATTCACGAAGCAGCACTGTCACTAGAAGACGGGGCCATTCATTTTGCATAATAGTGCAATTACTAGCATAATAAAGTCTTCAAATTATGATCCATGGTATAATCTAGCCAAGGATGGATATATTGAGGATTCCAAAGTATACTCTGATGCCATGGACTATGAGGTTATTACTGAAATTTCCGAAAAAATAAAGGGAATTAAATTTGAAATGGAGTGTATTATTAATAGCATTAGAAAACTAAATCAAAATGAAATAAAAAGTCCAATTATAGAAGAAGTTATTAATTGGTTGAATGAAAAATAGCTTTAACCTAACTTTGGCTATTTCCATCATGATATAATATGTCATAAATAGAGAAGATAGATGTGCTCAAATAATTACAGGGGAATACCCAGAGTTTGTGATGCGAAATATCATGAAATTTGTTTATAGAAATTCATAAAGAATAATGGTAAAATACAAGTAAATATTTAAGGATATTTATGGGGAAATGTTAAGCATTAAAAGGCATCTACTTTTTAAGTAGATGCCTTTTAATTGCAGTCCACTAATACTTCTATATTATATATTTTTGAAAACAAATGTGATTTTTTATTAATACTTTTCATGATTATATTAGAACCCTCACCATTAATTCGAATATTTAAAGCATTGTCTTTAATTTCTACTTTTTCAAGTGAGATATTGAGATTATGTTTATGATCAAGAGCATCTGCAATTCTAAGTATAGATAATAATTTTAGAACAGTGACTTTTGGATGAAAATTCAAGGTATCATCAATAGATTTTCCATGACCACTTGTAATTAATGCTAAATTGTCTCTAAGACTCTTAGGCATATTATCAAGAAGTGGTTCATTTAAAATAATAAATTTGGTATGTTTATGATGGCTTTTTTTATTAATAAAATAGCCTATATCGTGAAGAAGTGCACTGTAACGAAGAAGATTTATTTCTTCATCTTTAAATTGATAGTATGGACTCAACGAATCTAGTAAACCCATGGCATAAATTGAGACCTTCTTTCCGTGAGATTTTATGTCAAAGGCATTATACTTATCTAATACACTAAAAAGTTCCTTTTCATTTAAATAGTTTACAATATTAAGCATGCTATTCTCCCTTAAATCTTGTTTCATATAATAAAACCTTTTAAAATATATGAAAAAATTATGGATAGCATGCTAATCTTTGATAATTATATTATTATTAATTTTTTGTTGAAAGTTTTTTTAAATGATGAGGCGCAATCAGTTGCTGCAATTACTTCTAGTATTGGGTCAGTTATAGCATCAACAGTAATGGTTACAGTATCTAACTCTATATTACAACTAATCATCTTTATATTTCCATTAACGCATCTATCTAGATTTTCACTTATACGTAATAATATGCTTAGCTTATCTATAGTATCTAGGTCTTGCTGTGTAATTAAATTTTGGTATAATTTTGAGTTTAGTTTAAATTCGTTTTTTCTGTGAAGTGCAGCTATATAGGATGCCATTAATTGTTCTTTATGAGTAAGTCCATTAATTTTAGAGTTTGCAATCATATAAGAGGAGTGCTTATGGTGGTCATTATAGCTTATTACAATTCCTATATCATGAAGCATAGCAGCTGTTTTTAATATTTTATAGGGGTTTATAGGTATGTTGATAATTGAGCTAAGTTCATTATACAAGGTCTCAGTTAGCATCCATACATGTTCTGGATGCTGAAGGTCTATCTCATAATTAAGCAAATTATTTTTAATGGAAAAATCAAGAACATCAATCAGTGGCTTCTTATTATTAAAAATATATTCATATAAAAAGCCATCTCGAAGGCCACTTCCACTAATATGGAGTTCCTCTAGAGAAAGATACTCAATTAAGGTAACTAAAACTGTAGTTGCACCAACAAAAATATCAGTTCTCTCCTTAGATAGTCCCTTGAGTTTCTTCCTTTGAGATGCATCTTTAAACTTGAATTTATCATATATAGTGATTACCTCACTGGTAGGAATTCTATAATTATTGAGATTATCTATAGGATAATTTGTTTCCTTTTTATGAAGTTTAGCGATATTTCTTATAGTACCTCCAATCCCAATTATAGGAACATTTTTAACGTTCTTTAACCAAGGAATATCTTTATAAAGTGAAACTAGGAATTCTTTAATTGCAATTTCACTTTCAGCATTCATAGTCTTTTGAAGAGAAAACTTTTCTGTAAGATTTATTGCCCCAAAAGGTAAACTTATAGAAGACTCTAATTGTCTGTTTTTTACAAAGATTAACTCTGTACTACTTCCACCAATATCAATTATAAGTGCATCAGAGAAGTCCATGCTATTTACAGCTCCAAAATAATCATAGTAAGCTTCTTCTATTCCAGTCAAAACGCGAATGTTTATAGAAAGTTCTAATTTAACACGATTTAAAAATTCTATTTGATTAGTTGCTTTGCGAACAGCTTCTGTAGCAACAGCTAAGATTTCAGTTATATTTTGAATAATACATAACCGTTTAAAGAAAGCTAAAGTATAAATAGCATTATCAATTCTAGTTGGATTTAATTCCCCGTTTTCGGTCATATCTTTTCCTAATCGGACACTTTCTTTAAGTTCATCTACTAATCTAAAAGATTTATCTTTGTTTATCTGAACAATTACTAAACGTATTGAATTTGATCCTATATCGATGATGCCTATTTTTTTCATTTAATTATGCTCCTTCTAAAGTGATTTTTCACTTAACTTATGTCTACTATAGTTAATAGTTTAAATATTTGCAAGTTCTAATAAATATGACTCTAACATTATATGTTAAATGTTGGTTAAGGTTTGGTTAAGTAGTCTATAAATTATTGTATATGAAAAACTATTATAGTAATATAAATATATGTATTAAGATTAATATACAAAGGAGATTTTTATGAACAACAAAGGAGATTTTAAAATAGTTGCGGCTATTGATGTAGGTTCTAACTATTTAAAAATGACAATTGGAGAGATAAACACACAAGGAGAAGTGAAAATTTTAGAGGATGTAGTTAAACCTACAAAAATAGGTAAAGATACATTTTCTAAGGCGAGAATTTCTGTTAAGACAATACATGAGACTTGTGACGATTTAAAAGGGTTTGTTAGGCTTATGAAGGATTATAAAATTAAATTTTATAAAGCAGTAGCCACTAGTGGTATTAGAGAAGCTGAAAACAAACAGTACGTTTTAGAACAAATAAGACTTAGAACGGGTTTAAATATAGAATCTATAAATATTGCACAGGAACAATTTTTTATGTTAAAAGCAGTTAGAAACCATTTGAATTCAATAGATATTAAAAAAACAGAACAATCTTTAATTGTGAACATCTCATCTGGGGCAGTTGAAACATCAATTTATGAAGGTGGTAAACTTAAGTTTACTGAACATGTTAAGATTGGATCTTTAAGAACAAGAGAAGTTTTATCCGATTTAGAAACAAAAACAATAAATTTTTCGCAGACTATGGAGCAGTACATAGAAAGTAGAATATATGGTCTAAAATCTCAAATTGAAAAATTTCAAATTCATAACTTTTTAGGACTAGGTGGAGAGATAGACACAATTTGCGGAATTATAAGGAAAAAGAAAGGCGTTAATAAAAAAGATTATTATATTAAAATGGAGTCAATACTATCGCTTATAGATGAAATTCGAAATATGGATAATTTTAATATTAAAACTAATTATGGGATTTCTAATAAGACGGCAGAACTTCTTCTACCTTCAATATTAATTTTTTATTGTTTTCTTAAGATGACTAAGGCAGATGGGATCGCGGTGCCTAAGCTATCGCTAAGGAAAGGTATTATATATAGTTTAGCTGATGAAATACTAAACATTTCTAGGAAAAAAGAATCAATAAATGATATTATTAGCTCTGTTTGGTATATGGGAGATAAATATCAAATTGATAAAAAACATGCTGTTTTTGTTGAAAAGTTTTCATTGGAGATTTTTGATTACACTAGGAATTTACATAAGTTAGGAGAGAGGGAACGGCTTTATTTGCAAGTTGCAGCTATTCTTCATGATGTGGGTAGCTTTATAAGTGCTAATGATCACGATTTTCATTCTTATAATATAATAAGAGCTCAGAGTATTATTGGATTTTCGGATATAGAAATTGAACTTATTGCAAGTGTAACTAGATACCATGGAGATGAGATTCCTACAAAATCTCGTAAAAGCTATAGGTACCTAAGTGATGGAGATAAAATGGTTGTATCTACTTTAGCTGCAATACTAAAACTTTCAGAAGCTTTAGATATATCGCATATTCAAAAGATAAGTGAAATGAAATTAGTAGTAACTAAGGATAGTTTGTTTTTCAATTTGGAATCCGAGGAAGAACTTATTTTAGAAGAATGGAATTTTTTAAAACATGTGGATTTCTTTGAAGAAGTTATTGGTGTAAAACCAATAATATAGAAAGGAAGGCAAGAAATGACTATTAATTCATTGCCAGATTATTTTATTAGTAGAGAAATAAGTTGGATTCAGTTTAATGAACGTGTACTTGAAGAAGCACAGGATACAACAAACCCATTATTAGAAAGGTTAAAATTTATAGCTATTGTAAGCTCAAATTTAGATGAATTTTTTATGGTTAGAGTTGGATCTTTATCTGATCAAATTACTGCTAAATTTGAAAAAAAAGACTCATCAGGACTTACTCCAAAGCAGCAAATGGAGCAAATAGGTATATTAGTACATAGACTTATTTACAATCAATTTAACTGTTACAATCGCTCATTGAAAAAAAGTCTTAAAAAAGAAAAAATCAAATTTTTAAAATTTAAGGGCTTAAGTGAAGAACAAATTAAATATATTGACAGTTATTATTCAAAAAATATTTTTCCAGTGTTAACACCTATGGTGGTTAACCAAAGCAGTCCTTTCCCATTAATAGCCAATAAAAGTTTGAACATTGCACTCCTTCTTAAGGGTGATAAAGATGAAAATATATTTGCAACAATAAAAGTACCCTCTGTTATTGATAGGCTTGTAAAAATTCCTGAGGAGGATGGAATAGCTTTTATGTTTTTAGAAGATATTATTAAAATGAATTTAAATTCTCTTTTTGGTGCACTTAAAATTATAGATGCAAGTTGTTATCGTATTACAAGAAATGCAGATATGAATTTAGATGAAGAAGGAGCAGAAGATTTGCTTGAAGCAATTGAACAATCAATAAAGCAACGCAAATGGGGTGCTGCTGTGCGTCTTGAGATAGAGAAAGGTATGAATGTTAAGCTACTTAAAAAACTTGAGATGGAGCTGGAAATCACAAAACAGCAGGAATATGTAATAAATGGTCAAATAGATTTAACTTTCCTAATGAAAATGGCTAGAATTAAGGGTTATGAAAAACTAAAATATGAGCCTATAAAACCCCAGCTTTCAAATCAGTTTTTAAAATGCAACAATATATTTGATGCAATTTCTGAAAACGACATTTTATTACATCATCCATATGAATCATTTGACCCAATCGTTGAATTGGTTAAGCAAGCGGCTATTGACCCTGATGTTCTTGCAATAAAACACACATTGTATCGTGTAAGTGGTAATTCGCCTATTATAGAAGCTTTAGCAACGGCAGCAGAAAAAGGGAAGCAAGTTACAGTGCTAGTGGAGCTTAAGGCAAGATTTGATGAAAGCAATAACATAGTTTGGGCAAAAAAATTAGAACAAGCAGGATGTCATGTTATTTATGGGCTTGTTGGACTCAAAACTCACTGCAAGGTACTTCTTGTAGTTCGACGTGAAGAATCTGGAATTAAGCGCTATGTGCATGTAGGTACAGGTAACTACAATGATGTTACAGCTAAACTGTATACAGATATTGGGCTATTTACATCAAATCCTTACTTTGGAGCAGATGCATCTGCCCTATTTAATATGTTGTCTGGAAATTCCAAGCCAACATCCTTATATAAATTTATTCTCGCACCATTACAGTTAAGAGATAGATTTTTACAAATGATATTTGAAGAAGGCGAGAATGCTAAAAATGGGAAAAAGGCTATAATTATTGCAAAAGTAAACTCATTAGTTGATATTGAAATTATTAAGGCCCTATACGAAGCTTCAAGTATGGGAGTGCAAATTAATCTAATAGTTAGGGGTATATGTTGCCTTAAACCAGGAATACCAGGAGTAAGTGAAAATATTTCAGTAAGGAGCATTGTGGGAAGATTTTTAGAACATAGTCGTATTTTTTATTTTTATAACGATGGTGAGGAAGGAATTTATTTGTCTAGTGCAGATTGGATGACTAGAAATTTAGACCGAAGAGTAGAACTTTTATTTCCAATTGAAGATAATGAGGCAAGAAACAGAGTAAAAAAAATTTTAGATATTTCACTATTAGATACAGAAAAAGCTAGAATTTTAAATAGTGATGGAATTTATACAAGGGTTGATAGAAGAGGCAAAGAACTAATTAATAGTCAGGAGAAATTTTATGATATTGCACTTCAAAACGATAATAAAAGTAAGGATAAAATCAGTCATATGAAGGAATATTGGAAAGAGAACGGCTTTGTTACAAAGGTATCTGAAAAAAACTAATTTTATAAATTCTTAAAAAGACACTATGGCAAAAATATTATACATTTTTGTCATAGTGTCTTTTTATATATTATTTATCCTCTTTCAATTTTTTAATAAGTTTCTCTACACTGTCAGCAGAAATAAATTTACCGTGAGATTTAGCAAATGGATGGTCGTGGCACAAACCACATTTGCCTAAGCATTTTTTATGTTCAAATTCCATGTTATTATCTTTCAAAGTTTTACTTATCTCTTTGTAGCTTTCACTTGATTTGCAAAGTTTTATCATTATATATCACATCCTGCTAAAATTTTTGTAAAAGATTATGTCTTAATAATATATTACCTTGTATTTGTACTTTTTGCAACCAATTAATATTTATTATTAATTAAAATAGATTATCGATTAATATGTCCATATTCCCTTAAGTATAATATATAGTACAATTACACTAAATTTAGACTTATTGGTGTCATGAAAATAATAAGCATATAAGAAAGTTTTTTATTAATAAGTATCTTAAAATAATAATGCATGATATAATAAAAACAAGCTTTAATTGTGAAATATACTAAAAAGGGGTATGGTATTTAAATGGATAAGAAAGAATATTCTAAGTTAACTTTAGAACAGAAAGTTAATTACATTAACAAAGAGATGAACGAAGGTAAGAGTTTCAATTCTACGTGTAAAGGGATATCAGTAGCAAAAGGTGGTACTTTAGCTAAGCTTAAGAAACATGGTTATAAATTAATCGATAACCAATATATTCTAAAACAAATACCAGAGAAACAAAACATAAAAGAAGGTGCGAAAGAACTTAAGCTAGATGGCGCTATAGTAGATGATCTTCAGGATGGTAAAGAGATTTTAGAGGGTACAAGCAATCTACAAAACACTGAAACTACTGTAGAGCAAATTAATGATGATGAGAGCATATCCGATAAAACGAAAAAGGTCCTAAGTAAAGAGGAAAAACCCAAGTTGAAAGCAAAGGTAGGTAGGCCCCAAAAATATAAGAAAGATCATGCTGGAAAAAACATTGATAAAAAGAAATTTACACTTGAAATAGATAAAAAAGTGTATAAAGCTTTAAAAAATAAAAAAATTGAAGAAAAGATTGCAATTAATACTTTTGTGGAAGATTTGCTTAGAAAAGCTATTGAAGATAAGTATTTTAAGAATATGGTTTAAAAAGCTATTGGATTATCACCTCAACCGTATGTGAATAGTAGTAAATATGTATAGTAATTGATGGTGGAAATCATATTTATAGCTTTAGAAAATGGGAAATGGAACTTAGTGATGCCATAATTAAATTTTTTACAATAAAAATAAACAAGGAGAGATAAATTAGATTTATCTCCCCTTGTTTATTTTAGTTGTTTGCTGCTGCTGGTGTTGGCTACTAGATATTGTTGATTGCCAAGTGCCTCCATTAGGTAATCGAATCCAAGATTTATCATATGCGCTGTTTCCATAAGTATATTTATCAATCTCTATACCTGATTTATCCAGCAACCTAACATCATCTCCAGCATTGTTAAAATATGAGTTAGTGTTCCATATAAAATAACCGTTAGCAGGAATTACTGTACCAGCAGCAATTGTATGTGGAGCTCCAACGCCACTGGAAGCATCATCAATTACATAGCCACTAATGTCAACATCTGCACTACTAGGATTATAAAGTTCAGCGAATTCACTGGTATATATTGATTGTGGGGAAGGTAGTACCTCATTTATAATTATATTTTTTGATGTTTTAGGTGGATTACCTGAGCCTACATACCAAGGAGTATTATCAACTGAAAAACCAGTTCCAGTTGATGAATAGACAATGCTTCCTTGCAAGTCTGTACGTAAGATGTCAGTATTAACAGCTTTAAGTCTATCAATACATTCTTGAGTTGGATGACCATAAGTGTTACCTATTCCGACAGAAATAACTGAAGATTTGGGACTTACTGCGGTAAGAAATGCATCAGTAGAAGATGTTGCGGACCCATGATGGCCTACTTTTAGTACGTCTGCACTAAGAGTTGATGTTTACCCCCTTAAAATATAATATATCATTGATAATTTTGTTTATAAAGAGTTGGTGTACAACTACCATTTTTTAAGTCAGTTAGATCTAGCTTGATCACCCCCGTCTGTATCAACATTTAGGATAGCTGGGATTGGTGTGGTAGAATTGACGCCATTTGTAATAGTATTGGTGTCTAATGTTACTGCGCCATTCCGGGCTAACAACTGTCCTAATACCGTGGCACCAGTATTCGATGTTATGGATGTTAATGCTAAGACGTGTCCCACAATATGAGAGTTTGTTCCTAAGGTCGCAGAGCTTCCGACATTCCAAATAGTTTGACAGAATCTAGCGTTGTTTAGGAGGTTAACATTACTTCCTGATGCGGTGATGAGAGTGGAGGCAGTTTTAAATATGAAGACGGCATTGGGGTCACCCTGTGCGTCCAGTGTGAGAGTACCGGTTATTTGGAAAGTGCCATCTGCTGAATCGTAAGTTCCGGGAGTCAAGGTAGTCCCACCAAGCTGTGTTGGAATGCGAGTGACAGACGTTCGCTCATCTGCATCGTTATATGCAGCAACAAGATCATTTTTGGCCGCGAGTGCCTCTGCATCAGCCAGTTGTACATCTCCACTTATTGATGTACTCTCTTGCCCAGTGAAAGCAGTACCTGGAAATAAACCTACTTTTCCGTTAGCAATTCCGTCTATTGAGGTCTTTCCGGTATTGGTAATTGTGGTACCAGCCAAAACCGCAAATTTGGATGTTGTTCCAAGGTCTACTCTCTTTTTGTTTTCCATATTTTTTCTAATTGTTTTGGTGTCTTGCTTTATTGTGTCAGTTGTATTTGTGATTGTATTAGAGTCTAGCGTGACTGCTCCATTACGTGCCATCAATTGACCTTGTACTGTTGCATCGGTATTTGCAGTTATGGATGTTAATGCTAAAATGCTTCCTGCAAAATGGGAGCTTGTCCCTAATGTTGCGGAGCTTCCTACCTTCCAAGTTATTTGAGAGGAGCGAGCATTGTGTGCCAAGTTAACACTACTTCCTGATGCTGTTATTAGTGTGGAGGCGGTCTTAAATATGAAGACTGCATTGGGGTCACCCTGGGCGTCTAGTGTGAGAGTACCTGTTATCTCGAAAGTGCCATCAGCTGAATCATAAGTACCAGGAGTCAGGGTAGTACCGCCAAGTTCAGTGGGAATGCGATTGATAGACTTCCGATTGTCTGCATCATTATATGCCATTACAAGGTCGTTTTTAGCCAAAAGTGCGTCTGCATCAGCAAGTTTTACATCACCATTTACTGATGTGCTCTCCTGCCCAGTGAACGAAGTACCTGGAAACAGACCGACTTTCCCGCTATCTTTTCCGTTGATTGTGGTTGTTCCTGCATTAGTAATTGTCGTCCCAGCTAAAACCGCAAAATTTGAGGTTGATCCTAGATTTACACTCTGCCCCGCGGACACAATTGTTGTAGGTGCTATTAGAACAACTAATATTAAGGGTGTTAGTAATAAAAATTTAAATCTCATCTCAGTAAGTATTTTTATAAATTTAAGTATTTTCATAAATTTATTTAATCCTCCCTATTTCAATTTATTTTTCATTCGTGTTTATAAATTCAACGGTAACTTTGAAGCCTCCCATCTTGTATATTTTTTTATATAAAACTAACAAATGAGTTATAAAAAACATTGTGGTTAAGTAATATGGTTGTAATAATTTTAGAATATATTGTGGTGATTACCATAATATTCATTATACTAATTAACTATATACCTCTTTTGGATAAATTTCATACTTGTTAATGAAGTTTAACATGATTGTATAAATTTTAACGATGTAAAATTATTGAATATTTATCATAGTATTTATGTAGTGAAAATTTAGAGTAGTGGCTATTGGTGCTTATTTTGCTGAAGATTCTAGCACTAAAAAAGAGTATCTACCTTGTTATATACTGTTAAGATTTATATGAATAATGTAAAGAGTAAGTTAATTCTATGATGTTCAATTATATCTATGATATAGTTGAACTAGACATAAATAATTATTAAGGAGGTGAGACTTTATTAAACAAAGTCACCTTTTTAGCTTTGTTTAATAAGGATAACAATGATTAAAAACTACATTATTGACACAAATGTAATGGTTCACGATCCTGATTTTATTTATAATTTTGAAGATAATAATATCATTATTCCAATAATATGTATAGAAGAGTTAGATAACCTTAAAAAAAGAGAAGGTATAGTAGGATATAATGCAAGAAATGCGGCCAGAGCATTAAATAACCTTAGAAAATTTGGAGATTTACATCAGGGTATCAAGCTAGAAAAAGGCGGAACAATAAGAATTGAGTTAAATAATAGTGATACAAGCTGCTTGCCTAATGGCTTTGATTTCACTAAAAATGATACAAAGATATTAGCAATAACAAAAAATATTGCTGATAGTGATAAATCAATTTCTACAATATTGGTTACAAAAGATTTGTACATGGCTATAAAAAGTGATGCTCTAGAAATAGTTACACAAGATTATCAAAATGATAAGGTAACTGCTGATGAGTTATATAAAGGGCATAGAAAAATTACACTTTCTTCTGAACAAATGGGCAAAATCGAAAAGGGAGGAATTCCTGTACCTAGCGACTTTGACTTTACTTTATATCCCAATGAATTTCTAGATATTACAAGTTCTTCTGATAATGGTTATGAAGTAATTGGAAGATTTAACGGTAAGGAAATAGTACCTCTAAAATATGTGGATGATGTGGTTTTTGGACTAACTCCAATTAATAAAGAGCAAAAAATGGCATTTGAGTTACTAATGGATCCAACCATAGATTTAGTAACAATTTCTGGCGGAGCTGGATCAGGAAAGACAATTCTTTCAACTGCAGTTGCCCTTCGAAAGGTAATAGAACAAGGAATATTTAGAAGAGTAATTTTTGTTAAACCGGTTGTACCTGCAGGAGATGATATTGGGTTTTTACCTGGTACAGAGGAAGAAAAATTAAAACCTTGGATGGGAAGTTTTTACGATTCAATAGAAAATTTAATAGATTTAAAAAATAAAAGTAAGAAAAAAAATGATAAAAGTAAAAAGATTAAAAAAATTGATGAACATGAAGTTAAAAAAACTGAGGTATCAGTAAGTGACTTTATTGATAAATTCCGCAAAAGCGGGGTAATAGAAACTAAAACCTTTACATATATGAGAGGAAGAACACTTTCAGATGCATTGGTTATAGTTGATGAATCACAGCAAACCACACCTCATCTGGCAAAGCTTATGCTTACAAGAGCTGGCTTTGGGTCTAAATTTGTGTTTATAGGTGATCCATCGGATAATCAAATTGATAATACCTTGGTTGATGAAAAATCCAATGGACTAGTTTATACTATTGAAAAAATGAAACCTTTCGCGATTACAGGACATGTAACTTTAGAACAAGTAGAGAGAAGCCCCTTGTCTAAATTAGCTGAAAAGTCTATGTAGAAAAACTTTAGGGGGGCAATCAATGAAAAATGGTATAGAAACTGAGATTTTTGATAAATTACTTTATGATATTAATGTAGGCAATTACAAAGTAAATGATAAGCTTCCTTCAGAAAATGAGATTGCGGATATGCATCATGTACCAAGAATCGTAGCAAGAAAAGTATATGAGGAGTTAGAAGAACTTGGGTATATATATACTCAAAGAGGTAAAGGTAGATATCTTAATGAAAGATATTATGAAATAGAACTTGTTCTTTTTGGAAAAGAAAGTTTTAGTACTAAAATGAAATCTAAAGGCTATAAGCTCATAACAAAAAATATAGATTTTGAGAAGATTAAATATAGCGAGAAAATTTTTAATAAATTGGGTGTGACTAAAGACGATGAAGTATTTAAAATAGCTAGACTAAGAATTGTTGAGGGAAGGTCTGTTGCTATTCATACGTCTTATGTTTCTAAATCAGTATTTAATGATATTGATAAATATGGAAATTCGATACTATCTATGTTTGAATATTACAAGCAACATGGTTACAATAGCTTTAAATCATCTATAAGTGTGTTAAGTATTTCTATTCCGTCTAGTGAAGAAAGGAAGAACTTAGAATGTTCTAAACTAATACCGGTTATAATATTGGAGACTGATTGTATTGATACTGATAGCAAAGTTGTATTAGAGTACACAAAGATATTATATAGAGGAGACTGCTTTAAATACAATTTAATGTAACAAGATCGCTGATTAAAAAACAGTGGTCTTTTTTTATTTTTACTTATAAGTTGCACAAAGACTTAACATACTTTACGGAGACTTAATGCTATGCAACTTGGCAACAAGATATAATAAAATTGTAAGGAAATGAAGAAAAATGTATAGGGGTGATTATTTGAACAGGCGGAAAAGAACAGAGATTTTAATTAAAGGAAATCCTAACATCGCGGAAAAATTAGCTCTAGAAATAGAAAGTAGTTATAAAGTTAGCATAATTCAAGAGCCAGAGTATTGCCTTGTCATGGTGAAAATGAGAGAAACTGCACAAAGATCACTATTTTATCTAGGTGAAGTATTGGCCACGGAAACAAAGGTACAAATTCTAGATAAAATTGGTATTGGAATAGTAAATGATAATAAACCTGAACTTTCCTATTGGCTTGCAGTGATAGATGCTGCATATAGTGCAAAGCTAGCTGAAATTAAAACATGGGGAGATATACTACAAAAGGAAGAACAAAAGATAAATGAGGAAAGATTGATTAAAGAGTCAAAAATACTTATGACAAAAGTAAATTTTGACACTATGGATGTGTGATAGGAGATGATCGTATGAAACTGGATTTAATTCATGATATACAATCGGTATATCGAAAAACCTTAAATTGTATGGCAAGGCCAGGAACAATAGATTGCATCCAGGAAGAGAGCAAAAAACTAGATATTAATGTGAATTTTAATAAATCTACCATGATATTAATGCTAATGCTTTTAGATGGAGAGGTTAGCTATAAAATTATTTCACGCAGAGAAGAAGAGATAACAAGGATTGTTAATCAAATGACATTTGCAAATCACTCAGAAACAAAAGACGCTGATTTCATATTTATTTTAAGTGATGCAACACCTGAAAAAATTAATGCTACTGTTAGAGATTCAAAGTTAGGTGACCTGATTAATCCACATAAATCTGCTACCATTATTTTTGAATCAGAAGGTTTATCAAAAGAGAAAGAATTTACGTTAAAAGGGCCGGGAATAGAAGAGGTAAGTTACGCAAGAATACAGGCCAAGGGTAATTGGCTAGAGGAAAGAGATAAAGTGAATAATGAGTACCCAGTTGGAATAGATATAATTTTTATAGATGAGGAATCAAATATAATGTGTCTTCCAAGAACGACGCAAATTTCAAAGCAGGTGATGTAAACATATGGGATATATAGCGGTAAAAGGTGGCAGTATAGCCATTGAAGAATCTATAAGAAGACTTAAATATGAAAGATTAAAAGAAAAAACAGTGCTTAAAATTGAAGATATAAATGGTGGGCTTAGAGGTCTCATTGATCAGGTAATGTCTGAGAGTAGTATTTATTCAAAAGAACTGGCCTCTATTGCAATAAAGCAATCAGAAGGAAATTTAGAGGAAGCTGTGTTTTTGCTTCGCGCATATAGGTCCACCTTACCAAGAAAGCACTACACAAGAATTGTGGATTCTTCGGTAATGTTTACAGAAAGAAGAATTTCAGCCAGTTTTAAAGATGTACCAGGAGGACAAATATTAGGATCAACTTATGATTACACACATAGACTTATCGATTTTGATTTAGTAGATGAAACAAGTGAAGATGGTATTAATTGGGTAAATGATTTTGAAAAACCAGTAGCCCACAGTTCCGATGAAGCGGATTTGTCGCATTTGCCTAAGGTACTCGAATACCTTAGAAAAGAAGGCCTTATAGAAGATTTTTCTAATAATGATGAGATCCCAATTGATATAACAAAAAAGAGCATAGAGTTTCCTACTACAAGAAGTGAAAGATTACAGATACTCACTAGAGGTCAGACTGGAACGGTTACTTCACTAGGATATGCGGCATTAAGGGCCTATGGTGCACTACATCCCACTGTTGGAGAACTTAGAGTTGGAATGATTCCACTATACATTGATAATCCTTTAAAAGACTCTAGGGATGATAAAGACGAGTATTATATTGGAGAAATAAAAATTACAGAAGTAGAAACATTTATACCTAGAACTATTGAAAAAAAGGTTGGCATTAAAGAAATAAGGTTTGACATAGGCTATGGAATTTGTTATGGACAGAATGAAACCAAGGCAATTGCCATGAGCATACTAGAGCAATGTTTGGAAGCTAAAGATAAAAAATATCCTACGCAGGACGAAGAATTTGTATTGCTTCATATAGATTCAGTAGAATCTTCAGGTTTTATATCTCATCTTAAATTGCCTCACTATGTAACTTTTCAGTCAAAACTTGATAGTATGAGAAAAATACGCACAGGAGGGGCTGAAAATGAAAATAAAGTATAACTTTGCATTCTTTGATGAGGGATCAAAAAGAGAAATAAGAAGAGCTACATTAAAGGCTGTTTCAATACCTGGATATCAAGTGCCTTTTGCATCAAGAGAAATGCCCATAGGTAGAGGCTGGGGCACAGGTGGATTACAGCTTACATTGTCCTTAATTGGTAAAAAAGATGTACTAAAGGTAATAGACCAAGGATCGGATGAATCAGTAAACGCGGTGAATATTAAAAAACTCATTAATAGGACTACAGGTGTTACAACTACTGATAACACACATGAAGCAAGCTTAATTCAATCAAGACATAGAATACCTGAAGTTCCACTAGAAGAAAATCAAATACTAGTACTTCAAGTACCACTACCTGAGCCACTAAGAGCTGTGCAGCCAAGCGAATATGTTACAAAAAGGCTTCATGCTGAAAATGAATATAGTGGTGCCTGGCTTATGCTTTTTGAACAAATAGTTAAATTTGGAAAAGTCTCAACTGGCGCAGATCATCCTGTGCTTGTTCATGATAGATATGTTATGGCACCAAGTCCAATACCTCGTTTTGATAATCCGAAAATGAATTATTCAAAGGCATTAATATTACTAGGGGCTGGAAGAGAAAAGAAGGTTTATGCTGTTCCACCTTATACAAAAGTTAAATCACTTGCTTTCGAGGATTATCCTTTTGAAGTTGAGGATGTTCATAGTAAAAAATGTAGATTATGTGGAAGTTCAGGGGCGTATATGGATGAAATAATTGATGCTAAGACGGGAGAAACTTCTTTTCAATGTAATGATACAAGTTATTGTTTGTCAAAATTAAATAATCAATCAGTGTTAAAGGCAAGTGCACTAGATATAAATAGGTGGTGATTTATAAATGGAAGACTTTGAACAACCAATAATATCTGTAAGAAATTTAAGCAAGCAGTTTGGAGAGGGATGTAGTAGTTGCGAAGGTAATAATACGGATATGCAAAAGGGGAACTATTGCGAGGAATGTGGAACGGTATATGCTTGCAAAGATATTTCTTTTGACCTTTATAGTGGCGAAATTCTTGGAGTAGTCGGAGAAAGTGGTAGTGGTAAATCTACTATGATGAGCTGCTTATATTTTGATCAAGAGGTATCCAAAGGGGAGGCTTATATAAGCAGCTATAAGAGCGGAGGCACTAGCATATTTTCTGAGTCACCACAACAAAAGAGGTATATAAGAAACAATGTACTTGGGAAAGTATATCAAAATCCAATAGATGGTCTTAAGATGAATTTTTCTTCCATAGGGAATATTGCAGAAAAGTTAATAGCTGCAGGTTATAAAAATGTAGGATATATGGAGAGGCGAGGGAGCGAGCTACTAGAACATGTAAACATTCCTCTATTTAGGATGAAGGAGGCACCAATAAATTTTTCTGGTGGAATGCAACAAAGAGTACAAATTGCTAAAGCACTATCTAATAACCCTCCCATATTATTGTTAGATGAAGTCACAACAGGGCTGGATTTGTCGGTACAGGCAAATGTGCTTGATTTAATAAAAGTAATCCAAAGGGAGCTTGGGATAAGCATGATTATTGTGTCTCATGACCTTTCAGTTATACGAATGCTAGCGGACAGGACCATTGTAATGCTAGATGGAAAAATAGTTGAACAGGGACTTACGGATCAAATACTAGAGGACCCACAAAATGCATATACCCAGCAGCTTGTATACTCAATGATTTAATATGTATTAATTTTATATTGTTAGGAGGTTTTAAGGTGTATTTAATAACTAATGGCCAAATTGTTACTGAAAATGAAATATTACAGGGATATGATCTCCTTATAAAAGATGACCTAATTTCCAAAATTGCACCCCATGGAGAAATAATAAACGGTGGATTTGAGGAGATAATTGATGCTAGAGAAGGCTTTGTTGCTCCGGGGTTTATAGATATACATTCGGATTATATTGAGGGCATGTCATCTCCAAGACCTACAGCTATGATTGACTTTAATCTTAGCATGAGGGAAACCGAGAAAATACTTGTTAATCACGGTATTACAACTATGTTTCATTCTCTATCGCTATGGGAGAATGATGAATTTTCCCACAAACCAATACGCTCTACAGAAAATGTGAAAAAATTTGTTGAGGTAATTCAAAATACTCATGGTAAAAAACATTTAATACGTCACCGCTTTCATGCAAGGCTTGAAATAGATAATACTTCCGCTGTAGAAGGCTTGAAAAATTATATAGCCCAGGATAAAGTACATCTAATTTCCTTTATGGACCACACACCAGGTCAGGGACAATATAAAAACATAGAAATCTATAAAAACACACTTAGAGGATACAAGGATTTTACTGATTGTGAACTAGACTCAGTTATGGAACATCATGGAACTAAAGAAAAACTTACTATTGATATGCTTAAGGAGCTAGCAGAACTTGCTAAAGAAAAACATATACCTATAGCCTCTCATGATGATGATAGCGATGAAAAATTAGAACTTGTGCAAAACCTTGGAGCTACAATAAGTGAATTCCCAATAACACTTGAAATTGCAAGAAAAGCTAAGGAAAGAGGTTTATTTACTATTGCAGGAGCTCCAAATATATTACTAGGAGGTTCTCATACAGGCAATTTATCTGCAGCAGAGGCTATAGCAAATGATACTATTGATATTTTGTGCAGTGATTACTATCCTGCAGCAATGCTTCACGCTGTATTTATACTTCATGAAAAATATAATGAGAATCTAAATCATATGTTTAACTTGGTTACTATAAATCCAGCAAGAGCTGTGAATATGGACCGAGATATTGGATCAATAAAAGAGGGTAAGAAAGCAGATATAATCATAATAGAGAAAATTGACGTTGATTTTCCAGTTATAACTTCGGTTTTTGTTGATGGAAAATTAGTATCAATAATAGATTACAGGGTATGATCATGGAAAAGAAAATACTTACAGAGGAGCCACAAGTTCATGAAAATTGTGAACTTACAAATTCAAAGCTTGGACAGTATACCGAAGTTGGAATTTTTAATTTCTTTGAAAATGTAACACTTGATGATTATTCTTATACCGGTCAATTTTGTTTTGTTCAAAATGCAGAAATAGGTAAATTCTCCAATATAGCAGCAATGGTTAGAATAGGTCCTACAGACCATCCTATTGATAGACCAACCCTTCATCATTTTACTTACAGAAGAGAATTGTATGGATTTGAAAGCGGCCAGGATGTTGAATTTTTCAAAAATAGGGCAAGCATAAAAACATATATAGGTCATGATACTTGGATAGGTCATGGAGCTATAATAATGCCTGGTGTTACTATAGGGAATGGAGCAATAGTAGGTAGTGGAGCTGTTGTAACCAAAGATGTAGCACCTTATACCATTGTAGCTGGTGTTCCAGCAAAACCTATTCGAAAAAGATTTAGTGAGGATATTATTTTTAAGCTTGCACAAATAAAATGGTGGGACTGGTCGTATGCGAAAATAAAAGAGGATTTTAATGACTTTCTACTTGATATTGATAGTTTTATACTTAAAAATTATGAAAAGAGATGATATTATGAGCTATTTATTAAAAATTGAAAATTTAGGTAAATCATTTACTCTCCATAATTTACATAAGCACATAAAGTCATGTGAGGGTATTAATATAGAATTAAAGGAAGCCGAATTCATAGGTATAACTGGAAGAAGTGGTAGTGGTAAATCTACTATATTAAAGTGTATTTATAGAACTTATTTGCCAGAGGGTGGCGACATATGGTATAGCTCAAAGAAGTTTGGTCTAATAAACATTTCAAAGGCTACTGAAAGAGAAATTATACATCTTAGAAAATATGAAATAGGGTACGTATCTCAGTTTTTAAATGTAATGCCAAGGACTACAGCGAAACAGATAGTAGAAAGGGCAGTACTCGAAATGGGTTTTGACTTAGAGTATGCATCCACACAGGCTGAGAAAATGCTCCTACATTTTGAACTGGGAAGGGATCTTTGGGATAGCTATCCAAATACATTTTCAGGAGGGGAAAAGCTACGTTTAAATATTGCAAAAGCAATGGTAAAGCGTCCAAGACTGCTACTTTTAGATGAGCCTACAGCAAGTCTTGATAGTGTTTCAAAAGCGAAGGTAAGAGTATTAATACAGCAGCTTAAAGGTGAAGGAACTACAATGCTTGGAATTTTTCATGATATTGATTTTATGGAAGGGCTCTGCGACAAAATATATAATATGGAGGCTGGAGAATTAATATGAAAGCAGATTTTCATGTTCACACAACTATGTCTGATGGATCAATGAACTTTGACGAAGTAATAAGCATGGCTATTTCAAATGAAGTTACTCATTTAGGAATTACAAATCATGACACTGTAAAGGGGCTTTCGGAAGCTATAATTGCAGGAGAAAAAGCTGGGATAAAAATAGTTCCAGGCATAGAGATATCAGCTTTTGACTTTGAAACTGGAAGAAAAATTCACATTTTAGGCTTTAACTTTAATCTTGAAGCTGCAAATATTAAAAAACTTTGTGACCCCATTTTAGAGAGAAGACATAATAATTCACTTTGGCAAATTGGTGAACTTAAAAAAAATGGGTATATATTTAATATAGATAATATTTATTCTAGAGCCAAAAGTAGTGAGGTGATTTATAAGCAGCATATTATGGCAGAGCTAACGGAGGCTGATTATAGTTCTAAAGTATATTCAGATTTATATAAAAAGCTATTTAAAGGTGATGGAATATGCGCAAGGGACATTGAATATGTTGATGCCACAGACGCAGTAAGGGCAATAAAAGAAGATGGAGGGATTGCAATCCTCGCGCATCCGGGACAACTTGATTCATATAGTTCTATTGATAAGCTTGTTATAGCAGGACTGGATGGGATTGAACTGTATCATGAGGACCATGGACAGGAAGATTACATAAAGGTAATGCAATATTGCAGGATACATTATTTAATTACTACAGGTGGAAGTGATTTTCACGGAAGTTATGGAAGTTCTGCAAAAATAGGACAAAAAACTAGCGCTGAGGAGTTTATACATGCATTTGATTATGGAATAAATTACAAAAAATAAACAAATTTGAAATTTAACTTTTAATTAACAATCATATAATAAGCTATTAACTTTAATGAATTATCATTAACATATAGTATAAAAATAAAATCTATTTTAAATTGAGAGGGGCAAATTATGAAAAAAATATTATTACTTTTAACAAGCATGGTTCTTTCTGTTTCAGTTTTTGCAGGATGTTCTAGTGCAAGTGGTGCTATTGGTAGCAAAATAAAAGATTATGACAAAATAACGATGATTTGGTATCCTAATGAATCTGCTGATGCTTTTAAGGAAACTCGTGATGAATTATGTAAAATCATTGAAACAGCAACAGGGAAAAAGGTTGATCAAAAGACTACAACAGATTATTCTATTGCTATTGAAGCTATAGCAAGCGGTAACGGACAAATAGCATTCATGGGTGGACAGGGTTATGTAGAAGCTAATAAAAAAAATCCTAAGGTTTTACCTCTGGTTGTAAACACCGGTAAATCAGGTACTTTAGATGATGCTATTTATCATAGCTGGCTTGCAGTTAATAAAGGAACTGAAAGTCAGTACCAAAAAGATGGAAAGTATACAATGGATAATATTCAGGGTAAAAAATTCTCTTTTGTCTCCAATAGTTCCACTTCAGGTTTTAAAGTTCCGACTACTAACATAATTAAATACTTTTCTTCTCAAGATAAGTGGAAGAACTTAACGGCGGATGATTTAATAGAAGGTGGATCTGATAAGTTCTTTAGTGAGGTGTTATTTGGACAATCACATCAAGGAGCTGCAGCTAATCTTCTAAACAAAAAAGCGGATATAGCAGCATTTTGTGATACTTCTATAGCTCCATATGTCAAGGTTAAAACAGGAGAAGAAAACACTGTAGGTGCGATTTATAATATAAAGGCTGATGCTTCAGATCCATTCACTAATTTGGTTGGTAAGGAATTTGTACTTATAAATGTTACTCCAGTACTTAACGGACCTTTTGCTATAAATACAAGTACACTCAAACAAGAGGATATAGACAAAATAAAGGCTGCGTTTACAGCAGATTCTACTACAAACAATAAGAAAATATTTTATATAAAGGGTGAAACTAAAGGATTAATTGAAAAAACGAAGGATGAACATTTTGTTTCAGTTGAGGATGCTTGGTATGACCCAATTAGACAACTATCAAAATAGACATTAAAATTATGGAAGGGGGAGCTGCAGTGGTAATTCTAGAGGTGAAAAATCTGTCTAAAGATTATAAGGGCGGTACTAAGGCATTAACAGACGTTAGCTTCTCTGTGAACGAAGGAGAGTTTGTTTCAATTATAGGCCCATCAGGAGCAGGAAAATCAACTCTTCTTCGTTGCATTAATAGAATGATTGATGCATCACAGGGTGAAGTGAATTTTAATGGTGTTAGTGTTAGAAGTTTAAATAAAAAAGATTTAAGAAAACATAGAACAAAGATAGGTATGATATTTCAGCATTATAATTTAGTTAATAGACTCAGTGTATTTCAAAACATACTTCACGGAAGGCTTGGATATAAATCAACACTAGCAGGAGTATTTGGGAGATATGATGAGGAAGAAAAAAATCAAGCTGTTGAACTCATAAATAAATTAGGACTTCAAGAAGAAGCTTACAAAAGATGTGATCAACTTAGTGGAGGTCAAAAGCAAAGGGTAGGAATAGCAAGAGCATTAATCCAAAAACCTAAAATGGTGCTATGTGATGAACCTATTTCATCCCTAGATCCAAGTGCTGCAAAAATAATTATGGATCATCTTAAAAATATAAATAAGGAGATGGGAATAACTTGTATATTCAATCTTCATCAAGTTGATGTGGCACAAAAATATTCAGACAGAATAATAGGAGTGAATGCAGGCAGAGTTATATTTAATGGAACACCGGATGAACTTACAAAAGATAAAATACATGAAATATATGGTTCAGAATCTGGTAGTTTGATTACAGACTAGGCTTAGGAGGTAAAATTAATGGAGTTTAAAATAATAAAAAAAGACAGAAAAAAGTCCTATATGTCTTTAGGAATAATAGTAATTATAACTTTAGTAGCAATGAATATAACAAAGTATGATCCAATACTTGGTTTTACGTCTATTCCTAAGGCGATATTTTGGGCAGGCTCTAATTTTTATCCTACTGTGGAATCTCTAAGCAAACTTCCCACCATAATGAGTAAGATGAAGGAAACAATTTTTCTATCTATAGCTGCAACTACCACTGCTAGTTTTTTTGCAATATTTCTCAGCTTATTTGGATCTAAAACTACTAATACAAATAGGGTGCTCAGTGCTATAGCCAGAGTAATAGCTTCTATATTCAGAAATATTCCAGATGTAGTATGGGCAATGATATTATTATTTTCCTTTGGGCAAAATGCTATGACTGGATATTTGGCACTTTTTTTTACAACATTCGGGTTTTTAACAAGAGCATTTATAGAGACTATAGACGAGGCAAGCTCAGAATGTGTGGAAGCGCTAGAAGCTACAGGCTCAAATATTTTTCAAACAGTTTCACAGGCAATTCTCCCATCAAGTGCACCTCAATTAATCAGCTGGATACTTTTTATGATAGAAACTAATATTAGAAGTGCAACTCTTATAGGATTACTTACTGGTACTGGTATTGGGTTTACCTTTAGCATGTATTATAAAGGTATGAATTACAATGCAGCTAGCCTTGCACTTATTTTTATAGTTGTATCTGTATTAGTAATTGAAATTATATCAAATTATATTAGAAGGGTGATTTTATAATGAGAGATGTAGCTGATTTGAGTATTGATACTCATAAAAGATATTATATTGAACATAAAAAAGATGGTAGAATAAAAACTAAAGCGGTTGGCAATTCTAGTGGAATAATAAATATAACTATAGTCACTCTAATACTTCTAACGATTTATGGATTTTTAACCTTTGATTATAAAGACTTAAACCTGGCAACAGCTATAGTCCAAACATTGCAAAATTTAAAAGTAATGTTTTTAAAGCCAAGTTTAACACATTTTACATTTATGCAAGGCATTAATGCTGTAATAATAACTATGTCACTTGCATTTTTAACCACACTACTCGGAGCCGCTATAGCAATTGTTTTGGGCCTATTTGCTGCAAAAAATTTATCCAACATACATGTTTCTAATTCAATAAAAGGATTTGTTGCATTTATAAGGGCGATACCAACAGTAATATGGGTTTTAATATTTGCAATATCTGCAGGACTTGGGAGTGTAGCTGCTATAGTAGGATTAACCTTTCATTCCACAGCATATTTAACAAAAGCCTATTCAGAATCTTATGAAGAAATTGATGAAGGAGTTATAGAAGCATTAAAGGCCAGTGGTGCAAGCTTTTGGCAGATCGTTTTTCAGGCAATTATCCCTTCAACTAGAAATTATCTTCTTTCATGGACTTTCATGAGATTTGAAATCAACTTTACAAATGCAGTAGCCATGGGAGCAGCTGCAGGCGCTGGAGGCATTGGATATGAATTATTTATGGCAGGTAGTTTTTATTTTAATGTATCAGAGGTTGGATTTATTTCATATTTACTAGTGGGATTTGCTATTATTTTGGAATTTATATCAAATAGGTTAAAAAATAATCAACTTGCTTAATAGATTTATGGTTAAATTATATTTTGCATAGGATAAAAATAAAACTGTTATTGCATAAGAAAATTATGAAATAACAGTTTTTTTGAGCTTAATTATGATACTAAGTCGAATTAACATAAATATACATAAATCTTAACCTAATATTAACTCTCCCAATATATACTATACTTATATAATGTATTATTAGGAGATATCGTTGTGTAAAACTATGTTAGTACTTAACGTAAATATTGTTAGAACATAGGAATAGCCAAAGCTGATAAAAAAGGAGACTGTGAATATTTAACATAGATGTTGTTTAAGTTAATTACATTAAAAATACTCAACATAGGTAGTGAAGGGAAGTGATTGCTTATACTTAACTCATTTCGAAAAATTGATATTAAAATTTTAAGTTTTATTTATAATTATCTTCAATTTCCATTACTAGATAAAATAATGGTCATTATTACTTCAATGGGTAATGGTGGGATAGTGTGGATTTTGATTTCGCTATATCTAATTTATAGTAATAACTATAGAAAAGCAAAAGGAATTGTTTAATAAGTGGAGTGAAAAAGTTAAGATTATTGCTGAATATATTAAAACTAACAAGCAACGTAAAAAAGAAAATACTAACATACTTTCTAACTTAATATCTTCTAATTTGATTTACAATCATTCAGTTAACAAAATTGCTAAAATGGATAAAAATTTTTGGATTTATGAAAAATGCAATAGATGTGGCATATGCCAAAAGATTGGTAAACTAAGTTTCTGTTTGTTATCATAAATAAATTCTACTGCCAGCACTCTACCTTTTTTTTGCAGTAATAATGTCATCATTTATTATGTCTTTTATAGGTGATAATTTCTTAACATCAACTTGCTAAGGCGAATAATTTTGAAGGAATAGTGGCCAAAAGAAAAGATAGTAAATATTATTATGACAAGAAAACTAAAATAAAGTTGTTCTCTTTTGAACAGCTTTATTTTTTTGAGCAAGAGGCATATGCAGTTGGTTTTTAAATAGAAAGCTAATTAGAATGAATATGGGATTAACTTTAGCTGAAGTCTACTTTGAATTCTTTCTCATATACAAGTACACAGGAAGTCCTAGTAAAGTTATAATTATTCCATAGGTTGCATTGGAGGGATCTGTTATAAAAGTACTTACAAGTATAAATACACCTCCTATTATCCCTATTAATGGTGTAATAGGGTAAAAGGGAACTTTATAGGATGTTTTTATATCCTTATGTTTACTTCTTAAGATGAATATACCTGCAACGCACATAGTAAAAAATATCCACATTATAAATACAATTAGATTTGTAAGAGTATCAAAGGAACCACTTAATACATAAAAACTTGCCAGGATTACTTCAAATGCAAATATATTAATAGGGGCTTTAAATCTATTATCAACTTTACTAAAAAACTTTGAAAAAGGTAAAAGCTTATCTTGAACCATAGCGAGTGGAATCCTAACCCCTGTCATTAAATATCCATTTAATGCTCCAAAGATAGAAACCATTATTCCACCAGCTACTAAGGCAGCACCAATAGGCCCAAATAAGATTTCTGCTACGTCCGAAGCTGGTTTAGAGGATGCTATTACCGCTGTGACAGGCATGACGTTAATTATTGCTATATTAATAAATAAATAAACTATTATTATTACGGATAGTCCTATAATTATAGATCTTGAAATGTCCTTTTTACCATTTTTAAGTTCACCGCTCATGTTACCAACGCTAATCCAGCCATCATAAGCCCATAAGGTCCCTAAAATTGCTGATCCAAAACCTGCAATGCCTACTGAGTTTAATGAAGCTACTGGTGCTGTAAAGTCATGAACAGTCCCTTTCACTAAACCAACTAATATGATAACAAGTATTGGAATAAGTTTTCCTATAGTTGCAACAACCTGAAGTTTGCTTCCAAGCTTTGTTGATATAATATTTATGACCATGAGGAAAAATAAAATGAATATAGCTAGTATTTTTTGCTGCATTGTTGTCATTTGCGGTATAAAATAAGTGGATTGAGTGACTAGGACTATTGATAATGCGGCTATTACTCCTGGTACATAAATTAAGGTTTGCATCCATCCAAATAAAAATGCACATTTTTCACCATATAATTCTTTAAGATATACGAAAACTCCACCCGTGGTTGGATAAGCTGTAGCTACTTCAGCAACTGTTAAAGCAGCGGCTGTTGTTATAAGCCCCCCAATTACCCAAGCCATTATTCCTAGCATTGGTGTACCAGCATTTTTAAAAACTGAGGAAGCTTTAAAAAATATTCCCGAACCTATAACCATACCTATAACTATAGTAATAGCTTCTAGAAGTCCTATCTCTTTTTTTAGCCACTTAGAAATAGTAATCTCATTATTTTCAGTAATTGACTCTTTCATTAATAATCATCTCCTTTTCATTTAAGTGTTTTCTAATTAATCTATTACCTTTATTATTATTACAATTAAGACAGTTATAGAACTATTAAAATAACACATACTTCATCTACTAATATAAAATATGAATAAATAATTAGTAAAAGATAACAATATTATAATGAGCATAAATAAATACCCGTAGGAGATGATTACTACTTGAAGATTATTAGCTTTAAGGTTTTTAAGGGAAGGAATATATATTCTCACAAGAAGTGTATAAGGATTAACCTAGACTTAGAAGGGTATAGTGAAATTCCTAGTAATGAAATTTTTCATTTTAATAATAGGCTTATAAATATATTACCGGAGCCTTTCGAACATATATGTGGTATAGATAATAATGATAAAGATTTTAATAAGTCGTATGCAGAAGGCACTTATTTGGCACATGTATGTAAGCATATTATACTTGCACTCCATAATATGATTGGTGTTAAAGTAAGTTATGGAAAGGCAAAGGAAGTATTTAAGGATAGTTGTTATGTAATTTATCAATACCAATTTGTGGATACAGGTATAGAGGCCGGAATTATAGCAGTGGATCTCATTAATTCATTAATTCATAGGTCTCAATTAGATTTAGATTTAAGATTAGTTCAGTTGAGAAAAATATTAATTAGTGAACAGGATAAATTAATTGTGGATATACCAAGGAATATTCCAATAGTAGCAATAACAGGGACTAATGGAAAAACTACTACCACAAGGCTAATAACACACATACTATCAATTTCAGGATATGTAGTTGGAATGACAACAACTAGTGGAATTTATATAGACGGAAAATGTATATGTAAGGGTGATATGTCAGGTCCTAAAAGCGCTTTAGTTGTTCTTACAAATAAGAATATAAATGCAGCTGTACTTGAAACTGCACGTGGTGGAGTAATAAGAGAAGGTCTTGCGTATGATCTTGCAGATGTTGCAGTTATTACAAACATAACAGAGGATCATATTGGGATAGATGAAGTTAAAACCATAGAGGACTTAGCCAAAGTTAAAGCTTTGGTTGGTGAAGCAGTTAAAACTGAGGGCTATGTGGTTATCAATGGAGATGACAAAGCTAGTATAAATATTTTGCATAGGTTTAAGAGTAAGCTTATTATTTTTTCTATGGATAAGAACAATGAGATCATGCAAGTAAACATTAAAAATGGTGGATATGGAATTTATATAGATGAAGATTATATAATTGTACAAAAAAATACTAATGTTGAAAAGTTGATTAACATAAATAATATAGGAATAACAATGAAAGGTTTACTCAAGTTTAATATAGAAAATGCCATGGCAGCTTGCGGAGCTGCAATAGGGCTAGGTATAGATTATGATATTGTAGTGCAGGGGTTAATGTCATTTTACAGTGATGAAAATCAGAATCCTGGGAGATTTAATCAATATTTTGTTAATGATGTAATGGTAATTTTAGATTATGGGCACAACATTGCAAGCTACAAGGCTGTATTTAGTGCACTTAAGAATATAGAACATAATAAACTTATAGGAGTTATTGGGGCACCAGGAGATAGACTTGATAGTTTTATACTTGAAGTTGGTAAATATGCAGGAGAAAATTTAGATTTTATTTTTATAAAGGATAACGAAGATAAAAGAGGTAGAGCTAAAGGCGAAGTAGCGAATATTATAGAAAAAGGAGTGCTAAAATCCAATTTTCATAGTTCAAACATAAATAAAATCTCAGAGGAGTCTGAAGCATTCAAAGCTGCTTTAGATTTTGCACAGCCTAAAGATATTATTATAATATTTATTGAAAATCCTAAACCTTTTATAGATATAATGAGAGAAAAAGGTCAATTAAATAAATACTCAAACTAAATTATGGTGAAGGGTTATAAAAACTCTTGCCTCTTAAGTTCTTTGCTTTTTCTAAGGGCAAGAGCTCTCCTAATTTCTCGAAATGATGTATATTTTTATTCGATTATCCAAATGATAAATAAGTAAAATAACATTAAAATAGTGGAGGATTCACTTAGATAAATTAAGAAAGTTAAATGGATAACCTTTTAAGTAATGGAAGAAACAAAAACTTAGTATGAAAGAGAAGCTCTAAAATCTATAAAATTTATTATAGGATGGTGAATGTTAATTAATATACAAGAAGGGTTAATTATAATAGGTGGAGCAGAAGATAAAAAAGGCGATAAAAAGATCCTTAAAGAGGTAAGTTCACATATTAATGAGGAAAATCAACTTTTAGTTATAGTAACAGTAGCAACAGAGTTACCAGTAGAAGTAGGTAATGAATATACGAATATATTTCATGAGTTAGGTATTGTAAATATCAGAGTACTTGATGTAAGAAATAGGGCAGATGCTTTAAAAACTGAAAATGTGGAATTAATTGAAAAAGCTTCTTTAGTATTCTTTACTGGAGGCGATCAGCTTAGAATAACCAGTATACTTGGAGGTACTCCCTTATATAAAAGTCTGAAGCGTAGACATTCAGAAGATTGTGTCTTTGTTGGCACTTCTGCTGGAGCATCAGTAATGAGTGATGTTATGATAGTAACAGGACTCGATGATGAATCTGCTAAAAAATGTACTCTTAAGATGGCTCCAGGACTCGGATTGATTACTGGAGTTATAATAGATCAACATTTTGCCCAAAGAGGAAGAGTAGGAAGGTTATTAGTTGGTGTAGCAGAAAATCCGGAAATTTTAGGGATAGGTATTGATGAAGATACTTCAATTATTGTAAATAAAAATAATATTTTAAGAGTAGTTGGCTCTGGTGCAGTTTATATTATTGATGGAAGTAATATAAGCGATACAAATGTGTCGGAACAATATCAAAATAATATATTGTCAATATTCAATGTTAAAATGCATGTATTAAAGGATGGAAATAGGTTTGACCTAACATCTAGAATACCAATGGCATAAATATGTTATTATAATTTACTGTCAGTATTTCTTAATATCTGTATTGGTGGTAGATATACAAGGTAGTATCTTATTAGGAGGAGAATTACATGAAAATAATTAATCATAGGGTATTTTACGGTAGAAATATATATTCTCATAAAAGGTGTATAAGACTTGACCTAGACTTAGAGGGTTATAGTGAAATCCCTAGCAAAGATATTTATGATTTTAATGAAGGTTTAGTACAACTTTTGCCAGAACTTAGTAAACATAGATGTGGAATAGATGAAGATAGGGGTTTCATTAAAAGACTTACAGAAGGAACTTATTTGGCACATATAACTGAACATATTATAATAGCACTCCAAAATATGGTGGGCGTAGAAGTAAGTTATGGGAAGTCTAGGGAGATATTTGGAGATAATTATTACGTTATATATCAATATGAATATAAAAACACCGGACTTCAGGCTGCAAATATTGCAGTTGATATTGTTAATTCATTGATCAATAAAAAAATATTTGATATAGATTTAAGATTAAAAGAATTAAAGGAAATATTAATGGACGAACAACTTGGGGTAAGTACACTTAATATTTGTAATGAGGCGAAAAAAAGAGGGATTCCTATTCTAAGGATAGGTGAAGATAGTATTTTTCAATTAGGGTATGGTAAGTATTCTAAAATTATTCAAGCAACAATGGGAAATGATACAAGCGCAATAGCTGTAGGTATTGCACAGGATAAATTGCTAACCAAACAAATATTAGCTATGCATTGTTTACCTGTAGCAAGCGGAATGAAAGTTAAAAGTAGTTTAGATGCTCTTTCCGTTGCAGAGGATATCGGGTACCCAGTTGTAATTAAACCTGAGTTTGGAAACCAAGGCAAGGGAGTTATTGTCAATATAAAACATGAAAAACAGTTATCAGATGCCTATGAACTTTTGGCTCAGGAGTATGAAGATATAATAATAGAAAAGTTCATAAATGGAAGGGATTATAGAGTGTGTAGTGTTTACGGAGATATAGTTGCAGTTTCAGAAAGAATTCCTCCATACATTATAGGTGATGGTGTAAGTACTATTGAAAAGCTCATTCATACCATAAACGGGGATCCAAGGAGAGGTGAAGGTCACGAAAAAGAATTAACTAAAATTAAAGTAGATGATAGACTTATAGAATATCTCAAACAAAAGGAATACACATTAAAGGTTGTTCTTCCCGAAAAAGAAAAATTATTTTTAAAAGATAATGCTAATTTATCTACGGGTGGATTCGCATTAGATTGTACAGATTTAATATGTGAGGAGAATATAGAAATATGCAAAAGAGCTGCAAGTGCTATAGGCCTTGATATTTGTGGGATAGATTTAATATGTGAAGATATAAGTAAACCAATAACCGACGGCGGAGTAATTATAGAAATAAATGCTGCACCTGGTATTAGAATGCATCATAATCCTTGTATTGGATTATCACGTAATGTTGCAGGTCATATAGTTGATAAATTATTTAAGGATATACCAAAAAATATTCCAATAATATCAGTGACAGGAACCAATGGAAAAACTACTACTACAAGACTCATTTCACACATACTTTCCATTGCGGGATATACAGTGGGAATGACCACCACAAGTGGAATTTATATTGATGGAAAATGTACATTTAAGGGGGACACTACGGGTCCTAAAAGTGCTCTAGCCGTTCTTATGAATAAAGAAATAGATGCAGCTGTCCTTGAAACTGCAAGAGGTGGGATGATAAGAGGAGGACTCGCTTATGACCTTGCTGATGTTGCTGTTATTACAAACATAACTGAGGATCACCTTGGAGTAGATGGTGTAGATACTATTGAAGACTTAGCTAAAGTTAAGGCTTTGGTTGGAGAAGCAGTTAAAGATGATGGGTATGTTGTAATTAATGGTGATAATAAAATGTGTATAAGTATTTTGCCTAGGCTAAGGGGGAATCTTATAATTTTTTCGAGTGATAAGGACAATGTAGTGATGAGAAGTAACCTTCATAAGGGTGAATATGGAATTTATATAGACCAGGGTAAAATTATAATCCAAAAGGACACTGATTGTGAAACCTTAATTGACATAAAAATGATAGGTATAACAATGAATGGTGCTTTAAAATATAACACTGAAAATGCCATGGCAGCATGCGCGGCCTGCGTAGGACTTGGAATAAGTTATGATATTATTAAGAAGGGCTTAACTTCATTTCACTGTAATAATGAGCAAAATCCAGGAAGATTTAATACATATTATGTGAATGATGTAATGGTGGTATTAGACTATGGACACAACATTGATGGCTACAGGTGTGTATTAGATGGACTTAAGCAGATAAAACATAATAAACTTATAGGAGTTGTGGGTGTGCCAGGAGATAGACCAGATAGTCACATCCTACAGGTTGGTAAATGTGCTGGAGAAAGCTTTGATTATATTTTTATAAAAGAAGATGAAGATAGAAGAGGCAGAGCTATAGGCGAAGTAGCAGATATTCTATTAAGAGGAGTCCAAAAATCCAAGCTTCATAACAAGAACATTAAGACAATGTTAAAAGAGAGGGATGCATTTAAAACCGCATTGGATTTTGCGAGTCCAGGAGATATTGTTATAGTTTTCTTTGAAAAGGAGTTAGAACAACTTATAGATATAATAAATAACAAAATTGAGGAAGGTAAAAGTGAAACTAAATTATTGAATCCTTCAATTTATATGGATAAAAAGGTACAATAGATTTTTTCTTATCCTATACTTAAAAGATGGTTACCACATATGGGAGCCATCTTTTAACTGTTAAATGGCAGTACATATAAACAGAAGTAATTTTCTGCTTGAAGCAGGAATAGAAAATGTAAAACGTGGCGGGAATCATTGATATTACTACTAGTTTAGATCCAAATTACATTGAGAAGGCTGAAGTTAAAGAAGGATAGAAGAGACTATTTTAAGTTTATTCTATCCTTTTTTATATTACAACAGATAATTGCGAACAATTATTACTGGTATAATATCTACGAAAAATAATTTAAACGATTTCATTGTAATTTACAAGACTGAATGATAATATATATATTGCAGTGATAGTTAAACTATCACCATGTTAATAGTAACTTAAAACTACAAATTAGAGATTTAATAATTAAGTATTACTCTGTTAAACAAAGGAGAGAATATACAATGGATTTAAAAGTAAAAAGAAAATTGGAAATGGATAACCAAAAGAAAAAAAGAAAGGAAGAAGTTGTACTAGCTGCAATAGTAGTTTTTAAAGAGAGGGGCATAGATAACTCTAAAATGACAGATATAGCTGATAGGGCTGAAATAGGAGTTGCAACAGTATATAGGTACTTTAATACAAAAACTGAGATAGTAATAGCTGCAACTGCCATTATGTGGGAAGAAAAAATTAGTATTTTGTACGGTAAGTTTGGTGAATCAATCTTCATGGAACTTAATGGTGCAGATAGAGTTAGAGAAATATTAAATCTTTTTATAAATGTATACCAAAAGTATCCTGAATTTTTAAGTTTTTTAGAGCATTTTGACAATTACATTGTAAAAGAAGCTATACCACTAGAAAATTTGGTGAGTTATGAAAAAATAATAATTGATACAAAATCGGCTATTTTTGATGCAATAGATCAGGGAAAAAAAGATGGGTCTATTAAAAGTAATATTGATAATGATGCCTTTTATATTACAATTACCCATTCATTAATGAGTTTATGTCAAAAATTAATTTTAAGAGGTACCATACTAAAAAGTGACAAAGATATTGGAGGAGAAATACAGTTAAAATTGCTGATAGACATGGCTATGTTGTATTTAGTAAGTTAATAAGAAGCCTTTTAGGTTTCTGAATATAGTTATAAAATACTTAATAATATTAAGGGGGAAAATCATGAAAGAAAAATTACCATTATCTAAACAAATCGCTTACTCATTAGGTCAATTTGGTTGGTCTTTATTATCAGGTATCGTAGGTTCATATTTGATTTTCTATTATATACCAACTAAAGAATCAGGTATTATGACAGTGATTCCGCAGGTAGTGTTCCTGGGATTTTTAACAGTAATAGGATTAATCACAATGCTTGGAAGATTTTTCGATGCGGTAACAGACCCCTGGATTGCAACATTAAGTGACAGAAGTAAATCAAAAAAAGGTAGAAGAATTTCCTTTATGCAAAAGGCTGCTATACCATTTGCTGTATGTACAGTTCTAATGTTCTGGTCACCAGTAAAAGGAGAGAGTCCCATTAATGCAATTTTTCTTACAGTTGTACTACTTTTGTTTTATTTATTCTTAACTATGTACGTAACACCTTTTTTCGCTCTCCTATCTGAACTTGGTCATACACCAGAGGAAAGACTAAACCTTTCTACTTTTATATCTGTTACTTGGTTTTTAGGTGCAGCGGTTGCATCTCAAGCACCTCAATTATGGAACATATTTTTAAAAATGGGTTATAGCATGGAAACTTCAATGAGATTAGCACTATCCATACTTGCTTTCATAGGACTTATTTTTCTTTTGGTGCCTGTATTTACAATTGATGAAAAGAGATATTGTGAATCAGTTCCTTCAGAACTTAAAATGATAGATTCAATTAAAGCTACCTTTAGAAATAGAGAGTTTACAGTATTTGTTTTTTCGGATTTAGTATATTGGATTGCTATTACCACATTTCAAGCTTCACTATTATACTATGTAACTGTATTACTAAGGCTTCCTGATACAATGTTTGGAACCTTATTTATACTTCTAGGGGTAGGTTCATTCTTATTCTATGTTCCAATTAATATAATAGCTAAAAAATTCGGAAAGAAAAAGTTACTAGTTGTTGCCTTTTGTATGTTTATTGCTGTTTATATATATGGTGCATTTCTTGGTAAACTTCCAATATCAAATCAAATACAAGCTTATTTATTAGTAGTTTTAGCGGCGATACCAATGGCTATTTTTGGTATACTTCCAAATGTAGTTATTGCAGATATTGCAGAATATGATGCTAGAAAAACAGGTATAAGAAGGGAAGGAATGTTTTTTGGCACACGTACATTTATGTCAAAGGTAGGACAGACACTTTCAATGCTTATATTAAGTGCATTGCTTCTTTTAAAGAGAAATGGTAGCAATGAAATAGGAATACGTTTAACTGGAGTTTTTGCTGCTGGATTCTGTGTTGTGGGGCTTGTGCTTCTTCTTATGTACAATGAAGAAAAGATACTAAGTGGTATTACATCAGAGGTTAAAGCTTACGATTTGAATAATAAGAATATGTAATTTCATTAAAAAAATTATAAATTCCCCTGCCAGATTTAGTGGGGGAATCTAATGAGAGAGGTGATAGAAATTCTAAGATTTTCAAAGAAAAAAAACACTGGATTTTAAAAGATAGTCATGGTGAACTTGCGCTTTCTGGAAGCAATTGGAGTAGATTTTACGCACTTGATATATATAACCCAGAGGTAAGAGAGTATATTAAGAGCGTGTTTTCAGTAGTGCTTGATGAGTGGGGCTATGATATGGTAAAACTTGATTTTTTGTATGCGGTTTGCCTTGTTCCAAGTAAAACTAAAACAAGGGGTCAAATTATGACGGAGGCCATGGAGTTTCTACGTGAATGTGTGGGGGATAAACTTATACTTGGTTGTGGAGTACCGCTTGGTCCTTCTTTTGGACTAGTGGATTATTGTAGAATTGGTTGCGATGTAGGGCTTGACTGGAATGATAAAGTCTTTATGAGAATGCTTCACAGGGAGCGGATATCTACATTATATGCTCTAGGGAATGCCATAGGCACAAGACAGCTTAATGGAAGAGCCTTTTTGAATGACCCCGATGTATTTTTACTTAGAGAGGATAATATAATGCTATCTGAAACACAAAGACAAACACTTTTTACAGTAAACCATATTTTTGGTAGTTTGCTTTTTACATCAGATAATATAAAAAAATATGATAGTAAAAAGCATTTGATGTTTGATAATATAATGAATTTAAAAGAAAAGAAAATACAAAGTGTAGAGTCCTTTAGAAATGGACTTGTTGAAGTTATGTATTCGCAAGATGAAAGCAGATATTTAGCAATTATAAATTTTAAAAATAAAAATATAAGCTATAATAATAAATTTAGTGTACTTAAAGAGCACTATTTTGACAAGGAAAATCCAGATACACTAACAGAAAAAACATTAAAGTTAAAGCCTTATGAGAGTAGAGTATTTGTTATAAAGGGGGACTTATAAATGGAAAGATCAAAGAATATTTTCGGTAATGAAATTTCAGATAAAGTCTACAATAAGGCTGTAAGAGCAAAAAAGAAACATATTAAAAAATTTGGTGACGATTCAAACAGTGTATACCATTTGAGTGTTTCTGATAATGCAACTTTATCACCTTTCATTGGTATAAAAAATATTGTAACTACAGAGGGTACTGAAAGTATTAATACTGATAAAGGGATTATTATTGGTAATATCAGAATGGGTTTTGGACATTATAGAATATCTATGGCAATAGCTTCTGCTGCCTATTCAATGGGGTATACACCTTATTGGTTTGACCTAAACTCATACAGTGAGACTACAGGAGGAAAGGTAATTGCACACCTTAATTCCCTGTATTCTATGGGATCTAGATGGTCACAAAAATATCCTATTTTTAATAAGCTTTATTGGGAACCGCTTAACTCAGAGGGCTTTAGAAAATTATCCTACAATGCTATGGATCAAAAGATTTCCGAGTTAATGACCCCAATTTTCAAAGAACTTCCAAAGAATATGCCTTTTATAGCAACTCATGTCTGGCCTGCACAAGCGGCTATACATGCTGGAATGAAAAAGGTTGTAAATGTGATTCCAGACAATTGGCCTATGGCGCTTCATCTTGCGGAAGGTTCAATTCATACGGTTCAGACTCCCTCAGCTTTTTTAGGATATAAAACACTTAAGGGAATGGATGGTAAAAAGATACTTAAACCAATACCGGATAAGCAAATATATGAAGTAGGTCATTATATTGATCATGAATTAGTAATAAATTTAGATGGTGACTGCGAAAAAAGACTTGATCGAATTAAAAACAATGAAACTAAGAGGATTCTTCTTACGGTTGGTGGTGCAGGAGCACAAAAGGAGATTTTTGCAAAAATAATACAAAACTTAATGCCGCATGTAAAAGAAAAAAGGGTGGCTATTTATATTAATGTAGGAGATCACAAGGATGTTTGGGAGGGACTATGCGAAGAAATTCCTGAGTTATCATCAATATCTCTGAACTATTTTAATGATTGGAGTAAAACCTGTGATTTTGCCAAAATGGCTCTTGATAATGAGATAAGCGGAATACATGCTTTTTATAATGAAGACATATTTGCTGCAGTGTATAGTTCAAATTTTCTTATGAGATCTTGTGATATTCTTATAACAAAACCAAGTGAACTTGCTTTTTACCCAGTACCAAAGCTACTTATAAAAAGAGTCGGTGGACATGAAGCTTGGGGCGCTGTAAGAGCTTCAGAAGTGGGGGATGGTACAATAGAATGTGAAACTTTTGGTAAAACATTGCAAATGCTTCATTTAATGATAAACGGTGATGAAATACTTACAATGCTTTGTAATAATATAATAAAAGCAAACAAAATAGGTCTTTACAACGGAGCATATAAAGTAATAGAACTGGCTACTAGAAAATTATAATAATGGAAATATAAAGAGTGAGATTACACTATAAGTTATATTGTTTAAAGCATATAGATTTGTACAACATATTTGGCACCATTCTGGCCATCCTATAGGGAAGAAATTATTATAAATACATACTAAGTATAGTAAGTATTATACTTAGTACCTATGCTAAAGTTTAGACCAATATATTTTTCTATTTCAGTAGTAGCAGCTTTATAGCCGCCACAGTTTATCATATCTTCGCTCATTATTTTCATGTTTTCTTTATACATTGAATTGTTAAGAACATCATTTAATGCTTTTTTTAAAGTTTCAACTGAAACATTTTTTTTGTCAATTACTATTCCTAGTCCTAATTCTTCTAATCTTCTAGCGACAGCAGGCTGATCAGCGAATTGGGGTATAGTAATAACTGGAACTCCATAATAAATTGCTTCATTTGCACTATTCATTCCCCCATGAGTAATAAAAACATTTGTACGTTTAAGAACATCTAATTGAGGAACAACTTGATATACTAGAAAGTTATCTGGAATGGTTCCAAGATCCTTTATGTTTACATTTTTACCTATTGACATAATTATTGACATATCAACATCACTAAAGGCTTTTAAACAAATTTGAAAAAAGTTTAATGATTTATTAAATAGAGTACCTAAAGAAATATAAATTACTTTTTCTTTTAACTTATTTAGTGGAATGTTATTTTTTTCTGCCCTTTTAATGATAGATGGGCCAATAAATTTATACCTCGCACGTTGAAATTGTTCACTATGAATCTGAAATTTACGTGAAGTAAAAACTATATTTAGTTCGGGTACATTTTCCAATACTTCCGTCAATATATCATTATTTTTGACTTTTTCCTCGCCAATTATTAACTGCGTAAATATTTTTCTTGCCAGTTTATTTTGAATTAATTTGAACTTAAACGACGATTTACCAGAGTTTTTAGGATTAATGGTGTTTTTATTAAATGCAAACATTGAAATTAATCGTATTGTTGGTTTTTTTAAAGTATCACCTAGATGTTTTCCCATGAAAAACATGAATTCATAAATAATCAAATCATAATTTTTACCAATACGTAGTGCAGTTTCATAAATCTTACTCATAGTTAATCGCATACCTTTCAATGACATTGCTAATTTTTCGTTGTAATCATAAAGCATAATGCTTGCACCAGTAAGTGCTATTTCTTCTCTAAATTCTTCTGAAATTAAATATGTTACTTTATATCCTCTATCAACAAGTTCTTTTGTAATTGCAATTGTTGGATTTACATGTCCATGAAATGGAACATTTATTATTAATATTTTCACCATATTTTTTCTCCTTTTTATTTTATTACAGTTATACTAATCTGTATAAGAATTCTTGGTTTAGTACTTAAAGAATATAATTAAGTATAATTTTTATTATACTTAATTTAAAAATAAATGTTCCATATGATTGTTAGAAGCTCAGGAATAAATCCCTCCCTATGTAACCTGCTATCTGGTGATTTCTGGTGATTTATGTCGAAAGATAACGAATATAGAATCTAATTTCTAGTGATGACATAAGATAATTTGGTTACTTATTGTTACAGTTATATAAGGTAACCCAAAACAATAATTATAAATTGTTATATTCAAGTGTAATCTAGATAAAAAAAGTGGGCAAGAAAGATGCCAAGGTAGTTACTACAGAGACTAATACTTTTGAATTAGCTTAGGAAAATAGTGCCTGCAAGGGCACTACTTTTCTACTTAAACATTTAAATAAGGAATATAATAAGGAGGAAGAGAATAATGGTTAAGTTATGTTTTGATTATGGACATGGTGGAGAAGATAGCGGGGCCTTATACAATGGAAGAAAGGAATCTAATGATGTTTTAAATTTAGGTAGAGCTATAGCTTTAGATATTAGAAGGCAATGATAATAATGTTTTTGATAGTAAAAGAAGTGGGATTATTAAAGCATTAACTAAAGCTATCCTTGCAGAAGTAGGTGTGTGCTATATTGATACCTTAGGAGCAACAACGGGGTAAAGACAGCTACTCAAATAAAGGGAACATACCAATGCGGTGGTGCATAGACTCAAGATAATAAACTCAATTAATTCTAAAAAAATATTTTGGTGTAAAAAAGGGATTTATGGAGTATACGTAGAACAATATAAACTAAGTGAATTATGTAAAATATATGGGGACATTTATACCACTTAAATGATTCACGCAGAGATTGATCTTCTTTTAGATTATAGCAATTTCCTTGAAAATACAGGGAAAAGTGATATAGTAATTGATAAGCTAGATGAGATATACAGAATTTCTATAGACGATAAAATGTATGCTAAAACCATGGAGATTTGTAAAAGAACTATAAGATTAGATGAAAAAAGATAATCGGTGTAGCCTGTGATACACTAGATATGTTGAGGAAGTGAAATACATATGAGAAAATACACTTTTATTGCTATAGGTGGAATGCTTGGAGCAATATTGAGGTATATAATTAAAAATATACATATAGTCTCTTATAAAGGAGTTATACCAATAAATACATTAATACTTAATGTTTCTGGTGCTTTTTTATTAACACTTATACTTACCCTTACTTTTAAAGTTTTTGAGTTAGATGCTGATATGAAATTAGGAATCACTACTGGATTTTTAGGTGCATACACAACCTTTTCCACACTATGTAAAGAAGTTGTAAATCTTATGGAGCAAGGCAATTACTATTCTTCTATATCCTACGTTGGGTTTTCAATAATGATGGGGCTTGCTGCTGCTTACTTTGGAGTAGTACTCGGAAGAGAAGTCGTTGCAAAATACATAAGTAACCATAATGGCTCTAATAATGTGTAACCAGAAGAAGAGACATAGGAGGTTAGCTAAATGACATATGTGTTAGTTGCAGTTGGTGGAGCAGCTGGGAGTTTGGTACGGTATAGTCTTGGTAAATTTATAAGTGGAAAATCAAAACACTCTTTTCCAATAGGAACTTTTATAATAAATATTACAGGGGCAACATTCTTAGGTATCGTTAGTACAATTGGTGTTAGTAGTAATATAATGTTACTACTTGGAGATGGTTTTTTAGGTGCATACACAACATTTTCAACATTTATGTATGAAGGATTTAATCTATTTCAAGAAAAAGAAACACTGAATGCTTTCATATATATTTTATGCTCAGTAATATTAGGTTTAGGAGGATATTGGGTAGGAAGCAAAATAGGTAACTTATAAAAGAGGAGGAGAAATAATTTACATATACATATTTCAGACTTTAATGCTCTGAAAGTAACATAATAGCAATTGTGTTACTTTCACTTTGATGCTATTGTTCATTTATTAAAAATATTTATTTCAATTTAACATATCATATTAACTTGTACCTTTAAATGTATCATAATAAAATTTGTATGAAAATATAAAGAAGTTGATGTAAATTTTTTAGTTTAGATACACGTATTTGTCAACAGGTATGGTTATATTCCCTTTTTTATCTATATAACATGGTTTGTAAATAGGATAACCTTCCTTATCACGAGTTTCAATCAAAATAGTAGCAAGACCTTCACTAAAAGATTCAGCATAATCATATTTTAAAGGAATAACTACTTTGCCTGTTTTATCTATATATCCATATTTAAGTTCAGCTCCTTCAATATTCTGAAATCCAATAACCGCAAAACCTTCACTAAAAGATTGAGCATGATCATATTTTAAAGGAATAACTACTTTACCTGTTTTATCTATATATCCATATTTAAAGGGTTTATCTTTGCTGGGTTGAAGAGCTACAAGAGCTCGACCTTCGCTAAAAGGCTCTACATAACGATATTTTAAAGGTATAACTACGTTGCCTGTTTTATCAATATATCCATATTTATCGTCCAACTTCACTGTTGCTATCCCTTCAGTAAAAGAAGATATTTCTTCATATTTCATAGGTGCTATTTCATTACCATGTTTATCTATTAATCCATAGGTTGTATCAATATTCACAAATATAGATTCTGCATTTGTATACCTCTTAATACCTACTATAGCTATACCATCACTAAATTCTCCTGCAACATCATATTGGTGAGCTATTATTTCATTGTCCGTTTTATCTATATATCCATATTTTCCTGATATTTTAACAGCTGCAAGCCCTTCGCTAAAAGATCCAGCATAATCATATTTTAAGGCTATTACCGCTTTTTCTGTCTTATCTATATATCCATATTTATCCTTTAATTTCACTCTTGCTAACCCTTCATTGAAACAATATGGATTCTCAATTTCATAATTTTTATGTAACCATACCATATTATATTTTTCTTTTTCAGTTTTTGCATATACAGATACTGTATTTATGCATGCTACTAGTGCAAAGTATATTACTAACAATATAATCATAGTCCTCTTTTCTTTTCTCATAGTTTTACCTCCATTAATATGTATTTTTACCTTATTTGTATATTTTATCATTTATTACATATAATGGCAATTATAATAATAGAGTTGGGTATTTTTATTTATCCCCACGAAAAGGTATATTAATATACTGAATATGTAATAGGGTGGGTGTTTCACATAATAGTATAGGGGCTAATACTACACAACATCAATAATTATTAAGATTAAGTAATATTTAATTCAGTACATTTATAAACCAAAATATAAATGAAAAGTACATTAACAATTGAAAAGATGAAATTAATAAAATTGTGTAAGGGTTGTCTGTAGTATAAAAGAGAAATCTTAAGGACATAATTTTAAGACGATTACTTTGAAAGGGATGATGACCTTATTATGATGTTCAACAAAGTAGAAATATGTGGAGTAAATACTTCAAAATTACCTGTAATGAAAGAAAAAGAAAAGAAAGAGTTACTACTTAGGATAAAAAATGGCGAGAATGGGTGTAGAGAAAAATTTATTGAAGGAAACTTAAGGCTAGTTTTAAGTGTTATTAAGCGTTTTAATAATAGAGGTGCAGATGTAGATGATTTATTTCAGGTAGGGTGTATTGGTTTAATGAAATCCATTGATAATTTTGATTTAAGTCTAAATCTTAGATTTTCTACATATGCAGTTCCTATGATTATTGGAGAAATTAGAAGATACTTAAGGGATGATAACTCTATAAGAGTTAGTAGGTCAATAAGGGATATTGCATATCGAGCATTACAAGTTAGAGATAGATTGGTAAATCAAGACAATAAAGAGCCTACTATATCTCAAATAGCAAAAGAACTTGAACTACCGCGTGAGGACGTGGTATTAGCACTAGATGCTATACAAAATCCTGTATCGTTATTTCAACCAATTTATCATGATGGTGGAGATGAAATTTACGTGATGGACCAAATAAGAGACACTAAAAACTCGGATGATAGTTGGATTGAAAATATAGCAATTAAAGAGGGATTAAAAAAATTAAAAGATAGAGAAAAGGTAATTTTAAATATGAGGTTCTTCGATGGAAAAACACAAATGGAGGTGGCCGATGAAATTGGAATATCACAAGCACAGGTATCTAGAGTCGAAAAAAATGCCTTAAAACACATAAAAAAGTATATATAGGTCCTCTAGTAGGACCTTTTCCCATACATTTTTTATACTTACCTTAAATATTTTTATTTTATATAATATATTAGATAAGAAGCCTAATTAACTAACTTAAATTACCTTTTTTGCATTATTCAAATAATATAGACTTAAATTACTACGAGTATTTCATTATAATAATGAACAATATAATAATGTAAATAATTATTTAATAAAGAGGAGGCAATTAGCTTCCTTTTAATAAATCACTAAGAATGTAATATTTTTAGTATATATGCATATTATATCAAATAGCTTACGATTAAAGTAAGTGTTAGTTAGTAGCTGCTCTCATTATGAGGGTGGCTACTTTATTTATTGGACAATATCTACAAATAAATTTTTAAATTAAAAGGATTTTACAATTTTTAGTCGAATTTATAAAATATTGTAAATATATACAAAATATAAAGGAGATTATAGGCATGGAAGAACAAAAAATAAATATAATTATAGTTGAGGACAATAAAGAATTTCGTAATTTGCTAAATGAATATATATTATTACAGGAGGATATTGTTGTTACTGGAATAGCGGAGGATGGGGAAGAAGCATTAAAATTAATTGAAGATAAAAAGCCTGATTTAGTAGTACTTGATATGATTATGCCGAAGCTTGATGGTTTGGGAGTTCTTGAGAAGTTGAATTCAATGAATTTAGATTCAATGCCGCGTATAATAGTTTTATCAGCACTTGGACAAGATAAAATAACTCAAAGAGCCATGTCACTAGGAGCAGATTATTATATTGTAAAGCCTTTTGATCTACAGGTATTAGTTGAAAGAATTAGACAATTGGTTAATGATGGTATATATATAGGAGATGTGAAAAAGGTAATTCCTTATTTTGATAATAGCGAAATTAAAATTAATAAAATTGAATCAACTGATAGGATCACTAAAATAACTAATATCATTCATCAAATTGGAATACCGGCCCATATAAAGGGATATATGTTTTTAAGGGAAGCAATAGATATGGTAGTGGATGATATTGGACTTTTATCAGCAGTTACTAAAGAATTGTATCCCTCCATAGGTAAAAAATTTAATACGACTCCTAGTAGGGTAGAAAGAGCAATGAGACATGCAATAGATGTTGCATGGAGTAGGGGACAAATAGAAACTATTAATAAGATTTTTGGATATACTGTTCAAAATGAAAAAGGCAGGCCAACTAATTCAGAATTCATAGCTATGGTAGCTGATAAGTTAAGATTAGAAAATAAGGTTAGATAGTTAGTAATTCCAAATGAAAAGGGTAAGACTTTAAACTGACCGTTATAAAATATTAAATAAAATTCATTTGTAGGTAATTTTGATAAAAATAATCATATTATATTAATAAGCACTATTTGGAGGGACATCTTTGTTTTTCATTAATTGTTTATTAGATATTATTGGAAACATCACATTATTGACAGCTTACATTACTGGGAATAGTTCATTTCCTCAACCATTATGTGAAGAGGAAGAGAAATCCTATCTAACGAAGTTTAAGGGGGGGGATTTACTAGCTAAAGGAATACTCGTTGAACGAAATTTGAGACTAGTTGCACATATAGTAAAAAAATATTCCTACCCAGGAAAAGATGTGGATGATCTAATATCCATTGGAACGGTGGGACTAATTAAAGCTATTGATTCATTTGACACAAGTAAGGGAACACGTCTTGCTACCTATGCTACAAGGTGCATAGAAAATGAGATACTCATGCTTATTCGCAATATAAAAAAAACAAAGGGAGACGTGTACTTGCAGGACCCTATTGGTAATGATAAAGAGGGAAATGAGATAACTCTTATTGACGTACTAAGTGGTGATGAAGATTCTATTTTTAAGATAGTAGAAAATGAAATGCAAATCAAAAATCTTTATGATAAGATAAATTTTGCTTTGAAGGGTAGAGAAAAAATAATAATCCAAATGCGTTATGGAGTACCTAATGGTATACCTCTAACTCAAAGAGAAATTTCATTGATTCTAGGAATTTCTAGATCCTATGTTTCTAGAATTGAAAAGAGCGCATTAAAGAGGCTTAATAGGGAATTAAAAGATACTGATAATAAATGATAATGAGATGTCTTTTTGTAAAACAAAAATAAATTACTTGTTTTTTAGCAAGTAATAATATGCACATCAAAAAGAAAATACCCTCACATCACTTTCGTGACATGAGGGTTCAATTTTTCAAGAGCACTTCTATAAAATTGTTACATTTTTTATTTTGACAAACAAGTTGGATTAGTTGTTGTTTTCAACATTAAGGGTGGAACTGCAGAAATTAAAGCAACTTTTGCCACCCGTTTAGTGCCATAACACCCTATGTAACGAGACACTATTATGGTAGTAGGAGGTAAAGGGGGGGGAATTGACAAATACAAACTAATTTAGTATACTTATTATATAGTTAGTATACTAATTATATAAGGGGGACAATATGAATTTATCTTACCTAATAATCAAGGCATCAAGACATCTAAAAAATAAACTAGATAAAGCATTAATGGAATTTGATATTACTGCTGCTCAGTTCTCAGTTATTATTCAGATACATTCATCAGGGCTGCCAATTACTGCAGCGGAAATATCTCAAAGGCTAGGGTCAGACAGGCCAACTATATCAGGTATTATAAATAGGTTAGAGAAAAAAGGTATAGTGCTTAAAGTTGCCAACCCAAAGGATAAAAGATCATCTTACCTAGAGATATGTAAAGAATGTAATAAGTTAGTTGAAAAAATGAAAATCATAAGTGATGAATTAACAATTGATATATTTTCAATTTATTCAAATGAAGAAGCTAAGAAACTAACAGAAATGATTTGTAAGTTAAATGAAGAGACTGAGGAATAATGGTTGAAAAGATGTTATTAACAGGAATAACGAGAAAGGTAGGAAGAGACCCTTTAATGATGTTTGTGATGACACTTCAATTAAAAATTTGCTTGAGAAAGGTAAAGGTGAAAATAAATATGAGTAAATTAATTGCTTTTGTTGGAAGTCCTAGAAAAAATGGTAATATTGACACAGTTGTCAAAGAAGTTATTAGAGGAGCAACTGAAAAAAAAATTGATACTAAGATTTATTATCTTAATGATATGACCATAAAGCCTTGCCAAGCTTGCATGTATTGTAGAGAGCCAGAGCATGATCATTGTGTAATACAGGATGATCTTAGACAAGTATATGCAGAAATTAAGGAAGCAGATTACTTAATATTGTCCTCGCCAGTATACATTCACCAAATGTCAGGACTCCTTAAAAATCTTCTGGATCGGTTTTATCCATTGACAAATGAAAAACATAAACCACGGTTTGGTATTAAAAAAACTATTTTTATTTACTCTCAAGCAGCACCAATCCCTTTAATATTTAATAGATATTTTAGATATACTGAAAAATCATTAAAAGCTATGGGGATAAAACCTATTAAGAGAATTACTGTACTTGGAGCCTTTACTAAAGATTCCATACAAAAGAAAAAAGGGGTTTTAAACAAAGCCTATAATATTGGAAAGAATTTAGCAACCAATTAATTAAATGGGGGGAACAACTATGAGTTTATTTAGCGATTTAAAAGCACTACTAATTCCAAAGGAAATAGTTTTTAGAAAAGTGATCAAAGAGGGTGAAGATGTATATACTTTTTTATTTGATGCATGTGAACCTTTAAAATGGAAAGCAGGCCAACATGGCGCCTTTGTTGTCAAACACACAAAGATTAAAAAGGGTACAAGGCCCTTTAGTATTGCATCTAGTCCTTTAGAAAATGAAATCATGATTTCAATGAAAATAGGTAAGCAGCCAAGTGACTATAAGAAAGCCTTATTAGAAATGAATATTGGTATGAAAATGATACTTAGGGGACCAATGGGTGGGTTCCACATTGATCCTACTAAAGCTACTTGTTTTATAGCAGGAGGTATAGGTATAACACCATTTAGATCTATGATTAAGGATATAGTCATGAGAGAGAAGGATTTTAAAGGTAAAATAAATTTGTTGTATATTAATAGAACAGGTAAGTTTTTATATGAAAATGAGCTAAAGACATTTATAAAGGATGATCATATACAAATAGACTTTTTTACAGATAATGAAGAGTTGACAAAAAGTTTAAAAGAAATTGCTATTAATAATAAGGATATAAAATATTATTTAGCTGGACCAAAGCTAATGAATGATTCTATAAAGTCCATTCTGCTAGGTCAATCCGTAAATAAGAAAAATATTAGGGTAGATACATTTTTAGGATATTAAATGCATTAAATGAGTATTATTAATGAACGGCGGTAAAACACCGTTTAAAAAATATAATATAGTTAACCTAGTTAACAATGGAGGAATAATAATATGGAAAAAGGAGTTACAAAAAAATTAAACAAAGGTGATGAGTTGGTTTTTCGACAAATACTTACAAACAAAACATCCCCATCTGAAATGTATTATTATGAAAGAATGACGGATGTTCAAATTATAACACCACAGGGAGAAACTGTTCTACTAAATTCTCTTGGAATGGTAGGTCAATCGCCAATGATGTATTTTGCATTTAAACAAGAAGAAAATAATGATATTTATTATTATGGAAGTATTTTCTCAAAGGAGCCGGTAAATGAAAAAAATATAATAACAAAAGAATGGGTAATAGAACCTGCTGAAGGTAGGTGTCTTAATTATCCAGGAGCATATACCGTTGGGTATGAATGGGACTATAAATTTAAGGTAAAAGAATCTAAAGGTAAATTAACGGAAGTTAATTTGCATAATATTGTAGAGAAGATAGAGCAAATAACAACAGCCCTAGGGGTATATGAATGCTATGTTATAAATGCGTATAATAAATTTGGTGTACTAGACTCAATTTCATGGTTTTCCTCAGAATTAGGTGTAAATGTAAAAAGATTGAGTTATTCAGATATGAAACCTGGATACGAATTAATAGGATACAAAGTAGGAGATGTAGAAATATGCAAATAAATAGTAAATTAACAGCAACAACTATTTCATTACCTTTTTACTATGATAAAGACAAGTTAGTAATGAATGAGCCACTGGCAGAGAGTTTAGTAAAAGACGCATACTCTCAAGGTATAAGAAACTTCACAACATCACCTCAATATATAGGTGGAACATGTGAACGTTTTTTAGGGAGGGTTTTAGAGCCAGTAAGAAAATTTATAAAGTTGTCAACTAATTATCCTTATTTTGATGAAACCTTGCCGTTAGAAAATCCTTTTGAATTTTGTTTAAATCGTTCTTTAATGGATTTAAGAACTGAATACTTAGATTGTTTATATTTATATGCGGATAGTGTTGAGGAAGGATTGTTGCCACAACAGTTGATACAAGCAAAAATGGCAAAAGAAGAAGGAAGAGTGCATCACATAGGAATCATTTTCACTCCACTTAATCTTTTTTCTGCAAAGGAGGTTTTAAAAGGCTCAAATAATATTATAGATACAGTAATGATCTACTTTATACCCACATTGGAAGCTCAAAAAGAATTGCTAAGCGAACTTAAAAACTCTGGAATAACAATAGTCGGCGGAGGTCTAGTTGATGCAGGAAAGAAATTACTTCCAAAAAATATATTAAGCAAATCACATGTGATTGAAAATATTACTGCTAGTGAGATCGCAACCAGGTATTTTATGTCACAATCCGTTTTTGACGAGGTAATCTTCCAATTGGAGAGTAAAGACTTCCTGGATATAGTTTGTAAGGTTTCTGAAGATTTAAAAAAATATGATTATACAGAAATTGAAAAGTATTTCAAGCAAACGGAATTTAATCCTGCAAATCCTCGTGTAATATGTTGTAATTGTGGTTATTGTTCTCCCTGTCCTAAGGGAATTGAAATAAATAAAATTTTTAATTCTTATGCTTATTATGATCAATATGGAATGTCTAATATAGCGCTTGAAGTTTTTAAAGAGTATCAAGATAAAGTGGGAGGAAGTATCGAAAAGACATGTATTAACTGTGGTTTATGTGAAAAAAAGTGTTCACATAGTACTCCAATACATAAAAACTTAAGATCCGTTGAGAAATTTATGAATGCATTGAAACAAGAGCAGTAATATAGAAATAAAGTAATCATTGACTCTATGCAATGGGCGGCGCCAACTCAAATAGGGTTTCTTATGGAGAGTGGGAACTACTGAAAGTTATAGAAATATATTTCAGTAGTTTTTTTGTCGTGTAGCCTGGTTTCAGCATGAAACTTTTCCTTTTTCATGAATTTATATAGAACAAAAACATTAGCTGAGGGTGGAGATACTGAGCGGCTCAAGCCCCTCTGAAGTTGGATGCATGGAAATAAATAAGTAAGTAATTAAGTATAGGTAGCTCGGTAAAATTTTAAATTATATGTATAGGCATTTTTAATAAAAGAAAGCATATTATTTTAAGAAGCTCTATTAGGAGGAACATCTTTGTTTTCCATAAATTGTTTATTAGATATGATTGGAAATATCACGTTTTTAACAGCTTATATAACTGGCAGTAGTTCATTCCCTCAACCATTAGGGGAAGAAGAAGAGAAATCCTATTTAACAAAATTTAAGGAGGGGGATTTACTAGCTAAAGGCATATTAGTTGAACGGAACTTGAGACTAGTCGCGCATATAGTAAAAAAATATTCATATCCAGGAAAAGATGTAGATGACCTCATATCTATTGGAACGGTGGGACTTATTAAAGCAATTGAAGCCTTTGATATAAGTAAGGGCGTAAGGCTTGCCGCCTTTGCTGCAAGGTGCATAGAAAATGAGATTCTCATGCTTATTCGTAATAATAAGAAAACAAAGGGGGATGTGTACTTACAGGATCCTATTGGCACGGATAAAGAAGGAAATGAGATGTCCCTTATCGATGTATTGAGGAGTGATGAAGATTCTATCTTTGAGATAGTAGAAAACAAAATGCAAAATCAAAAGCTTTATGATAACATAAACTTTAATTTGATGGATAGAGAAAAAACAATAATTCAAATGCGCTATGGATTACTTGATGACAACCCTAGAACTCAAAGAGAAATTTCATTGATTCTAGGAATTTCTAGGTCCTATGTTTCTAGAATCGAAAAGAGAGCATTAAAGAGACTTAATAAGGGATTAGATAGCACTGATAAAAACATGTTAAATATTTCAAATAAATTGTAACAACTATGGTGTAATTATAAATTGTACATCATTAGGTGGAAGGAACATATGACTTACAAAACTTGACGTTTATAAAAATAAATAAGAATGTACGTATGTAAAATTTGTTTAAAATATATATGAATTTTGTATTTATCTAGCATAACTCACCATTTTTACATTATTTTAATAATATAGACTTAAATTACTACGAGTATTTCTTTATGATAATGAACAATATAACAATGAAAATGAAAATCATTATTATATAAAGAGGAGGTAATATATATGGCAAACAGAACATTAGTACCACAAGCAAGAGAAGGACTAAATAAGTTTAAAATGGAAGCAGCTAGTGAAGTTGGAGTTACTTTGAAAGATGGATACAATGGAGAATTAACTTCTAGAGAAGCAGGTTCAATTGGCGGACAAATGGTTAAAAAAATGGTTGAGTCTTACGAAAAGAATTTATAATTAAAAGGGAGCAATTAGCTCCCTTTTTTTAGTCCCTCCGTAACCTGCTATCTGGTGGTTTATGTCGAAGGATAATTATAGAATGTTGTATTAAGTCATTTATCTGGCTTTAATATTGATTTAGGAAACATAAGTACAAAAGTACTTCCTTCACCTAACGTACTTTTTACATTAATTGTACTATTATGAGCTTCAACAATAGCTTTTACAATGGTAAGTCCTATGCCATTACCACCGGTGTTTTTATCACGAGACTCATCGCTTCTGTAAAGTCTTTCAAATATAAAGGGTAAATCTTTTTCGGAGATGCCGATTCCGTTGTCCTTTAATTCTACAATAATGTTATCATCTTTAGAAGTTAGTGTTAGTATAACTTCTCCATTTGACTTTGAATATTTAAGTGAATTTGAAAGTAAGTTATATATAACTTGCTTTAATTTGTCTTTATCCATTAATACAACCACATTTGGAATCAAACTTGAATAGAGCTTTAAATTTAAACTATTATACTGAGGTTCAAAAGAGGTTATTATTTTTTCAAGTTCCAATGATAAGTTAAATCTAGATTTGTTTGCTCTAATTTAGCTATATTGTTAAGTCCTTCAACTAATTTTATCAATCGTTCTATTTCTTCATAAAAGCTTGTAAGTATTTTCTCAGTAGTTTCCCAAACCTTATCTAGTAATGCTTCTATATGTGATTTTAAATTGGCAAGAGGTGTCCTAAGCTCATGAGCCATGTCTGATGTCAGTCTTTTCCTAAGAAGCTCTTGCTTTTGTAGGTTTGAATTACCTAAGGTGAAAAGGACAACTCCAGTTACATCTTTCACTTCAATATATAATCATTTTTTCAATATTTATTTCAAGATCACCATTATTGATAATTAATAGTTGCGTTCCTTCTGTAAATTTATATCTACTCTTAATATAATTAAATTATAAGCCGTAATTGTGGAGGAAATATGAAGAAATAAATTAACATAACAAATATCCATCTTCAGTAAATAAACTTAATTTTCAAGATGATAGCACTCTAGAAATTGATTTGAATGGAGCTAAATTGGCACTAACTAAGGGTGATTATAATATGAAAGTGCTTGAAAGATGAGTAAACCTTGTAAAAATATTACTAATTTACAAAATAAATTATCTTCATAATTACTCCACAATTGAGTAGTAGAATATATGTATAGAGAAAAACAAGTACACTAGATACATGGAGGAGTGATATTAAATGAGAAATAAAGTTATGGTTTTAATAATAGCAGGCATCCTAACAGTAGGAGGCATTTCGGTTGCATATGCAACAGTTAAAAATAATTCAACTTTTAATGACTTTAGCAGACCAATGATGAGTTCGCAAAATAATGACAACAAATCATCATATAATTATAGTAAATCTATGATGGGTGATGAAAATGCTGATGGCGTTCAATCAAATGGTAGATATGAGGATATGATAAAAATAATGAGAGATAATGGTTTCAGTGATGAAGCAAAAGCAATGGAAAATAGAGATTTTAGTTCTATGGATAATTTGATGAATAACATAAGTGATAAGGATTATAAAAAGATGATTGACATAATGAAAGAAAATGGATATAGGTCTATGGTTAATATGATGAACTCCATAAACAATGGAGATATGACAGATGTTCATGAGAGCATGATGGGAAGCTAATATTTTGATAGTTTAGTAAAATAATATAAAGACAAGGGAAGGATAATTTGTATGATGGGATTTGGATATGGCAATGGATATAATATGATGGGAGGATGGTTTGGAATGATGATTATTCCTATAATTTTAATCGGAGTGGTTATATATGTAATCAACAATCAAGGGCAAAAGAATAATGGTAAAGATATTGGATTTAAAGATAATTTTATGGATATCTTAAATGAGAGATTTGCTCGTGGAGAAATAAATGAAGAAGAGTATAATACTAAAAAAAATATTATTAAATCATAAATTCAAAAAAATTATAGTCATGTCAAAAGAGTAATTAATAATTCTCCTTTGGCATGACTTTTTAATTGATTTTAAGTAAAACTTTTTCATATGTTCATTAATTTGGATTGCAACTATTTGTTGAATATAAAATTAAGGTAGAATGTTAAAAGTTAGATTTTTATTTTATGCTCTTTACTATTTTAAAATAGATAAACTATAAAGGTGGACAATCTTCATAAGAACTACATAAGTTTATGATAATTTCTCTTTGTGTCTTATGAATTTTAAAAGAGTGAAGGAGATGTAATAATGAAGAATGCCCTGAGAAGTATCGCAGTTGTAATCACCTTGATTTTAACTTCAAATGTAACAGCATTGGCGATTCCAACAAATGAGAAGCTACAACAGCAGAAGGATTCACTAACGAAAATTCAAGATGAGAGGGGAGCAATTGAAACTAAACTAGAAGAGTTTGATAATCAAATTGAAGAAATCATGACCAAGACAGAAGAAAATAACGAGAAAATACTCCAAACTAAAAAGGCGATTGAAAGTGCCGCTGCAAAGGCTAAGCAGGTTGAGAAGGATAACCAAAAGGAACAAGAATTATTTAATAGTAGAATGAGGATTTTGTACATAAATGGATTCGATGGGTATATGGGCATAATACTTGAATCAGAGAGCTTTGGAGATTTTGTATCTAGAGTAGAAAACATAAAAACCATTATTGAATTTGATAATAAAGTAGTGGCGGAGTTTAAAGTCGCTCAAAAAGAATTAATTGAAAAGCAACAAAGTTTAAATAATACGAAGGGTGTATTGCTGAATTTGCAAGTAGAAAACAAGCAGAAGCTTGATAAGATAAACGTTACTAAAGAGTCACAAAATAAATTGATAACTGAGCTAAAGAGCAAGGAAATTGTCTCTGAAGAATTACATAATAAATTGATAACGGAACTAAAAAGCAGCAAGGAAAATACTCTTGTATCACAAATAAGTGAGTCAGAGGTGTCAGCAAGTAAAAGCATAACAAAAATAAATGAAATAAGAAATTCAGCACCTAAATATACACCTTCAAGAGGATCAGCTACTATATCAGATAATGCTGTAATAGCTTACGCTTCTAACTTTCTTGGCACACCATATTTATGGGGAGGTACAACACCTTCGGGATTTGATTGCTCAGGATTTACACAATACGTATACGCACATTTTGGAATATCAGTAGGAAGAACCACCTTTGATCAGATAAATGATGGTGTACAAGTATCAAGAGAGAATCTTCAGCCAGGAGATTTGATATTCTTTGGAACATTTGCTAATCCGCATCACATGGGCATGTACGTTGGTGATAATAATTATATCCACGCTCCTCATACAGGAGATGTGATTAAAATTTCACCAGTAGGAAGAAAAGATTATGTAACTGCCAGAAGAGTAAAATAAAAAATACATATATTGTGCATAGTACAGTTTTGAAGCTTTTTTAATACACTTTGCACAATATATGTTTTTTATGATGCCAATGATGATGGAAAAACAGGCTTGTAGGCCTGTTTAACTTTTTTATTGAAATTTCTTACATTTCTTTATAAAATCTACACATCTTCTTTGTATAATTAAAATTAAGATTTATATTCATAGGGTTAAAGGTACAGTTTAATATTCATGAACCTTGCAAGATAAAAATCCATTTAATATAACATTAAATATCAAAGTAAGAACTTTAGGAGGTAAAAAAGTGAGAATTAAAAAAGAAAAAATCAAAGTCTTTGACATGACATGTACATCTTGCGAGGCAAGAGTGGAAAGAGCAGTTACAATATTAGATGGTGTAAAAACAGCTAAGGCTAGCTTCAGTGCAGAATCTTTAACTATAGAGTACGATACAGATTTCTGTAATAACGAAAAGATTAAAACTACTATAAAAGCAGTTGGTTATAGTACAGAGAATCCAAATAACTATAAAATGGTGGGTATATTTATAATTGTAGCAGCAATTATATTAATTGGAAATTCAACAGGTGGAATTGATATGACCTCAAGGCTAAACGGTGCTACATATTTTGTTCTATTCATTGTTGGAGTCCTTACCTCAATTCATTGTGTAGGTATGTGTGGAGGAATAATGCTATCACAAAGTATAAATAAAGATAGTAAAAGTAAATTTGATTCCATGAAACCTGCCATTCTATACAACGCAGGTAGAGTTGTCTCCTACACTATTCTTGGTGGGATAGTTGGTTCTCTAGGTTCTGTGCTTTCGCTATCATTACCTGTGAAGGCTGGACTTCAAATATTTGCTGGTGTGTTTATGATAATGATGGGACTTAATATGAGTGGCTATAGCTTATTTAGAAAGTTTAATATAAAGCTCCCATGGTCTGCTTGCAACCTTAAGAAAAAACCAAAAACTCCTTTTTTAGTTGGGGTTCTTAATGGACTTATGCCCTGTGGACCTCTTCAGACAATGCAACTATACGCCTTAGGAACTGGAAGTGCATACAAGGGTGCCTTAGCTATGCTAATATTTTCTCTAGGAACAGTACCATTAATGCTTACCTTTGGCGCACTATCAGGGATTATAAGTAAAGGATATACAAAAACACTTTTAAAATTTAGTGGAATACTGGTTGTAGTTTTGGGTATGGTAATGGGGAGTAGAGGACTAGCCCTGGCTGGTGTTAACATCCCAACTACAGCTTCATTAGCCGCTACTTTAGCTGGTAATAAAACATCGGCAGCATCAGCTGCACCAGTTACTAAACCAACTATAGAGAATGGGGTTCAGATAGTTCATATGACGGCAGATGGTGCTGGTTATACCCCGAATGGTCTATATATACAGAAAAATATGCCTGTAAAATGGATAATTGATGGTAAGGCATTGAATTCCTGTAACAGCCAAATTATTATTCCTTCTTTAAACATTCAAAAAGATTTGAAGCCAGGCGAGAATGTTATTGAATTTACACCAAAGGATCAAGATATAAACTTCAGCTGTGGAATGGGAATGATTAGGGGCGTATTTAAGGTGGTTGACGATGTGAAAGTGGTGGACACCTCAAAGCCTGATGCTTCAATACCAGCTCCATCAAGTGGAATGCCTGGTTGTAACATGGGTGGAGGAACTTCAACCGCACCTGCAGCCCCTCAAACTCCAAGTATTTATGGTGCTGATTTAAGTAAGGTTAAAACAAGTAGATTGATTCACATTGCATTGCTTGCTGGTAGCAATCAAACTGCTTCAGTTAAAGGCATAGGATATGAATTTGAACCATTAATTATTGTTGCCGCAAAAAACATTAATACAACTTTAAGCTTTGACTTAAATAGCTTTGATAATCCTAATGGAACCTTTGAAATTGCAAACTCTGAAACAGGAATAAATGCATCTACTTTTAAAGGAGAAAAAGGAATTATTAAAGTAACTGCCAACTTTAGTGCTGATGGTTTTTATACAATTTTGAAAGATGGTAATATTGTAGGTGCTATGGTTATTGTAGATGATTTGAAAAATATAGATTTAGAGCAAATAAGAAAAGAGTATTTAGGAGTATAGGTGAAAAAATGATTTGTTTCTTCATTTAATCTACATAACAATTGGGTATTATATGACTATAAATATTAAAAGGGGTTGTAAAAATATGAAAAATAATAAAAAAATCATAATATTGTTAACTTCAGCTATTCTTACTGTAGCATTTGTGGGTTGTAGTAGTAAATCTAAAACAACTGTAAGTAAAGACTCTGATGGTGCTCTTAAAGCTTTTAATGCTATTGTAAAGGCAAACCCTAAGAGTAAGGGCTATCATAGTGCTCTTCAACATTGGGGATTTAAACTTCCTGCAAATGACAAGTTCGAATGGACTAAAGATACTTCTGCAAATAAAATAGATTTTGCTATGGTAATAGAGGCGGATCCATTAATCAAAGCTGGGTTGGATGTTAAAAAGCTAGATCCTAATAAATGGGTATATAAACCTGCTGAGATAGAAGGCGGAGTTCAGTTATCAAATAGAATAATTTTTCCATATAACGTAAGTGATAAAAAAGAAACTTCAAATGGATCAGAGGATGCTTTTAGAAGAGTTTTAGAGCAGGATCCAAAGCTAATCAAATATATGGCAGATGAAAAACATTATGCCTTAATGCTTGGAGAGGGTAATTCAGTTCATTTTACAGAGAACTTAGGATCATCTGATGAGGATATGGAATTTGTATTTAAGGCAGAGCCACTAATTAAAGCAGGCTTAGATGTTACAAAACTTCAGGGTACTGGATTTAAATTAGAAGTAGCTGGTAAAGATAATATGGACAGTAAAGATGATGAATTAGTTAAGGGTTATAAATTAAAATAAATTCAATTAGTTATAAATATACTATGCATTTAAGGTGTATAGTATATTTTCTAGACACCCCTCGTATGGGGGAGGAGATGCTTAAAGGAATTATAAAGATGATAGAAGAGGGAAGATATTGTGTAGATGTATCTAATCAGATAATTGCAGCTCAATCTCTTTTAAAGAAGGCTAACTTGTTAATATTAAAACAGCATCTAAGTCATTGTGTTAAGGCCGCGGTACTTAGTGATAATGGCGAAGAGAAGATTGATGAGATAATTAACCTTCTCTCAAAGATTATGAATAAATAGTGAGGTATAAAGGAGGCAATATAAAGTGGAAACAAAATTATTAAAAATAGAAGGAATGACCTGCGCGGCTTGTGCAAAGAACATCGAGAGAGTTACAAAGAGACTCCCTGGAGTAGTTGAAACAAATGTTAATTTTGCTACTGAAAAATTAAATATAAGCTTTGAACCGACCAAGGTAAGAACTTCTGACATAAAGAAAGCAATCGAAAAGGCAGGATACAAAGCTTTAGAAGATGAAAGTAACGTGGATATTGATCGAGAAAAAAAAGAAAAAGAAATAAAAGCCTTATGGAATAGATTTATAATATCAGCAGTCTTTGCAGTTCCATTACTTCTTATTGCAATGGTACCTATGATTGCTGAAAAGTTGAACTATCAGCTTCCTTTGGCTATTGACCCAATGCTACATCCAGTAGCTTATGCCATTATACAATTGATACTTGTGATTCCAGTTATGATTTGTGGTAAAAAGTATTTTATTGTTGGAATCAAATCTTTAGTACGTTTAAGTCCTAATATGGATTCGCTTATATCCATTGGAACCTCTGCGGCATTTTTATATAGTTTATTTGCTGTATATGAAATAACTTTTCTGGGAAATGTGGATTATGTAATGTACTTTGAATCAGCAGCAGTTATTTTGACACTTATTACTTTAGGAAAGTATTTAGAATCAGTTACGAAAGGAAAGACATCAGAGGCGATTAAAAAGCTTATGGGTCTGGCACCTAAAACTGCTATTATCATAAGAGATAATATAGAAATTGAAATTTCAATTGATGAAGTTGAAGTTGGCGATATAGTAGTTGTAAGGCCTGGCGAAAAAATGCCTGTTGATGGTGAGGTTGTGGAAGGAACAACACTCGTAGATGAGTCAATGCTAACTGGTGAAAGTATGCCAGTAGAAAAAGCTATTGGACATAAGATAATTGGTGCAAGTATAAATAAGAATGGATCAATTAAGTATAAAGCAACTAAAGTTGGTAAAGACACGGCACTAGCACAAATTATAACTTTGGTTGAAAATGCCCAGGGCTCAAAAGCTCCTATAGCTAAGATGGCAGATATTATATCAAGTTATTTTGTTCCGGTGGTTATAGGAGTGGCATTAATTTCTTCATTAGCTTGGCTTATATCTGGGGAGACCATTGTGTTTTCATTAACTATATTCATATCAGTGCTTGTAATAGCTTGCCCTTGTGCTCTTGGCCTTGCAACTCCTACAGCAATAATGGTGGGTACAGGGAAAGGTGCAGAATATGGTGTTCTTATAAAAAGCGGTGTAGCACTGGAGACTGCACATAAGATTCAAACTATAGTATTTGATAAGACTGGAACACTAACGGAGGGAAAACCAAAGGTAACAGATATTGTCACTGTAGAGGGTATTTCCGAGACATACTTACTTCAAATTGCAGCCTCTGCTGAAAAAGGCTCTGAACATCCATTAGGTGACGCTATAGTTAAAGGTGCGCAGGAAAGATCTCTAGAACTTAAAAAGGTAGATAAATTTGAAGCTATACCTGGTTATGGAATAGATGTTAGTATAGAAGGTAAGAAAATTCTGCTTGGAAATATGAAACTCATGGTAGAAAGTAAAATTTCTTTAGAACAATTAGAGGATATTTCAAACAAGCTTGCACGAGAAGGCAAGACTCCAATGTATATTGCTATAGAAAACAAGATAAGTGGAATCATTGCAGTTGCAGACACAGTTAAAGAAAATAGTAAAAAAGCTATAGAAAGACTTCATTCTATGGGAATAGAAGTTGCCATGATAACTGGTGATAATAAAAGAACAGCAGCAGCTATTGCAGCGCAAGTTGGTATAGATAAAATACTAGCCGAAGTTCTGCCTGAGGATAAAGCTAATGAAGTTAAAAAACTTCAAGCAGAAGGCAGAAAAGTTGCTATGGTTGGGGATGGAATTAATGATGCACCTGCACTTGCTCAGGCTGATATTGGTATAGCAATAGGCTCAGGTACAGATGTTGCAATGGAATCGGCGGACATAGTTCTTATGAGAAGCGATTTAATGGACGTACCTACTGCGCTTCAGTTAAGTAAAGAAACTATAACAAATATAAAGCAAAATTTATTTTGGGCATTTGGTTACAATATATTAGGAATACCAGTTGCAATGGGGTTGCTACACTTATTTGGAGGTCCACTTTTAAATCCTATTATCGCAGCACTTGCAATGAGTTTTAGTTCAGTTTCTGTATTAACAAATGCTTTACGCTTAAAAGGATTTAAGCCTCGTGGATAGGGCGAGGGCGAAGGCACCAAACTTTTGTTTCCTCATGCTCCAGCATTTCATAAAGATTTATAGAGCCCCTATATTTAGATGAAAAAACGTTAAAAGTGAACTAAGGATAACTGCGACTTGTGTTGCAGTTCTATTTTTATTTTTCATTACCAATATCCGGAAGGAAACTGTCTCCTTTTAAAAATTGGAAGCAACCAAGAAAAGGATTCCGCGTTACTTCATCCATAAAAAATTCATGTGAATAATGCCTTTAAATAATGGATAAAATATCTACACGTGGTTAATTATTATATTACAAAGGATGTTAATTTATGAATACAAATGACTTTTCAAATATAAAACTAGTGACCTCATTAGATGAGAATATTAAAATTATAAGAGATATTTTTGTGAATGATAAAACAATTGTATATAGGGCGATATCATTTGGAACCAGCATAAGTACTAAGTGTATGCTTATCTTCATTAACGGTATGGCAGATTCTCAAATGATTAATGAAAATATTATAAAACCAATGTTACTAAGTAACATACCTGATACTAATCCTAGTGAAATTATGAATGTTTTAATGCAAGAAGTACTTTTAACAGGGGACAATAAAACATGTTCGGAGGTTGATGATATTGTCAATGGAATTATATATGGAAAAACGATGCTTTTCATAGATGGTTTTGCGGACGTACTTGTTATAGATACTATTGGATGGAAAACAAGGAATATTTCAGAACCTCAAGCAGAAACTATAGTCAGAGGCCTAGGACGATGGTCGGAATTCTTTGTTTTTGTAGCAATTATTGTTTTCTTAACTATCACTGTTTTATCTATACCACAAATGGATATAAGTAAATTAAAGCCTATATTAAGTAGTGGTTCAGCGCCGGTTTTAAAAGGTGCTTTCTCAGCATTTTCTTACCCTTTTGGTGAAACTATAATATTTACCATGGTATTTTCAAATATATCTAAAACTAAAAATTACAATAAAATATTCATGCTAGGTTTACTTATAGGTGGAGGACTTGTGTTTTTAGCAACACTTAGGAATATTTTATTATTAGGTAGTAATACCATAGCTAGAGTGTATTACCCTTCTACCATGGCAATAAGCCTTATCAGGGTAGGTGAACTACTTGAAAGGCTTGAAATGTTAGTAACTATCGACTTTTTAATATGTGTCTTTGTTAAAGCATGTATATGCATTTTTGCAGTTTGCAACGGAATTTCCAAGGTTTTTGGGTTAGATGATTGCAAATTCATTGCAACACCAATTACACTTTTAATGCTGGCCTTCTCCTCTTTTGTTTACAAAAGCATTATGGAAATGTCATTTTGGAATTTCAACATATGGCAATATTATGCCATTCCTTTTGAAGTTATAATTCCCTTGATTGTTTTTATTATGGCGGAGATGAAGAACAGAAATTCAAAATTTACTCTTTCAAATAAATAAACTACTGAAAGTTATATAAATATATTTCGGTAGTTTTTTTGTCGTTAAGGTGTATTTTATAGTTGAAAGTCCCATGTGGAGATTATGAATTTATCTTAGAGGACGAAGTAATAGATTTCTCCAAGAGACTGGTCCATAAGATAATAGAATTTACTAAATTATTATACAGGAAAAGAGGTATAATAAAGTGAACATGAAAAGTTGAACAAGTTTGAAAATTTTAAGACTTAAATTTTTTACTAGGAGGGTATTGTTGTGAAAAAACTAATTTTAGTAACATCACCACCAGCAAGTGGAAAAACTTATATCGCAAAAAAACTTGCTGAGGCATTACACCAAGTGGTCTATCTTGATAAAGATGTACTCATTAAATTATCAAAACAGATTTTTGTCGTAGCAGGTGAAGAATATAATAGAAGCTCAGATTTTTTTAATGAAAATATACGTGATTATGAATACGAAACAATAGTAGAACTGGCAATGGAAGCTTTGAATTATGACGATATTGTGCTAATTAATGCACCATTTACAAAAGAGATACGAGATTTAAACTATATCAAAAAGCTAAAAGCAACATTAAAAGATAAGAATGCATCTTTAGTGGTTATTTGGGTGAAAACTTCAATCGATGTAACACAGCAAAGAATGATTGAGAGGAATTCTGATAGGGATACATGGAAACTTGCGCATTGGAATGAATATATTGCAGAAATTAATTTTGATATTCCTATTGCTTTGGATGATCCGTTTATAAAAGATGATTTGCTTATCTTCAAGAACTCTTCTGATGCAGAATTCACCGAATCCTTAACAAAAACAATATGTATACTTGAAGAAACAGCAGGTAAACGGGAAGAAATCAACGACTGACAATGAATACTGCCTTAAAACAATAAATAAGGTCTGTCTTGAATTCTTCGACTGCTATTTAAATGGGATGGCAAGTTTTATAATTGAAAGAAACATAAGGCATCGGAATTGTTGAGGCAACAGATATATAAATATTTGTTGTATCAATAAGTCTAAGCTACATTGATTATGCCTTTGTCTCCGCTTTTCGGATGAGCAGATAATTAAAACCACAAATAATCACAGTACAGAGAAACATGCTAAATGAAGCAATATGTGGATTGGGAATGCTTCCTGAAAATCCTTATTAGTTATAATATTTAAAAGTGTAGTTTTACCAGCACCGTTCCTTCCCATAAGCCCATATATTTTATTGGGCTCAAGAGTCTAAGAGACATCTTTTAATGCGATTGTTTTGTTGAAATGTTTTGATGTATTTTTTATTTCAATCCTGCTCATTATGGCAACCACTTTCTATTAAGACAATAATTTCACCTTTGCTGATGTTTAAATTTTTAGCTTCTTCTAAAAGAGATAATATATAACTTTCATAAAAAACGTTTTTTCGTTTGGTTATTATTTTATCCCTGGCCCCAGTGCTTACAAACATTCCGATGCCACGCTTTTTGTATATGATTTCTTCATCCACAAGCAGGTTTACACCGCGGTTTGCAGTGGCTGGATTTATTTTAAACTTAATCGCTACCTCAGTAGTAGAGGGGATTTGCGTCTCTTCCTCAAATATACCTTTAAGTATATTATTTTCAAGCTCTTCAGCAAATTGTAGGAAAATTGGCTTCTCACCACTCGTATTAAATTGCATTTAAACACCACCTTCATATTCATAATATATCATATAGTATGCTTACTTTGTCAATTGGTTAGTCGCTTATGTAACTAACTATATAACACGAGAAAATATATAACACGAGAAAATATATGTCAAGATGAATTAATAAAATTATCGAAAATTTCAATTCGTTTTTAGAGTTTATATTTAAAATGAACGGTTTACAGGGATAGATTGCCAAGAAAGAACAGATTTGTCGAAGAATCAATATAATGCATAGAAAAATTTATGAAGTGTATGAGAAAGAAAATACAATTAAGATTTTAAGAATGTGGACGCATTACCAGTAAAAAAGCGCTATAAGTAGCACTTTTTTTATGTGGCAACGTAGTTCAAGATATTGAATTTTATATTTCGTTTTTACAATAACTACAGTTCATTATAGCTAGTTCTCATAATTATATCTTGAGGAGTATTTCCAAAATGTTTACCCAATATGGTTACTCCGCCTTTATTGTTAGCATTATCTTTTATAGCTATTCTTAAAGTAATATAAGCAGATTTTTCTAATTGTAGATCTTTAAGAGACATACTAGATAATAGTTCTTCATCTAGATAACTTCCATTGTTATCAATTTTAATATGCTTTAGCAGTCCATATTGTGTATGGAAATCAGGCCACCATGATGGGTTTAATTTTCCTCTTACGTCACCAAAGTCTCCAGGAGAAGTCCACGTAACTAACTCTTTATCATTTAAATAAAATGTTATATCCGAGGGCCAGTTATTGTTAACACCGGGGGCTTCTGAACAAATTTCCATGCTGAATTCAAGAGCATGTATAAGAACTTTATTTTTCTCAACATTCATTTTAGGGAATTTATAGTCTACAAAGCCACGTCTAAACCAAAGTACTTCAGCATTAATTCTGGAAGGTGTAAAAAAGGTGCTGGGGTCATCTAATGTTATAATTTTAGTTTCATCTGATAAACCACAGGTAGGGTACACTTCACAATTAATATAATGGCCTATAGGCATTTCTATTTCATTATATTTAAGTACATGATTTAAGGAATAATCACAATAATCCAAGTTAATGTGTATACCATCAAAGTTTTGACTGCATATTTTCATTGCTCCACGCTTGGCAGGATGTAGTTCAGTTAAAATTAAACCTGACTTTTCTAATAGTGTAATATTTGAAGCAGCAGTGGATACTGGAATATTTAAAGTCTTAGCTATTTCTACCACACTTAGATTTTTATCCATTATTAATTTTAAAATATCCACACGAATATTTGTAGATAGGGCATGGCATACCTTTATTAAATCAGCTTCATTTGTAAAGCTTAATTCAAGCATTTATATCAACCTCTCTCATTAATATATAGTTTAATTTGTTAGATATCTGGAGAGTATCTAAATAATACTTTAAATATTCCAATTACCATAATTTTATTATATCATGTTTTTATACATTATATAGTTTGAAAACAATTAAATTGTTTTTTAATAATGAATAAATATTATAAGTTGAATAATATCAGTAATATTCTGTGAAATCCAATGAAATTTAAAATTTATATAGAAATATATTTAGGCTTTAATTATATTTAGTAAACAAATATATAAATTAATTCCATCAAATATGGTTTATAAATGCTGGTATACAATGATAGTGTCTATTAAATATATATATAGAAACTATTCAATATATATATAATGGTTCATTGAAACAGAAAAAATGTTTTAATGCTAAATGAATAAAAATATAAAATAATAATATGAATAAATTTAGCATATTACAATATTATGACTGAATATCCCGGCAGAGACAGAGAAAATATACATATAATTATATTTTATCCATTAATATTGACTTGAAAACGATTAGATGATATACTAATTTTAAATTAAAACATATTTTATGTATTAAACTAAAAAAAATGAAACAAACCAAGCAGATAAAAAACAGTAATTTATTAATTAGTCTTAAAACATATGTTTTAGCGCAGAATATATGCTTTAATATAAAAATGAATATGGGGGATGATTTTAAAATGAATCGTAAAATAAGAGTCCTAATCTGTTCAATTCTTTCTACAATTATAATTAGTTCGGTTTTTGTAGGATGTGGTAAAAGTTCAAGCTCAGCAAATGGTAATACAAGTCCTATAGTATTTTGGAATGTTTTTACCGGTGCTGATGGGCAAAACATGACTAAATTAGTTGCTCAATACAATGCTACAAATCCTAAGATTAAAATTAAAAATGTACCAATGGAACAAAATGATTTGTATGCAAAGCTACCTAGTGTTGTTCTTTCTGGAAAAGCAGTACCAGATCTTACAATAGTTCATGCGGAAAGAATTCCTCTCTTTGTTGAGGATAAAATGTTAATGCCACTCGATAAATATATTACTGCGAATGGTAATATTAAAGAAGAAAATTATGTTTCTGAGGGATGGAAAGTTGGAGGAATCGGTGGCAATCGGTACAGTGTTCCTTTAGATGTTCATTCTTACGTATCATATTATAATAAGGATTTAATGGCAAAGTATGGACCACATGTCCTGGATGATGGTGTTATTACAATGGATGAAGTTAGAGAAGTTGGATTAGCTAGTAAAAAAGATAAAATAACAGGGATGTCTATTGGTTGGATGCGGCCAGAATTTCTTGCACTATATGAGCAACTTGGCGGAGAATTAAGTGCTGATGGAACTGCACCAACATTTAGTAATGAAAAAGGTGAAAAGGTATTAAATGATTTTAAAACAATGGTTAAAGATGGAATTGCAAGCCAAGATGGGGATGATCCGGGACAATTATTTAAGTCAGGTAAACTTGTAATTTGGCCTGAAGGTATTTGGATGGCAAACTCAGTAAGTGCAATTAAAACTTTAAACTGGGGAATGACACATTTTATTACTTATGATGCTAATAAGAAAGTGAACTGGAGTTCATCACACCAGTTCACAATGTTTAAAAATTCTAAAATGAATGATGCAAGAGCAACAGAAATAATGAAATTTATTGCATGGATTGGTGATAATTCAATAGAATGGGCAAGATCTGGACAAGTTCCAGCATCATTAAAAATACTTAAAAGTGAGGAGTTTCAGAAGATGCCACAAGCATTTTTGCTGAAGGAAAAAGGAACTCAAAAAATATTTAATTATAAATATTATGGTTATGCAACAGAAGCGCTTGATAAAATAGTTACAGAAACGGTATTTGATAAAATGGATGTTAAAAAAGGTCTGGATCAAGCTGTAAAAGAAACTCAAGATAGAATAAAAGCTTCTAAAAAATAAGATGAATAAAATTTATTTGCTGATTATTATTATTATAATAATAATCAGCAAATTATAAATAAGAATATAATTAAAAACTAAATTATAAATTTATATAAATTAGAGGTGAATAAATTAATGAAAAAAAAGAATGTAACACCATATTTATTTTTAGCACCGCATTTATTGATTTATTTAATTTTCATGGCTATTCCAACAGTTTTCGGAGTGCTAATTTCATTTACTACCTGGAACATAATGGATAGCCCTAAATTTGTAGGCTTGGATAACTATAAGGAAATACTGATAAATAGTAGTTCTACATTTTATACCCAGTTTCATAATGGGTTTAAAAATACATTATTTTTTGTTTTAATTAGCGTTCCTTTTATGATAATAATTCCTTTATTACTAGCAGTAGCTTTAAATGAGAAACCTAAAGGGCATAAATTGTTCCAGGCATTATTCTATTTACCAACATTGCTTTCAATATCATCAGTAATTTTAACTTGGACCTTTTTATTTAACAAAAATCTAGGTGCAATTAACAATATTTTTAAATTAGATATTGTTTGGGCGGGAGTACTTCCATACACGTGGATTGCAATCCTTATAATTACTATCTGGTGGGGAATTGGTGGAAATATGGTAATTTACCTTTCTGGATTAGCTAGTGTTTCAAAGGATCAATATGAAGCAGCTTCTATTGATGGAGCTAGTTCAATGAAAAAAATCTGGTACATAACACTTCCGGGAATCAAAAATCAATTAGCATTTACACTTGTATTAACAACAATTGCTCAGTTTAATATATATGGTCAGCCCTTGATGTTTTCAAATGGAGGGCCTTCAGGCAAGACAACAGTTTTACTAATGTATATAAGACAAATTGCCTTTGGTACAGGGCAGCCCATTGCGGGAATTGCTTCAGCTATGGCGGTAATGCTTGGATTGTGCATAATTGCTGTGTCGTTAATACAATTTAGATTTATGAGAAACGCAGATTAAAGTTAATAATAAGAGATGTGTTAGTTCTATTGTATGTATTTTAAAGCTAGCTAGGAGGGGTAGGTTCATGACTGAAAAATTAAGACAAGAATACCCAAGACCACAGTTTGAAAGAGATTGTTGGGTGAATTTAAATGGAAAATGGAAGTTTGAGTTTGATGATGAAGACCTTGGGATAAAAAATAAGTGGTATAATAATTCTAATTTTACAAAGGAAATAGAAGTACCATATTCTTTTCAGTGTAAAATGTCGGGAATAAATAATCAAGAATTTCATGATATTGTTTGGTATTCAACAAAATTTGATTTGTATGAAAAATTTATAAGCAAAAGGGTGTTATTAAATTTTGGAGCAGTAGATTATAAAGCAGATTTATGGATTAATGGAGAACATATGGTGACTCATGAGGGGGGGCATGTGCCTTTTTCAGTGGATATCACAGACCTGTTAATAGACAAGAATAATAATATAGTGCTTAGAGTTGAAGATTATACTACAGATTTAGAACTACCAAGAGGAAAGCAGTATTGGAAACATAAATCTGAAGGTATTTTTTATACGAGAACTACCGGTATTTGGCAGACGGTATGGCTTGAGGGTGTAGCTCAGACTTATTTGAAAAGAGTTTGGATGACTCCAAATTTAGATAAGAAGAAAGTTTTAATTGAATATGAGGTTACAGGTAAATTAATAAATACTGATTTAAAAGTTGAAATTTACCTTAGAGGTAATAAGATCGTCGAAGATAATATTAAGATAATGAATGGGAGAGGGAAACGAGATTTTTGGATAGACCAAGAGGGGACAGATCACTGGAATCCAGAAACTTTAGTATGGTCACCTGAAAATCCAGTACTTTTTGACATAGTGTTCTCAATTTATGAGGATAATAATAAAATTGATGAGGTTAAATCTTATTTTGGTTTAAGAAAAGTATCAATTGTAGATGGAATATTTATGCTTAATAATAGGCCATACTATCAAAAAATGCTTCTAGATCAGGGTTATTGGGAAGAATCTCTTTTAACAGCACCTAGTGATGAGTCATTCATAAAGGATATAGAGATGTGTAAAAAAATGGGTTTTAATGGAGTTCGAAAACATCAGAAAATTGAGGACCCAAGGTATTTATATTGGGCAGACAAAATGGGAATTTTAGTTTGGGGAGAGATTGCAAATGCATATAATTATTCCCGTAAATATGTAAGAAGAATTAGTGATGAATGGATGGATATGATAGAGAGAGATTATAATCATCCTTGCATAGTAGCATGGACTCCTTTAAATGAATCTTGGGGTACAGAGTCTATAATGAATAATAAAGATGAACAGGCACATTCAGCAGCAATGTATTATATGACAAAATCCCTAGATGGCTCACGTCCTGTAATATCAAATGATGGATGGGATCATACAAAGACTGACCTACTAACAATACATGATTACGAATGGAAAAAAGAAGTTTTAAAAGAAAGATACTCAACAATTGAAAGTATTGTAAATACGAAACCGGCAGGCAGAGGAATGTTTGCACAAGGGTGGGATTATGAAGGACAACCAGTTATAGTTTCAGAGATGGGTGGAATCTCATATAAAAAAGGCGATTGGAGTGGATGGGGATATTCCTCAGCCAATTCAGATGAAGATTTTGCAAAAAGATATTATGACGTTATTTCCGCTTTGTTAGAATCCCCACTAATACAAGGATTTGTATATACTCAAATTACAGATGTTGAGCAAGAAATAAATGGTCTATTAACCTATGACAGAAAACCTAAAATAGACCTTAATATTATTAAACAGATAAATGAGGGAGAATGGTTGGTAGAAAAATAGTTTTATAAGATTTATTGTAAATATAGAAGGTGGGTGCCTATGACTAGAAAATTTGAAAAATCAATAGCTTTGGTAGGGTCCGTTTGGCAGATAGTTTCTGGGATTGTAACTATGTTGATTTATGCTACGTGGATTAGATCGCAAGGTCCTGGTTTAAAAATAGCAACTGATAAGTTTATATCTTTAAAGCTACTAACTAATAATATATATATATTCACTGTAACTTTTGGAATGCTGTATTTTTTAGTAGGAGTTATAAATTTTTATCTGGCAAGAAGGTTGAATATAAATAAGGTTGAAGTGAAAACACCTATTTGGTTTGTTATATGTGGGATAATATCATTATGTTTTATGGATTTTATAGGCACATTGACTTTTATAATATCAGGGTTAACAGCACTTGCACGAAATAAATCAATTAGTGCTAGTCAGGGAAATTAAACATGTAGAAAATTAAGGAGTTGGAGGTGATTATAAATGGATTTTCTTAAGAAAAATTGGGTTAAAATTATGGCTTTTATATTTTTATTAGTATTAGCTATCATATGGTTAGTACCATTAACATGGACGATTCTTTCTTCATTTAGATCAGAGGCGGAAATTCAAACAGTAGGGTATAGAATACTACCTGTACAGTATGTATTGACTAATTATATTGAAGCTATAACAGACACAACAAATTCAAATATAGCTAGGTGGTTTTTGAATTCACTATTTATTTCTACGACACATACGATTTTGGTGCTAATAACAGCATCTATGTCTGCTTATGCATATTCTAGATTGCAATTTAAGGGACGGGACACTCTTTTTATAATAATTCTTTCAACAATGATGTTCCCAAGTGTGGTTAATCTTATACCTTCTTATAAAATTGTTGATATGCTTGGATGGATAGATAATCCATTAGCAGTTATAGTTCCTGGTGTTGGAGGGGTAATGAACATATACTTAATTAGACAATTTATGCTTGGAATACCAAAGGAGTATGATGAATCGGCTAAAGTAGAAGGTGCAGGAGATTTTACAATATTTTTTAAGATAATATTGCCATTAATTAGACCTGTATTAACAGTAGTGGCACTATTTACTTTTACAGGATCATGGAATGATTTTTTATGGCCATCTATAGTTTTTAATAATGTTGAAAACATGCCGTTAACACCGGGATTGAGGCTTTTACAAGGAACTTATGGAGGGTTCCCAGCTCATCTTATGGCCTCGGCGATAATTTCTATAATTCCTACTTTTATATTATATTTATTTGCTCAGAAATACTTCTTGGAAGGACTTGCATTATCTTCTGGTGTTAAGGGCTAGAAGGTTTAAAATGAGGGGGTTTTGTTAATTAAATTATACAATAAAGTCTTTATGGTAATAATAAGTATTTTGACAATGAGTTTTATGGGCTGCAAAGGGAAAATAGTAGAAAAGGTAGAAACTTTTAATAATCCTATAGTAGCTAAAAGTAGTGCCGATCCATGGGTAGTAAAAGCGGGAGGTTATTATTATTATACTTATAGCGATGGCAGTAACATAGGTATAAAAAAAGCAAAAGAACTTCAAGGTATAGGTCAAGGAGAAGAAAATATTGTTTGGATTTCGGATACAAGTACAGATTATTCTAAAGAGGTTTGGGCACCAGAACTACATTATGTCAGTGGTAGATGGTATATATATTTTGCAGCTGATGATGGTAAAAATGAAAACCATAGAATGTATGCGCTTGAGGCAGGAACAGATGCAGAAAATCCTTTAGGTGAAAGCTATAAGCTTAAGGGGAAGGTTTCCGATAAAACAGATAAATGGGCTATTGATGGAACTGTTCTTAAAGTAGATAAAGATTCCTTATATTTTGTTTGGTCAGGATGGGAAGGAGATAAAAACGGAAAGCAGAATTTATACATTGCCGCCATGAGTAATCCCTTTACTATTAGTGGAGAAAGAGTACTTATGTCTACTCCAGAATATGACTGGGAGAAGATGGGTATGCCTATAAATGAAGGACCACAGGTATTAGTAAAAGAAAAGAATATTATGATTGTCTATTCGGCCAGTGGAAGCTGGACTGAGAATTACTGTTTAGGGTTATTAGTTAATAATTCTAAGGATATACTTAATTCCAAGAGTTGGATTAAAAAATCTCAACCTGTATTTAAGGGAACTGTTGAAAATACTAGTTTTGGAGTAGGTCATGCTTCTTTTGTTAAATCCCCTAGTGGTAAAGAAGATTGGATAGTGTATCATGGTATGACTGATGGAATAGGTTGGCAATATAGAGATATTAGAACACAAAAATTTACTTGGGATAAGAATAACTTACCATTGTTTGGTATACCGGTTTCTTTAGAGGAAGATCTTCAGGTACCTTAATTTGGGGCAGGTGGAAGATAGGCGAAGATGATCATCTTATGCGAATTTAAGGTGAATAAGTTGGGTTGTAAAGTTAAAAAGGCAAAGTTTATAAAATAATCTTAAAAGTCAGGTATTGTAATCAACAAATGATTATAATACCTGATTTTTGTTTATACTGAAAAACACACCTGAGGGTGAGTAGTTTGTGATGCGAAATATCGTAAAATTTATTTGTAGAAATTCATAAAGAATTTTCTATTCATCTAAAAATTATTTTGGCGTAAAAAAGGAATTTATGGTGTATACGTAGAACATTATAAATTAAATGATTTATGTAGAATATATGGGGACATTTCAACCTCTTAAATGGTTTACGAAAGTGCAATTACTGGATTGAATTTTACATATAATATTTTTTAGTAACTTGGAGGTGAGCCATTACGGAAAGTGAATGTAATAACATCACAATTAATGAAATGTTAGACAAACTTGAAAAAACAAGATATGTATATTCAGAGAAGACAATTGAACTTAGTTTACAGGTATATTCACTATGCGTGGCTGAAAATTATGAAATTGGGATGGCATATTCTTTGTATAGAGTTGGAGTAGCTTATTTGAACATGAGTAAATATGAAAAGGGAATGCTATATTTATTTGATTCAATGACTCTATCTCAAAGACAAGGCATATGTGATCTGCAGATACTTGTATATATAGCTATAGGTGATATCTATTTTGATATTGGAGAATATGAAAAGAGTACAGAATATTATAATTATGCTGAAAAGCTCACAAAAATAATTAGTAAAAGAAAAAACTATTATAATGAAAGTTTTGAATTTTATGCTGCCAAGATTTATAATCGAATGGGAGAAATATATAGAATTCTTAGATGTTACGAATATGCGAATATATATTATAATTTGTCTGTTAATCTTGATAATAAGTTGAATTACAAGGCCACCTTTGGGGTTGCACTTTCGAACCTTGCTTATGTTGAATTCCACCTAGGTCACTATGATAAGGCCATGGAAAATTTAAATGAGGCACTTATATATTTAAATAAATATGATTATAAAAGTGGCATAGTAGAAGCTTACGGGCTATTTGCTTTAATACATGAGAAAAAAGGAAATTATGACGAATGCGAAAAATATTTTTCTAAAGCCATGGCTGTTTCTTCAGAAATATCCTATGTTTACGCAGAGATTGATCTTCTTTTAGATTATAGCAATTTCCTTGAAAACACAGGGAAAAGGGATGTAGCAATTGGTAAGCTAGATGAGATATACAGAATTTCTATAGAAAATAAAATGTATGCGAAAACCATGGAGATTTGTAAAAGAGCTATAACGTTATATGAAAAAGCAAATGATGTTAATAATGCAAATATATATTATAAATTATATTTTAAGTATCAAAAGGAATTAGAATATTTAGAATTAGAAAATAGAGCTACAAATTTAAAATCAAAGGTACAACTTGATAACCTAGAAGATGAAAATAAAAGGATATTAGAAAAAAGCGAATCATTTAGAAGAAAAACAGAGGAGCTTACAGAAACTATAAAAAATATATCTATTATAAGTGAGCTGGGAGAAAAAATCACTACTACTTTAGATCTTAATCAAATTTATCAAATGATTCACAATACGATACAAAGCTTTATGAAAGCTAATACTTTTGGCATTGGTCTTTATAATGAAAAGAAGAATACAATTGAGTATCAATATCTTATAGAAAATAATGTGAACACAAAGCTTCATGAAGTTAATTATGATAATCCTGCAAGCATGGCAGTAAAATGTTTAAGGGAAAATAAAATTATAACAATAAATGACATGTTTAATGAATATTCAAATTACGTTGATGATCTAAATTATATAATAAGAAATAAAGAAAATAGCGAATTGAATTCCGCAATATATTGTCCACTCACCATTGATAATAATTTAATTGGTGTTATCACAGTGCAAGCCTTCGAGAAAAATTCATTTACAAGTCTTACAATAGAGATTATAAAAGCACTTTCATCTTACGCAGCAATAGCAATAAACAATGCAATAAAATCGAAAAATCTTCTTTTAGAAGTTCAGCAAAGAAGAGAAGTTGAATTACAACTCAAAGATACTAATAATAAATTAATTTATTTATCTGAAAATGATGGACTTACAAACATTCCAAATAGAAGGAAGTTTGATGGTATTATCACAGAGGAGTGGAACAAAGCTAAAGATAGAAAAAGTCATATATCAATTATAATTTTTGATATAGATTGTTTTAAGCAATATAATGATAACTATGGTCATATAGAAGGGGATAATTGTTTAATAAAAATAAGCAAGATACTCAGTCAATCGTTAGTGAAGAACTATTTTGCAGCAAGGTATGGTGGAGATGAATTTGTTATCGTACTTCCGGATACAAACTTAGAAGAGGCTATGAAGTATGGTGAAGATTTTAGGCTTATTGTGGAAAGATTGTCATTAATCCATAAATTTTCTACTATAAGAGATACTGTAACTGTCACTCTAGGTGTTTCATCTGTTTTACCAGATAATAACTCTGAAATTGCTCAATTTATAAAACATGCAGATGAGGCTTTATATAAAGCAAAGAATAAAGGTAGAAACCAGATTATAGGTTGCGAATATGAGAATTTAGAGTAGAAGAAATTTAACGTTCCTCTTTCGCGAATACTCCTGGGGTGTTTATTTTTACATCCCATATATTTAGATGAAAAACTTTAAAAGTGAATTAAGGAGAACTGCAACTTGTGTTGTAGTTCTCTTTTTTTATTAGAAGATTAAAAAAACATTTCTCAACTCAACGAGTTACATAAGGTACATTTGAATTATTGCCCTTGCTATTTAGTAGATGTGCTTTTATAATTAAATGTAGTTGAGCGTTTATAATTGCGAGTGCGGTATGCACACCTAGAATACAAGCTATTTAAGAATAAAGATAGGTAGATACGAGTTAGATTTTAGAAGAGGGTTTTATACAAATATAAATGGATTAATCATTAATAGCTACTAAATTTAAGAAAAAGAAATGGAGAAGATAAAATTTGAAGGGTAAATGTTATTATTGCAATAAGGAATTATCAGAAAGAACAGTTAAAAGGCATGTTAAAGGTTGTAAAGTTAGAAAAGAAAAGCTAGAAGAAGCTATGGCGAGTTCTAAAAAAACTAAGAGTCAATATATTTTGTCTATAGTTCCACAGTATGGATCAAAAGAGTATTGTTTATATATAGCTATAGATATAGATTTAACTTTACAGAATTTGGATAGCTTTTTAAGAAATATTTGGTTAGAATGTTGTGGACACTTAAGTAGTTTCATTATAGATGATGTAAATTATGATTCTTCAGTGGATGAAGATTCTGAATTTTTTTATGAAGACGAAACAATGGATTTTAAATTGGCACAGGTAATTTCTGTAGGTGATAAATTTAGATATGACTATGATTTCGGTTCTACTACTACATTAAAACTTGAAGTTATTGATGAGTATTTAACAGGGGAAAAACATAGTCAAATAGAAATATTAGCTAGAAATGAAGAAATACAAAATTTTTGTGCAAATTGTAATCAAGAGGCAAAGTATTTTGATTATGAAGAAGAAAAGTTTTTTTGCGAAGATTGTATAGATGAAGATGCTGATATGGTAGGTGAATTTGTATATACAAATTCACCTAGAGATGGAGTTTGTGGATACGAGGGAGACAGAGATACGGAAAAACAGTATTTACCAGGAAATAATTTCAAATACAAGAAATCTAAAACAAAAGGGCAGAAGGATATAGTCCCATTTGTACAGGATGATAAATTGGGTATAGATGATTATGAAGGAGATTTTGCATCTCAATTGGATAGCGCAATGAATGATATAGATCTAGAAATTGAAAATAAAGCAAATGAAATGTTTAATAAAGTAAAAAGAGGTAAGTTTACACATAATTTAAGAGAATTATTAGAATGTAATACCAAAACTGAATTATTAAAAATAACATCTATTCTAAAGATTACGAAGGTATCTAAGTTTAATAAAGGGCAATTAGTAGAAATACTTTTAGATGTGTATCAAGATAAAATAACTGAAGCACTATGTTTAATCGATAGTGAAAGATTTGAATTTTTAAAAAATGTAGCTGATAAAAATGGATACATATCCTTTGAAGATCATGATTTCACATTAAATCCAGAATATTTTTTAGAATACGGATTTGTATTTGCATCTAGGGGAGACGATGGTATATATTTAATTATGCCAAATGAAACAATAAGTGCTATAAAATCCTTGGATAATGATGAGTATAGAAAAATATTAGCTAAAAATACAGAACTAGTAAAGCTATTCTGGGGAATGACCTATAATTATGGTGTATTATTTATGAGTGATTTTACAAAGATGCTTAATAATTATGTTGACTATTCTTTAGATGAAACTGATATTTACGGAATAATTGTAAGTGGTGAAGATTATTATGATGGTTATATAATGCAAGGGAATATAGCTAGTAGTATAATGGCGCCATTAGAGGATGTTATTCATATTATAAATGCAAGAGAGAATATTTCAAGTGATAGTGATTTTTGTATTATAAAAAAGGATGAACTACTTGAATCTTCCAATGAAGAATATTTAGTTGGAAATAAAATAAGTAGGAGATTCAAAAGGTATTTAAAGAATAATTGGAAAATGGAAGATTCACAGATGGAAATGATTATAATTAATTTATATGCAGATATTCAAGAAAATGAAAAAGAAGAAGTAATAGAAAATATCCTGTATGCATTGGGAGAAGCGGGTGAAAATGACCTTGAAAAATTATTAGTAGAAATAAATAGTTTTCTAAATAACATTAGACTTTGGAGATTAAAAGGATATACTTTAAACGAATTAAATTCAGAACATAATAATGCTTCTACGCCTAAGATAGGAAGAAATGATCTTTGTATGTGTGGAAGTGGTAAAAAATATAAAAAATGTTGTGGATCTAAGGTTATTCAGCTATTTTAGCAGTATCACAAGTTTGAGAAAAGCAGGTCGTATTAGAAATGGGTAGGAATAGCAAAGCCCCTCGATATAACATCGAGGGGCTTTGCTTAAAATTTATAAATTGATAATAATAAAACATTGACAAATATCTAGAAAGGTAATATATTATCTTGATAGATAGCATATTACATATTAAGATAATATATTAGAAGTACAGAGAGGAAGTTAATTATGAGTAAGGTTGATAATATGAGTGATAGGCAATATTTATTTGGAGTGATTTTCATAGTTGCTAACAGAGTGGATACTATGCTTGAAAGAGAATTTAAACGATTCGGGATTACAACAAAGCAGTGGTTTTTATCTGTTATTATAAAAAATTTATTTGATAAGCCACCTACAATGAAAGAAGTTGCAAAGGAAATGGGAAGTTCTCATCAAAACGTCAAGCAGGTTGCTTTAAAGCTAGAGCAAAAGGGATTATTGATTTTGCAAAAGGATAAAAGAGATGCCCGTGTAACTAGACTAAAGCTTACAGAAAGTAGCTATGAATTTTGGAAAAAGCTTAGTGAAGAAGGAACCACGTTTACGCAAGCATTATTTAAAAATATAGATAAAGATGAATTACAAGTTGCAAGGAGGGTAATGCAGAAGATGCAGCTAAATATTAATGAGATGGATAATGATAGTGATGGTGTCGAAAATCCTGAGTAATTAGCAAGAGGGCTTTAGATTTCTCGGGTTAGATACAAAAAAGAAAAAGATAACCACTGAGATTAATTTTAAAGTTAGTGAAAATACTTCATTAGATTATAGGTAGAAACGATGGTTAAAAATTAAATAATAGTCTTTGAAACTTAGAAGGTTAAGGTGATTTACACTGAAAATGTCGAAAAATGTTGTAAGATTAAGAGTTATGTGGTATAATATAAATATACATTCTAGATTATAGAAAAATTTCATTAATTTGAATGTGAAAATATATTTGATATCGATATTAGATAAAATGGAGGTGCAAGATGCCTAATTTAAATAATAAAGTTGAAAATGCAAAAGATAAGGTTGTAGGGAAGACCAAGGAGACTGTAGGCAAAGTCACAGATAGCCAAGAGATGGAGCTTAAAGGGAAACTTCAATATCAGAAAGGGAATTCAAAGGAAAAAATTGATAAAACTGAAGATAAGATTGAAGAAAAGCTTAATGATACATTAAATGAAAAATAAGAATATAAATAACTTTGAACGAAATTTCAAAATGCAATATTAAAAATAGACGATTGATTATAAAATAACAAGGAGTGTGAATTGTATGTTAGCATTAATTGGTGGAATTGTTGTAATAATAATAATACTTAAATTTGTTGGTGTTTTTTAGTTAAGAGATTTACTATTATAATAGTAAATTAATATAAGAAAGGTTGTGTTCTAGATGGGTATTTTAAGTTTCATAGGTGCAGTTGTAGTATTCTTTTGGGTTTTAGGATTAATATTTAGTATTGGCGGCGGTTTGATACATATTTTACTAGTAATTGCTGCAATAGTGTTTATAGTGGATATCATTTCAAAAAAAAGAATTAGATAGGAAAATTTTTCATAGAAAAGAAAGAGCCATTAGGGCTCTTTCTTTTGTTTTTTTTGTGGATTCAGTCCTTTCGTGAAGAATGTTTTGGACAGGAGTATTCCTTATACACACCCCTATTTTGAAATTAGAAATGGAGAGATGCATCATAAAAGAAGGTATGATCATCATTTTGACTTGAAGGTATGGTTTTACGGAGAGGATATCACAGAGAAGGAATAACTGTTATCCGCTGGCTCTATTTTTTGTATTTAGTGTAAGATAGATTGTAAAATGTTTTAGAGAATTAAAATTAATTAAAGATACAACAGATATAGTTTCAATGATTTAAGGTTATTGCAAAGTTCTATTCATCATAAACTCATTAGCTACCTTTACAGCCGCATCTGCAGTAGATGAACATCCATCGGCTCCAACGGATTTCCATAAAATTTTATACCTATTGAATAGTCTCCCACCTACTATTATTTTAACATTGTCCAATTCTTTCAAACTCCTTATAGCTGCAATTAAAGATTTCACTGAACTCAGATAGTAAGGTATTGTACAAGAAATTGCTAGAATATCAGCTTTACGTTCTTTAATTGCTTTTATCACACTCTGTGTTGGAACGTCAGATCCAAGTAAATATGTTTTCCAGCCATCAATTTCAAAAAAATCTGTAACCATACGTATTCCAATAATATGAGAATCTCCAGAAGTACTTAAGGATACAAGGGTATGACCATTTTTTTCACACGTATGGAAATGAGGAAAAAGTTGTGACATTATCAACAGCGTAGAATTTGAAAAATAATGTTCTTGGTAAACATCTATAATATTCATATCCCACTGCTCTCCAATTTCTATAAGAGACCTTTCGAATATATCACTATATACTCTTTTTATATCAATTATGCCACTTTCAACTGCGTTTAAAATCAGTTCACTAGCTATTTGCAAATTACCGTTAATTAAAGCATCAAAATATGAAGTCTTTAATGCTAGTACCGTAGGGTCTATGAAAGACTTAGATAATTTTAATGAATCCCTTTGTGTAAAATCTTCATTAGCACTATTTATTTCTGATCTTCCAAGTAGGTAATCTAGTGAAACATTAAAAAAGTCTGCTATTTTTAGCAGCATTTCTTCATCCGGAAAGCGTTTACCCTGCTCATAATTAGCTATAGTTGTTTGAGCTAAAGCAAGCATTTCAGCTAAATCCTTCTGAAGTAAATTATTTTCTACACGAAGATTTTTTAGTCTATTACAAAAACTACTTATTTTAATCACCTACCCTTCAATTATAGATTGACATAAAATACCGTAAAATTCAATAGATTTTAATACTTTTTATTATTATAAAAATAATTTTGTTATTTTAGGAAGAATATGTTTACAAAACCACAAATTGAGTTATATAATATAACTATAACACAAAACGTAATAAATACACTGAAATTTTATTAACAATTATTAATTTTTGCTATTTATAATTCGAAGAATATATTTTAAAAAAAGAAGGGGAGAGTTAGAATGAAATTTTTTATTAATTTAGGTGTAAAGAAGAAACTTATATTAGCATTTTCAGTGATTTGTATTTTTATGATTTTGATAGGATTACAAGGTATATTAAGTTCATCAAAAATAAATGAGGGCTCTAGGTCTATATATAGTAATAGTTTAATATCTATTAAGGACTTGGAAGAAATTAAAGGAAATATTAATGAAATGAGAGTTAATATGCTTAAAATTGTTTTTGAAAGAGATAGATCAAAATTAGATGAGCAAATAAAAAGTATAGATGAATTAACCGATGAAGATGTAAAGTTTCAAAAGGAATACGAAAGTATACCTTCAAATTCAATAGAAGAGGATAAAGCATATAATGAATTTAAGAATGAATTAGTAAAATATAGAGAGGGAAGAGATAAGATAATAGAACTTGCAAAAGCTAACAGCTATGAGGAAGCAGTTAAAATTTTTAATTCTGAAATAAATCAAATTAAAATTTCTATGTTTGCAAATTTAGAAAAATGTATTGAAATAAATCAGAAATTAGCTGCAGAGGCTAATTTAGATAACATAGCTCAGTTTAATAAGGTTAGATACACAATAATAACTTATACAACTATAGCATTTTTTATTATAATTTTTATGGCATACATATTAAGTAAAAATATATCGGATCCACTAAATAAGATAAAAGAATTAGCTAATAGGCTATCTTCCTACGATTTCTCAACTCCACTTAATATTACAAGGGAAGACGAATTTGGACAAACAGCTGTAGCTTTAAATGCTGCACAACATAATGTGAATAGTTTATTAAAGGTAATTATGGAAAATGCACAGGAGATAGGTGCGTCGTCTGAAGAACTCTCAGCTACAGTTGAAGAATTATCTTCAAAAGTTGTAATTATAGATGAAGCAGTAGATTCAATAGCTACGGGTATGCAAGAATCAAGTGGCGCTTCAGAGGAAATAAGTGCATCTATTGAAGAAGTAGATTCGAGTATAAATGTATTATCTTCAAGGGCCATGGAAGGAAGTAATAATTCATATCAATTTAAAGAAAAAGCTACTGAAGTTCAAAGTAATAGTCAAAAGGCCATTGACGAAACTCAAAAGTTATATACTGAAAAACAAAAGAAGATGGAAAAGGCTATTGAGGATGGAAAAGTAGTAGATAGTATAAAAGTTATGGCGGACACTATCGGAAGTATAGCAACACAAACCAATCTACTTGCATTAAATGCTGCAATAGAGGCGGCATGAGCTGGGGAACAAGGAAGAGGATTCGCAGTGGTAGCAGATGAGGTAAGAAAACTTGCAGAGCAGTCAGCACAAGCAGTAATAAATATTCAAGATACTATTGTTAGAGTTCAAGGGGCATTCAAAAGTAGTATTGACACAGGTAGCGACATACTAGAATTTATAAATACACATGTTCAAGAACAATTTAGTGCATATGCAGAAACTGGAAATCAGTATTATAATGATTCAGATTTTGTAAGTAAAATGTCTGAAGAAATAGCAGCTATGTCTGAAGAAATTACAGCAACAGTTGGACAAGTAAGTGAAGCAGTTCAAAGTATGGCTGTGTCTTCGCAAAGCTCAAGTGAAGAAGCACTTATAATTAAAGAAAGCATGAATGAAACGTCGCAGGCTATAGAGCAAGTAGCAATAACAGCACAAAGCCAAGCGGAACTTGCTCAAAAATTAAATGAAATAGTTCAACAATTTAAGATTTAACAACATTTTGGAAGCTTCAAGTCTGCCATCGTTGCTAAGCGGCCTCAGTCCGATATTACATAGGACTGAGGCCGCTTATCAATTTGGGTATGGATAATGAAGTATCGTAGTAAAAATTATTCACATACTATTGTTATAAGGATTAAGGGGTACAAGCATATAAGAACTAAAAAAAGAGCCAATTATGCTCTTTTTTACTTGGAAATTTAAACTGCTAGAATATCCTAACTACAGTACCTACACTGGCATAGTTAAAGAGGTCCTCTACATCATTAGCATACATTCGTATACAACCGTTTGAGGCAGCTGTACCTATGGAAGGTGGATTATTTGTACCATGAATCCCGTAATGGGGTTTTGACAAACCCATCCATCTTGAACCAAAAGGTCCTCCAGGGTTAATCTGTTTGTTTATTATTGTAAATGTCCCCATAGGTGTAGGTGTTCTAGGTTTTCCTACAGCAACGGGATATGCCTTGAAAAATATTCCATTTCTGTACAAGGTGAGTGTTTTAGCCGTAGTATTTATAGTAATGCTAAAAAGAATTGACGAAATAGGCACACATATGACCTGGCCTATATTCAAGTTATTAGGATCTACGCCAGGATTTAAATTTAATAGGCTCTGAAGGGATACATTAAGTGATATTGTAATTGAGCCAAAGGTTTCTCCTTTACGGATGACATAGGTGTTAAGCATGGGGCAAACAGCCTGTTCTGTCTTTTCCTGTGCTATACAAATTACCTGACCTATGCTTAAATTCTCTGGAAGTATACTTGGATTTATGGAGAGAATTGATTCAATAGAAGTATTAAATCTATTGGCAATGGTAGCTAAGTTATCTCCTCTTTTTATTTCATAGGGAGAAGTTCCAATAGGGCATGTAGAAGCCTGTGGTTGTGTTTGTGGTATGCAAACCACCTGCCCTACTCTTAAACTTTCGGTATCGATGTCTGGGTTTGATGAAACAATAGCATCAACCGTTGTATTAAATTTAATTGCAATTTTATACAAGGTGTCGCCATTTTGAACCGCATAAGAAGATGTCCCCATTGGACATTGGCGGTTTAAATCTACATAAATCATAAAGTTCACCTCGAAATAAGAATATTAAATGGATAAATTTCAATTATAGTATCATTACTGTTGTCACTACAGGCATAAGATTAAATAGCTCACTTACATCACGGTTGGACAGTATTATACTATGTCCCTGCGAAATGTTTTCAATAAACTGAGGATTATTAGTACCCTGGATACCAAGGCCAGGGGTAGAAAGTCCAATCCATCTTGCTCCTCGTTCCACACCAGGATCTACCTGCTTATTTACAACTGTGAAAGTTCCACGAGGAATCGGATCATTAGGATTTTCAAGACCAATTCTATATGTTTTAAGCACATTTCCATTTCGATATACTACAAGCTTGTGCTCACCTATATTTATTTCAACAGCAACGATAGGGGGGGCAACAGGTATGCATAATATCTCATCTATATACAAATCATTAGGGTCAATTCCATAGTTTGAATACAATAGCTGCTGAGCTGTAATATTAAAGCTGCTTGCTATTGAAACAAGGGAATCACCCTCTACCACAACATAATAATTGGTTGTTGGACAAGAAGGGTACATCTGAAGTTTTAGAGGAACACATATATGTTGACCTACCTGCAAATTATTCGGGGATATACCAGGGTTAAATTGTACTATATCTTGTACAGTAGTATTGTAGAAGCTTGCTATGTTTCCCAAAGTATCTTTATCTCTTATGGTATAGGGTACTGAGCCAGCAGGACATTGGTTGTAAGGATTTCGATAAATCATAGTCATCACCCCAAAAAAAAGAATATATTATATGATATTCTATTTACTTTCAATATGTTACAATAACTGTTAATAAAGGTAATTGGGTCATGTGGTTAAATGACTTTCTGGAAATGAAATCAGAGTTGACTGTTTTGAATATTAAATATATCTATGTTGACTTTTATACATAATATTTGTAAAATATAAAAAAGTGGGTGATTAGAATTAAAGAACTTTTAAAAGCTTATAAAAGTAATATATTATTTTGTATTATTCTGATTATAGCTATGTGTATATCTATAACTATTGGTGCTATTTCTATGTTTTTTATATCTTATTACACACGAAATATATGGTTATCACGACTTTCATGTGCTTTAATTTTTAGTATGTTACCTTTCATTTGTTGCAGCATTTTTAATTTAAAATATTCAAAACGATTTGTAAATAGACTTTCTATATTTTTGAAAGCATCAATTTTATCCTATTTTCCTATTTTTGTATTAGGGATTATAATGTCTTTATTTGTAAGCAATAAATAGAACTAAATATAATTTTATATAGAAGACCAACTTAATATATATATGAAATAGATGGCAAAAATTTCTGCGAAAAGAGGACGAGTAATGCAGGTTAATAAAATTATTGATTTTTTAGAAACAGATATAATAAGTGTTACTTTTTCGCCTAATGGGTTAAAGTATTTATCTTTAAAAAATAATAATGGTAATGAGATGATTGAGGTGTTGCCACAAAAGGGCATTGGAATATGCAGAAGTGGAGCTGGCTTTTTAAGGGAAAAGCTTTTGACACTTGAAGGACATGATGTCGATAAGCTTAGGGGTAATTATGTGTGTAAAAGGAAAAGTGCTGTATGGAGTGATGAAAAAGATTAACAGAGGAAGCCGAGATTATTAAAAGAATTTAAATGGAAGTTAACGAATAAGTTAAAAACATAAAGGTAACCGCATCTTTCATGGCTGTAATAGCTATAAAGGGTAGCGGTTTTCAGTAAGGAATTATTTAGAAACCTCACTCAATAAATTAATTGTATATTGAACTGCTAAATTTTGTTGTTCTATACTAGAAATTTTAGCTGGATTATCACCCTTTTGATTTCCGTAGTTACCAAACTGAGCATGGTTAGCACCAGCGATAGATTTAAATCCAGTATCCTTTGGAAGTATATCTTTTGCACCAGTTACTTTTGTTATATCTGCACATCCATCTTCGGAGCCCCATAATGATAAAACTTTGAGGTTGGAACTTGATAAGTCATCTTTATTTTGAGGGTAAGCTGCATACATAATTAATCCCTTTACTAAATCTAAATGATCATGAGCGAAGCTTGCAGCCATTACTCCACCAAGGGAATGTCCACCAATAGCCCAATTTTTAATCCCAGGATAGGTAGCAATAACTTCCTTTCCTTTGTCCCCATTTAAAATGGCGAGGTTTAAAGGCATTGGTACGATAACTACCATATAGCCTTTTGCTGCTATTTTACTACAAAGTGGAGCATAGGCCTCAGGTGCAACTTTTCCACCTGGATAGAAAATAAACCCTGTAGTTGCTTCTTGATATTTTGGAGTAAAGGTGATAAATTTATCTCTTGTAATATTTATGGTACTGTTACTATTAAAAACAGCTACAGCATCTTCAGTTGGTTTGGAATAATTAGATACCCAAAATGCTGAGTACCCTACTAAGAGTATTATAATAACAAATGGTATAAATTTTAAAAGTCTTTTCTTTTTCATAAGGACCTCCTTTAAAATAAAAAATATATTATAACCATTATACAATATATTCAGTATTGGAAGGTAGTAAATAGATATAGAAAAGCAATCAATATCAGTACATACTACTGGTGCTCCTTAGTTCCTATACAATTTTAAACATTCACATTGGCTCAGAAAGTAGTTTTCCAGCAACATATCGTTTTGTTATATTTCTGTCGTCTCCGCAGTATATGAACCTTTGGAGGCGCTCTTCAATGCTTCTAAAATCCCTATCGCCAAGGTTTTCATCATCTATTACGAGAGCATCTAGTGAGTATCCAGCCTCGAAAGACCCCACCTTGCCAAAGAATTCTCCGCCACCTTTTGTTCCCATATAGAAAGCCTCAGGCATTGTAAGGCACCTTTCAACCTTTCCACTAGTGAGCCAATTTATCTTCGACGATTGAACGGCACGGTTCATTACCATATATATACCTATCTGATGACCTGCACCTATGTCTGTGCCAAGTCCAACCTTAATTCCAGCATCAAGGAATTTCCTTGCTGGCATTATACCTGATGACAAGTTGTAATTAGCATTTGGGCAGTGTGCTATAAAGCTGTTTCTTTTAGCTAGTAGCTCTATTTCTTCCGGGGTACTGTGTACCGCATGAGCCATAATCGTATTTTCAGTCAGAAGGTTCATGACCTCATATACATCTGCGTATGATTCAAATTCTGGATGGAGTGTTTTCACCCATTGGATCTCATCCTCATTCTCAGAAAGATGACTTTGCACTTTAAGATTGTACTTTTCAGAAAGCTTAGCAAGACCCTTCATGAGTTTTACTGAACATGATGGAACGAACCTTGGTGTTATTATAGGCTTTACAAGATTGTACTTGTCCTTTGTAGCCAATATCCACTCTTCAGTAGATGCTAGTGATTCCTCAGTTGACTCTACATAATAATCCGGTGAATTTCTATCCATATTAACCTTTCCAACGTAGGCACCAATACCCGCTCTATTCATGACATCCATTAGGATTTCAGTTCCATTTCTGTGAATCGAAGAGAAAAGTACAACGCGAGTGGTTCCATTTCGCCACAACGCCTTTGCAAGATTTGTGTAAAGTCTCCTAGCATACTGCTCATTGCTATATTTAGCTTCTTCTGGAAACGTATACTTATCAAGCCATTGCAGCAGTTCCTCATCTAGGCCAAGACCCATATTCTGAAACTGTGGAGCATGCAGGTGCATATCTACGAATCCAGGAATTATTAGTGAATTACCAAAATCATCTACTTCAATCCCCTTTAAGTGGCTTGGAAGTTCTTTGAATATCCCTATAACTGATCCATCAGCTTCTACAAGATAACTGTCTTCATAGATTTCGAACTTTTCACAAGAAGCAGTAAAAATTATGTTGCCTTTAAGTGCTTTCATTTTTATCCTCCCTTTTTTATGGATGATTATACGATGTATTAATTGTGCTCACTTTTAAAATTGCATAAAAAAACAGGTTGCTAAGTTAAATGACTATAGAATAATTAAAGCTAGATTCAGCATAGCTTCAAATTATTCTTGTAGTCAGGTAATTTACAGCAACCTGGTAGATACTATTAGAGCATATTTCTAATATATACAAGATAATATTTAATTGTTCTTTTTATTTTACATCTTTACACATTAATTAGATACCATTTTCATTTAAAAAATCTTTTAATAGATTAATACATACAGTTTTCCTATATTCTTTTGAAACTCTTCCACTACTTGGGTTTATTGCATTATCGTATACTTTTAGGTAATTATCCTTTAAACCCTTAGCTTCACTAATAGTCTTGCCTATAAACATTTCATCAATTTCAGGATGCCTAACTATAGTAGGTTCGATTGCTCCAAATGCAGTTGCTAGATGAGTAATCACTCCATCTTCTTCATGTAAAAGTGCTGCAAAACCCACTCTAGTAATTGCTAGTGCCTTCCTAGCGCCTATCTTTTTATAATAGTAATTTTCAAGATATTTTTTAGGAATTAAAACTTCAACTATGAGTTCTCCTTCTCTCAGGTCAAGCTGTTTTCTTTGCTTATAAAAATCTTTAATATATATTGTTCTGTCAGAACTAGCGCTTTTTAGTCTAATTAGTGAGTCCGTAACGAATAATACCAAAGCTGAATCAGCCTTTGCAGATCCATTTCCTATATTCCCACCAATGGTTCCGAAATTTCTTACAGCTGGGCCTGCAAGCTGTGACATTGCCTCCTTTAAAATACGAGGTGCAAGATCTGATTCCTCTATTTCAGTAAAAGTACACTGTGCCCCCATTCTTATATAATCAGAATCTGATTTTATTATCTTAAGCTCAGGTATCTTATTCAAAAACAGATAGCTTGTAGTTTCCTCCACTTCAAGCATCAGGTCAGTTCCTCCACTGTAAGGCTTAACATTTTCATCCCTCATTATTTCCAATGCCTCGTCTAATGTTTCTGGAACGTATCCATTATTTAATTTTACCATAATCCTTCACCTTCTTTTGCTGCGATTCCTATAGCTTTAACTATAGAATTGTATCCTGTGCAACGGCATAAATTTCCGGATATTCCACGTCTTATATCTTCCTGTGTTGGATGTGGAATCTTTGCAAGTATACACTCTGTTGCAAGTACCATCCCTGGTATACAAAATCCACATTGTACTGCTGAAACATCTCCATATGCTTTATCAATAACCTTAAACCTTTCAGTGGTACTAAATCCCTCTATGGACATAACATCACTTCCATGAATACTTCCCATTGCTATCATACATGAATTAGCAAGTCTTCCATCGATGATAACAGAGCAAGCTCCACATTCACCCTCCTTGCAACCACACTTTACTCCAGTAAGTCTATAGGTTTCTCTAAGTACATCTAAGAGCCTGTTTGATGCACTACCCTCATATTGAACATTTTCTCCATTAAGCTTGAACTCAATATATTTCATGAGTATACCTTCCTCTCTATTTTAATATGGTTTTCCACATGTAATTACTTATATCTAGTCCTCTTTTGAGGATATTGCTCTTAGTGTATCTTCTACTGTAAATGGAATGTGCTGAACCTTCTTACCTAAAATTTGTTCTACAGCCTCTATATATGCTGCAGCGGTTCCTACATTTGGAAGTTCTCCTGCACACTTAGCTCCATAAGGCCCATAGGGATATTTGTTAACATGCATCGAAGCCTTAATAACTGGCACATCCATAGCAGTTGGTATGATATAATCGCTAAGGCTATTATTTCTAATGCGTCCTGTGCTATCATGATCCATAAATTCCATTGATGAATAACCAATGCCTTGAAGCATTCCACCCTCCATTTGCCCTACTACTATATTCATGTCAATAGGGGTTCCTACATCAAAAGATCCATATGCCCCTATAACATTGTGCTGACCTGTTAACATATCAATCTCAAGCTCTACAGCCTGAACTGACCAAGAATAGGTTGGATAAGCATCTCCACGAAATTCAGCAAGTGAGAATGGTATAAGAAACTCTGGATGTTTGTAGTGCTCCTCCATGATCTGCTCCTGTCCATCCTTCCATTCATCTTTGAGCCGTGCTGTGGCGAGGCGAACAAGCTCTCCAACTACCATAAGTGATCTTGATGCAACTGTTGGGCCAGAGTCTGGAACTTTGTCAGTATCTGGGTTACGTACTATTATTTGCTCAAATGGAATTCCCAGCTCTTTACCTGCTATTTTTGCGAAGGTTGTTTGTAGCCCTTGTCCCATATCAGTATTTGAAGTGAGAATTTCCACAGTGCCATCTTTATACTTTTTAACTTTTAGTACTGCTTTTATTAAGTCTCTTTCTCCTGAGCCTGTGAAGCCTGCACCATGGAATGCCAGTTGCATTCCTATTCCACGTCGTAATCTTCCAGTCTGTGGCTTGTCATAAAGTTCTTTTTTCTTCTTGTAATCACAAAGATTATCCACTTCTTTAATCATCTCAATCAGTGGAACGTGGAAATGAAATTTTCCATTAGTTGAAGTGTCATCTCCCTGCGTTACAATATGTTCTTGTTTAAACTCTAAGCTATTTCTTCCTTCACCTTTTGCTACGTGGTTCATAAAAAGATCCATGTCAAAGAATACCTGTGGTGCTCCAAATCCTCTGAAAGCGCCTTTAGGAACTGTATTTGTTTTGTTAGCTTTTCCGTGAACTCTTAGATTTTCTATATTGTAAACTCCAGTAGCACATATTGTTCCACGCTGAAGTACTACCGCTGAAAGTGTTGAATATCCACCTGCGTCATATATTATATCGATATCCATTGCTGTAATCTTTCCATCTTTAACAGAAGCCCTATATCTTGCAGTTGAAGGATGCCTTTTGCTAGTTGACATAATATCTTCTCTTCTATCAAATATAACTCTTACTGGTTTTTTAGCTTTCATGCTTGCTACTGCTACCTGACATGCAAGTATTGATGGATAATCTTCTTTTCCACCGAAGGCTCCACCTGTAATATCTGTTTGAACCTGAACCTTGTCCTTTTCAAGTCCTGTTGCAAGTTTCACCGCTGCATGAACATAATATGGGCATTGCATTGATCCTCTAACGGTGATCTTACCATCATGGTAGTCTGCAATCATTCCATTAGTTTCTAGATACAATTGTTCACCATAACCTGTATTTAAAATTTCATCATACACTTTGTCCGCATTTTCAAAGCACCCATCCACATCACCTTTTCCATGATGGTAATCAAAAAACGCAATTTCTGATTTAGTCATATCCAGTATGGCAGGAAGTTGCTCGTAATCGACTACAATTTTCGCTACAATTTCCTCTGTGATTTTTTCATCCGGTCCTACCACCATGAGAATTGGATCTCCAATGTATTCCACAGTATCTATAGCAAATACTGGCATGTCCTCGAGTACTATATGAACCTTATTTTCACCAAGAACATCGTCCTTGTCAACTATCATGTATCCATCTGGTAATTTTGGCAAGGTAATGCTTTTTATTTTAGCATGAGCTACAGTTGATCTCAAAAACTTACCGTGAAGAATGCCATCTATAGAAACATCTGCTACATACTTTGCCACACCTAATATTTTTTTTGAATGATCTTTTTTAAGAACTGAATTTCCTATATTATTCATAATACCCTCCTTATATTTGCTAAGGTTTTAAGTGTATTTGCATGACTCTTTTTCTTAAATCTCTTTTTTTACCTAACATTATAAAATGATGATGTTTCTTAATTTTCTGAATAATAAAATCATATAATATCGTTATCTTGTTCTTCTTAGCTCCAGTACATGATATTGTTATCATATACTACTTGGTTCGATTATATGATAACGTTGTCTAAGTTTCAAATACTTCTTGAGAAGTATTTGAAAGAATACTTAAATATCATCGGATGTTTTGTCTACAAAATACTTTTTAAATTGCTCCCAAGTATACTTATTTACCGCACTATAAAACTGGTCATAATTATCCATAAATTCTCTGCCCTTAGGGCTAAGTTGTGTTCTTCCTTCTCTTGCACCTCCGCGCCTTCTTAAAACTATTTCATAACCAAGGCTTTTTTCAAGTTCATTAATCATATCCCAAGCTTTACTTAAGGATAAAGACATCCTTTTGCAAGCGCCATTAACAGAATCATTGTCGTCTATAAGCTCAAGAAGAAGTCTTAATCTAGAATCAAGAAAAACCTTTTCTTTCCTTATATTAATAGTTAAAGCAGGCTGAAACAAACTATCATTGTGCGACGTTAGAAGTTCTTCCAATTTGTCTTCATCTTTAACTGAGCATGTAACTCCTTTATCATTTACATTAAGCCAAGTTATAGGAGCACCCAAGGAATCAATAGCTCCCTTAAGTCCATTTTCGCCATCATAGGAAAGAATACTAGGAATATGTAAACTATCAATGAGTAGGGGATGCCCACCATGCATATTATAGGATGGAATAACGATTTCATCCTTTGTTTCAATCATTTCTAGCACTGTCGTATAATTAAACATAGGCACATTTACAGGGGTTAATAAAACTCTATTACACTTACCTAGAAGATATTTAAGCCCAATCTTGTAGGAATCAATAAGTGGAGGGTTCTCATAATCCTTGTTTATAATAAAAATAGCATCTTCCCTCGCAAGATCTGATTTTATTTCCGGTTCCTCAAAACCTGTAATTACCACAATAGGCCATATGCCAGCTTTTTTATATGTAAGTACTATTCTTTGAATTAAAGATATTGAACCAACCTTTTTCATTGGATAAGCTACGCATTTGTTGGCAGCAGCAATTATTCCTCCAACTGTTCTCATGGTATCACCTCATTAAAAGATTCTTGATATCTTATTATATTCTATACTATTTTTATTAAAAATCAAACTTACAATGCTCCGAATATCTGGGCGCCGCATTACAAACAATTATTAATAGAGAGATTAAGGCTGTAGAGCCCGCAGTCTTGTCTATTTATAGGATTCAAGGTGGTATAACATAAAATAGAGGAAATGACCTTTGTGGATTTGAAGGTTGCAGTTTATCCAGGCTACAAAGCTTAATAAAATAAAAAGAAGTGTGATTAAAAGTTCTGGGGAGATGATGTTAAAATAATTTATGAAATAATAAAGCATACTGATGAAATAGATGGCGAAATAGGAAAAGTTAAAAGAGGATTTTAAGATATCTATTACTTATGGTAATGCATACCATATTATAAGAGAGCCTCAAATTAATGGAATTATTCTAGCAATATTGACAATAGTTGTAAAATTATATATACTATTATTATACACTTTAGGCATCTCCCTTAAGTATTTTAGGGGAAGTGTCTTTTGTGTTATTTGATACAATTTCATTATTGGTGTTATAAATTATATAACAAATGAAACTTTTCATAATACAGGCTATTAAAAATCAAATAAATACTGTGCTATTAAGTAATACTAGAGGGGGGGAGCCATTTAAATGTCTAGAAAAATATATATAACCAACTCAGACAAGAATAAGCTCTTGGTTATTCTGAAGGTAGTATTATAGAATGGGAAGTACCAAATGGAGTTGTGCAAATTCAGGTGAAAAAAATATTATTCCAGCCGGAAGCTCAAAAACTTTATGAGCTATAACTGTATATTCTTTAGTAGCGACTTAGTGTTCCATTTTGGAAAAACCTCTGGTACAGTAATTGAGGGTAAGTCAATGTATTAAGTTTTAATATTTTAAAAAATGAGACCTTTAATAAATTAATTATAAAGAAGAAACCTAGCAATTGAGGTGATAGTATGCAAGAGTTTTTTTTAGAGAAACACAGAATAAAAATAAATATGAAAGCTATTACAATGGGGGAGGATCTTATTGTAATTATTTCAGGAGGAGATAGTCCTCACATAGGTTGTGTAACTTTAAGTACTCCTAGACCGAGTTTATTAAATTCTAAAGTTATTAGCTCTACTACATCTGTACTAAATTTAGTAGGCCATAAAGATGATGAGGCTGCAAGATATGTGTCTAATGAAATTTCCTCTAAATTAAATAAAAATGTGGTTGTCACCTGTGGTATTCATATAGACAATATAACCGCTGAAGAAATTGAGATTACATTAAAGCTAATAAGGGAGTTAACAGAGACCTTAGTACAAAAACTGAAAATTGTTGGAATGTAATACAAAAACTGAATTATTAAAAATAGCATATTCTGAAAGAGTGTAAATTTGAAGATTCAACATATTTTGTAGACAATGTATGAATATTCATTATTTTCTTACACATTCAGATAAAAAAAGTGTAAGCTTGAATTGGAATATTCTAAATGATTTATAGATGTAAAAGTTTGAATTAGATACACGAATAGAAAGGGGCGATATTATGATAAATAATACTTTTAGTGGACTTGAAATGTTTAAAATAGCTATGCAAATGGAAGAGGAAGGGTACAATTTCTATATTAATGGAGCTAATCATACAAAAGGAAAGATCAAGGAATTTTTATCTTTCGCTGCTAGTCAAGAATTCATTCATAGAGAGAAATTTAAAAAACTTTTTGATGAATCAAGAACCAACAAAGAAATGGATTCTGAATATATATTTAATCCAGACGTAACTAAATATTTAAGCAACTTAATAGAAAATCAAGTTTTTGATAAACAAGAAAAACCAAGAGACGTGTTCACAGATTTAAAGTCAACACTTACTTATGCACTCAAAATGGAAGAACTTACAATAATCGTTTATACAAAAATGTATGAAAGTATATCTGAAAATGATGTTACAGAAATACTGTCTAGTATACTTGAAGAGGAAAAGGCTCATGCAGCATATTTTTCAAAATTACTTAAGGAAATAATAGCTTAGTTCAATGGAGGTATAATATTGAAGTAGCTTAGAAAAATAGAGCTAGTAGATAATTTTTTATCTGCTGGCTCCATTTTCTTTTCTGTGTAATAGTACCATTGTACTTGCAGATATATTTGATAACTATGACTGGAATAAAAAAATAAATTTAATTAAAGCTTATTATACAACAAAATAAATGGGGGCGATTCTAATAAAGAAATTTAAACTAACTAGAAATATATATATATTTTGTGGATTTGGTTTTTTACTATCTACTTTTCTGGAATTACGTGCGTTTCAATTAACAGCCAATAAAGCTGTTCTTGTGCCAATTTTATATGGAATTGTATCTATTCTCATGTTTATTAATGCTTATATTTATCATAAGAAAATTATTAAAGAAAATAAGAAAGATAATGAACAATAGAAGTATTTAAACTAGTGAATTAATCTGTAAACAACGATGTATCTAATAAGAAAAAATTTTTATTAATAATAAAAATATCCTACATCATAGTAATAGATGTAGGATTTCTTAAATTTATAGTTAGTTCCTTAATTACTTATGTAGCTTTGATTCAGAAGTCAAAGGAAACATATGGGAATCATATGTTGAATAGTGTTATAATAAATTCATATAAAGGTTTGGCAATTCAGTAAATTTTTAAAAATGATGGGGGGAGAGATTATATATGAAGATTAAGAAAAAAAATGGAACTTTACTGTTAGTAATTTTAGCAATCAGTATTTGTTATGCCTTAACTTATATACCTCATAAGATAGTTACCATAATGCCAGCTGAGGTAGCCACCATTAAAATTTTTGATGGCAATACAGGAAAATCTCTTATTATTAACGACAGAAAAAATATTGAACACATTATTGGAAATCTTAATACTATAAAATTTAGAAAAGGTAGATTATCTTCTCGCTATAAGGGGTATTCTTTTAATACAACTATTTATAAAATTAATGGAGAAGTATATAAACAATTCATAATTAACTCGGTAGGTAGCATCCGCAAAGACCCATTTTTTTATATAGATAGCAAAAATAGTATTGATTATGATTATATCAGAAAGTTGATATCTTACAATAATAATTAAATCTTTATAAGTTGTATTATTCATCTGCCTTTTTCGAGGGAATATTTATTGCTTTTCAAATGAAACCGATATTGACGTAAGGGGGGAGAAAAGGTTACTATGATAATTGATAAATTAGCGGACAACAAAAGGTATTAATGTATGTTTTATGAGGGGAAGTGATTAGTAATGGAATATGATAAATTAACTTATAGAATTCTAAACAGGTTAAAAGAAGGTACTTCACCTTCAGCAATCCAATTAGGTATAACAAGTAAAGAAAAAAATGATAAGCTATTCGAAATGAAGGATGCCGGTCTAATTGACTATGATTTAATTAGTAAACATCCAGCATTTGAAGGCGAACCTAGAACCATTATACTTAAACCAAAGGGTATGGAGATTGCTAAAAATAATGACATAGGAATATAGTGGGCTCCAAGCATGCCACTAGTATAAGTGTGACTTGGTGAACAGCGGTAAATTATTTAGTGAAAATTAAAAATGAGCATCAGTGGCTGAGTGGTAGCTATTGATGCTTGTTTTGATCTGCTCGCATATACTTAAACCACCAACACCACAATGCCCTATGGCTATTATCTCTTATGGAAAAAAATTATATAAAATGCTACAATGAAAGTAGAATGAAGGAGAGTGAAAATTATGAGAATTTCGTTTGAAAAGATGAATGCTGAGATTAAACGTGTAATGATAAAAGCATGTCTAACAGAAGAACAGGCACAAATTTGTGCTAAGGTTCACACGGAGTCTAGCAGAGATGGCGTTTATTCTCATGGACTTAATAGAGTCTCAAGGTTTATAGACTATGTGAATAAAGGATGGGTTGATATCAAAGCTATTCCAACTTTAGTTAAAAGTTTTGGTTGTATGGAGAACTATGATGGGAATATGGGGATAGGGATTCTAAATGCAAAGTTTGTTATGAATAGAGCAATGGAGCTTGCTAAAGAGAATAACATTGGAATTGTAGCACTTAGAAATACAACTCACTGGATGCGTGGTGGTACATATGCATGGGATGCAGCAAATGAAGGTTTGTTATCAATATGTTGGACAAATACAGAGTCTTGTATGCCAGCATGGGGCTCAAAAGTGACCTGTGTTGGTAATAATCCATTTTGTATTGGAATTCCTAGAAAAGACGGTAATATTGTACTGGATATGGCAATGTAACAGTATTCTTATGGAAAGTTACAAGTAACAAGCCTAAATGGTGAACAGCTTTTATATGCCGGTGGCTTCGACACGGTAGGAAAACTAACAACAGAGTAAAACATTTAATTTAGCAGGTATGCAGGCTTCAAATATCATAATTCCCAATAAGGAACTCAGGGATGGATATCTTAAAGAAGTTGAATCTAATGGAGGCGAAATATGGATAAAGGAAATATTTTGGATAGGTTTTTCCCAGATAAATATGATTTTTATGAGATGTTAACTAAGCAAGCAGAAATAAATGCTTTTGGGGTAGAGATGCTACAGAAATGGTTGAGTAGTGGATCTGATGAAGAAAAGCAAAAGCTGCTTTTGTATGTTAAAGAGGCTGATGAAGGTAGAATGATTATGGAAAGCAAATTAATAGAAGCTTTTACTACTCCTTTTGATAGGGCAGATATCTATTCTTTTTCTATCACAATGGATAAGATTATAAAATATACTAAATCAACACTATTGGCCATGGAAACTTATGAAGTAGCAACAGATGATACTATAACCACTATGGTTGACAAACTAAAACAGGGGATGGATTTTCTTTCAGAATCAATAAATATTCTGAAAAATAATCCGATTAATTCACAAGAAAATATAATTAAAATGAGAGCTGTGAATACTGATATAGAGCGACTTTATAGAGAGGGAATGGCTATAATATTTAACACAAGTGATTCAATGAATGCAATAAAACATAGAGAAGTATACCATTATATAAAAAATGCTTCTCTTAATTTAGAAGACACTGTGGATATATTTCATAGGATAGTTATAAGGCTTATATAGTATCATTTTAACTATATAAACTTTTTTAACGTCATAGGAAAGAGAGTTAACAAAGATTCAACATAAGCTTAACTATATCTAAAGAAATATATGATATTGTTATATTAAATATTAAAGTAATAGTGCTTCATGTAAATGTAATAATAATAATAATAATAAATATTTGGAGGTAATAAAATTGCAGAATGCTTTAATCATTTTTTGTTTGATTATTTATTATATTGCTTACAAATTATGTAGAGTAGCAAAGGTCTCTGACTGCCAGGAATTAGAGGATAAATTATTTTTAGAAATATATGTAGACAAAAGAGAAGAATTCAGAATTGAAAAATCAAATTCTTACCAATAGCCCTTTTTCAGTAATTCCCTAATTTGATTAACCATAGAATTAAATATAGACTTATTTTTAAGTGTTTTAGTTTTAAATGTTATTATATATGGTAAAGTAATAAATATATATAACTTAGAAAGGATGATCAAATTTTATGGGAATACTAGATAAAAATGATGAATCAAAATAATAATATTTGGATCAAGAGCAAAAGGAACAGTTAAATGAGAATATAGAAAAACAAATTGCTAGAGATGGGATTGTGATTTATACTCGATAATAAATTGTATTGTCACAATATTAAGAGTAGTTATATTATCATTATTTCTTATTTGAAATTACAGGCTGGATACCAATCATTGGTATCCAGTTTTTATTCATTTTTAGATAGTATTTGGAAGACAACCGGGGGATTAATTAATTCTATTTTTTTATGAAGGCAGTACAAAAGGCATTGACTATGATTATATCAGAAACTTAATAAGAAACTATGATTCACTCTTCATAGAAAGTATTTTTCATTAAATATATCCGAAATCTTCATATATTCTATCTAAAAAGTTTTTACTAGGGGTTACTTTACTGTTTTTTCTATAAAAATCTAAAATAGAATTATGTGCTATACGAAAAATCCAATTTTTACTTAATTCTACCTCAGTAATTTTATCCTTGCTTTCAAATATTTCAGTGAATACTGTAGTGATTATATCTTCTGCATTTCGTTTATTTTTTACAGCAACATAAATATATCTGTATACACAATCATAGTAAATGTCATAAAGCTGTTCGAACTTGCTTTCCATTAAGCTGTGTCCCTCCTATTATACCTTTTTATTTATAGTTTTAATTATATCCTAATTTTATCAAATAGTTGTGTCAATCTAGTTACAGACATGTTTCTAGTTTGTGAATAATCGATTTATAATAATAGAATATTTTTGTAAAATAAAGGTAATTCAATGAAAATAAAGAATTATAACGTGAGGGATTTTACAAGCTGCTAAAAAGAAGGAGTGGTGTATATGATAAAAAATTCAATTACAAATATTTATATATTAATTGTTCTGTTAGTATTTTCAATTTCAATGCTAATAGATACAAATGCAAATACAGTTGAATTGGGATTGTTCCTCTTAATATTTGCATTTGGTACACTTATAGCAATAATATCTGAAATGATAAAATATCACATTAGTAAAAACTATTATAGGAAACCTAATAACGTAAATGAGCAAAAGAAAATTGAAGCTATCCTTTCTAGAAAATATATTAATCAAGATGGAACTTATAGCTTTGACGAACTAAAGAAACTTAGAAAGTAAATGTGTTATCCTTTTTTCTAGGTTCCAGAAAAGCAACTCCACCATTTTTCCTGGATCCCTTCCTCACCTATTGCTATTGAGATTCACATGATGGGAGAGATATTTAAATAATTTTAAAGGTTATTAAGATAATTTAAAGAATATATATACTAATAATACTTTAGTTACAGGTGGTGATGCTTCTCATTAAGATGATCCATTATCGATAGCACCCATAGCAGCAAAATTAATCTCTATCTTTATATAACTGAAGAAGAAAGTTGGCTCGCCTTTGGGGCATAAAGATTACTGGAAGTGAGTAATTGCATATATACAAAGTAGTGCAGATAATAAGTAAGGCGGTGATTTCATGGCAAACAAAACAAAAGCAATACATAAAATAAAAAAAGTTGGCAAAAATATAGCTAAAAACGATACTTTTAATTCAATCGCTGAAACCATGGCACGCTTAGGCTATGCCACACGTGGGTTGATATTTTTTGTAATAGGGTTGCTGGCCTTTCTTCTTGCATTTAGAAACGGTGGAAAGACGACAGATCAGCAAGGAGCCATAGCGGCAATTGGTAGTCAGCCTGGAGGGCGGATATTATTATGCATCGTATTGATAGGTGTGATATGTTATTCATTATGGGGATTAATCCAAGTTGTGATTAATCCGCTCCATAAAAAGAATGACATAAAGGGCATTTCAGCAAGGATAGGATATTTATTTAGTTCAATTGCTTATGCTTTTCTGGCACTACCAACCTATGATCTTATCACTGATGGGTCGCGAGCCGCTGTTAATGGTAAGCAAGGAGTTCAAACCCAAAACTATGTGGCAAAAATTCTTACTATTCCTTTTGGACAATGGATGGTGGTTTTGGTTGCTATACCTGTAATCTTATTCGGAATCTTCCAGATTTTCAAGGGCATTATGCCACATTTCGGACGTCAGCTTCATCTCATCAAACTGACGTCACCTCAATTAAAATGTGTTAAAAGTTTAGGTAGATTCGGGATAATATCACGAGGCATCATCGTCACCTTAGTTGGCGTCTTTCTAATTATCGCCGCTTATACATCCAATTCAGAAAATGCTAAAGGCTTTTCTAGCACTATTATGTCTCTTATTAGTCACCCTTATGGACGTTGGCTTATGGGAATTATAGCTTTGGGATTGATGGCACTTGGAGTTTACGATTTCTTTATCGTCATATTTTTCAGGCTAAGGAAATATTAAGATATTACCCCCCGGGGGTGACTCTGAAATTGTAGAATCAAGTGATGGAAGTATAGATTGGCAAAAGGAAAGTTGTTTTTATTGAACAACTTTCTTTTTTTTTACGTAAATTTACAGATGTTGAAGGAAAAAACAATTTTATGTCGAAATGTGTATTGATATAAATATAAATATAAATATAAATATAAATATAAATATAAATCAAACACTACACTTAAAGTATACAATGTACATAATAAATTTTAATGGGCAACTACGGTGACGTTAAAAACACTGTGAAATATCTTAAGCAAGCTATTGCATTAATTAGGAGGCAAACTATTGAAAAATTCAAAATTACGCATATTAACTATAGTATCAATTATAATATTTACAGTAATATTAACAGGTTACAACCATAAGATATACTCTAAAGTATCTGCACCAAACGTAACTACCACTGAACCCTTAACGCAGTCTATAAAGATGACAAATATTAAATTACTTGGAGCCAACGTAGGAACACCTAAAGTTCCTGTATTAATGTATCATAGTGTGACAGCTGATAAAAACAACACTAACGAACTTAAAGTAAGTCAGTCAACCTTCAAAGCTCAGTTAAATTATCTAAAAGTTAATCACTACACTACAATATCACTTGACCAATTATATAGTCATATGGCAAAACATACTTCACTTCCAGCAAAGCCTGTAGTAATAACATTTGATGATGGGTATGAGGATAATTATACACTAGCTTATCCTTTATTAAAGGCAAACAATCAGAAAGCTACTGTATTTATGATTGCTAACTGTATAAACACAGAGGGCTATTTAACATCGAAACAACTTAAAATAATGGATAAAAATAACTTCATAGTAGAAAGCCATACTAATAATCACGATAATTTATCGAAACTGTCATATATAAGTCAGCTTAATACTTTAAAAAACAGTAAAGCTATTTTAGAAAAATTATTATCCAAAAGGGTTATGTACGTATCGTATCCTTTTGGTGCATACAATAAATCGACTGCAAATGCTGTACACACTTCAGTATACTATTTAGGAATAGGCACTGACAATGGATTCTCAGGTGTAACTGATAACTACTACACTATTAACAGGGTATATATAAACGCATTTTATAGCATGAGTAAGTTTGTAAACAGATTAACAGTTCCAATGAAATAAGCATATAGGTTATGGGTAAGGGTAAAAAAATTAAAAATATAAGTTCGATTTTATATAAATATTTTATGGAATATAGCAAAGTGAATAGCCTCCAACTTTTATTTGAAAGTAAATGAGCTGTCATTAGAAATATAATAAAGAAATAACTTTAGGCATATTGGAGGTTTATTATGAAAAAGAAAGTAGCTTTATTAGTAACAATACTTACAGTTCTAAGCTGTCAAGTAGCACTAGCTGCTAGTGGTATAACAAAGGTGTCATCGTTAAATGTGAAAATATCTAGTGAATCTAATAAAGCGCATTTAGCAGCAGCAATACAAAAGGTACCTGTATTAATGTATCATAAAATAGCAGCTGTATCATCAAAAACAGATGGATTAATAATAGGACAATCTGTTTTTTACTCACAGATGAACTACTTGAAAGCAAATGGGTATACTACAATAACCATGGACCAATTCTATGCTAATATTTCTAAGAGAACCGTACTACCTAAAAAGCCAGTATTAATAACATTTGACGATGGATATGAATCTAACTACACATTAGCATATCCAGTATTGAAGGCAAATAATCAAAAGGCTACTGTATTTATGATAGGAAAGAATATAGATAAAGACAGAAAATCTCTAACTTCTAAGCAGATAAAAGAAATGGATGCTAATGGATTTAGAGTAGAAAATCATACATTTAATCATGAGCAACTAGGAAAACTTTCATATGCAAGTCAATTAGCTACTATAACTAAGGCAAAACAGGCACTAGAAAAGATATTAGGCAGAAAAGTAACATATATAGCTTACCCATGTGGTTCATATACATATAATACAATACAAGCAGCACACGCAGCGGGATGTACATTGGGCCTATCTACAGATGTAGGACTTTCATCGAAAGCAGACAATCCGTACACGATTAATAGGGTATTTATTGGTCCACTAGATACATTAATAACTTTACAGCATAAATTAAACTATGGTATTTAATACCTATTATATAATTTACCTCATAATTGTATTTTATTGAGGTTTAGTAAAATAATTTAAATATTTAAAATTGATTAAAAATGTGAGGAGTTGGTATACATAAGAGAACCTGTAAGTTTATTGGGCTTTTTAATAATAGTTTTTTAAATGAAATCTATTAAGAATCTGCACGAGTTTTTATTCTTCAGTTATCTTAATTAATGCATATATTTTGTGCTTTGTTGCCATACTAGCTAGGTATTGATAAAATTTAATATATGGGAGGTTTTATTCATGCCAAAAGCTAAAGAATGTGTTGATCAAAGTATGACAAGTGTACAAAATACGGTTGCATCATTGCAACAAGCACTTAGTTCAGCAGAAAAAGAAGATAATAAAGCTAAAATTCAAACAGCAATAGATTCTCTTAATTCTGCAACCCAACAATTATCTAGTTATACAGATTAATATTATAAAATGGATTAACTAGAATTATTCCCTCAGGTTGTTTAAAAGACCAGTATAATTTTTTATTATACTGGTCTTTTGTGCGTTCAATTGCACGATAGCATTATATAGTTTAGACTTTATTAAAACGTATTAATTTTTTTTTGGTTCCATGCCTAATTACTTCAGCTTTTATCTCATAATCATCGTTTGAAACTCTTGTTATATTCGCTAAAGTAGTTTCAAGCTTTTTAGTTTCATTTTCATATTTTTATACTAAAAATACATCACAAAAGTATATCATAGATATGAGTATTATTGATGCTTATTACATAAATTAGTTAATTGAAAAATTAAGGGAAAAGACAATTTTTTTTACCTAATTAAGACTTAACTATTACATTTCATAAAAAACTAGCTTACTTTAAAGACAAGAAAGTGATAATATTATGTATAATACTTTATTAAATTATGTCACTATATTATTAGGTTATAACGAAAGGAGCATAGCTATGAGTTTGACTATTAAAACATTCTACATTAAAGAAGTTGTTTTTGGAGAAAAAAACAATGTTAATGTGGAGGGAGCAATGACATTAAATAAAGAAGCACTTCAGAGAATTCTTTTGGAAGAGCCGCTTATTAAAATGATTGATTTGCAAATTATAGCACCCGGGGACCATAATAGGTGGACAAATTGTATTATGGATTTTATCCCGATCTCAACCAAGGCTTTGGGTACAATAGGCAATGGCATTACTCATACTTTAAATGGTGTATATGTTATGCTCACGGGTGTAGATAGTGAGGGTGAGAAGCTAACACGCGCACCTTGCTGGAATTATAATTACAGGTACCCCTCAGGATAATGACAGTAAATATTTTATTGGTGAAAGAATTGCCAACTGGGCACAAGCTATGAATCTGGACGGAGCAATAATTTCAGTGGAAGGCTATGGAAATGACACCATAGATTTTGCCAACACCATTGAACAAATTAGTGAAAAAGGGATATCTGTTTCTGAGCTAAGTTTCATTGGAAAAGAAGGGTTTGTTGTAAATAATAAATATATGGATACTATTGTGGATTTTAATAAATCAGATTTAGGTTATGAAACTAGTCGAGTAGGAGAAAATAATGTGGATGAACAGGATGCAAAAAAAGCTCTGGCATATTTGAAGCTTAAGATGAACAAAAAATCACACTCTAGGCTGTAAACCAAGCCTATTACAAATTTTGACTAGTTTATAAAAAAAGACAATTGTGACGATGCTGTCGTTACAATTGTCTTGTTCTCATTTCCTTGATTGCAATCTAGGTCATATTTTTAATTTAGCTTAACACATTAAGTTATTGCCCTTATTTTCCTTTGTATCTTTCCCCTCATTTTGAGAATAAAAGTTTAAAGCATCTCCCATAAATTTAGAGGCACCAACACCATATTTCTTGTCCATTACTTTTATATACGTTGGATTTGATAAATAAAGATCAGCCGTATATCCCCAATAATCCTCTCTTATTCCTGTCAAATCCGAAACTTGTTTTATCGTTTTCATTGCTGCACCTCCAACCTTGAGTTTAGAGCTATCAATATTGTCTAACACTTCAACCGGTTATGAGTCTTTGTCAATATAATTAAACTCTATGTTTATAGTACACTATGACACAGTGTTAGGGTCAACACTTTTTTTGAAAAGTTTTAATACCCTTGCGAGATAAAAAGTATGGATTAGTATTATGAAAAGTTTAAGGCTAGTTAAAACTTTTGGACAAATTTAGAAATTTAGGTTATATTTAAAAAAAATATATTGTTAGAACAGAAATATATTTTTTTGCAAATGATGTGTATAAGTAGAAACATTGTGTAACTTTTTAGATGTTTTTTTCACTATATATTAAAGAGGTGATGGTTGGTTGGAAAGTATAAAAGAACTTTATGAGACTTATGAAAAATATATTTTTAGATATCTATATGGATTAACATTTAATTTTTATAAAGCTGAAGAACTTACGCAGTAAACTTTTTTCCAATTGCTTAAGTCCTTTCATAGATTTCGTGGGGAATGCCATGTATCTACTTGGATATATAAAATTGCAAGGAATGTATTTATACAATATTCTAGAAAAAATTCTGTAACAACAATTTCTATAGATGAGGGTTCGTTAGATATTCCCGATAGAGATGGTCCTGAAGAAGTTCTTGAAAGGAAGGAAAGCAGTAGGCGAGTTATAGGTGCTCTACTTAAAATTCCTGAAAAACAGCGTGAGATTTTTTGGCTAAGAGAATGGCAGGGGATCTCATATGAAGAAATAGCTAGTATAACAAACCACACTCTTTCTTGGGTGAAGGTAAATATACATCGTGCAAGATTAGCCTTTAGGAAATCTTATTGTGAAGGAGGAAATGTAGATGATTAAATACCCATGTGAAATGATAGAAGACTTGATTCCATTATATATTGAAGGCGATGTAAGTGTTGCAACTAAGGAAATAGTGGAAAAGCATCTTAAAAATTGTAAAAATTGTAGTGCTCTTTTAGTTGAGTATTCAAATGATGAGTTAAAGGTAATTGATTTTAAAGAAGATTTACCGCATGCTAACACTTTTAAAAAATTGATGAAGAAATTAAAAATATGGGGTTTAATTGCTGTTGCAGTAGCGATAGTCGTTGCCATAGCTATAGGAACAATAGGTTATAAACTAGGTGAAAAACCTAAAAATGATATTTTAACACTAAAAACCATTGTTAAAACTTTTGAAAAGCAAGGTGTGTTCCTTAAAGAAAATAGCTCCCAATATCTTGATGAATATGAACTAAGTGGAGTAAAACCAGCTGTCTTTGCCATAGGTGACAAAAAAGGCACTTTACTTGTATATGTTTTTAAGTCATTTGTAGAACGTAAAGATATAATAGAGAAGTCTAATAAATTCAATGGTTTATTTTCTTTACAAGAATATCCTCTTAATGCAAAAAATGCCCTTTTAGTTTATGTATCTGCGCAAAACCCAACAACAGAGGAAGAAATGAAGAGCATAGGCGAAACAAGAGTTTTGATTTCTGATATTGTGTTTAAATATTTAAATGATGGAAAAGTGGCTATTTATAAGGGAGAGAGCACAAACTGGGAGGGGACTTTCACCGTAAAATATTATGAGCATTGGTGGGAGGATGAAAAGGGCAAACTTCATTACGATTCTTACAATGAGAGTTCTCCGTTAGTTAAGTATAAAATGACTGATATAACATCTGTTGGCCCTATTAGTTTTGAATATAAAACCTCTTCAGGCGGAGGGACATCAACGGGTTCAAGGCTTGATAAGGAAGGTTATTCAAGAATGGGAAACAGCGGTGGAAATGGTGCAATGCATCGTGAAAATGAGGATATTACTTTTACTATTAAATGGAATGGAAAGAAAGAAAATATTATATTGAAGGCACAAAAATAATTTATATTACTATTATAATGAATCATAGGGACTAAAATATAATTAGGGTAAATTATCTGAAATCTGTTTAGATGATCAAATCTTACGAATATTTTTTAAACCAAGATAATTGTGACGACATTGTTGTCATAATTATCTTGGTTTAATTTCCTTGATTGCAATCTAAGTATTATTTTTTATTCATTACTTATTATTTTTACAATAAAATTTTAGCAATTCTCCGATACATTTAGATGCATTGCCGTTATTCTTTTAAAGAATCAAGCCCATCATAATGGTATCACCATAAACTCCATTTACATAATTGTCTTTTTTAAGTATACCTTCAACTTGAAATCCAACTTTTTTATATAACTCCATGGCTGTATAATTATTTTCACTAGTTAAAAGGCTTATTTTTTTTGTGGTGCCATTTGCATTTGCCCATGCTATAAGATAATCTAAAAGTTTCCTACCAAGTCCCAATCCACAATATTGTTGTGCTATAACTATTCCAAATTCGCCCACATGCTTAAATCTAGACTTAGGACTAGAATTAATTGAGACTATGCCTATTATTTTACAATCTATTTCTGTAAGTAATATTATTGAATTAGCCTGCTCTTTTGTAGTTTCTAAATACAGCTCATAATCAGCTCCTTAAATTATTAACCGTAGCTGCAATAATTCTATTAATCTATTACCTTTTACATATTAATATTAATTAATCTTGATCTAATTTTTGAATATCTTCTATTGAAGATTTCGCCACGCACTCTCGTGACTTCAGTCATGAGTTAGTGGCGTTAAGTATTATTGTATTTGTAATATTTAATATTATCTTTTTTTAATTAACTCTTCGTCCATATGTGAAATCACTATTAAGTGGTTGAGTTCTAAGTACAGCACCTGTATGAGGTGCATTTATCATGTTACCGTCCCCAACATATATCCCTACATGATGAGCTGGTGTCCCGAAAAATACTAAATCTCCAGGTTGAAGATTATCCCTAGATATAAGTGTTCCAACATTTTGTTGGTCCTCTGAAACCCTTGGTAGGTCTACCCCGAAATGTGCAAATACATATTGTGTAAATCCTGAGCAGTCAAATCCTGAAGGGCTTGTCCCACCCCACACATAGGGAACACCAAGAAAATTTGAAGCATATGCTAGAAGTGAGCTAGAAGAAAATGTACTACTACCTTGTGTAACTGAGCTTGTTGCAGGAGATTGGTTTGTTGCAGCTGCATTTCTTGCTGCGGTAGCGCGTTCAGCTGCTAGAACAGCTTGTCTTGCCTTGGCAACTTTACTTGCTTCAAGAGCTTCGTCTGTTTTCAGTTGTGCAGCATATTGCTTTTCCTCCGCATTTAATTGTGCTACCAATACAGTTTGGTCTGATTTTTGTTTGGTTAAAGTAGTTAATTTCTTTTTATTGTCATCTCTTAGAGAAAGCAGGGTTGTATTTTCTGTAGCTAGCGCTACCTTCTTTAAATTAATTGCTGCTTGTTTTGTTTTCAAATCATTAATAACATCTTGATCAAATTTTACTATGGTTTTGATATCTTCTAATCTAGATATAAGATCGGCTACATCCGTGGAGCCTAGTACAACGTCTATATAGCCCGATGAGCCATTCATATACATTACTCTCATTCTTTTATCAAAAAGGATTTGTTCTTCTTTAATATTATCCTCTGCTTTTGCAATATTTATTTGATTCCTTTTAATGTTCTTTTGTGTTTTGGTTATAGAGTCTTCATTAATACTAATTTTAGACATGATTTTTTCAATCTGATGGTCCATCATCCCAATTTTATTTTCAAGGTCATTTCTTTGTGTTTGAACCTGCTGAATTTTTGCCCTATCTGATGCTGGATCTGCGTATACATTAGTAAAACCAATGTTGATAGTTACAACAAGTGCAATTATGGTTAAACCAAATTTCTTGTTCAATTCTCCATCCCCTTAAATATAATTTTATCTTTCGATATGTTATCGTAAATATTTTAATTACATTAACATAAACACTATAATACACAATTTAAGAAAATATGTAAAGGAACTGATTACAAATGAAGGATATGTTTGGTAGAAATAGTTAATGTAAAATATAGGGTATTGTGAATAAAGAAAAACGCAGAACTAGAGCAGGATTTTATAGATGGTAAAATTGCCGTTTATGACATGAAAATGACGTTTGGAGACATTTGAGTTGTAATGTAATTTTATATAAGGTAATATATAAATGGAAAAGAGTTCCACTATTCATTTCAAGTAAATTAAAATAAAAATAATTATTTTATATTTACCTACCATATTATTGATTACTATTATAACGAAGAGGACAACTTATTTTTTGTTGAGTGTGGGAATTATGAACATATTTCTTGGTTTAAGTATGAAATTCATTCCGAAGATTATTGGATACAAACCTGAAAATATTAAGACGAAATACTTTCCTTTTTATAATAATAGCAGGATTTTGTTTAGTGATAGCTTTATCACAAATTTTATAAAGAGGTGCATTATGCAAACAGAGCCAATAAAAGGCAAGAAAATGAAAGTAAAAACAATAACGCATAATAAAATTATAAAAGTTAGTATAATTTCTTTTTCTGTTTTACTTATTTTATATTTGGGGATGTCTATATATTTTAGTACTCATTTTTATTCTAATTATGTATTTAACGGTATTAATGCTTTTGGTAAAACAGTAGAGCAATTAGATAAAGAAATATTATCAAAATCTGAAACATACACACTTGAACTTACGGAACGAAACGGTATTAAAGAACAAATAAAGGCCGCTGATATTGTACTTAAATATAATGCAAAAGATAAGATCCAAGTTTTAAAAGATAGGCAGAATTCTTTTGCGTGGATTCATGTGTTTTTTAATCATAAACAATCTGAAATATATGGCATGGTAACCTATGATGAAAAACTATTAAAAGAACATTTTAATGAGCTGTCATGTTTTGATAGTAAGAAAGTAATTGAACCTGAAAATGCTAAATTTAAATATTCAGATACTGGCTACGTAATTGTAAAAGAAGTTATGGGGAATAAAGTAAATACAGCGTCATTGTATGCAAATATAGTGAGTGCAATTCTTAAGGGTGAAACAACAGTAAATTTGGAGGCGGAAAATTATTACATAAATTCAAAATATACTTCAAGTTCTAAAGAAGTTATAAACACTAAAATCTTACTTGATAAATATATAGCCTCAAAAATTACATATACCTTTACTGGAGGTACAGAAGTTTTAGATGGTAAACTAATAAATAATTGGATTAGGATAAATAAAAATCTTGAGATTTCATTTGATGAAATCAAAATAAAAAATTATCTAGCGAAAACAGACGATAATTATGATACATATGGCAGGGATAGAGATTTTCTTACATCACTTGGAACAAGGGTAAAGGTCAGTGGCGGTACTTATGGGTGGTTAGTTGACCGTAGAGGAGAAGTCACCGATTTAATTGCGACTATAAAGAAAGGACAAACCATAAAAAAAGAACCCCGCTATATACAAACCGCAGCATCTCATAATATTAATAACGATATAGGTAAAACATATGTGGAAATTAATATTACAGAACAGCATTTATGGTTTTATAAGAATGGGAAGCTTATTGTACAAGGGGATGTGGTTACTGGTAATCCAAATAGAAATTTAGCAACACCAGCAGGCGTTTATTCAATACAATATAAACAAAGGAATGCCACATTAAAGGGAGAAGGCTACAGTACACCTGTTAATGTTTTTATGCCTTTTAATGGGAATATAGGGATACATGATGCAGGTTGGAAAGAGGAGTTTGGCGGAAGTATATATTTGACAAATGGTTCTCATGGTTGTGTAAATTCACCACCTAGTTTAGCACAAACAATATTTGATAATATTGATGATAGTACTCCGGTTGTTTGTTATTTGCAGTGATTTACAAAATGGGGTATCGTTAATATTGAAGATAATAGCATTGCAAAGTGCATTTCTTGTGGTAAATGTAGCCTAAAAATAGTGCCAGCCAGGGCACTATTTTTAGGCTTATTTCTTTTCATTTGTATCTAAAGGATTTTGTATTTCTTTAATCATTTTATTTAATTTTGAAAAATTTGCTATTCCCATCCCAAAGAAGAATACTATTAGAATAATACATAAAGAACCACCAATAATAAGCCAAATAGAAATATTATCAATATTAGGTATTATAAGGACATTCCAACAACTAATCACAGCTAGTAATGGGAATATAGCTATGCCTTGTGTTTTGTATACCTTCTTGCACATATCTATTTTAGATTCAGCATCACTAAAAATACTATTATCGTTTTCTCCAACATCACATTTAGCTTTGCGGAAATAATACCATTTTTGATATTTCATTATATACTCCCATCCGCAATCTTCAAACATCTGAATATATGCTTCTTCATATTTTCCTTCTTCGTTGAAATCTAATTGATAGATATATTCGACTGGTTCACACTTCTCAAATGTATATTTTTTAAGTGCTTTAAATGTCTTCAGCTTCCAACCTGCTTTATGCTGCTTTTGTAAGAATTCCTGTTCTTCAACAAAATCAGCTAGTCCAAAGAATTTTTTCATAACTTTTGTTTCCATTATAAATCTACTCCTTTGCTATTTTTATAAAGTCTTTCAATTCTTTTAAGCTCAATATACAAGATATTTTGACCCAATTTCGTAATTTCATATGATTTTCTTTTACTTTCTTCTTTTGTAAATCTTATCAAACCATCCTTTTCCATCTTTGACAGACTTCCATACATGGTTCCAGCACTGATGTTAATCTCTTCATTTGTCATTGCTTTTACCTTTTGTATAATACTATACCCATGCATTTCCTCTTGCAGGCAAAATAAAATATAAAAGCCTGTTTCAGTCATTGGAATATAAACTCTTTTGATCTTTTCATCCATGATTATACCTCAATTCATTGTACTGCTATGTATAGTAATGCAATACATCGTATCTATATACTATCGCACTGCTATATATTTGTCAATAAAAAATCTTGGTTACATTTACCCAAAATAACTGAACCAGTAACAAGTAGACAAAATAAAAGTATTGTTAGTATCATTATGAATACTATGTAATAAAAAAGTGCGTACTTGCAACTAATGCATGTTGTGATAAAATTGTAGCATACAATGAGTGTTAAATTGATGTCAATTATTATTATTATTATTAAAAGCAAAACATCTGAAGAAATAAAGAAAATTACAACCTGGAGGTATTAAAATGAAAGAAATTCTAAACAGAAGAAGTATAAGAAAATACGAGGATAGACCAGTTGAAGTAGAAAAAATAAATAAACTTTTAAGAGCTGCAATGCAAGCACCATCAGCAGCAAATCAAAAACCATGGGAATTTATAGTTGTGGAAGATAAGAAAACATTGAAAATATTATCTGAAACGAGTCCATATTCTAAGATGGTTGCAAATTCAGCAGTTACATTTATTCTTTTATCAAGAAAAGAAGGGTTGATTTTTCAAGAGTGTTCACAACAAGATATGGCAGCTGCTGCAGAAAATCTTCTTTTAGAAGCTGTAGAGTTAGATCTTGGAGCAGTATGGCTTGGAGTTGCACCTGTTGAAGAAAGAATCAATTATATAAAAGAAATGTTTAATTTACCTGAAAATATTGAACCCTTTGCAATAATACCTGTAGGATATCCAGATGGACAAAAAAATGAATTTGTAGATAGATTTGATGAAACAAGGGTTCATTATGGAAGTTGGAAATAAATTATTAGTAGGATTACCGCTGATATAGCTTATGAAGATAGTGACTGCGAGGGCACTATTTTTATCTGCTTGAACAATATAATATAAATTTAATTTAATTTAATATTCAAATAAGGGTAGAACAAAATAGAATAACATAAAAAAGGTCAAATGCAGCAACTTTTAACAGGAAAAGTTAGAGTTGCAAAAGTAGGTGAGAGGTTTGTTTTTATATAAAATAGATGGTAGTAATTTAGAAGAGATAAAAGAAAACCCTTTTTCAAAGGAAGTAGAACTACATAAATTATGTGAAAGTAACTTAGAAAATATATTTGGTTTAAATTTTGTTAAGAGGGAGTTTTCTTTTAACAACTTTAGGCTCGATACCTTAGCTTTTAATGAGAGTAGTAAATCTTTTGTAATCATTGAGTATAAAAATACTAGTAACTTTAGTGTTATAGATCAAGGATATGCGTATCTTTCTTTACTGCTTAATAATAAGGCTGATTTTATACTTGAGTACAACGAAAACTGTAATAGTACATTAAAGAGAGATGATGTGGATTGGTCGCAATCAAGGGTTATATTTGTATCTCCATCTTTTAATAATTATCAAAAGGAGTCTATTAACTTTAAGGACTTACCTTTTGAGCTATGGGAAGTAAAAAGATTTACAAATGATACAATGTACTTTAATCCTATAAAAGTATCTAGAAACGCAGCCTCAATAAAATCTATATCAACAACTAATGAAGAAATAAATATAGTTAATAAAGAAGTAAAGGTAATTACAGAAGAGAATCATTATAAAAATGGAAGTGAAGAAACTATAGAACTGTATGAAAAAATAAGAGAATATATACTATCACTTGATACTAATATAATTATTAATTGTAGAAATCCGTATATAGGGTTTGATATTAATAATAAGAATTTGTATGGAATTACATTACTGAAAAAATCATTGAAATTATGGATTAATGCACGGACTGGTAAATTAGATGATTTAAAAAATATTGCTAGAGATGTCTCAAAAATAGGCCATTGGGGTAATGGTGATTATGAGATACAAATAAGTAATAATGAAGATATTGAGTATATATATAGTTTAATAAGGCAGTTGTATAAGATGGAAAGTTTATAAATTTAAATTGAGAAGTCAAATATGGTTTGTTAGAAAAATATCTATAATAGATGCCCAGCATAAAATTGTAATAATTACTAGCTTAAAATAATTATTACAGCTACTGGAAGTAGCGAGCTAAAAATATCTCGCTAAGTGGGTTATTTTACCCTTTCAATTTATCATAAAATGTTATACAATGTATACGAACATATGTTTGGAGGGGTAATATGAAAATTATAGCAAAGCCTATTGAAGTAGTTTCTTGGACCGATGCATTGGGAAATATGAATCCTGTGAGATTTAAAATAACTAATGAAGATGAAAGTAATTCTGTTGTTAAAATAGATAAGGTTATTTGCGTTGATAAAGAAAAGCTGGCGGGGAACAATATGTTAGTGTTTAAATGTCAGAGTGTGATAAACGGAAATGAGAAGCTATATGAGATAAAATATGAGCTAAGTACTTGTAGGTGGATATTATTTAAGATTTAGATTTAAGATACATTATAAAAATAACAATACTGCACTTGGGAGTAAACCAGGGGCATGAGAGGCTACGAAAGCTTTAGAAGAACATACACTTTAAAATAATATTACAATGCAATGGACTTAACAGGTATAAAACATCACTATAGGTAGAAATATGATAATACTGTTAAGATTTATACCAATAATGTAAAGAGTAAGTTAATTTTATGATGTTAAATTATATCTATGATATAGTTTAACTAGACATAAATAATTATTGAGGAGGTGAAACTTTATTAAACAAAGCCACCTTTTTAACTTTGTTTAATAAGGGTAACAATGATTAAAAACTACATTATTGACACAAATGTAATGGTTCACGATCCTGATTTTATTTACAATTTTGAAGACAATAATATCATTATTCCAATAATATGTATAGAAGAGTTAGATAACCTTAAAAAAAGAGAAGGTATAGTAGGATATAATGCAAAAAATGGCATTTGAGTTACTAATGGATCCAACCATAGATTTAGTAACAATTTCTGGCGGAGCGGGATCGGGAAAGACAATTCTTTCAACTGCAGTTGCCCTTCGAAAGGTAATAGAACAAGGAATATTTAGAAGAGTAATTTTTGTTAAACCGGTTGTACCTGCAGGAGATGATATTGGATTTTTACCTGGTACAGAGGAAGAAAAATTAAAACCTTGGATGGGAAGTTTTTATGACTCAATAGAAAATTTAATGGATTTAAAAAATAAAAGTAAGAAAAAAAATGATAAAAGTAATAAGATTAAAAAAATTGATGAACATGAAGTTAAAAAAACAGAAGTATCAGTAAGTGACTTTATTAATAAATTCCGCAAAAGTGGGGTAATAGAAACTAAAACCTTTACTTATATGAGAGGGAGAACACTTTCAGATGCATTGGTTATAGTTGATGAATCACAGCAAACCACACCTCATCTGGCAAAGCTTATGCTTACAAGAGCTGGCTTTGGGTCTAAATTTGTGTTTATAGGTGATCCATCGGATAATCAAATTGATAATACATTGGTTGATGAAAAATCCAATGGATTAGTTTATACCATTGAAAAAATGAAAACTTTCGCTATTACAGGACATGTAACTTTAGAACAAGTAGAAAGAAGCCCCTTGTCTAAATTAGCTGAAAAGTCTATGTAGAAAAACTTTAGGAGTACAGATTGTTGCTACAAATGGGGTTAGCTTAATATATTTATGGATAAATTATATTTTTTAATAGGATAAAAATAAAACTGTTATTGCATAAGAAAGCTATGCAATAACAGTTTTTTGAGTTTAATTACGATACTAAGCCGAATTAACATAAATATACATAAATCTTAATCTAATATTAACTCTCCCAATATATAATATACTTATATATTGTATTATTAGGAGATATCGCAATAAAAAAGTTAAAAACATATATTTTAAGAGGTGGAAATAATGAAAACTATAGTAATATACAAATCAAAAACAGGATTTACAGAAAAGTATGCAAAATGGAAACTGAAGATTAAAAAGCAATTAACACCTGATGAAAAAGGGATGCTATCCAGTTACGACAGGCCAGTAGATTTTACAAGAAAGAAAAATATAGATGGAATAATTACTTATGTTAATCCTGTGTAAAACTATGTTAGTACTTACCGTAAATATTGTTAAAACATAGGATTAGCCAAGGTTCATAAAATGGAGACTTATGCTGCTAAGATTTTTATAAAAGGTTATGTCTTAATAATATATTACCTTGTATTTATACATTTTGTTTTTAATTAATATATATTATTAAATAAAAACAATTATCATTGGAATTATCCCTATTAATTCTACTCCCCTGATAAACTATCAAATCCTACTCCTTTTCCCCATACTGAAATTACAGGTAATACATCTACAAATGCATCAGGATCAGTTTGTGATATATATCTCTTAATTAACATAGATTCTCTCGGAGAACATATTGTTAAAAGTTTTAATTGTGCTAAATTTTTATAACAACCTTTCACCTCATAACTTGTAACACCTCTTTTAATACTGTGAATTATATATTCAGTTATATCCTTGTGGTGATTACTTATAATCTCAAGTTTAACTTTTTTTGAACCAAATCCAAACATAACGGTGTTAATTACGATAACAACTATAATCTGTGAAATAATAGCATAAAGTGCAATATTTAAACTGTATACTATGGCTGATAGTGCAATTAGTGTTCCGTCAATACAAAGTAAAATTTCGCTTACATTTACAAAAGTAAAAATCTTATGGTGAATAATTTTAGCAATGGTATCTGTACCACCCATTGAAAAACCTCTTTTTAGTACGAGACCAGAACCGATTCCACAAATTAGTCCAAAATAAATTGAGGCCAGCATCATATCATCACGTATAAAGTAAAAATTAAATTTTTCAAAAACAATCAATACAAAAGGAAATATTATGGACAGGGTAATTATTTTTATACCTTCTCTCTTTCCCATAGATATCCAAGCGATGGTTAAAACTAAAATAGATAGCACGTAATAGATATAGGTATATTTAATATGAATTAACTTTTCTAATATGATTGATAATCCAGTTATACCACCTGTTATTAATCCATTTGGTTTCAAAATAGAAGTAATTGAAAATGCAATTAATATAAATCCTACGGCTATAAATAAGGAATCCATTAGTTCCTTATTAAATTCGATTTTTTTCAAAATATCACCTTCCTCTTAATTATTTATATACTTATTATAAATGAAAATATTTTGAACTTATAGGTAGTTTAGTTAATTCTGTGTTAAGTTTATGCAGTGCAAAATCAATATATATTTTCAATATATTATATAAAATATTGATTTTTAACTAATTCAAAACAATGACGATCACAATTACATTAAAAGCAAGCTTCATCTATTGTAATTCTCAGTTTTATTAAAATATGAGGAAGTAGAAGGGGTAACATGTGGGATAGTATGGATTGAATAATGCAAGTGAAAAAATAGCAGGTTTACCCGCTTTTACTAGTTGTAAAGAAATGTTATAATTGTGTGAATATATAATTATATATTTTGAAAATAACATGTGGGGGGGACTTTAAATGAAGGATATCCATGAATATCTAAGGTTACAAGATGAAATAAATAAAGAAATCCATCTTATATTGTTAGACTTAGAAACAGTAGATAAAAGTGAAAAAGAGGTACTATACCTAGAAAATAAACAATTATTAGATAAACTCAAGAGGAGCAATAGCAGTGTAGTGGATCAAACTAGAAATGAGTTTGTTTTGCTGAAAAATAGAATGGATACACTGGTAAATACAAATGTCAGTAAAAAATTAGGCTTTAATGTGGAAATATCCAACTTATTCCAAATTGCAGGTAACTTAGAAAGTAAACTAATTAATCTAGAAACAAAAATTAGAGAGAACACAGTATCACAAGAACCTACTAATAGTGCTTTAACTGAAAGTGTGCCAATTGTAAATAACACTACAGCTAAGAAAAAAGAAGGGAAGGGACTAAAACTCGGGGTAGGGGCATTAAACTTAGTTGGTATAATTTTAATTTTAATATCGCTTTCTACATTTGGTAGATATGTTTATGTAAACTTTATGTCAAAAGAGATAAAGGGAGTAACTCTATTTATAATACCTACGTTAATTCTGTTAGCAGGGGAATTATACTTTAGTAAGAAAAACTATAAATTCTCAAAAGGGATAACGGCGCTTGGAATATCTGGTTTATATACAGCGGTAATAATAAATTACTTAGCATTAGACAATCTTACAGGTATAGCTGCACTTACTATCACTGCAATTATAACTGGCGGAGCAATTTATTTAAGTTATAAAAAGGAATCAAATTTACTTAGAATTGTAACTCTAATAGGAGCATATATATGCTTAGTACCTATAGGTGTTATATCTATGCAGCAGTCTTACATTATAGTTATAATATTAGTTCTTATAAATATACTTAATATATATTTTCCACTGCAAGCAATAAAAAACAAAGATATAAACATACCATTTGAATTCTACACATCGATGCTAGCATTATTCTCTACTGTAATAATTGGAATGAATTTTGATGAGAATGTTCAAATAGTGCTTTTAATATCAATCATGGTTATATATAGTGTACAATTTATGCTGACTTGCAAAGATAGTGAAAGCAGACTTAACTCGGTGGGGTTACTACTGTATTTTTTAATATATCCTATGGTAACGTTAGGAATATACTGGAACTCAAACATTTGGTATGCACCTTTAGTCGCCTACTGTATTATTGGAATTGTAATATTATTAAGAGTGAAAAATTCATCTAAATGGACGGGATATGTAGGTACCATATTAACTTGTTTAGCCATACTTATAAGAATAAACACAAGGGGTGAAAAATATACTGCAGTTACAATATTTGTATCCATTCTAGTTTTTATTACATTATTGGAATGGATAAAATATAAAAATTATCTTTTGGAATTCACTTTAAAAGGATTAGTATTCATAAGTATATTAAGTTACTTAATAAATATAAGAAAACCTATTACTATTATATATTTAGTATTGTTTGCTTCAATACTCTATTGTTGTAAAGAACTTAAAAATAATCTAGTAATCATAGTATTTAAATATTTTTACCTCTTAACTATAGCAGGGTGGGTACTAAATCACATTATGGATATAGAGGTGTTAAATAATTTAGAGTCATTTATAGTATTGAGTATTTGTGTTATCTACACAATTATAATAAACAAAGTGAATATATTAAGACATGATAAAATAAAAATAATGAATTATATAAGTTTATGTTTTATAGCTCTTGGCTGTATAATTTCGGGCTTAGTTGGGAGCACAGAGTTTTATCTAACTACCGCTCTTATAGTTTACCTTTTAGTATTCATGTTCACGAAAGAGTATGTAGATAGTAAAATATTAAGACAAAATAAGGTGCTGATTTATGCATTGCTATCAACTTATATAGTAGTTAGATTAAGCTTTATAGTGGATGTAATGTATGAATTTAAACAATTACTACTTAGTACATCACTGATGTTAGTTGCATTAGGTAGTGTATTTTTAGGATTTAAGATAAACAATTCTAAACTTAGAAAATACGGTTTAATATTATCGCTTATAACTTGTGCTAAATTGATGTTGGTAGATTTCTATTCGTTTAGCTTTATAATTAAGACACTAGTATTTATGATAGTGGGGATAATAGCATTAATAATATCTTATACATTTTCTAAGTTAGAAAAGGAATATAAAAATAAATAGAATTATTAAACAAAATGAGGGAAAGGTATGGAGCTTAGTGAAATAAAGCTAGTAGATAATTGTTTATCTACTAGCTTTATTTTTTAGTTCCAAAACGACCATTTATGGTGCTTAAATAAAAACAATATTAGATTAGTATATACAGTAATTTCTTCGTGGATAAAAAATGTCATTTCCTATTTTTGTTGTGTAAGTTTATTTATAATTTTGTTATCCATAAGTTGATACATAATTAATATTAAGTCTTCTGCCGGCAAAACCTTGTTCATTCTAAACCAATAACTAACTATGGCAATCATAGCCGAAAGAATATATTCTAAAATAAAATCAAGTTCAATTTCATTTATGTCAACTTTTTTAGAAATTTGTTGCATGACTAATGGCTTAATTGAATTCTTAATTTTACTCGCAATCGTCTGATAATCCGTTAAAAATGCTCTTAACCAAAAGAAAAATGGTAAACTTCCAAATGGTTTTTCCTGTCCTTTTGAAAAAGTTGACAAAAATCGACCTGCATTAGTATCATGCAGTAACTTTGTATTTCCAAGACCAAAAGACTGGAATGAGAACATACATCAAAACGGTTATTGGTTTGTAGAGGAACAAGTCGAATATGTACCACCAAAGGAACTCGATGAATTTCTTGCAAAAGGTGAAAAACCTGTATATATCGGCTTTGGGAGTGTTTTTAATCTAGACCAAAAGGATAAAACTGTAAAGCTGATTCTTGAGGCGGTTCATAAATGTGGTAAACGGGCAATCATCAGTGGTATGGGTAGTATAGAACATCTGCCTGAAACTGTAATCGCAATTGGCAGTACTCCACACAGCTGGCTATTTGAGCATGTTTCTGCAGTTTGTCATCATGTCGGTGCCGGAACCACTGCCGCGGGCTTTAAGGCAGGTGTGCCAAGTGTGATTATTCCTTTTTCCAATGACCAGTTTGCATGGGCGCACAGAGCTAATGACTTAGGTGTTGGCTCAAAGCCTATTTACGGAAGAGACCTGACCGCTGGAAGACTTGCGGTGGCAATTGAATTTGCCCTCAGTGATAATATAGTTCTAAATTCTAAAACCCTCGCTCAAAATATTGCTATGGAAAATGGAGCGAGAGATTGTGCACAAGTGATTGTATCTTGTCTTGAGAGGTAGTTTATTTAACGTTGTTATCTTTGGAACAGGTCAGTTTGATCCCCATAACAGGAACTTGTGCAAAAATAGCAATGATTTATGAACAAGGAGAATTAAAAGTCGGTGAGACTTTTGTAAATGAAAGTATAACAGGTACTACTTTTAAAGGAAGAATAATTGAGGAAACAAAAGTAGGAGAACATAATGCAATTGTTGTTAAAATCACTGGAAGTGCATATATTATAGGATTCAATCATCTGGTTATTGACGAAGAAGATCCAGAAGTTGAGGTTGTTACGGTAAGTACTGGAGATAAAAATCGACTGGTTATTGAAAAAAATAAGGGAAGTATGTCAAGGGAAGAAATCGAAGAAAGATTAAATGCTTTAAAGGATATAAAATTTCACCCAAGAGATAAAATGGAGAATAGGCTACTCCTTGCAAAAGGAGAGCGACTGTATCAGGAGCCCTTAGGTGACAAACGTGAACTGATAGGAGATTCTAGAGATAGATCCTACCGCCGAGATATCAGCAATAAAAAAGGCATATGCTAAAAAATTAAGAATAAATCATCCAGAGGATAACCCACAAGGTTTTCAGTTACTCCATGAAGCTTATAATAGTGCTTTAAAGTTTGCCAGGAAAAATGGCATTTATAAGGTGGCAAATATTCCACCAAAAGAAGAAGCTTTAATAAAAGAAATTATTAAATATCCATTAAAGGTTGAGGAAATACAAAGGCCATTTGTAGAAGAAAGTTATGATGATGTTCCAGAATACAATAATAACTATAGCCCTCCTAATGTCAATATTGTTAATGATTTTGTTGATACGAAAGTTAACTATGAACAGGATATTTATGAGTTTTTTGAAAGGGTAAATTCTATATATAATAATTTTACCTATCGTACTCAGGAAAAGAATTGGATTGAACTTTTAAATTATGACATTATGTGGAAATTAGAGTTTGTGTCCCTTATAAATGCAAAAATGATAGAGTTCTTAATGGGACATCACTTTCTTACTAGAAATATATGTAATATTTTAAATGAAACCTTTCATTGGGATGAACAAGAAAGGTTTCTTAATGATTCCTATCCAGAAACTTTTACTAAGTATCTATTTAAGCAGATAGGTGAAGAGAGAGTTCTCGGCTATTGTTCTTTTAATACAAGTATTAAAATTGACTACGAACAATACTTTCATTACAGGGAAGAAGCACAGAGGGCTCTACTTGGAAGTGATTTAAAATTGGTAAAAAATTATATATCACTTGCTTATGAAATGTATCAAAGTGATCCAGACTTACTTTGCATAAAAGGAGAATACTATCTTCGGATAGCCGATAAAAATAAGGCATTAGAAGTATTCAAAACTGCAATTTTGATTAATCCGTCTGATGATAATATGTATTTATATCAAGCACAAATAATGTATGACTCTAAAAATTTTACGGAGGCAATTAAAATCTGCAAGGCCTTTAAAACAACTGACTGAATTAGCTTAGTGAAATAGTACCTGCCAGGGCGATATTTTTTAGGGTAATTTTTGACACTGATGTATAGACCAAATGAATAATAAGGTATAAAATATAAATAATTACAATACGAAGGGGGCTTTAAAATGGGAAAAACTTTAAAAGATAGAAAAGATGTAGAGCAATCACTTACTTGGGATTTATCTGCTATTTATTCAACCGAGCATCAGTATAATTTGGCTGTAAAAGAGATTCAAGGAATTACTTCAGAAGTGGAAAAAAATTATAAGGGGAAACTGAATACAGCAAGAAATATTAATCAATGTTTGGATAAAGTGAGAGAGATAGCCGAGATTTCGTACCGTGCAGAATCTTACGCAGAACTTGCAGTTTCAGTGGATTATACTAACAATGAAAATCAAGATAGAGATATGCAATATATGAATATTGCATCTGATATTGACAGTAGGCTGAGCTTTGTAAAAAGCGAGATTATGCAAGCTAATGAAAAAATTATTGAAGATGCGATAAGCGAGTCAAAGGAAAATAGCAATTATTTAAAGGATATAAAAAGAGACAAGGCACATGCACTTCATCCAGAAGTAGAAAGAGTATTAGCTGCTTTAGCGGGTACATTAGAAGCTCCTTATAGCATTTATGAACAAGCTAAGCTTGCAGATATGGATTTTGGTAATTTTATTGTAGACGGAGTGGAGCATCCACTTAGTTTTGGACTTTTTGAAGATGAATGGGAATCTGAAAATGATATAAAGATCCGTAGAGCTGCTTTTGAAGCTTTCTCTTGTAAATTAAAGGAATATCAGAATACAATAGCTGCAGTTTATCAGACTCAAGTACAAAAGGAAAAAACAATGGCAACACTTAGAGGGTTTGATTCTGTTATAGATAGTTTGTTATTCTCTCAAAAAGTAGATAGGAAGTTATATAACAGGCAGATAGACTTAATTATGGAAAAGCTGGCACCTCACATGAGAAAGTATGCAAGGCTTCTTGGGAAGATGCATAAAATAGAGGAAATGACCTTTGCAGATTTGAAGATTTCAGTTGATCCAGGCTACGAGCCTAATATAACAGTAGAGGGGTCTGAAAAATACATTGAAGGGGCCTTATCAATACTTGGTGAAGATTACCTTACAATGATTAAAAGAGCTTATGATGAGAGATGGATTGACTTTGCACAAAACAAAGGAAAATCTACAGGAGCCTTCTGTGCAAGTCCTTATGGAAGTCATTCTTTCATTTTAATTTCTTGGACTGAAAAAATGGCAGAGGTATTTACACTAGCTCATGAGCTTGGACATGCAGGACACTTTGAGTTATGTAACAAAAGCCAAAATATATTTGATACAGAGGTCTCAACATATTTTGTAGAATCACCATCTACAATGAATGAGATGCTCATGGCAAATTATCTTATGAAAGTTAATGATGATCCTAGATTTAAGAGATGGGTTTTATCCTCAATGATAGGACATACCTATTATCATAACTTTGTAACACACCTTTTAGAAGCAGCATATCAAAGAGAGGTATACAATATAATTGATCAGGGCGGAAGTGTTCAAGCTACAAAGCTTAATGAAATAAAAAGAAGTGTACTTGAAAAATTCTGGGGAGAAGATGTAAAAATAAATGTTGGAGCAGAACTTACATGGATGAGACAGCCTCATTATTACATGGGACTTTATTCTTATACTTACAGTGCAGGACTTACCATAGCCACAGAGGTTAGCAAGAGGATTTTAAGTGAAGGCACACCAGCTATAGATGATTGGAGAGCTGTACTTAAAGCGGGCTCAACTAAAACACCAGTAGAGCTTGCAAAAATGGCAGGAGTAGATATAACCACAGAAAAGCCACTCCTTGATACTATAGAGCATATTGGTAATATAATTGATGAGATAATAAAGCTCACTGAGGAAATAGAAGGCTAAATAATATAAGTTAAAAGAGGATTATCACTTAATTTAAGGGAGAATCCTCTTTTAAATTTAATTATATCAGGGTGCATATATATATTCTAATGTAACCATTGTTTTCACTAATACACACAACCTGCTTCAGATTACATCTTTGCCTCAAGTCTACACAGAAAATCCAGAAAAACCTGGTATTATGAGCAGTAATTTAGGAATGTATCGTGTTCAGCTTAGTGGCAACGATTATGAAATGAATAAAGAAGTAGGCATGCATTATCAAATTCACCGTGGAATCGGTATTCATCAAGAGAAAGCGAACAAGCTTGGTGTCCCGCTTAAAGTGAGCATTTTTATTGGAGGCCCTCCTGCTCATACACTAGCTGCCATCATGCCATTACCTGAGGGATTAAGTGAAATGACCTTTGCGGGACTTCTTTCTGGACGTAATTTTCGTTACACTTATGTTGATGGTTATTGTATTAGTCTTGATGCTGATTTTGTAATTACTGGTGAAATTTATCCAGGTGAAACGAAACCTGAAGGCCCTTTTGGTGATCACATTGGATATTATAGTCTTATTCATGATTTTCCATTAATGAGGGTGCATAAAGTATACGCAAAGTCCAATGGAATCTGGCCATTTACAGTTGTTGGTCGTCCTCCGAAGGAAGATACTTCTTTCGGCAATCTTATCCATGAGTTAACTGGTAATGCGGTAAAATATGAAATTCCTGGTGTGAAAGAAGTTCATGCAATAGATGCAGCGGGTGTTCATCCATTGCTATTTGCCATAGGAAGTGAGAGGTATACACCCTACCAAAAGGTCAAACAACCGGCTGAACTTCTCACCATTGCTAACCGGATTTTAGGAACAGGACAACTTAGTTTAGCTAAATATTTATTTATTACGGCGGAAGAGAGTAAACCGTTAGATACACATAAAGAGATAGAATTCTTAACATATATACTTGAAAGAATTGACCTTCATCGTGACATTCATTTTCAAACAAATACAACCATGGATACTCTTGATTATTGGGGAACGGGTCTAAATACTGGTAGCAAAATGATAATTGCTGCATGTGGTGATCAGAAAAGAAAATTGTGTGGTGACGTGCCCAAGCAGTTAATGGATTTACAAGGTTTTAAAAATCCAAGGCTCTTAATACCAGGCATCGTCGCAATGGAAGGACCTGAATTTTTAAGTTATAAAGAAGTGCAAAAGCAATTAGATGACTTAAGCTGGGCAATTGACGCAAGAGGTGCCATGCCAACTTGCCCAATAATCGTCATATGCGATGACAGTACATTTATGAGTCTTTCTCTACAAAATTTTATATGGGTCACATTTACAAGAAGTAACCCTTCACATGATATTTATGGAGTTAATAGCTATTATGAAAATAAGCACTGGGCCTGTGATAATATGATTATTGATGCACGTAGGAAACCACACCATGCACCACCATTAATTCTTGATCCGTCAGTTGAAAAGAATATACGGCATTTCTTTGCAAAGGGAGGGAGCTTAAGCAAAGTATAAATTCATATGATAAAGAAACATAAAAAACGGTAAAATAAATATATGAAATGTCTTGACAATGGGAATAATAAACCATATAATAAATTATAGGTTGAATTTGATACAATTAAATTTAATCAAATTATATTTAGCACAAAGAGGTTAACTATGGATAAATATGAAACAATTAAATTAGACAATCAGTTATGTTTTTCATTATATGCTGCATCAAGGGAAGTAATAAAATTATATAAACCAGTTCTTGATAAATATAATCTTACTTATACACAATATGTAACAATGTTAGTATTATGGGAAGAAGAAAAAATAACTGTCAAGGAAATTGGAAAAAGATTGCATCTGGATTCTGGAACTCTTACTTCAGTGCTAAAAAAGCTAGAGGGTATGGAATTAATAATAAGATATAGGGATCCAACAGATGACAGAGTAGTAGTAATTGAATTGGATGAAAAGGGAAGATTATTAAAAGATGAAATACTTGAAGTTCCAGAACTAATAGCTTGTAAAGTTGGAATAACTATAGAGGAATTTATGGTTTTAAAAAAATCCTTAGATGAATTGTTAAAGAAATTTAGTTAAGATAGAATCGAAAGGAAGTAGTAAATATGAAATTTTATGATTTTTCAGCAAAGGAAATGGATGGTCAAGAAATAAAGATGGAGAAGTACAAAGGTAAAGTAGTTTTAATTGTAAATACTGCAAGTAAATGTGGATTAACACCTCAGTTCGAAGATTTGGAACAATTAAATAGGGAATACAAAGAAAGAGGTTTAGAAATCTTAGGATTTCCTTGTAATCAATTCGCAAAGCAAGATTCAGGAAGTAATGAAGAAATACAAAATTTTTGCCAATTAAACTATGGAGTTTCTTTTACTATGTTTGAAAAAATAGATGTGAATGGAAAAACTGCACATCCCTTATATAAATTTTTAAAAGATGAAGCAAAAGGTCTTTTAGGTAAGGAAATAAAATGGAACTTTACTAAGTTTCTACTAGATTCAGAGGGTAATGTAATTAAGAGATATGGACCTACAATATCTCCATTAAAAATAAAGGTTGATATTGAAAAATTATTAAAAAACTAAAAATATAAAAAAATAAAGAATATTATGATTAAAAAGTTATTTTTAAAACAAACAAAAAAATATATATAAAAAGGAGAAATTAAAATGATATATGATTTTAAGGTAAAAAACATAGAAGGTAAGGAAGTTTCAATGGAGGATTACAAAGGAAAGGTGCTTTTAATAGTTAATACTGCCACAGGCTGTGGGTTTACACCACAATATGAAGGACTTCAAAAGGTTTATGACAAATATAAAAATCAAGGTTTCGAAATATTAGATTTTCCAAGTAATCAATTTTTTGCTCAAGCTCCAGGGAGTAGTGAAGAAATCGCTAACTTTTGCCAGTTTACATACGGCACAACTTTTCAAACCTTTGATAAAATAGATGTAAATGGCGACAATGCAGATGAATTGTATAAGTTTATAAAGAAAGAACAACCTAAAGCATTGGAAGATGATGCCTCAGAAGGATTGTATAAAAAATTGTCAGAGATGGGATTTAATACTGATGGCGATGATATTAAATGGAACTTCACAAAGTTTCTTATAGATAAAAATGGTAAGGTTGTAGACAGATTTGCTCCAACTTATGAACCAGAAAAAATAGAAGAAAAAATTAAAAGCTTATTATAAGCTAAATAAGTTATTTACCCCTAAAAAGTTTAGGCTAATGAGCAATAGGAAAGTATAGCATCAATATTTACTGTGAAAATACTCCAAGGATAGAAAATACTCCAAGGATAGAAAATACTATCCTTGGAGTATTTTTTTAAGTTAAAATCACATAAGCTCTTGAATCTCATAATAGTAATAATTATTCAAGCTAATTAATTTACCAATAGATATATCAATAGGCATAGGTAATATCTATTGGACAATTACAAAGAACATTGATAACATATTTGTGCATTAATATTTAATAAAGATGAAATTATAGAAGAGCAAAAATGAAAAAAAGATCAATATACTATATTTATTTTATTATTATTGGGGTATTTAGATCCTGAAAACTCAAAAATGGTAAAAAAATTAGTTCTAAAGGAACAACAATTTTAAGAAGTACACATAATATTGGTTTTTAGATTATACACAAAAAACTTATGAATGGAAAAAGGAATTTTAAAATAGAAGATTATAATATTGAATTAAGGAGAAATAAAATGGAAAATACACCTAATAAGAAAAAGAGTCCCATTAGTAAAATTATAATAATCCTACTACTTTTAGTTTTAGTTTTAAGCTATTTATTTGTACCATCTATAAAGGGAGCATTTAATACCATCTTTAAAATGTTTGCAAGTGGAGATTTTACACTTGTTAGCTCATTTGTAGCATCCTATGGAGCATATGCTGCAGTTATTTCTTTTTTATTAATGATATTTCAATCTATAGCTGCACCACTGCCAGCTTTCCTAATTACCTTTGCTAATGCAAACCTATTTGGTTGGTGGCAAGGAGCACTGCTTTCATGGGCTAGTGCCATGGCAGGAGCAGCAGTTTGTTTTTATATCGCTAAGGTTTTAGGGAGAGATATTGTAATCAAATTAACAAGCAAAACGGGACTAGAACAAATTGATAAATTTTTCATGAAACATGGTAAAATAAGTATCTTGATGGCCAGATTGTTACCATTTATTTCTTTTGATATTGTAAGTTATGCAGCAGGTTTAACCTCTATGTCATTTGGCTCATTCTTTATTGCAACGGGTATAGGGCAATTACCTGCAACAATTATTTACTCTTATGTAGGAAGTATGTTAACTGGAGGAACAAAATTATTTGTAACAGGTCTATTATGTTTATTTGCACTATCTGCATTAGTTATATTGTTTAGGCAAATTTATCTAGAAAAACAAAAGAAAAAATTAAGTGTAAATAAATAATCTGTTTTACAGATGTTTAATAAAAAAATTATAAATTAAAGGGAGCTTGAACAATTATGACAATGAAAAAAATATTAACCGTTTTATTGGTAGCTGCACTTATATTCTCACTTGCAGCTTGTACTAAAGCAACACCGGAAGTATCAAAAACTGAGGCAAAAGTATTAGTAGTTGACAAAGAGGCAAAGGAAATTAAAATGCTTTGTGAAGTAAATGGTAAGTATTTTACAGAAGCAACACGTCATGGAATTGTTTTTGAAAAAGGATCAAATGGAGAAAAATCACTTCTTCGTGGCCTTGCAGATGAAAAAGAATTCCATCAAGCATTACTTGATATTGGAGCTAAACCTGGAAACAACTTAAAAGCAACAGATATGAAAGCAGGTGCTGATAATGGAGTAGCAGTTGATGGAGACAAGTTAACCGCCGTAGTAACTTGGGAGGGACAAGCTAAAGAAATTCCATTTGCAGATATTATCAAAGCAAGTGTAGAAAAACCTATGGATTTACGTTTTGGTGGAAACCTTGAAAGTGCTAAGAAAAACAATACTGGATGTGTACTTTGTTTAGATAGCTGTGCAACAGGTATTACAAGTGATGCAGCATATCTAACTGGAACTACACAAAATAACGTTGTTAAATTCTATGGTGATAAAGATGTATTACCAGAAGATGGGAAAGTAGTAACAGTTACTTTTCGTCTTGCTAAATAATTGAAACTTATGGTGTTATATGAAATATTTTAATATTGTTTATAATAGTTTTTTATGGGCCCTGGTAATTGCAATTACCAGTTTTAAAAGTGAATGGCTTGAAATGAGGGTAAATATAGGTTACATATTTTTTGCATCATTCATCCTTTTATCTGTAATTTTAAGTGCAATTTCAAGAAGAAAACAACTCATACTAAGTGGTGTATCTTCTACCGCTAATTTGTTTGTTTGTACAATTTATGCCATGATACTTTATGGGTTCCAAAGATTAAAGGTGGTACCTGCTTCTATCATTCGGGAAGGAATTCATATAAATAAAATTCCCTTTTCAGTAATCAATGGGGCATTACTAATTATTATAATCTTAGGACTTGTGCTAATTACTATGTTTAACAAATCAAAACAAAAAAAATAAAAATAAAATTGACTGGCTTAAAATTTAGTTTATGAAACTAAATTTTGAGCCACTGTCATTGTTATACTATATTGGTATATGGTTGGAGGTGCACGTGAATAAGAATAGAAATAAGGTTAAAATATTTATTTTTGTAGGGATTATTATTGCAATTTTGATTTTAAATAGATACTTCGGATGGTCTAAATACTTAGGAAATAAAGAAAATTTAGTTTTTCTTAAGAATATTGTAGAAGAAAACATGCTATTAGCAATGGGTATTTATATAATTCTAACAATTATTGGTTGTGTGGTTTTGGCCCTTCCAGGTGTTACCTTTGCTATTGTTGCAGGTATGGTGTTTGGACCTTGCATTGGTATATTTTCTTGTTTGATCGCAACAACAATTGGAGCCTCACTTGCTTTTGTAGTGGGAAGATTTTTCCTTAAGGATTCAATTAAACCAATGCTTGAAAAAAATAAGATTTTAAAAAAATTATTATTTTCTAAGGATGAAAAAAGTGATCTGATAGTTCTTATGATCACTAGAATGGTGCCAATTTTTCCATACAATCTACAAAACTTTGCATACGGAGTTACAGATATAAGTTTTTGGAAGTATACAATTTATACCTTTATATTTATGTTTCCTGGAGTATCATTTTTTACTATTGGAGCTGCAGGACTTACTGCAGGTGAAGATAAATGGAGGTATTTCTCCATTTCAGGAGTACTCGCGGTGTTGGTAATGCTAGTTGGATTTTTCATCAAAAGAAAATTTATTGGCAAGGAAACTGAAGGATTCTCTAATACATAAGATAAGCTGAGGATAATACATTAGAGTGTTATATAGGCAATACAAAGATTATTTATACTATTAAGTTTTCAGGGGGGGACTATGAAAAATAAGAAACTATTATGGGTTGTTTTAGTCTTTACGTTAATGATTTCCATGGTCGTTTTTGCAGGCTGTGGAAATAAGGTAGTGAGAAATCAAACGGTAACCCTCTACGGTTGGGGTGGAGATGAAAGAGTTAATGCTTGGATTGATAATGAATTAGGAAAGTATGTAAAAGAAAATTATAATGTAACTCTTAATCGTGTGCCAATGAATATTGATGAAATTTTATTAAAACTTACGGATGAAAAAAGTTCATCTAAAACTGGATCAATTGATGTAATTTGGATTAATGGTGAGAATTTTTACTATGCAAAGAAAAATAATCTTTTACATGGACCATTTCTAAATTCTTTGGCAAATGCAAAAAAATATTATGACCTAGAAGGACCCTCAGCAACTACAGATTTCGGTTATGCTACAGATGGTTATGAAGCACCTTTAGGAACAGCTCAATTTGTATTTAACTATGACAGCAAAAGGGTTAAGTCAATACCCACTAATGCACAAAGCCTCAAAGAATATGTGGTAAATAACCCAGGACGGTTTACATATCCAAAGTCCAATGATTTTTCTGGCTCAGCATTCATTAGAACAGTATTATATGATATAGTTGGATATGATAAGTTGAAAAATTTAGACCCTAGCTACGATGCGGTTAAGAAATCAATTACTCCAGCATTAGAATATTTTAAGGCGCTTGAGCCCTACCTATGGAAAAAAGGACAAGTGTATCCAGCTGATTCCGCTCAACTAGATAGTTTATATCAAGATGGAGAAATAGATATTACAATGGCCTATACTGCAAATAAGGCTTTAAGCATGGTTAAAAATAAAAGTTGGGTTTCAACTACAAAAACTGCTGTATGGGATAAAGGAACACCATTCAATACTCATTATTTAGCAATAGCAGCTAATGCGCCAAATGTTGAAGGGGCTTTAAAGGTAATTAATGCGGCATTATCACCTGAGATGCAAATATCTAAGGCAAACTTAGATGGCTGGGCGGATTTACCATCAATACAATATAAAAAGATATCCTTAGAGGAAAAGGGAAACCTTGATAAAGTACTAACACCTGCAAAGGAATACGCGGACTCAATTTTAAAATATGAAGAGCTTTCAAAGCATCAGCAGCCAGAGCTTAAATCAGATTTAGTAGTTATAATCGATAAGATATGGGAGGATGTGATTCTTTTTGATAAATAATATTAAAAAGAAGAGAATTCAAGGAATATTATTAATGCTGCCTGCATTATCAATAATAGTTACAGTTACCATAGTTGTTATCATAAATACATTTTTAGAAAGCTTAGGATATATTCCTGAGCTTTCCTTTAATAATTTTACCACTAAGTATTATGTGGATTTATTTACAGATCATATTTTCCTGAAAAGCTTATATTTTAGTTTTAAAGTAGCATTTATATCTGCAGTACTTGCTACTATCCTAGGTGTTTACACCGGATACTATGTTTCAAAGTGGCAGTATAATTTTATGAGTCTTCTATATAAAATTCCCATATTGTTATCCTATGTTGCAGCTGCTGCACTAATTTATAATACCTATAGTGATAAGGGCTTACTATATCATATTGTTTCTACTTTGGGAATTTCACAGGCTAATGTTAATTTAATTTATACTTCCAGTGGGTTAGGTGTAATACTTTTGAATATATTTAAGGGATTGCCCTTTGTAGCCTTTTGTGTGGCGCCAATTTTTAGGAAGGCTGATGAGACCTATAGTTTTGTAGCTCAGAATTTAGGCTGTACTAAATTTAAATATATAATAAAAATACTATTACCCTTAGCGAAAAGGTCAGTAGTAACTTCTTTTTTAATCATTTTTAACTTTAATATGTTTACCTATGAAGGATTTTATTATTTAGGACCATCAAATCCTATTTCAATAGGAGTATATGCTTACAAGACGTATTTGAATTCTGATCTCTCTAATAGAATTTATGGTATGGCTATAAATATGATTATGATTATAATATCTATTGTGTTATGTTTTTTATATTATAATATGATAAAGGGCCATGGAGAAGGGGAGATATTATAATGAACAAATTCTGCTATAGAGTAGTATTAATTATGATTTTTGCTTTTCTTATATTACCAATTCTATCTATGGTCATTTGGGCCTTTTTTACTAATTGGAGGTCTACAGATATACTACCTAATTCCTTTACCCTAGCTGGGTTTCAATACTTTTTTACTTCAAAGGATTGGTATATTGGAATAAAATCAGTGATTTTTTCTGTGGAAGTAGCATTGATAGCCACAATTAGCAGTATAATGGTATCTAGGTTTTTGATTACAATAAACATAAAAGCTAAGATTGCCTTAGAAAGTATTTTTTATTTACCAATGCTATTGCCAGTAATAAGTGTATGTTTAGGAAGTCATAAATTGTTTTTGAAAAGCCCATTGTCTTCAACTTTTGCACTTTTAATTTTGCATACTTATTTTTCACTGCCATATGCTTTTAAGATGACCTATTCTTATTATACGGTTTGGGGTATAGAAGAGGAATTAACAGCTAGAGGACTAGGAGCTTCCTTCTGGCAAGCTTTTAAATATATAAATATACCGATATATATTAAGGGATATATTGGGTCGTTTTTCATGGCCTTTATTATTTCATATTCCCAATATTTTATTAATCTATTTATCGGTAACAATAAACATGTTAATTTTTCTATGATTATGACACCTTATATAACTAATTCTAATAGAAATATTTCAGCAGCATATACATTAATGTATATATTCTACGGTGTGGTTGTAATGATATTTACATCTTTAATCGGTAAAAATATATTAAGAAAGAAGAGCTAATTATGAGGTATGGATATGAGTAAAATAGAATTAAAGGGTATAGATTTTTCTATTGGCAAAAATAAAATCTTAAAAGATATAAATTTAACCATTGAAAATGGTGAGTTTTTTTCTATTTTAGGTCCTAGTGGAGTGGGAAAGACTACAATATTTAAAATTATCACAGGAGCTCTAATTCCTAAAAGAGGAAGTATATTAGTAGATGGAAACATTATAAATGATGTACATATTGAAAAAAGAAACATAGTGATGGTACATCAAGCGAAACTACTATTTCCCCATATGACTATAAGAGAAAATGTGGAGTTTGGCCTTAAAATGAGGAAGGTATCTAAAGAAATGATTAGACAAAAGGTGAATTCTCTTACTGAATTTTTTAATATGGAAGAGCATATGAAAAAATACCCTCATCAGCTTTCGGGAGGACAACAGCAGCTAGCATCATTAATGAGAGCATTAGCTGTAGATCCTAAGGTGCTTCTGTTGGATGAGCCTTTTACTGGTCTCGACAATAACCTAAAGAATTATGTTAAGGCTTATATAATGAAGATTCAAAAGAAGTTTAGTATAACAACAATTATGATTACCCATGAGAAAGAAGATGCTTTCTCCATGAGTGATACTATTGCTTTCTTATTTGAAGGAACGGTAGCTCTTGTAGATAAAACAAGAAATTTAAACAATAAAACAGGGATAGACTGCATTGATGAATATCTAGGGGAAATTACTACACTAGAGGACGGAAAGATTATTTTTTCTGATAGAATTATCGAAATAGGGTAACCGTTTCTTGAAAAATAGATGAAAGTTCCACTTTTATGTTTTGATCAATAACTGTAGATTTTAAGGTAGCTAAAAAAAGGAAAATATTAAAAAAGTAGAGACTAAAAAGAGTCTCTACTTTTTTTGATATTTATCTAATAACAATAATTAGTTTACATACTAAGGATTATGTAAACTAATTATTAAATGTTAACTAAAATTAAATTATAATTTATAGCTTAGAAATAAAGTGAATAAATTTAAAACTATTAAGGAAAGGAGTTAGCAGTAATTGCTTTGGCTTTGATAAAAATAGAAGTTCGTATATTCAATATTGCTTTGGTGTTTATAATGGGTGGAAAGGAATTTAGTCACTTAAATATGGTATAAAAAATAGTCCCCATAATGAATTTATATTCATCATGGGGACTATTTTAATTATTTAATATATATAGATACATTTTTAAGGTGCTGAGCATATGTTTCAGAAAATATATGCTCATTAGTTTTACTATTTAATACATAATAAATATAATTAGTATTTGCTGGGTGGATAGCAGCATTTATTGACTTAGTTCCTGGACTACATATTGGTGATGGGGGTAACCCTTTATTCAAGTAAGTATTATATGGGGATTTTACTGCTAAGTCTTTATTGTATAGTTTTGCTTTATGACCAATGACATATAGTATTGTTGCGTCTATTTGCAATGCCATATTTTTATTTATCCTATTGTAAATAACACTAGCTATTTTGGGCCTGTCTACTTCTTTTTTTGCTTCTTTTTCTACTAGAGAAGCTGTTATTAAAGTATTTCTTATATTCAATTTATTTTTAATAATATAATCTTTATTAGGTGCTATGTTTAATTGGAAACCTTTAAGCATTTCATTTATAATTGTTTTGCTTGATGTTTTATTTGAAAAAGAATACGTTGCAGGATATAAGAAACCATCTAACTTATGTTTATCATTGGGCACTTCTTTTAAAAACCAGTAATTATTATCTGCCCAGTTCTCAGTTTCATTTATAAAATCTTTTTCTGTAACCAATCCTGATATTTCTAATGCTTGTCCTATTTCTATATTTGTATATCCTTCTGGTATTGTAACTGTAACTATATTATTTTTATTAGTTACAGAATTGCTTAGATAGAATATTCCACATAATGCTAAAATAAAAATGATAATTATAAATATAGTTTTAGTAATCTTCATACTTTTAAGGTTCGTATTTTCCATAATACATTAGGCTTTGTAAGAACCAATTTCAACTCCTTTTTAATTCTTAATTGTATTTTTAGTATATCATAAATATTGAACAAAATTTTTGAAAATTCTAAGAACAATTTAATTACAGTAATTTAATAATTAAATAAACTAAAATTGAGGTAAAATTAATGAAGAAAGCAAATGCTAATCTTCATATAAAAGATATCACTCCAACGGTGAGTTATTAGCAAACATAAGCAACAATGAGAATAGATAACCAAGAAAAAACCACTGAAGTATAATTAAATATGCTTCAGTGGTTCTTTTGTGTTAAAAATAGTTAATGTGTTAAGGTTGAGAATACTGTAATTTAGTTTTTCCACCGTATTTTATTAAAATATATTTATCCTTTATATTGATATCTGCTCCATATTTTACAAGAAGATTTAGAAGTACTACAGAGTAATTAAAGCTGCAGTGAAATACGGGGGTTTTACCGGTTATTAATCTTCATTATCAGAATAACAATTTTTTAAGTTCTTCTTCTTTTTTCTGAAATCATATCTACAATTAATACTATTGCAGCGATAACAAGTAACCAATGAATCATTTGTCCACCAATATTAAACATAAACCCTAAGAACCAAAAAAGTATTATTATTCCACCTATTCTACTTAAAAACCCCATCTAAAACACAACCTTTCACAATATATATTTATTAAGTCTCTGTAAATATTATAATGACCAGATTTTCATTATGTATACCAATCACTTAAATATGTATTTTAATAACATATCTAAATTACCGAAAATTACCCCATTTTATTATTATTTAAAATTAAAATATAGGCACTTGTGTCGGTTTTGCTATGTAAACTCCAGTCAAGTGCATCAAATAGTTTTTCTTTTTCTACATCTGAAAGATTTGAAACTAATACATTAAAATCATCCTGAAGATTCTTAATTTTAATCCAATCCAAATCTTTCACCTCGTGATTGTCGTAGTAGAGAGATGAAGTAAATAAGAGGTTTAAACACTAACTCTAAAAAAGCAACATTCTTGTTATTAGAATGTTGCTTTTTAGATGAAATTTGATAACTACACTTCTTAATAAACAGAAAGGGCAGCTGGGCATGAAGAACTGACGACATGTTAAGTGTTGAAGATGCCAACCAGTGAATTAAAGATTTGTAAAAGGAATCCTAAAGTGTTTGCTTTGCAGATGTAACTGTTATTTCAAGCACTCTATTTAGAAATGAAAACTTTTCTTTCATAATATCAAATTCTGAGCCAGACTTGATAAATTTTGCAGTACCTTCAATTAAAAATCCAGTTCCCATAGATCTATAGCCCATAACCTCTTTACTTCCGATAGATATCTTGGTAGAATTGAAAAATGGATTAAGTGAAGATGAAATTATAATAAGGGCTAAAAATCATGGTGTAATAGTTAATGCCGTATCAACGTTTTGGATGAGGTTAGAGAAATATTCTAATAATATGATTATGCTTGGTTTTGGCGAAATATCTGAAAATGACATTGCTGAAGGTATAAAAATACTAAATAATGCATGGTTTACATAGCACAAGCTTTCGATTTTAAATAAAATGCATCAATTATTGTAAGGACAACAAAAATAGAATACAATTAGTTAAAGAGGATAGAGTGGTTTATGGGAGGTTAAATTGTGATTGAAAAAACGATACTTGAGTTAATTGAAACTGAAGATAAAAAGATACCATTAACAGATAATGATATAGCAAAAAAAGTAAATACTACTAGAGCATATATAACTAAATTTAGAAAAGAGAAGAATCTACTTAATTCTAACCAAAGAAGAGAAAAGGTTTTATATGTGGATATTAAAAAGATTATTAGTGATAATAAGCTAATATCAGATAATATGTTATGTAAAAATTTATCTGAAATTGGTTATGACATCTCAAGGTATTCTGTCACTCAAATAAGAAAACAAGTTGTTTTGAATGAAGATAAAGATATTGTAGATAGTGATAAAGTGTCATTAAGTGGAGCAATAGAAAAGACAGTAGTAAATGTAAGCACCGGTGATATAACCGATGTCCAAAATTATTATAAAAATAATCACAAAAATATAAATATAAATAAAAACAATAATCTAAGAGAGGTTATAGGATATCATGGATCACTCAGAAATCAAATAAGACAAGCGGAGGCAGCAATTTTATACCCTCCACATGGCCTTCATACTCTGATACTTGGGCCTTCAGGGGTAGGAAAAAGTTTTTTTGCAGAAGCTATGTACAACTTTGCTATTAATTCTTCGAATTTTAATAATAATGCTCCTTTCATAGTGTTTAATTGTGCTGATTATTCAGATAACCCTCAATTACTTCTTTCCCAATTATTTGGATATGTAAAAGGTGCATTTACTGGAGCAAGTACTGATAAGATAGGCATAGTGGAAAAAGCAAATGGTGGTATATTGTTTTTAGATGAAGTACATAGGTTACCTAATGAAGGACAAGAAATATTGTTTCATTTGCTGGATAAAGGAAACTATAGGAGACTAGGTGAAACAGAAAATAGTAGAATAGCAAATGTAATGATAACTGCGGCAACTACAGAGGATCCAGAATCTTCACTATTATTGACTTTCAGAAGAAGGATACCCATGATAATTGATCTTCCATCCATTAATGATAGGCCAATTAGTGAAAGATACATATTAATTGAAAATTTTTTTTCTCAGGAAGCTGCAAGAGTTGGTAAAGAAATTACTATTAAGTTTGATGTTATTAGATCCTTATTATTATATGGTTGTCCAGGTAATATAGGTCAATTAAGAAGTGATATTCAAGTGGCATGTGCTAAAGGATTTTTAAATTCATTAAGCAACAATTTATCCGTCGTTATTGAAATAACAGATTTGCCTGATCATGTGCCACTAGGAATACTTAGTGTTTCAAGCAGAAACTCAATTTCAGAGGAGATATGTGATGATGACCTGATTGTTAACCCTGGAGAGGTAAGTACATATAAGCTAAAGGATGACAGGTATATATTACCTGATAAAATATATAGCAATATACAAGAAAAATATTATCATCTTGAAAAGCAAGGTCATAAAAAAGATGAAATAAATAAGATCATATGGAATAAAATGAAGTTTGATTTAAATAGATTTGCTAAAAATATAGAATCAAATACACTTTTTCATAAAGAAGAACTAAAGGATGTAATTGATGAAAAAGTATTGAGGGTTGTTGAAAATGTAACTAACATAGCCAAAAGTTACATAGATAATCTAAAAGAAAATTTTTATTATTGTATAGCTGTGCACCTAAATTCTACATTAGAGAGGATAAAACAAGGAAAAATAATTAAAAATTCTCAATTAGATTATATTAAAAATGAATATTATAATGAATACAGAGTTGCTAAAATACTTACCAGTGAGATAAATAGTAGTTTAGATATAGAGTTACCTGATGATGAAGTTGGTTTTATAGCTATGTACTTAAAAACCTTTTCTACTATGAATCAAAAGATAAGCAGGGTGAATGTTATTGTATTAAGCCACGGACATGTAGCCTGCGGAATGGTAGATGTATCAAATAAACTATTAGGCACAAATCTTGCCATAGGAATTGAAATGTCACTTGAGGAGAGTCCTCAAACACTGCTTAAAAAAACCATAGAAACAATAAAAAAAGTATATGAAGGAAAAGGTTGCTTACTTCTGGTTGATATGGGTTCTCTTGTAACCTTTGGTGAAATTATTACTAAACAAACGGGAATACCTACAAGAGTAGTTGGTAGAGTTGATACTGTAATGGTGCTGGAAGCAGTAAGAAGAGCGCTGATAACTAGTGATTTAGATGAAATAGCTGATGCATTAGATGGAGATAAGTCTTATGTTGGTGGAATAAAGGCAGCTACTAAGTATTCAAAGACAATAATAACAGTCTGCATAACTGGTGTAGGCTCGGCATTGAAAATTAAGAAGTATATTGAAGATATAATGGATAGTTCAAATGAAAATATAGATATAATTCCAATTGGAATTATGAACAAAGATAGTGCTCAGGATAAAATTCGTGAAATTCGTGAACAGCATAATATAGTAGCAATAGTAGGAACTATTAATCCTGAAGTTTTGGGTATTCCATTTATTTCATTTCCAGATATTTTAAAAGAAGATGGAAAACTAGCGCTAAAGAACTTACTGGGAATAAAGGTAATTAGCCCATTATCATATGTTATAAATGAAGAACTCATACAAATTAGAGATGATCTATTTTCAAAGCTAGATGTAATTGACGCAATGTGTAAATTGCTACAAATAAAGGGCTATGTCACGGAAGAGTATGTAATGAGTGTGTATAAAAGGGAGATGATGGGTGGTACAATAATTGTAGGCAATGTTGCGATTCCTCATGGACTTCCGGAGTTTGTGGAAAAATCTTCGTTAACTATTTTCAAACTTAAAAATTCTATAATTTGGGAGAATGACACTGAAACAAATATAATAATTATGATTTCACTTAAAGAAAGTGAGGGGGAGATAATATTGAAATTGTTTGATTTATTATCTAAAGGTGAAATGATTGAGAAAATAAATGGAGCAAATTCGGCTAAGAAAATTGCAGATTTATTTTTAGAGCAATAAAGATTTTAATGTAAACATGTGTTTTAAGATAGAAGCATTTAAGCTTTTATCTTTTTTTTTAGTGCGCCCGGCATGGGCGTTTACTCGTCGGTGAAAGTCCGATACGGGGGCTGATAGTGCCAACCGTTAGCTTAAGACAAGGGTG